>CAZVUY010000001.1:0-1153 GCA_964630525.1 uncultured Candidatus Saccharibacteria bacterium
TGTTGTTGCTTGACCAGAAATGTTCAAACCACGGACGGTGGTGGTGCCGAAGCCGGTACCGGAGATTTCGAGAGCGGAGATGGAGGTAGTTGAAGTTCCGTCAACTGTGGTGGTTGAGAGATAGAAGTTGCCCCCGGCATTTCTGAATGTCCATTGAGCTATACTGGCACCAGCCCCCAAAGAAAGTTGAGGAGCTGTGGAAGAGGCAATGGTAGTTAGATAACTTGCAGTAGAAGTACCTATGATAACTTTACCTCCACCATTAGCGAGAGGAACGATCACATTGTTGCTGTTATCTAATTGCAAAGAGCTTTGACCTGGGGTCGAGAAAAAGATCAAAGATCCGGTTGGGTTTTCAATATATGAATCTGATGAGTCTACAGACATGTAAAGGTTGCGACCCCCCCTATCTCCTAACCTGATTTGATTGACACTGCCTCCGTTGGTAACAATATCCAATCCCGCTTGAGGAGAATCCGTACCTATACCCACTCGGCCAGTACTACCGATAATAGCGAGAGCTGAAGTGGTGGTGGTTGAAGTCCCCGCCACCGTCGTCGTCGCAAAGTACAAGTTGCCACCCGCGTTTCTCTGCACCCATTGAGCGATGCCGGCGCCATCAGTGAAGGCAGTAGAGGAAGCAACGGTGAGACGATAAACTGGAGTAGAAGTGCCAATACCGACATTGCCACCATTTAATACCGTAATGAGATCAGCGGAGCTGGCGCTCTTAATCTTGACCCCAGACAACGGAGAGAATATTTCTGTGTAATCAGAACCATCTATACCTATAATACCGGCGTTAGTACCACCAGTAGTCAGACCTCTCAACCTATATTGATTGGAAAGGAGAATGTTGCCGGACAGGATCTGTAGCTTCTCTGTGGGGGCAGCGGTGTTAATACCCACATTACCACTTGAATAGTCGTAAACCAAACCGGAAGTTTCAATTGCCAAACCACCAGCGATCGTTGAGGTGGCATTGGTTGAGGTAGCGTTAAAATATCCAAATGTCGGCGTAGAGGTAGCTACTATGTTACCGCTGGCATCAGTAGATATGATAGAGTTGAAAGCAACAGAAGCCAGGTTTACAGTACCAGTGAAGCGGTTGGTACCACTCCAGCTGTTGGTGTCGGAGAGTAGAGTGGAAGAA
>CAZVUY010000001.1:1253-225918 GCA_964630525.1 uncultured Candidatus Saccharibacteria bacterium
AGAGATCAGCTCCTTCAAAGCCATCGAGAGTCCCTGTCCAATCCCCTGTTGCGTTGAGAGTGAGAGCGCCGCCGGAGTTTGAGAGACCAGTACCGAGAAGATTGTTGAAGGATTGACCATTAATGATGAGGTTGGTGGTGGAGGCGGTGACGAAGGATGAGTATGCGGTGGAGGAGGAGTATGGGAATGAGAGTGCTGATGTGGTAGCTGAGATGCCAGCGCCTGGGTGAGTCCAAGCATCGTATGACTGGAGAGCGGAAGTCAAGAATCCGGCATCATTGTTGAACCACGAGAGTTGGATGGAAGAAGAAGCGATGGAATTCACTTTGCCAGTTGAACCAACGTAGCTAAAGCCTTGAGCGAGAGACGACAATCGAAGATCACTTGAGAAGGTAGAAGATGCTTGAGAAATCAAACCCGATGCCAAAGTCAATAAACCAGTTGAATCAAATGTGGAAGTGGCGGTCGCTCCAAAGTAGGCGTCATAAAATACTGATTGGCGAGTGGTGGAAGCACCGCCTTGGAAGTTCCAGAGACTAGAGAGAGTCTCATTTTGGTTACGCCTGGTAATACCTGAATTCGTATAATCGATAGCTATGTCTCCTTCGGTACCATTGGCAGTCACATCAAAATCACTGCCAAGAAAATCTATCGACAAGGCAGAACCAACCACACTTGCATTATCCTCTTCGATCGTACTAATTCCACCACCACCAGCTCCAGAATCAGACCCGCAAGAAAATTTACCAGTTGTTGCATTGTAAAGAATCGTTTGTGTCTCATCACTACAATCACTGAGTCCATCCTGGAAGAATCCTAAGGAAACTCTAAGGATAGAGGTCGTAGCGAAACCGTTTATTTGCAAACCATTAGCATAAACCCCGCCAGCAAAAGTGGAAGTGGCATTGCTCTCACCCCTTATGGTCGTGGTAGCGCTACGACCAATATAAAGACCGTCTAGGCTAGAAAAAATGGTGGAAGATGCTCGATCGAGCGCTGCCAATCCTGAAACATTGAGCCCTTGGTTAGCAAACAGGGCGCCGACCGAATCGATATAAAGCAAATTGGAACCGGTCGAATTTTGAATTTGGAACAAGTTGGCAGACTGGCTGCCGACCGCCCTGATTGAAAGGCCGGTTGAATTGGTCGAGGTGGCTTCGATCGAAACTACTGAAGTGCCAAATGGAGTAGTAGTACCAAAAGAAGAGGGTGTGGTCGAACCACTCACTGCCCCTGCCAACCTAGCAAAAGGCGCGGCACCAATCCGCTGACGAGGCGAGAGAGTCTGGAAGGATGAATTGTCCGAAGACACTTCTACTTGCAAATAAACGTCGCTTGAAGTATTGAAATCATAATCGAGAGTATCTGGGAAGCCACCTGCCGTATCTCCAATATTCACATTGAAGACACCTTGCCTTACAGTGGTTGAGAAAGAGCTAGGTGCTGACGACGGCCAAAGCTTAGATCCAGAACCAACTGTTGAATTATCCCAGATAGAGAACTTGAAGTAGTAAGTGGTGCCAGAGCCTCCAAGTAGATCACCATTTGAATCAGCCAAGCGACCCTGGTAACTCATAATACTAGGCGTACCGGTAGCCGCCAAAGCTGTCTCTACCGGCAAAATCATGAAAAAATTATTTAGCAAAAAACCAATTATCAGTACTACTGAAACGATTGGTTTAATGATTTTTTCTTTCATAAGACAAAAATATCTGCTTTTCAGATTTATCATTATTTTAACACGCCAAAAACCAGAAAACCTATATTTTTCTGTGTATATCAAAGAACGAAACGGTCTCCCGATTTGAGTCGTTTCAAAACCTTAGAGATTACTCATTTTTAGATCGTTTTTCTGCCTTTTTTAGTGCTTTTTCTTTAGCCTTTTCCATTTTTTCCAATGTCTCCTCAAGCTCCTTTTGAGCTTTTTCTTTTTCTTTTTCTAATTTCTCACGTTCCTTTTCAAAAACCTTTGCTTGTTTTTCCGATTCTTTCGATAATTCCTTTTCCTGTTGGTTGCTTTGGCTATCGATGATCCCCTCCTGTTGAGAGATTTCCCCTTGTTGTTCGATTTTTATTTGCACATACTCATTGACACTGGTTTGATATTCTTTTTCTATTTTTTTCTCAGATGCTTTTTTGAAATCTTGAGTGTGTTTTTCAAAAAGATTTTCAATTTTCACTATTTTTTCTTCATCCAATTTCGCCTGTTCGGAAAGCACTTCCGCCTCCTCTAATCGCCGAGTCGCCTTTTGCACCTGCCATTCTATTTTTTCTATTTGATCAATCTTCATCAAGTCCCTGGCTGGCTCAGTGATGCTGATCTTCACCGGGTAGAGTACATCTCCAGGCAGAGAAGTCTCAGAAGCGACCGTGAGCGAACCAGTCATCACCAAAAGCAAGGCGGTAGCAAAAACTGGAACATGATTTTTCATGATATTTCTACCAAAAAAAGCCAGGCTAAGGAAACGGTTTGGCGAAGTTTCCCGCACCAAAACTCGCTGCAACAAAAGCGCTTTCTCCTCTTTTCTTAAATTGATCTCCTTTAGATCGTTTATACCTTTTTGCCAATTATGGTTTGTCATTTTCATTTTCTAAGTCTATACCAAGCTTCTTGCGTAATTTTTGAATCCCGTGATGCACCCTCAGCGAAACGGCGTTTGTTGAAATCTGCAAAATTTCGGCCATCTCTTCAATCGACAGGTCATCAACAAAGCGCATCTGCAATATTTCTCTATATTGAGGAGGTAGTTTCTGTAAATCACGGATAACAGCACTTGCTTCTACCGAGATTTGCATTTCTTCACAAGCCGTCTCATCTATTACTTGGATTGGTTCCCTGTCCTCATCAAGTGCCGCCTCTATCATCGAATCTAGCGATTCTGGCCTCTTTTTGCGGTACCAATCTATCACTTTATTGCGAGCTATTGTAAAGAGCAAGGCATTTTCTGATTGTATTTGTTTGTCAGCCAGTAAAGCCTGCCAAAATTTGAAAAAAGTCTCTTCGGTCAGATCGAGCGCTGCCTCCCGATCACCGACTCGCAACAAGACAAAGCGGAACAATCTATCCGCCATCCGATGGTAATAATTTTCAAAATATGCCTTCTTTGAATCCAATTCCATAGGTTAAGACGAGTCATCGGTGCCTTTCTTTCAACTAAATACTAGTTTCTAAAAAATACAATATTGTCAGACTTTTGTCCATAAAAGAATGGTTGATTTGTGCCGTCTTCAAGATAAGTAGCTTACCGAAGCTACCATTATAAATAAAGAATAGACTATGAAAATTATCAGAAACACTTTGATCGCGACTTCTTTGTTTTTGACTGTAGCTTCCCCTTTGGTGGCAGCCGCTGATTCAAAAAACAAGAATAAATTTGAGCGCGAACAGGCCAAAATAGAGAAAAAAATAGAGAAGCAAATAGAAAAACAGAATAAAGAAATGGAAAAATTTGAGCGCAAGATGAACGAGCTTAGCAGCCGCAGCGAAAACAAATGCCTGCGAGCTTGGGGTCACCTCGTCGCTTTCGGTTGGATTAAGAAAAATGGCAACGTCACTGTCGATCTAGACAATTGCTCCTTCCCTTTTGGGATAGGCAAAAAACTTGGTAGCCGAGCCACCTCTACCGACACCACTGCTCCAATGATCAGCAATATCGCTAGCTATACCGGTGTCAACAAGGCTCTCATCGTCTGGAATACCGACGAAAAGACGACTGGCAAAGTTTATTACAGCACCTCTTCGCCGGTAAATTTGGCGACCGCCCCAACAGTAAATGGTGTTAAGGGTCTTGAAGGCAAAAGTCATTTTGCCGCTTTGAGCGGATTGGCTTCAAGTACCACTTACTACTTCATCGTTGAGGCCAAAGACAAGGCGGGCAACCTAAGTCGATCAAGCCAATCTTCATTCACCACCAAAACCAGTTCGACTACAGTTGACACTGTCGCCCCAACTATCAGCCTGATCAGCAGCCAAGTCGGCACTTCCACCATCAATGTCACTTGGCAGACCAACGAAGCGGCTACTTCAAGGATTTACTACGCTACTTCGACACCGATCAATACCGCCTCTTCAACCTTCATCCACAGCGGCTCTCTAGTCACCAACCACAACTTGAAAATTGAAAATCTAGCCACAAGCACTCTCTACTACTTGATGCTTGAATCGGTCGACTCTTCGGCCAATGTCTCTACTTCCACCACCTTCTCTGTCACGACCGCGCCATAGTCGTGACAAAAAACCTTTGCTATAAGTACTTAAAAACCCCTGCTGCTTAGCAAAAGGGGTTTTAAGTTTTTGATATTTATGAGAGTGGCGCAAAATAGTGCTTGAGCGAGTCAGTCGTTAATTAAATTTTTGACTATTGTTCTTTCAGGGCCGCATCAATGATTTGTTTTATCGCTTCATATGGCTGGGCGCCCGGCAGTGGGTACTTGTTACCATTTTTGGCAACCACAATGCTCCAAGGGGTACCGTAGGAACCAGCTGTATCAAAACCATTCTGGACATCAGCCTGGATTTTCTTGTCATACTTGCCGCTCTCCAGACATTCGTTGAATCTGGCAGTGTCGAGTCCGACAAAGGCAGCGATCTTGGGCAGCTCAGCCGGATCCAAACCATCGTTAGCCGGTGTTATTTCATATAGTCGGTCGGTGTAAGACCAGAAAGTATCGTTACCACCGAGTTCAGCCGCACACTCGAGCGCTACTGACTCCTTGCGAGCCTTCTGGTGCAATTGGTCAAGCGGAAAATGACGGTACACCCAAGCCACCTCACCTTCATCATAATCATTCATGACTTGTTTGAGAGTAGTGTGGAGTTGTTTGCAAAATGGGCACTCAGTGTCTGAGTATTCAACGATTGTCACTTTGGCATCCCTGCTCCCCCGGATATGGTCTTCGTCAGAAATCGGCCTCATGAGTTCAAGCGGATCGGCTCCTTGCCCCGCTCGAGCCTGTTGAGAAGCTGGGCTCACTCGGTCCGATCCAGTGTACCAGACCGCCCCAGCGATCAAGATGCCGGAGAAAATAATAGCGATTGGAGTTGATAACAGTTTGTTACTTTCAGTGTTAGTGTTGGTTTCCATTTGAAAAAAATTAATATTAGAGATTTTTAAATATTATGTTTTTTGCTTCATTTAAGCAAGACCGGCATTTCATAAGCATCGTCAAACTGTGGTAGACCAGAGGGATTGTCTTTTTTGAAAATGATCGCACCTCGATTGGAATAATTGCCGGAAATTTCGCTCACCTTGAAATCAATGCTGGCAATAAAAGGCACGTAGTTTTCGGTCATCCATTCACTCTGTGCGGTCGCGATACCTTGACCAATAATCTTACCATCCCAATCCACCACATAAACCGGAAAGCTTGCTTCAAAAAACCAGGTGCCTCGCGCCTCGCCGCGGATCTCGATCGGGCTTGCCACCTCTTCACCCACCTTCGGAGCACTAATCTTGATCATATCCTTGTATTGCCCCATCTCCAACACCGGCATCGGCGCCTCTACTGTCGGTTTTTCCAGAACCATAAACACACCAATGGCGCCTAGGATGATTACTAAAAACAAAAGTACTGGCTTGCGAGAAGATCGAATCATGCCTTTATTATAGCACAACTCCGACCCCTTTTTGCTTTACAAAATAGTATGGTTGTAGTATTATTTAGAGCGGAGGTGATCATGAAGTACCTGATCGCGTTTTTAGGTGGACTTTTGTCCGCCCAGATTGTTGCCGCTTTGGTATAGCGGCACACCAGAGATCTCGAGGGTCGTGAACTAGTGTCACGGCCCTCAATTACAAAATGAAAGGGTTAATATGGAACGGGAACGAAGGGAAAGAAGGTCTAGCAATAGATTATTCTCCAAACATCCGTTTATCAAAATTTTACTATTCTTCTGTCTCGGAGTGGTAACATCGCTTCTTCTAACTTGGTGGAATATCAATGTACCACGTAAGATAGTATCGACTATCAAAAAAACCGAGGATTTCAAAACCAGAAGAGCCAGCTTAGGGAACCAACAAGAGTGTGAAGTTTCAATCCAACAAAACACCAGGATCATGCTTGGGGCAGGTAAAAACCAGCCCTATGCCCACGAAAACATTGCACCAATAATTGGTTGCGAAAACCTGATGGTGATTGACTTCAAGTACCCAGCTAACGAATCTGTGCTTGAAGCTATCCAAAAAGTTCCTGGCATAATCTCCATGAGAAACGGGTCCCACAGGATTGTTGTCCACCGACCCTGTCTTGCCAACGATTCTTCGGATTCCCTCTGGAAATGGGAGGTGATCTGGCAAGGCGTAGAGTCAGCTTTGACCAAACACTACACGGAATGATCCTGTTTTAAAGTCCCGAAACACCGTCTCCTTCAAGGAGCGGTTTTCTTTTTAAAGAAAAATGTTCAGCGGTGCGGGCAGCCGGCCCAGCAACATGGTCGACGTTTGCCCGCTTTAAGTTCTGCCATCATCCTCTTTATATGATTCTTTCTGGTTTCCAATCTTTTGACCGAGATCACCCAACAGATCCATTCATTGCGAGCAAGCGGAGTTATATTTTTCCATTTTTCTAAAGCTGTTTTATCAATTGCAAAGGCCATTTGTAAATCTTCTGGCACTTTGTGAACCATCTCATCCCTCCTCGCTCGATACGCACCGGCTACGTTTTCTTTCATAAAGCAATTTTACACCAAACAAAAACCCCGCGCACAAGCATTAACTCGCCTTTCTTTTTCTTTTAGGAAGCATCTTAGCGTTTTTCACCACCCCTTCCATTCTGGGTGGCCTCGTAAGATGGAGTTGTTTTCGCAAGAAATTCTTTTCATCAAACAGCTCCATTATTAGAATCTCCAGCTAAAAATACCCCAGGCAGTATTCTGTTCTTCTGACAATTGTCTTAATCTTTCTTGTTCCTCTTCCATCAAACGTATCTGCTCCATGAGAATTGTTCTGATTTGTTCTGGAATATCAGTCCGATCAGCCAAAAGCGTATTCAACTCTCTAATACGTTCTTCGTTGCGCACGACCTCCCGATTGATAATGGTCGCACTATCTTTGTCACCACCAAAAAACAATCTGCTTAAAAACCCTCTTTCTTTTATATTTTTTTCTGCTTCAGAAGTAGATGCTTGTGAGGACCCTATTTGCCGAGCAATAACAGAAACTTGCTGACCGATCCCACCCAGCAAATCTTCCGAAGCTACCAGAGCTTGGACAGCCAACCTCACCCTATTTTCATTTCGAACAGTATTTCTGATATTCTGATCAGATGTAGAAGCGAGCGCCTCCATTTCCCTTTCCCTCTCTCTAACCATTTGTTGCAACGAGGCACTGCTTGTGGCCACAATATCAGCCTCTATAAATATCCTGTCCCGATCTTGAAGTCTTGTCCTATCCTGATCCGGCTCATCCCCGTCATGGGTAGTCGGATCCTGCACCCTATCCCGATCCTGCTCGCGGATTTGGTCGCCTGAAGTTGAGCCGGCTGGTTGACTAGCACCGCCGCCCGCACCACCGCCAGCACCTTTATTTTGAGCAGAAACGGGTTGTATGGCAACCAAAAACAAAACCATCAACAATATGATTTTAGACATTTTTTTGTTTTTACACTGGTAAACCGGCTGAGATCACAACCGATCCGACCAAGACGTTCCAAAATTGAGTCACGATACTAGAGTGGAGAAAAGTTGCCAGCATGGTGTACCCAAAACGTCATCGGTCACCAATACTCAGTCGGGTCTATTTTACCATATTCAAACCAAAACGCAAACTATTATTGTACAATAGCCTTGTAATTTATTTAAAATAGTGTATAATGTTAGTCAGATACGAAGGAGATCTTATGCAAAAAACCGTAGTCTTTTTCCACGATCTACCTGATCAAGAGAACCCGGGCAAAACAATCCGAGAGAGTAATCTCGCAATACAGCATACAATACCTCTTGGTACTTTGGTTGAGTTTTCTTACACTAACCGAATGCCGGAAGGTGTTGTTACTCGAACACTCGGTCGTTTGTTTGTAGTAGCCCACGACCGTGACTGTGACGGCACACCGCTTTATTCGCTCGACGAATATTCAATCCCGCTCGGGCGTTGGAAAAACCTTCATCCAGACCCGAAATGTGAGAGGATACTAAGAAAGGGACTCCTGACTGGATTCCCTGAAATTTCTCTCAAAGTTGTTCCACCAGAGAAAACTGAGGAGGAACCAGACTGGGAAGATCTCTGGGAAAAATCCAAAGAATGAGTAGCAAATCCTCAAGGCCGCTTAGTAGCGAAATGCGAACAGCGGCTTTCTTGTTAATTAACGTGTCTCGAGCGCTACACGAGTTGGCTCTCCGTCTGGTACGAAGTTGGAACCATTTTAGATAAAAACGAAGACCCCTGGGCGAACCATGGGGTCTTGTGAACTTACTGAAGGATCTAGAGCTTCTTGAACGCCATCGCGAACATGCCCGGCGCTTCCTTGATCATTGAGACTTCGTACCCAAGCAAATCGGCGACAAATCGGCGGAGAAATTCTTTGGTTTCCGGAACTTGTGCTTTGTCGGCAACCAAAATTTCCGGTTCCATGAAATGTCGTATGCGCGAATCATGATCGAATTGCACACTGTCAATCGAGAGACTGATCTCGCGACCCTCGAAGGAGGCGTCGAACCAATACCGAGTCTTCAGGATCCTGAGCGCGTCCGGATAAGCGGCAATTGCAGCTTCAAATTCTACTTGCGTTACTTCACGCTCGTCCTCCTTTCGGACAGGGTCTTGTCCTTCTTCTTTCTCCCACGCTTTCTTGGTGTAGAAGAACTTGCCGCCTTCCGAACGGTAGCGCTCGATGTCGAACGCCTTGGGATCGCCGTATTGTGATTGTACGGCTTTGGTGTAGTAGTCTGCCTGCGGTACAATGCCTTTGTTGGTGAATCCGTCCAAAAGAAACCGGTCGAGCAATGCAGCCTTTTGCATGTCGCTTACTTCAACTTTGATCTCTGTTTCGTACATATAGCCTCCATTATTAGATTATAACTATTTTATAAAAAGTCAACAGTGCCGTAATGGTTCAATCGCTTTGCAAAACTCAAGGAGAGACATTTTTTGGAATTAAAAACGATCGATCCGGTTTCTATAGAAGAGTAGTTCATTTTTCAAGAGCCCAAGGCCCGGTTCGACAGGATCGGGCTTTTCTGTATTAAGATAATGGAATTTTAAGCAATTCATCTACTATAAACCTAATGCTTTCTTTCAATCATTGCCCCTGATTTTTGTTTATGAAAAATTTATTTTTTAGTTTTTCGTTTTTGTGATATAATGTATTGTAGTAAAATTTTTATGTTTTCTAAAAAATCATTAGTATCAATTTCTAAATTATTACTCGCAACACAAATTTGTTGTCTTGTAATCTTGACATCATTCAGTACAAACTTTATAATGCCTAAAGGCATTATAAAGTTTGTACTCTAAAGGCTCAATTTAAAAATTTCCCAATCTCTCTCATTTTCATAAACATAATTTTCCTTTCTATTTATTTTCCAATCCGGATATTTTTCAATCACAATTCCACCAACTATCTCAAAATTGTATTTTGATTGATTTTTCTTTATCCAACCTTGAAGTGCCCTGCTCTTGTCCGCCGTTTCCTGACTCTTTGCTGTAATATCATTTTTTGGATCTAAAAGATAGACGCGGTTCTTACTTCTAATAATAAAATCGGGATAAAAGAGTCTGTTTATATTTTCTTTCGTGTCAAAATATTCAATAGCAAAAGCATCTCTTCCACTATCATCTTGCTTATGCCACCAAATAATTTGCTTTTGTGATTCTAAAAATTCTATAAATCTTTCTTCATTTTCTTTCCCTAAATATTTTTTGCGATTATAAAATTCGTCGTAAGCATTTTTTTGTATGTTTTCAATTTTCTCAAAATCTTCAGTGAAGCTCGCTTCTTTTGCTGGCAATTCCAAATCAAAAATATCTTTTTCTTCTTTTTCTTTTATTTCTATTTCATATTTTTGCCTAAAATCTTTCAATGCCTTGCTTATGGCAGTTTTTAAAATGCTCGAGTTTTTTAATAATTCATTAACAATCACCGGATAGTAATTCACCATATCAAGGCCAAATCTCGTATTGAACCAGACATTAAGAGCAGATTTTAATTGCCCCCATGATCTTGAGGGGTTATATTTTGCCTCGTCGTCGCCTTGTTTTTTTAATTCCTCAAAACAAAGTAGATTATAAAGTCTTTCGACATCCAATTGCGAAAAATGATAATCCAAATTTTTACCTTTTTCCTTAATTTCATGCACAAAATTATCAAAGCTTTCAATTTCAGCATCAACAACAATCTGATTATTCACATCTATAGATGAAAAATCAAAATACTTTTTTATCTTTTTCAGGTTTTCCGTAACAAACTGTATTTTTGTGCCAAATTCCACGTCCAAAGTTTGCAAGAAAAATTTTTGCCAGAGCGGGGGCGGTGTTAAAGTATTAAAATCAGTTCTTTGATGATAAGTAGTTTCTAAAGTTATTCTATCAACGCCCTTTTTAAGTTTAGTGTAATAGATTGGAGGTTTGTTTGGTGTTTCAAGCTTCACAATATCTCTGATATGACTTTTATTATAATTTGTATAAATATAAGCCTTGTTTAATTCTTCAAGTTTGTAATGATGGGCTTCGGGCATTCTCTTAATTCTGCCAATAATTTGAGTGTGGAAAGTGGGACTGGTAATTTCTCTAAACATCACAAGAATATCCGCTCTTGGACAATCCCAGCCCGTCGCAGGCGCTACCTTGAAAATCATAAAATTAACTTTGTTGTCATTTTCTTCTATACGCTCAAGATTTTTCTTTTCATTGGAAAGCCAGATCGCAATTTCTTTTTCTTTCACTCCTTTTTGTTTCAAATAAGACAAAACTAAATCTTTTAAATTTGCCTGCACTTCTTCCTTTTCTTTAAAATCGCTTGGCAATTGGATTAAAACAAGCGGATTGGTGTCTAATCCTAATTTTTGATAATGCTTTTTTAACTCAATCCTTTTATCAAAAGCGAGTTCAAGCATTATTTCATCTTCGGATAATTTTTTATCTTCGAGTTTTTTAATATCTTCTTCGGTTTGTATAATAATTTTTTCCTTAATCAATCCGCTTGCAATAACATCACTTTCAAGTATTTCAACAAATCCCGCCTTTTTCTGCGAGACATCGCTTATGTTCGGCAAATCTTTGGGCGTGGCAGTAATTTTCAAAATTATTCTCGGATCAATAAGATCAACAACTTCATTGGCAAGATGGGTGTCAGTTTCGGTGTGGGCTTCGTCAATTATTAAGACAATATCTCTTTCATTTCTCGTTTTTCTTACAAAATCGTCAAAAACTGCATCGCCACCATAACCAACGCCACCGCTTTTTCTCAACTTCTTTGATTCCTTGTCTGTCCCTTTTATTTTTGACCAATTAATAAAGAAGATGTTGTTTTTGTAAAGTTTACCATCGCTCAAATTGTTAATGTCTTTTAAATTCATATCCGTGCCTTCGTTGAAGTAATGATATAGTTTGTTTTTTGACTGGCTATATGATTCATCACCACCAAATGAAACCCAGATATAAGCCTTGTCCTCATGGAATTGATAATTATCATCAAGACAACGCAAAAATTCCGCCATCATAATAGTTTTGCCAGCACCCGTTGGCGCTTTGAAAACCAGTGGGATTCTGTATTTTCCGGTTTTCCATAATTCCAAAAAAGAATTACTCAATTGGTCTACCGCTATTTTTTGAAAATCTTTTAATTCCATAGATTATTTATCCTTAAGCGTTTGGTTGATTTCCTTGTAAATTTCAAGGATTGGCTCTGGAATATCCTCAATTGTAATATTCTTATCCAAATACTTAAAAGTTTTTTTATCTATTCGACCATAAGAAAAAACATACAAAATCGTTTTTGTATTTTTAACCTTATTTACCAGATCTTCAAACTTGTCTGTATTTTCTCTGAAATAAATTGCCGTTTTTCTCGTTTTGTCCTTATTCTCAAAAATCTGATACCATTCGCAAATCTCAATTTCCTCAAAAGTATTTTCCTTTATAGCGATCATCTGCCCAGCTTTTTCCGTCAACTCGTGCCTTTGCTTGTCATTAATGTTATCAATTCTCTCAACGGGAATTAAATCCGTCTTGTAGTATTGTAAATTTCCGCCCAATCCCTCTATTTTTGTTTTGCTATTATTTTGTTTGATAAATCCTTTGATAATTTTTTCAATGCGAGGATAGCAAACTTCTTCCGCAATCTGCCCCTCATTATTTGTGCAAAGTATAAATTTTCTTTTACCCTTGTCTTCATTATTTAAATCCAAAACTGCCTCGCCAGTAGTTCCCGAACCAGCAAAAAAATCTAAAATAATCGCGTCTTGCGGGATATGAGCAACTTTCATCAAATGGTCAATAAGCTCTTTTGGTTTTGAATACGGAAAATCAAGCCCTAAAGTTTTTAGATAATCAGATCCTCGTCTATTTAAGAATTTTTTATCAACTAAAAAGTTTCTAGGTTTCGTACCCTTATCTTTTCTTTCTTCAAGATAGCTTTTTGTATAGATATTATATTTTGCTTTTTTACCGTTTTGATCTAGTAATGGCGAGGTTTTTGTTTCTTTAAAAACAAGTAGATGTTTTTTCTTTAAATATGTTTCAAATGTCCATCTCCAAACTTTATCCTCTTTTGATTTTGGCTTTATATGTGCCGCCTCTTTTTTTTCTGTAGGGAAAATATTGCCTGGTGGTATAACCAAAGAATTATCAGGACATAAAATAAAATATCTCTGATTTGAACATCCCCTCATCGGGTCTAATGCAGATTGATATAAAGCAATATCGTCTCTGTATTTGCCATTTTCATCCTCTTTTGTATAAAGATCTTCGTCCACCTCATCATAAAAATTACTCGTGTCTATATTTGCTTTGTTTTTTGCGTAGCAAATAACATAATCACAAGAAGGTGCAAAATGGCTTCCTTTATCGCTGGCGGTTTTTGAAATTCTCGCGATTATTGTTAAAAAATTCTCGTGCCTAAAAACTTTTCCGCATAACAAATTGAGATTTGAAACTTCCTGCTCGCCTATTGAGATAAAAATAACGCCGTCTTCTTTCAAAAGATGTTTAGAAAGCTCCAATCTTTTTTCCATCATATTGAGCCATTTTGCGTGCCTATAAGAGTCGTTTTCGTCAATAAATTTGTCGTTATATTTCCACTCGTCTTTTTTGCCTGTATTGTATGGCGGATCAATATAAATAAAATCTATTTTGCCTTTGTGGGTATAATTCAAAACAGTTAAAGAATGGTAATTGTCGCCCTCAATAAAAATATTATCATCGCTGTCATCTGTTCGGATTTCTTTTTTGGCAATTCGTTTTAAAATTGGCAAATTGTTTTCGCAATCTAAAACAACCTGCTCGGGTTCTTTTTCCCTATCCCAAACAAGACCGTATTTTTTAGCGTCTAATTCGGCCTCTTGTTTTTCAACAAGTTTAAGCAATTCTTCTTTTGATAATTTTGAGAAATCTTTGGACATACTTAATTACACTTTACCACTTTTACCCAAACAAAAACAGCCTCTTACCTAGCTGTTTTCGAGCCCTCGGTTAGCACTTTGTCGCTTGGCGTATTCATTCAATAAGTACCGAATTTCATTACACTACTTTTATCAGAAAAATTCTGTTGTTTGGAGCCTGGTTTTTCCAAGCAGTAAACACCAGCAATTGATCTTTCGTATGCGGAGAGTCTTTGGAGTCCTGGGTTTCAATCTCTATGATTATTTCCTGATAACCATTTTTGCCGTATATATCAGGAATATATTTACCAATCGTTGGCGGTTTTATGTTTCCCGGAAGATCTGATCGTACTAACGCCCAACCACCGGTTACAAGTTGACTCGCCCAAGATCCTACTCCAATATCATGTCTGGTCTGGTTTTCTTTCGTCCTTATGTACATTAGATTAACTATTTTTGTTAGTAATAATTTCGACCAAATTTTTCAATACAAAAACGAGACCCATCGGTCCCGTTTTTGATAAGATTTTTTTAAAAACGTGATCGAAGGTGACAATGCTATTGGTTCACAAATTTAAAATGTTTAATGAACCTCCGATATCTAATTTCTCGTATTTGTTTTTGAAATAACTAGTGTAATTATAGCATAAATTTCCTGTCAATGCTAGTTTTTCAAACAAAATTTTGCCCTCGCCCCCACCGCTTCATACCATTTCTGAAAAACACACCCACCAAAAAGAAGCACGAGGAATTTAGCGGCGGGGGCGGGATGGCGAGCGGAGCGAGCCGAGAGAGCGGAATTCCTCTGTCCGAGTTAGCACTTTGTCTCGAGCGTAAAATGAAATCCAGAGTCACCATGCGCGTGGAGCATACGAAGCTCGTCACAAATTCTGTTTGAAAAAAGTTCGGATTTGTTCGTATAAGTTTACTGCCGGACATGGAATTTCTCCCTCGACTCAAAATTTGTTCAGTCAACAAATTTTGGTCTGGGCACCGGCTCGAAAAATTTTGTGCTCAAAATTTTATACTCCGCCGTTCTCATCCAGGACGCAAGCATGCTTGCTTCCGGCAGCTCTCCACTACCGCTCCGAGCTGCCGGACCTGGATTCGAACCAAGATAAACGGATTCAGAGTCCGTTGTCCTACCATTAGACGATCCGGCAATTTACCTCGGTCCGGCATTAGCCGAGACCGGGTTGCTTTTAAATACTACATTTTTTAAGAGACTTTTGCCAATTAAAATGGCCCTCGCTGGGAGGGCCCATCCGTATACTGCGCTGGGCAGACTTGGTGTTTCCTCGGACCTACGGATCAAGCCTTGAGGAGTATTTATTACCCTACCAAGCAAGCTTAATATAACAGAGCCTTAAAAAAATAAAAAGAAAGAGCGCCGAGGTTGAGGTCAACGGCGCTCATATTTTGTTGGTCGAGGTTCCATCCGTACAACTGGCTCTGGCGGAGCGAAGAGGTTGTACGGCAACAACCAACATGACCAAAATAGCACATCTACCAATCCTGTCAAGTACCTAGAAAATAAAGGGTTTACTGCTATATAAATTTTTTATCTCTTATTTTTCAAACAAGCTTTTATAAATTCGGTGAAAAGAGGGTGCGGATGAAGTGGTCGAGCCTTGAACTCTGGGTGAAACTGAGACCCGAGGAAAAACGGATGTTTGTTTCGGGGCAATTCAGCGATTTCCATCAACCTGCCGTCGGGAGAAGTGCCAGAGAAAACCATGCCCGCTTTTTCGATCTGCTCAACATATTCGCTGTTAACCTCATAGCGATGACGGTGACGTTCAGAAATATTTTTGGATTCGCCCTCCTTCGCTAAAGCTCCGGCGGACAAGTAAGCTTCAAAGGCGATCGTCCCTTCTTTCAAAACGGCATCATAAGCACCGAGTCGCATACTAGCTCCATACTTGCCGTCTTCCAGATTTTTCTTTTGCTCCGGCATAATGTCGATAATCAAATGTTTTGCGTTTGGATCAATCTCAGCAGTTTGGGCATCTTTGAGACCGATAACATGGCGGCAAAATTCGATGACCGCCAGTTGCATCCCGTAACAAAGACCCAGGTAAGGAATCTTGTGCTCTCTTGCATACCTGATCGCCATAATAACCCCTTCGACACCAGACTCCCCAAACCCTCCTGGCACTATCACCCCATCAAAATCTTTAAGCTCGGAAACCTTTTTTGGACTCACTTCATACTCTTTCGAATTGATCCAGGTGAGCTTGGTCTTGGTATCTTGCCAATAGGAAGAAAATTTGACCGCTTCAATCACCGAAACGTAAGCGTCAGAAAGAACAAAGTCTCCAGTATCAAAATATTTTCCAACCACTGCAATCTTCAATTCCTTTTTGGCTTTGGCCCGTTTTTGGACAAATTTTTTCCACTCATAGAGTTCACCGTTTGGTGCCTTGGTCCTCATATGGAGCGTTTTCAAAATAACCGAACTGATTTTATCTTTTTCAAAATTAAGCGGCACGTCATACACACTCTCGATATCCGGCGCCGAGATAATATTGTCAACCGGCAAAGCACAGGCAAAAGCAATTTTCTCTTTTCTTTTGTGGTCAAGTGGATGAGAACCTCTGGCGATAATAATATCCGGCTGGACTCCATATGAATTGAGTTGGCGCACTGCATTTTGGGTCGGCCGAGTTTTCATCTCCCCGAGTGAGCCAGGGACCGGCAGGTAGGAGACCATGATGAACATGACGTCTCGCGGATATTTGATTTTCAAAATACGCGCCGCTTCAATGAAAAGAATATTTTGATAGTCCCCGATCGTGCCTCCGATCTCGATTAAAGAAATATCCGACTGATGATTTTCGACCGACTTTTTCCAACGGCGAATGATCTCGTCAGTGATGTGCGGGATTGCTTCAATACATTTGCCCCGATAACCAAGGGCTCTTTCTTTATCCAAAACATATTTATAAACCATGCCCGAGGTCATGTAGTCTTCGCTGGTGAGATCCATCTCCAAAAATCTTTCATAATTACCCATGTCTTGATCAGTCTCCAAACCAGAGTCGAGCACAAACACTTCCCCGTGTTCAGTCGGGTTCATATTGCCAGCATCGACATTCAAATAAGGATCAACCTTGACCGGGTTAACCTTAAAACCTTTGGACTGGAGAATTTTGCCGATGGAAGAGGAAGCGATCCCCTTGCCGACACCCGACATCACGCCCCCGATAACAAAAATATATTTGTGGGGCTTTTCTTTTTTAAGCTTCTTAATCATCACAACCTCCTAACAGCACGACATAGAAAGGTTCGCTTAAAAACCAATTTTCGTCAACTGTTTATAACTTCAAATACTTGCGGACGGCGAGATAGCTCGAGAGAGCCCCTATACCAATGCCGGAACCCACGATCAAGAAGGAGATCTGGAAGATATTGCGCAAGAAATATTCGAAGAGATTGAGGCCGATAAAGAAATTCTCGGTCGTGCTGCCCAAAAAGTAGGTGGCGGGTAGGAAAATGAGGAGTGTGAGGACAGCAGAGATGAGGCCGACGAAAACTCCAGTCACCACAAACGGGCCGCGAACATAATTTTTCGAAGCGCCGACCAGTTGCATCACCGAGATTTCCTCTCGCGAGATATAAATAGCAAGACGAATAGTGTTGAAGGTGATGACGATCGAGACAACCACCAATACCAGAGAAAGGATAGTGCCCATCTTCTCGATCGAATCGATCAAGCGGGAAAGTCGGTCGATCGTCACCTTGTTTTCAAAATAATTGATCTTATCAATGATCTTCTCTCCTTCACCCGATAAAATATTTTCTTGGTTCAGAAAATTGGCGATACCTTCATACTGTGATGGCTCTTTGGCTTTGATATTCAAGGCTGCTCCAAGCGGGTTTTCACCGAGCTCTTCGAGGGCTTGGAGAGTGATCTGGTCATTTTCGTGCTTAGTTCGGAAATTCTCGAGAGCTTGTTCCCTACTTAGATATTCCACTCGCTCCACTTCCGGCAGTGCTTCGATGGTGGTTTTGAGGGAGAGAATATCGGCCTCCGGGGCAGTGGTGACGAAATAGACGTTTATATCTACTTTGTTGCGCAACTCTTGCATGGTGGTGTTGAGGATCGCTCCGACGAAAATCACCGAGCTGATCGCCGAGAGAGTGACCATCATCACCAAAATCGAAGCTAGTGACACATAGCCACTCCGCCAAAAATTGAAAAAGCCTGCTTTGATCACTCTTTTTAATTTTGTTTTAAAATCTGTTTTCTCCATCCCGTTAGTGAAAAATGGCATTGCTTTTTTGAAAAGCCTCCATTTTATTTCTTAATTTTATTATTTATTACATTATCTATTATATCACTTAATTCTACTGAAAAAGCTTTTCGATGCCATTTTCTACTACGGGATCCATTGGTTTATAAAATATACTTGCCGCTCGGATCATCCCTGATCACCCGCCCATCTTGCATGGTCACCACTCGCCGCCCGATCGAATCGATCACCCCTTTGTTATGGGTGGTTAGGATGACAGTGGTCCCCAGATCATTGATCTTCTTGAAGATCTGAACGATGTCATAAGTATTGGACGGATCAAGATTGCCGGTCGGCTCGTCAGCAATGATGATGTCGGGCTGGTTGACGATCGCTCGAGCGATCGCTACTCGCTGTTTCTCTCCACCCGACAATTCGTGCGGGAAATTCCAAATTTTGGAACCAAGATCGACAAGCTCGAGCACATGAGGCACGTCAGACTCTATCTCCTGATCTGGCCGGCCAGCCGCCTCCATAGCAAACGCGATATTTTCATAAACATTTTTTTGCGGCAACAATCTAAAGTCTTGGAAGACTGCCCCGATCTTGCGTCGGACAAAATTGATATCTTCACCAGAAAGAGAGTGAATATCGGTGTTATGCAAAAGCACCTTACCAGCCGTCGGCCGATCCTCGGCAAGCAACATTTTTATAAGAGTAGTCTTCCCCGCTCCAGAAGGACCGACGATAGAGACAAATTCGTTAGGGTTGATAACAAAAGAGACTTGGTCTAGTGCCACATAGTCGCTATTGTATTTTTTCGAGACATTATCAAAGACAATCGACATATTCGTATTATAGCAGTTTTTCCAAGATTGCAATAACAGATTTACAAACCCCTCTCCGCTTCAATGAATTTTTCGATTTCACCCTCTTCGAGCACCCCCTCCACGTCACTCGTCTCTACACCTGTCCGATGATCTTTAACCATTTTGTAGGGATGGAGCACATAAGAACGGATCTGGTTGCCCCAAGCCACTTCGGTCGTTTTGCTTATATACATCCCCTTTTCTTTGGACACTCTTTCTTCTTCGAGCGCCTTAAAAATTTTGCCCCGCAAAATAGAGAGCGCCTTTTCTTTGTTGGCCTCTTGAGTTCGCTCGCTATCCGACTGAGCCGAAAGATTGGTCGGCACATGAACGATTCTTACCGCTGTCTCCCTTTTATTTACATTTTGCCCACCGGGCCCGGAGGAACGCGAAAATTCAAATTTTAAATCCTTTTCATCGAGCTCGATATCCGCTTCGTTCTGTTTTTCAAACTTCGGGATCACTTCTACCATCGAAAAGCTGGTATGCCGTTTGGCATTGGCGTTAAATGGCGAGACCCGCACCAGTCGATGCACACCTGATTCATTCTTGAGAGTTCCGTAAGCATTTTTGCCCACCACCTCCACTGTCACATTCCTATATCCGCCGTGGTCATTTTGATTTTGATGGAGTGTGAAACATTGAAAGCCAAGATGCTCGAAAAACTTAAAATACATGTTAAGGAGCATCGCCGAAAAGTCTTCAGCATCATCGCCGCCAGCTCCAGAAAAAACGGTCATCACCGCCCCCCCACGATCATATTTGCCCAAACCTTCCAACTCATCTTTGAGCCGCCCCAGTTCGCGAATGGTTGATTGGGCTTTTTCTTTGTCACTCCAAAAATCAGGCCGCATCATCTCTGCCTCCAACTCAGCAATCTTTTGGGCTACCGGAGAATTGTTTTCCATTAGATTTTTTTGACCAACTCTTTTAAATATTCTTTAAATTGGTCTTTGACCTCTCCATGCTTTAGAGCAAAGTCAACCGTTGCTTTCAAAAACCCGAGTTTGCTACCACAGTCATATCTTTTGCCATTAAATTTGAAACCATAAACTTTTCTTTTGCCAATAACATTTTTTATAGCTTCTGAAAGATGTACTTCTTTCCCGTTAGACCTTTCAGCTAATCTTTCAAGTTCAACAAAAACTTCTGGGGTAATGATGTATTTGCCACAAAGAGTCATTCCTGACGGAGCTTCTTCCGGCTTGGGCTTTTCAACTATATCCTCTATTTCATAAAGACCGTTCCCCACTTCTTTGGCCTTAACAACCCCATACCTAAAAACTTCAGACCGAGGAACTTCATCAAGCGCCACAACCACTGAATTTGTTTTTTCATGAACTTCTTGCATTTGCTTGACACAAGAAACAGGCGCTTCAATCACATCATCGCCAAAAAGCACTGCTACCGCTTTTTCGTTTTCAACTAAATGCTTTGCGCAAAGTATAGCGCCACCATCACCTTTAATGCCGTTTTGTCTCACATACGAAAACCTGGCTAGCTTTGATATCTTCCTCAACTCCTCAAGTATTTTTCCCTTTCCGCTTTCGACGAGCATAGTCTCTAGCTCAGGCGAGGAATCGAAATGGTCTTCTATCACTCTCTTGTTCCTACCAGTAATAAAAATTACATCCTCCGCTCCCCCGCTCACTGCCTCTTCAACCACAAACTGGATCACTGGTTTATCGATGATTGGGAGCATTTCTTTTGGTTGAGCCTTGGTCGCTGGCAAAAACCTAGTACCCAAACCCGCAACCGGAATAATTACTTTTTTTATCATGCTCTGCATAGTATATCAAAATCTCAGTTTTTAAAATGGAGCCACCTCGCAGGATCGGTCACGGATAATTTTTCGCCGTCGCTCAAAATTTCCGCGACCCCGCCTCGCGACCCAGATTGCTATCTGGGTACCCCGCTCCGGCTTTCGATCCTGTCATTAATTTTCAATTAATGAGCCACCTCGCAGGATCGAACTGCGGACCCCGCCTTTACGAAAGGCGTGCTCTACCAACTGAGCTAAGGTGGCAAAATGGCGCTCCTCAAGCGCCCTAAAAAAGAACACCTCTCGGGATTTTGAAATAGCGCCGAAGCGCTTCCTCTCCACACTTTCCGCACAAAACTTTAACCTGTGCAATTTTATTTGCTAGATATAACAGGTGGTATTTTGCCCGACAAAACCCTGTGCTGCCATAAATTTCCTTACGACAGATTGCGCACACTCTGGAATCGTTCATAAAAACTCTCCTACGCTAAATATACATGAAGTATTGAGAAATATAAATATTTTGGAGCCGTTGATCGGGATTGAACCGATGACCTCCCCCTTCATTGCTACCTTTACTTCCTCTTGCGATTTATAAAAGGATTAGACTGTATCTTTTCCCGTGAGATGATTTTTGAATCTCATGGGAACCCTTGTCAGTCGTTCGGGCCCTCGACATATGCTCGGGCCACGGTCTTGTCCCTCGATGAACGCGGGATATTAACCGTAATTCGGGATTCGCTTAAAAATTACTTTTTAAGTGGGCAGTTTAACTTGGGGTTAATCCACCATGGGGGTGCTCTACCAACTGAGCTACAACGGCATACAAGCTTAGAGCTAAAAGCTAAAAGCTTAGAGAAAATATACAGGAAATTCTATTTTTTTCCAACTCTAAGCTTTTAGCTCTAACCTCTCAGTCCCTTACATCCCCTCCCTCTTTTCGTAGTCTTTATACAACAAAATGAAGCCTAAGAAAGCAAAGACTGAGGTGATGGCGGGAATAAGAAAAAAATATTTGGCTGAAAGTGAGGCTATCTGGGAACCGAGGTAAACCAACAAAAAGTCAATTGGTATATAAAAAGCAGCGTTGATCAAGCTGAAAGTCCAAAAGTTGATGCGGCTCAGGCCAGAGGCATAAGCTAGGAGCTCCGGCATACTCATAAAACCGATCCTCGCCTTTATAAACGATTTGGTACTACTCACCAAATCTACCGCTCGCAATATCTTCGCTACATTTTGTTCTCCAGCAAAGAGCTGAAGTACCCGAGCGCCATAGCGACGGCTCAAAAAGAAGCAGACAGCCGATCCTAGCACATCTCCCAAAAAACAGAGTAAAAAACCTTTGACTCCACCAAACAAAGCCCCTGAGAGAACATAGAGAGGAGTGCCTCCAAGAGGAGCGACAACCAGAGTAGTCATTTTTAACAAGATCACTAAAATTGGTGCCCAAATACCAAACGAAGCAACTTGGGCTTGCAGTTCCCCACTTCGCAACATTTTGATAGAAAAAATAAAAATGGTGAGTACCACCACAAACCAAACTATTTCTATTATTTTTTCTCTTTTTATTAGCGTCATTTATTTACACACTCTATTCAACTCTCGAATATCCTCCACCGATGGTGTCAGATCAACTTCTGCGTTACCGCCAGTCAGATAATACATGATCGAAGCGGAGTTTTCGACATGATCCATTCCTAAAGCATGACCAAATTCATGAGAAAGAGCGATGTCCAAATCTTTCTGGTCGCTGAACTGATAGACATTGATACCCTTACCATTGTATTCGGCTTGGTTGAACTCCAGACCGTGGCCATACTTTTCATTATAACGTTTAGCAACTTTGTTGTATTCGGCGGCCGCCTGATTGCGCCGGTCGAGCAGTTGGTTGAGCTCCTTGGCCAAAACATTGAGAGCACCAGCTTCGGAGTTGAGTCTGGTCGCCTCACTCCTCAAATAATCGGCTTCCAGACGCAAATCATTGTATTCATCTTTGGGAGCACCACCTCGCTTATTCCAATAATCAACTTCTGATTCGTACTTCGTTTGTCTTGCTTCAAAAACAGCTACTGCTGATTGATAATTTGCCGATCGAGAGTCGTATTCACTTTTAGCCTTGGCAAATTCAGCATCCAAATTTTTCAGAGTCGCCTCCACCGCCGAAAGCCCGGATTCGGTTTTCTGTTTTTCCACAGTAGCAAGCTGTCTTTCATCATAAATCAAATTTATTTTAAATTGAGCAGATTGATCATAAACAAAAAGCTCCCTGCCCAATGCCTTTTCCCACACTGACTCAGCGGCCTTGAGCCGATTCAAAAATGTTTCTCGACTCACTCCAAATTGAGAGTCGAATTGACCGATAGTATAAGCTAGCACCTGATCGCAAGGACTTTTAGAATAGAGGTAGACGGAGTAACCCAAGTAGCCAAGCGATGCGAGCATCAACAGAAAAATAATGGTCGTTTTGAAAATTCTCATCAGTCACAAAATTTATACTAAATTTTCTTTAATCTTAGTCGCATTGTCAGCAAAGTCATTTTTGTCTCCTTTCACTTGGTCATTAGGGTAAACCCAGATATGCGCATGCTCCACTTCATCCCCTACGATCTTTGATAAAACCCAATCAGTATTAAAGGCGCGACCTTGGGCCAGGGCCACTTTCCTTGCCACTTCGAAATATTCACCTACGTTTGGCACCTGCCACACCCAGCGATGATGATTTTTTGGAATCACTTGGCAATGGCCTGGAGAGCGCGGATTAATATCGAGAAAAGCCAAAAAATTTTCATCCTCATACACCTTGTGAGCTGGTATCAATCCGGTCACTATTTTGCAAAAAACACAATTTTCCATAAACTTAATTATAACATGTGAGCCAGTGCTTAACGCCAGAGAATTGGGTGACAAAAAACGTTTCTTTGTTTATGATAGGGATCATGATAAACAAAGAAACTTTAAATATAAGGTATTTTTCACGCAACGTTCTCATAGTACTCGGGCTGGTCCTGATGTGGCGTGGAGTCTGGTATGTACTCGATGGTCTCGACTACTGGCTCTTTGGTGGTAGCCACACGATAACCTCGGTTTTCGGTATTTTGATCGGCCTCGCCATCCTCTACCTACCAGACGGCGACCTCAAAGAAATTTCTAAATTGTAAAAAGTTAGGAGTACCGGCTTCTTATAGCTAAGAGACCAAGAACTAGGCTGTATATTATATGATCATCAATGATTGGGTTATTGGCCGGCCAAAGAGCCGCCAAATACATTAAAACCATCATCAGAATTCCCGCCATCCCACCCCAAAATACACGCTTGTTGAGCAAAAGAGAAGCACCCACAAAAAGTAACCCGAGCATAAAAAGCCAGTCGACCAGTGCCGCCCCCGCCAAAGATTTGAAAACTTCACCAAAAGGACCTTTGGTCGCGTTCATAAGGAAGCCAGTCGTCGGTGAGCCACCACTGATCCACGCATTCGTGCTTTTAGTGGCAAAGCCAAGACCGAAAGTCTTGTCGATAAATGCCCACAAAAATATAAATCCCATCGAGAGGCGCAAGGCCAACCATAATATTTTTTCAAATTTCATAGTTTATTTTTTATAGATAATTACTATTGTAAATTATAACAAAATTTCCTAGAAAATACTGACGCCAATAACGCAGAGCCAGAGTGAGCCAATAGAGAAATTGTGGATACTGAATTTTAGGATTAGTGTCTCTATTCTAGATCGCTGAATTTTCTAATTTCAGCCGAATAATTTGGCACATCCCCCACTTCTTCAGAAATTTTATTTATCGAAAAATTTTCCCTAGCTTCCTCAATCGACATTGAGGTGTCCAATAGTCCGTGCTTCAAAGCCAATTCATCGGCGGCAGCTGTAAGCCATAATTGCCAAGAAAACTTTGAAATCCTATTCGGGCTTAAATTGTTTACATGATCCGCTATGGCGGAGGTACAGTTGGCAAAAATGGTGTTGTACCAAGCGGGATCATTGGTCGCAAGTTCGTTCATTTTTTCTAACATATCCACCAACAGCAATCTGGCATTTTCAGGTTTTTCTAGTTTGACAGGATACACATACACCTTGTCTTTGCGCACATTTGCTCTAAGCAACACCACATCTCGCTCGTCCGCAGCTATATATATTAAAGGGTAAGTTCGCAATAAACCCTTCCAAGGACTATAGGTCTGATCTTTGGTCTTCCGAGCTTCGATGCTTATAGCTAAAAAGTCGCCGTTACTAAACTCAAAAGAAACAAAAGTGTGCGCAGCCAATTGATTCTCATTGAACGGCTCGGTTATATACCAAACCCTTTTTATTTGTGAAAGGTTATAAGTTTTATCATAATAATCAGGTTGCATGTCAGCCTCTGTCGGTTTATATCTAAAATTTCTAACATTCCGAACTTTAACTAAATCCCCATCAAATTCTGCTGTAGACAGTACCGCCAAATGCTCCTGCCAATCGCCTTCTGTAGGTACTTTTTTATTAAACTGCCAAAAACCAAAAGCCAGAAAAAACACGACCACCACAACCAATACCTTTTTAGTCGATAAAAAGTTCATATAAAAAATGTTACCACAGTTCTACCATCCAATCAGTATAAAACCGGCATTTCGGCTCTGTTTTTTCCTTTGCGCGGGCTACTGCGTCCCGCCGGAGCTCGAACAAAATGAGATGCGGAGGAGGAGTCCTTCAACTTCGTTCAGGATAAATGGACGATGTTAAAACTAGGATAATCAGTTTTCAGTCTTTATCTTCTCCCATAAAGATTTAACTTCTTCCTTAATATGCTTAAAATCGTCATTTTCAGCAAATGAATTTGTAAACCATATTTTAATTCCATCATTCCTATCAAAAGAAGCCCGTAATCCACTACCACCAAATGATTGGGTTAGAGGAATTGGTGTTTTTTTTCTTAAATCTTCCTCAATCATTTCAAATGGCATCATATCCATTTTCCTAATTTTTCCGGTAATGTTAAATTCCTTTACTGCCAAAATATCCCAAAGCTGCTTGAGCTGTATCAGTCTTCTCTCAAAAATTTCCTGATTTTCTTGACCCTTGAATCCTTCCATACCTAAAATATTACCACATTTCCACATCCCATCAGTATGCAAAAGTTAGAACCCAAAACACCTTGCCTCACAAGATGTTTTTAGAAAAACTATCGTCTGCGCAGGCTAGCCCGCCTTGCCGTCGAGGCAGGTGGACGATGTTAGAACTGGGATTATCGATAATTATGTTAGGTTTCCGAAATTTTTATAAAAAAGAAACCGCCCGCCGAGACGAGTAGTCTCTGCGGGACGGGGTAGCTTGGATTCAGTACTCCTTGCCGAACATCGGCTCCTCCTTGGGCTTCTGTTTCTCGGGCTTCTTCCCCACCTCACCTTCGCTGGGCGGATGAAGATACTCCCAATTGCCCGATATTCCTTCCCTGGAAAAAAGAGGAACATTACACACTACGCATCGCATTTTGGGTGGGCTATTTTCTCTGTCCCACACGCTCTTGAAGAATGTTTTCCCACGGTGCGGACAAAACATGGGTGACCTCCTACCCTTAGAGTTTCGGGCCGATGTAGATCGCAGCGATACCCGTTGCAAAAACAAGAACCGCTGCGAGCACTGGTGTGAAGTCGAAACGGCCTGTGTAATCTTTGCGGACCACTAACATGTCCTTGTAGGTAAATGCACCGATACCCATCGATATGGCAATAACTACCAGCGCGGCCAAACTACCCATTGTGAGGATGATTCCACCCCACATAACAACATGTCTGATTAAGAACATCTTTCTACCTCCTATTCTAGATTATATAACAATATTATAAAAATTACAACTCCTCAGTTAGAACTAAAAACACCTTGCCTCACAAGATGTTTTTAGAAAAACTATTGTCTGCGCGAGTGATGGGATTTGAACCCACGGCCTTTCCCGTGACAGGGGAACGCTCTAACCAGCTGAGCTACACCCGCATTTTTATAAATTCCTCAAATATAATCTTTTTCCTATTAAGAAACAGATTACTACCACTATTATACATAAAATCATATAATTTTAAAGAACCCGATAGGATGCTAAAATAGAACGAATGGAAAACAGGAATGGTTTAAAGCATGTAATCAGGGATTTATTTATCATCACTGGCAGCATTATCGTGGCCATAGTCCTCGGCAAAAGTGGCGCCATCCAGCTACTTTTGGGTCTCGGGAGTAGCTGGAGCATTGTTTCTTCTATCATCGCTGGCGCTTTCTTCACTTCGGTTTTTACCATGGCCCCCGCCACCATTGGGCTTGTAGCGATCAGCGATACAACTTCCCCACTTTTGGTAGCCGGTTTTGGGGCCTTAGGTGCCATGCTAATCGACATGACCATTGCTTCTTTTGTCCGTAAAGATTTAAATCAAGATTTTGAATCGATCAAGAGATTTAGCTTCAAATGGCACTTTATCTCTCTCTTCCATTTCGGCTTCCTCAAATGGTTCGCGTTCATTGCGGGTATCCTTATAATCGCAAGCCCTTTGCCTGACGAGCTTGGCCTTTTCTTCATCGGCATTTCAAAAGTGAAGGCTAAGTACTTGCCTCTTTTGTTTTTTATAGCCAACTTCTTAGGTATCTATACCCTTATTTCTATTTCAAGGATTATATAATCAAATTTTGCAACATTAGCAAAAATATGGATAATCTAAGGTAAAGTCGGCGTAGCTCAGTCGGTTAGAGCGTGGGACTCATAAGCCCAAGGTCAGTGGTTCGATTCCACTCGCCGACACCAGTTCTGTCTTTTTAGTTTTTGCGTCAAAAACACCTCTGTGATACAATTGTTCGGTCCTTATATCTATCTGCGGGGTAGAGTAATAGTAACTCGCGAGGCTCATAACCTTGAAATTTTGGTGCAAATCCAAACTCCGCAACACGTTCGACAAGCTCAGTGTAAACACATAAAAAACAAAAATCATTCTCTATTTTGGAGAATGATTTTTGTTTTTTGGTCTCCATCTATTAGATCAAATGGAATTCTTTGAAGACCACTTCGTAGAGCGAAATGATGCGGCGTGTTTCGTGTTGATTGAGTAGAAAATTGCTGCCTTCATGAGCGATCATGTTGCGCGCTTTGTGTGCTTCCCAAGCCAGATCAATCGTATTGAAATCGCTTTTTTCTACCGCTTTCAACTTGTCCCCCATCGTCTCACCCGGCAGATGTAACACTTCAAGCAAATCATCGAGGATAATATCTGCCTCGATAATCGCCATCCGCCACTCGCTCGGACTCTCAGATTCAGCATGTGCCAATATTTGCTCCCATTTCTTTTTGGTAGGATTGAGAGCAAGCCCGTTGCCGTTGGTCACCTTCATGTCAGCGGGGTATACTTTGGCTTTTTCTGCTCGCCATACCGTATCGCCCCACTTGGTAAAAACAAAAGTGCCGACCGCAGCCGCCCCGCCAAGCAGAAATCCTAGCGATTTGAAAAACTGAGCATTGTTAACAAAAAACCGACTGATAAAAGAAAGCTTGAAACCAAAAAAAGATATCTCTCCAGAAGTAACATAATTTAAAATAGCAGGGATCAGTGAACCAACCAGTGCCAAAAAGAAAAGAAGGACAACTAATGCTTCGATCGGATCCAGATTCCAACCTGGCGGTTTTTCTTTTTTATCATCTTTGGCCATGGTTCATTATTCTATTCACCTAAAAATTTCTTTCCTATTTCAAACAAAACATCTTCCCTACCATGCTTCGACATTAATTGTATGCCAAGCGGCAAATCCTTACCATCTACTTTGGTCTCGCCCGAGGGTAGCGAAATCGCTGGGCAGCCGACAATGTTGGCGGTAACAGTGAAAATGTCAGCTAAATAATTTTCAAGCGGAGTCTTCTTCTCGCCAATTTTCCAAGCTGGAAACGGAGTGGTGGGAGTCAATATGGCATCCACCGAAGCGAAGGTGTTGTCAAATTCCTTGCTGATGATTTTTCTGGCCTGCATCGCTTTGCCATAATAAGCGTCATAATAACCAGAAGAAAGCACGTAGGTACCCAAAATAATCCTGCGGCGCACCTCCCTACCAAAACCTTCTCCTCGACTCTTTTTGTAAACTTCAAGCAAATCACTTTCAGGCGAATCTCCTCCCAAAGATAGGCCGTACCTCATCCCGTCATAGCGAGCCATATTAGAAGAAACTTCTGCTGGCATCACAATATAATAAACGGCCAGCGACTTATCGATGTTGGGTAAGCTGATATCCTGAATTTTAAACCCTAAATCTTGCATCTTTTTTATGCTCTCATCAAAATTCTGTTTGACTTCTTTGCTTATACCCTCTTGTTCTAAGATGTGATATGGGACTCCGATTTTCATTTCTTCAATCTTTAAATCTTTCCGTCTTTCAGTTTCTACGCTGGTAGAGTCCATCTTGTCTACTCCTTTGATTACATTCCAGATCATTTCTGTATCAGCTACCGTTTTGGCAATTGGCCCAATAACATCGAGTGAGGAACCCATGGCCATAAGACCGTACCTGGAAACACTGCCATAGGTAGGTTTGAGTCCGACCACTCCGCAAAAACTAGCCGGCTCTCGGACCGAACCCCCGGTATCCGAACCAAGAGCACCAAGCGACATTGAAGCGGCTACAGCCGCCGCTGAACCACCCGAAGAACCGCCCGCTACTCGGTCTGGATCAATCGGGTTGCGAGTTGGGCCAAAAGCCGAATTTTCCGTTGAACCACCCATCGCAAATTCATCCATGTTGGCTCGTCCGATGAAAATTCCTCCTTGATCAATCACCCTTTGAGCTGCTGTAGCAGTGTAAGTAGCTTTGTATTTTTCCAAAATTTTAGAGGCAGCACTGACGACCTGGCCTTTGATCAGAATATTGTCTTTGATAGCAAGCGGGATACCGGTCAAGATAGTCGCATCGCCGGCATTGATTTTCTGTTGAGCAATTTCAATTTGCTGCCGAACATTATCATAAGTACCTAAAAAAATATTCAGTTCTTTATTTTGACTTTCAATGTTTTTGAGACAGGCTTCCGCTAATTCATTGACTGAAATATCTTTCTTATCGAGCAGCTCTCTCGCTTTTTTGATTGTTAAATCTTCTATTCGTGTCATTCGATTAAATTCGTGTATTAGGATCGTGTTAAAGTATTTTTTTCACTTTCAAATAATCGCCGCTCTTATTTGGAAACTCTGCTATTAGATCATCCTTAAAAGTACCTGACTCGCTTGGATCGATATCTTCGCGCAACACATTTTTGACCGGACCGATGTCTACCCCGCTTACTTCTTCAGCAGTGATAGATTTGATTTGACCGACATATTCAAGAATGGCGTCGATCTCGGTGCTCAAAGTTTCTAGCTCACCATCACCTACCTCGATACGAGAGAGGTCTGCGAGACGTTTTATATCATCTTTAGAAATCATGTTTGATTGGAAGTTTACAAGTCTGATCTTAACCCGTTTTTAGCATTTTTTCAAACTCAGCCTCATCGATCACTACCACCTCCAACTTTAGGGCTTCATCATATTTGCTACCAGGGTTTTCACCAGCCACTACGTAGTCAGTTTCTTTGGAGACGGAGCTCGACACATTGCCTCCAAGCGCTCTGATTTTTTCTTTGGCCTCATCTCTGGTCATGTGAGACAGAGTACCAGTAAGCACAAAAGTCTTGCCCGAAAGCTTGGAGCTTGGAGCTAAAAGCCTAGAGAAAGATTTTTGGATTTTAACCTGCTTTAAGAGTCTGCTCAGGAGCTTCTGGTTTTCTTTGTCTTTAAACCAATCTGTTATAGACCTTGCCACGATTGGTCCGACACCTTCTATTTGTTCCAATCTTTCAATCTTTGCCTCTTCCCGCCTAGGCTCAGCGAGACTGGCCAATCTTTCAATACTTTCAAATTCTTTTGAAAGCAAAATCGCCGTCTCTTCCCCAACCTGTGGGATCGAAAGTGAGACGATAAATCTAGCCAAGGTCACCTGGCGCGATTTTTCTATCGAAGCGAGCAAATTTTCGACTGACTTTTCCGCAAATCGCGGCAACGCCAGCAAATCGCCTTTTTTCAGAGTAAAGATATCGTCGTAAGTAGAGACAAGCTCCGCTTCGAGTAGAGCATCTATGACTTTTGGACCCAAATGTTCGATATCAAAAGCTTGTTTGCTGACAAAATGATAGAGTTTCCTTTTTTTCTGAACAAAAGAATTTTTATCTTTGCAACGCCAAGCAGCCTGACCGGCTATCCTTTCTATAGACCCGTCACCACCACAATCCACTACCCTTTTTGGCCAGACAAACTTCTTTTCTCTACCAGAACGCATCTCGGTAAGCACTCTCACAATGTCGGGTATTACATCTCCAGCTTTTTGCAAAATAACAGTATCACCAATCCTCACATCTAGCCGATTAATTTCATCTTCGTTGTGCAAAGTAGCTCTTGAAACAGTCGAGCCGGCGACTGAAACCGGTTTTAGGTGAGCGACCGGCGTCAAAACACCTGTCCGACCAACCTGTAAAACAATATCTTCAACTACAGTTGTCACCTGTTCAGCTGGGAACTTGAAAGCGATACCGAAACGAGGTGCTTTGCCGGTAAAACCTAGCACTTCTTGGTACCTCCTTTCGTTGACCTTTACCACGACTCCATCGATCAGGTAATCTTGCTCATCTTTTTGGTGAGACCATTCTTTCCAAAAACTGATCACTTCCTCAATATTTCTACAAAGTCTGAAATGCTTGTTTACCTTAAACCCCAACTTCTGTAAAAATTTCAACTCCTCTTCCTGTGTTTGGGGTAAATCAGGCATATTTTGTTGGCTCCTTCCTCCTTTAGGGTAAAGGAGGGCTGGGGGGATTAGAGCCACATCATAGACGAATGTATCGAGGGCTCTCTCTGCTACGATCTTAGGATCAAGCTGGCGCAGTGTTCCAGCGGCAAAGTTGCGTGGGTTGGCGTATATCTCTTCTCCCTTTTCTCGCTGAATTTTGTTGAGTCGCTCAAATTGGGATTTGGGCAAAAAACACTCGCCCTCTACAATAATATTTATTTTCTCATTTAATTTGAGAGGTACTGATTCGATCGTTCGCACATTGACAGTCACGTCCTCCCCTACTTTGCCATCTCCCCTGGTAGCCGCTGTTTTTAAATAACCGTCTTCATATTCCAAAACCACTTTCAAACCATCGATTTTGAGTTCGCAAGTATATCCCACATCTTCCAATTTTTCTTGAGGCAGCGATTGTTTGATGAACTTCTTCACTCGCTCATCAAATCTGAGCATGTCTTCTTCGGTAAAAGCGTCGTTGAAAGACCATTGCTCGACCTTGTGGTTGATCTTTTTGAATTTATCGAGAGGCTCTCCGGCGACTCGCTGAGTCGGTGAGTCGGGAGTAATGAGCTCCGGATACTGCTCCTCAAACTCAAGGAGTTCTTTTTTGAGTGAGTCAAGTGCCTCTGGCGAGATAGAGCTTTGATCAAGTACGTGGTATTCGTAACGATATTTGTCTATCGCCTGACGCAATTTTTGTATTCTTTGCTTGATTTCAACCGAAACCTCCATGGTTGAAATACTACCACAAAAAACTAGTAAGTTACCTCCACCCCTCTTTCAATACGCCGACCTGTATTTTCACAGGTGTTATAACCACGTGATTTTATATAAGTGGTACCGAGTAGGCTCTTAGAGACAGTGATTATGGCACAAGCATTATTATCATTTACCCCTTGGTCCAGTTTAAAACCAAAAGTACTGGTGTAACTGGACGATCCTCCGCTCGGAACATCAATCCTGATGGCACTAACTTTGGGATTAGAGACCACTGGAATAAACTCAATTTTCACATTTCCTCCCGTAACAGTGACTGCATATTGTTTATCGATTGCCTTCAGAGCACCACCCGCGGCAACAAACGGGTCAAAATCATTTTCCACCAATGCATCATTTATCTCTATATCAAAAACTCGCGAACCTGCCCCGCCACCACCTGGTCTACCGGGACCAAAATAAATCTCAGCAAATTTTAGGATAACCGTTGCGGGACCATTGGCTACTGAAAAATTATATGTGAGTGTACCACTACTCCACCTTTCACTCCGATAGAGAACATCATCGGTCGTGTTATCAATATTATTAGAAACAGAATAAGAAGAACCACCAGTATAACCACCATCAGCCAACCAACTGATTCCTTGTGAATCAGGGCCCCAAGCAGATCCACCAGCATTTCTCAAAACGACCGGCGAATAAACAGGTGCACCAGCCCCAATACTTGTGAGTGTAGAGGTGCCAGCAATTGCTTGAGTATCTTGAATTGTATAACCACCACAACTGAAAGTAGAGGCGGCCGAGGCAAACTTGCTTGGTTCGACTTTGGTATCCCAATAAATCGCACATTCGAGACCAGCATCAGCAGCATAAAAAGCGAGCTGCGAATCTCGGCCAGAAGAAGCGAAGATGGTACTCTTGATGGCAATATTGACCACCGCAAAGCTAATAAATAGCAAAATACCCATGATTACAATCGCGATAAAGAGTGTGACTCCTTTGTTAAACCGTAACTTGTAACTTGTAACTTGTAACTTGTTCATTTTATATCCAATTAAGTAAATGGGTCTTAGCTTTAAATTCGTAATTCAACAAACCTTTCTTCCAAGATACTCTGACAGTGACCATGATCTCATCAGCATTGACTTGCTCTATCTGTATCTCCCTTTTCAAACCAGTTAGATTGCCACTATAAGCGTAAATGTTAGTTGAAGTGTCCTGACGTATTTCCTCACAAGAATCCCAACCATAACCACAAGGATGGAAAAAGGTGCTGCCAGTTTCGGTGACGTCTACCCGACAAACTTTACCAAAATAACAAGGATCTGAGGGAACATTGGATATGTTTTTAAGCCAAGGCACAACATTGTTGGTCGCGATCGATTCGAGTCGGTTGGCATCTCGCTGGTTGCGGATAATCTCTACCGCCTCCTGGGCGAGATAAAAAGCTCGGACTTCGTCTTTGGCGATCGTGGTTTGCGATAAACCTTGACGCACTGCTGAGAATACACCGGCAATCGAAAGAGACAATATCAAAATCGCCACAATAGACTCAAGGATGGTAAATCCTCCATTAAACTTATGACTTTTCACTTGTGACTTATAACTTTTAACCATTGTAATCGATGATACGTTGCGACATCACTGTCTGAATAGAAAACTTCGATTGAACTGTGGGCTTGTTACCTACATAACCCTTAATAACAGCGATCACATATGGCTGTTCCATGTCCGAAGTACTAGTATTGAATACATAAAACTTAGCATCCTCAACCACTGTATCAGAAGAGGTGATTGGTATCATATCATTACAATCACTTTCTTCATCATCAGACCACCTAATATCGTGAGTGGTACTACAAAAACGATAAACCACCGTGTCCCCCTCAAACTGAGTTGCCACCCCATACCCACCGACTGAGCAATTTTGGGGATCTTCCAAATCATCATCATCACAACCATTACCAAAACCATGGTAGCTATTACCAAAACGAATCGTCCTTACCATACTCTCGATACTCAAATTGAGATTATCAACCACCGTTTTAGAAGATCGACTACGACGATTGGCATCAAAGATACTCAGGATAGCACCCAAAGAGATTGAGGCGATCAAAGTAAAAAGTCCGACTGCAATCAGCATCTCCACCAATGTAAAACCTTTTTTTGTCTTAAAAATTTTCATAGATCATCTACAAATACTTGGCCATTTTCTTCGACCTTAATCGACGATCTTCTATCCCCCGGGGATTTAAGTTTTATAACAACTGGCGGATCATCCACCTCATTGCCTCCATTGTTTAAAAGGTTTACTCTTGCCGCTGTACTTGGTCTTAGAAAAGAAACATTCACTTTTTGCAATGGACCACCATTGGAATAAAAGCATTTATCATCTCCACAAACATCTTCGATAGTAACCCCTCTCTTCAGGGTAACCATTTCTAAGCATTCACCTGAGCAGCTACTTGCTGATCCGTCGTATCTAAAGTCCCCATCTCGGTCAGCAAAAAAAACATATCGATCATTATAATCTTCATACAAATGAACACCGTACCCGATATCAAACCTATCACCACTACCACCCGTGTCCTCTCTCACTCCCAAGCTATAGATCTGGGCTTGGCGGATCATGAGAGCGAGCTCGTAGGCCTGGGTGCTCACTGTCAACTGATCGTTCCATTTATTCTGTTGAACCACCAGAGCGGTGATGACGATAGTAGCGATGACGATCACCGTCATCATCTCGATCAGGGTAAACCCAGCACTGAAAAATGGCTTCGGTCTTACCGTTCCGACCTTAGTCGGAACAAAGCCATTTTCTAGTGACTGGGTGAACCCCCCACTCCATTTCGTTCCGCGGGGCAAGCCAGCATTTTTATTTATTTTTGAAGTTCTAAAAAACATTTAACAAAAAGTTGATTTGAAACAGGTCAAGATTGAGAAAAAAGCTAACCAGAATACCAACAGAAAGAAAAGGGCCGAAAGGTATCTCAGATTTAATTGTAAGATTATTCAAAAAGGTTGGCAAACTAAAGTGTGATTTCATTTTCTTAAGCAAGAGAGCAATGAGAGAAAAAGCTGCACCAATCCAAAATGCCAAAATCACTGCTGAAATACCTTGAATAAACCCAAGGAAAAAACCAATGACAGCTATATACTTCACATCGCCAAACCCGAGCCAACGACCTCGAGAGATAAGGAAGATGAGCAGGAAGGGTAAAGTAAGGAAAAAACCAGAGGAGCTAAGAGTCAAGAGCTTAGAGATTAGAGAAGATAAATTGAGAACCGTGGAATAGGAATTGTACAAAAAGGACAGGAAAAGAAAGACCAGTAAAAAGGCGTCAGGAATAATGAAGTGGTGGAGATCGTAGATAGAAATAAGCAAGATAACAGCAAAAACCATAACAAGTAACAAGTAAATTAGTCCTCCCTCCAAGCTCCAAGCTCTAAGCTCTAAGCTATTAACAAGCCCTGATTTCAAAAAAGCCAAAACCGACAATACTCCCATCAAAAGCTCCGTCACCAGAGTCTCCCGCGGAATCCGACTCTCACAATACCGACAGCGACCCGAGAGACACAGAAAAGAAAAGATGGGTACCAAATCTCCCCTCTTGAGCTCAGTACTGCAAGAGAAACAAAAAGATCGGCCTCGCCAAAAAGAAAGTCCAGTGTTATACCGAGCAGCGATCACCGCTATAAAACTACCAACAGCAGCACCAAAAAGAAAAATTACTAGCAAGTAAAAATATGGCATTTATTAAATCATAACATCCGAATTTGAAAGTCGCTATAAAAACCAAAACCCCCACGAGAAGCGGGGGTTTGTAGATCTACACTAATCAACTAAGACTAGATGGCTGCTTGTGCACAAGTAGTGTCACCTGAAGCAAAATTGGCCCAAGTGATCTGCTGAGAAGCACCGACAGAGTCGACACACCAACCTAAAGTAGCTGCGCTCTTGAGCTGAACAGCGATCACATAAGCGCTGGCACTAGCTACGCATTTTGCGGCAGTAGCTGCAGTCTGACCGCTCTTGGTGATAGCGTCGTCAATCTGCAATTGGACATTTGTATCACCAAATACTCCTGAAACAGTACCTCCACAGTCAGCAGTGTAAGCCTGAGTACCATAACCACCATTAGTATCATAATAAAGCTCAGCAGCGGCACGCAAACCTGCCATGTCAGCTTTGATAGCCGCATCACTTCCTCTGCTTCGAGCAGTGTTCAATGAAGCCAATACTACTGAAGATAGGATACCGATAATAGCGATCACAACCAGAAGTTCGATGAGTGTAAAACCTTTGTTTCTAAATTTAGACATAACTTTTAAAATAATTTAACTAATTGCTCTCTCGAGAGAGAAGCTTGATAACGATCGACCTTGTTATTTTATACTTTTCAAGCTTAATTTATATTATAAACAAACCCTACCATTTTGGTAAAAAACGTGTGGATAACAAATATCATGGACAGAAGGTTGATGGTCCAGATATTGTACCTTCGATCATCCGAGAAGAGCCTCTGCTGTCTACACACCAATGATTTTCACCAGAATAAAGCAAGGCCTTTACAGCATAAGCCGGACCATTAGATTGGCAGGTAACTTGAGCATTGTTAGGTAGAGTGCTTAGATAGATTGCCGGGGTGCCATTTTCGGCACCAACATCATTGAATAAACCACTATTGCAACCAGCTGCAGTACCATAACTAGTTGGTTCTTGATTGCTGTAATATATTTCGGCTGCGGTCCTAAAACTATTTAGTTGCTGTTTAATCTTTGAATCATAAGCCTTTTCTCTAGATGTAGACAGGCTATTTAAAACAATGGTCGATAGTAAACCGATAATAGTAATGACAATCAAAAGCTCCACTAAAGAAAAACCTTTGGTTGATTTGAAGATTTTGAATTTAAGATTGAAAATATTATTCATTTTATGTAACTCCCGAAGCAATATTGTAAATCGGCATAAGAACAGAAGCGAGGAGGACGCCCACACCAATACCAAGACCCACTATCATCACTGGTTCGATCAGACCAACCAAAGTATCGACAGCGTTCATCACCTCTCGCTGATAAAACTTGGACATAGTCTTCATGATATTACCGAGCTCTCCGGACTCCTCGCCCACCTTGATCATCTGCACCAAGATACCGGGTATCTCTTCCTTATCGGCCAGAGCCGCCGAAAGTGCCTGACCAGCCTTTACTTTGACCATCGCGTCATTGAGTGTCTCTTTGAAAATCTCGTTCTCGATGATCGAGGCGGTCACTTCGATTGCTTTGAGCATGGGGATACCCGAGAGCACCATGGCGCTCATGTTGTCAGAAAATTGGGAGAGGTAAAGTTTGCGATAGAGGTCACCGACATAAGGTACATAGAGCCTGGTATTGGAAATCCACCTTTTCCCTTCTTTGGTCTTGCCGTACCAGGCTACTCCGAAGATGAAAGCGGCGAGCGCCATGATCATAAAGATCCAATTGTTGACAAAAAGATCGCTCACCCAGAAAACCGCTTTGGTATAAAACGGTATTTCCTGGCCAGAATCTTTGATGATCACCCCGATTTTCGGGACAATCACCGTAAACATGAGCACCATCACTCCAATGAAAGTGAAGATTACAAAGGCCGGATAGATAAGGGCGTTTTTAGCCTTAGAAGAAACTTCGTAGTTGCGGTCCATATAATCAGCCAGATAAGAGAACGACTGATCTATATGGCCAGACTCCTCGCCCGATTTGACCATGTTGACATAAAAATCAGAAAATATTTCTGGGTGTTTGGAGAGGGCGGCAGAGATGGAGGAGCCACCCTGCAAATCATTGACGATTTCGAGCATGTGGCTACGCAGAGTCGGGTTCTCAGCTTCAGTACCGATCAGTTTGAAAATTTTGAGGGCCGAAACTTGCGACTCGAAGAGAGTCGACATTTGCCTCGAGAGGATCACCACATCTTTATTGGAGACCCTATTGAGAAATGGGATTTTCTTTAGGATATCATCATCCTCATTCTTATCTTTGACCGAAGAAACAGCGAGTCCCCTTGTCTGGAGTATTCGGATAGCTACGTCTCGATTGAAGGCTTCTACTTCCCCCTCTTCTCTTTCCCCGTTCCTGTTTATTGCCTTATATACAAACAACATTTCTTATTGATCTTAATTTATTAGTGTTATTCGTTTAATTCGTAGATTAGTGTCGGGTCATAGCATTTTTTCCAACGAGCGTGGGTTGGTCGAATAAAGATAGGCATTTTCAAGCGTAATCTCGCCCTTGCTCACCTTGTCAACCAAACAGCGGTTGAAATCGATCATGCCATTTTGTGAGCTGGTCTCGATCACGGTGTCAATCTCGTGCGTACGCTTGTCGCGAATCAGGTTGGACACAGCGGTGTTGTTGATCAAAAGCTCATAGGCCGGCACTCTACCCCCCGAAATCTTAGGGATTAAGCGCTGGGAGAAAATTCCCGAGAGTGAAGCGGCGAGCTGAATGCGGATCTGGTTCTGCTGGGTAGCCTCAAATGAGTCGATGATACGATCGACTGCCTGAGCAGCGTTGTTGGTATGCAAAGTCGAGAAAACCAGGTGACCAGTCTCGGCGGCTGAGACGGCGGTGGCCATCGTTTCCGCATCGCGCATCTCACCCACCATGATCACATTCACATCGGCTCGGAAGGAGTCATGCAGGGCGCTACCAAAACTTGGCGTGTCTACCCCTACCTCTCGCTGGTGAATGACCGATTTCTTCGGTTCAAAAAGGTACTCAACCGGATCTTCAATGGTAATGATATTCTCCAACCTTTCAGTATTGATAATCTCAATCAAGGATGCCAAAGTGGTCGACTTACCGTGACCAGTCGGACCCACCACCAAAAAGAAGCCGGATTTTAGTCGGGCAAAGTTGGCCAAAGAATCGGGTAGATCAAGCTCAGCCAAAGTGGGAATCTTCTTGGCAATATGACGAAAAGTGGCGCAAATGCGGCCTTGGTCCAAAAAAGCATGCCCTCGAAATCTCTCCCCTTTGTGGCTATGAGCAAAGTCGGCGCTTTGAGTATTTTTGAAGCCAGCTTTTTTGAGCTCAGAGAGGACTCCTGAGAGCACACCCTCCATCATAGCTTTAGTGAATTTGGGATATTTGGTCAAAACCACCAATTGACCAGAAATCCTGATAAGCGGGTGTCGCTCTTCGGAAATATGAAGGTCTGAAGCCCCTTCTCTCACCACTAGATCTACCAATGTGTCCAAATCATTCATTTTTTAAAACTGGGCTAGCTTGTAATTTGGATCTTCCAAGATTTTCAAAACCTCAGCTACCACTTCACTCGGCGTAGCTGCTGATTTGACTATATAACCACTGATACCAAGCGCCTTAGCGTCAGCGATATTTTTCTCATCATTCTGATTGGTAAGCATGACTACCGGTATCCCTTCACCAATCTTTTCCTTCCTAATGGTTCGCAAAACTTCAATACCATCCATCCCAGGCATCACAATATCAAGCAAAATCAGATCAGATCGATAGCCACCCTTTAATTTTTCAATCAAGGAGATCCCGGACTTGCAACCTTCAGCTGCCACATTGACGCTCGCAAACTTGGTCGCATACATATCTACCAAAAAATCATCGTCATCAACTATCGTTATTTTGTATTTTTTCTCATCAGCCATAAAAACATTATACCAGAGTACTCAAAATCAAGTGGCCGGGAGTGTTGATTACGCAACATCACCCAGTCTTCTATAACCCATTCACTTCCTCAAACGGAATGACCCGTTCAAAAGCTTTGAGAATAGCATCTTCTTTCATAGTGAGCATCCCCTTGCTTCTGGCATATTTCCAAATATCTTGCTCGGTTGGGGTTTTGAGGATTATCTGTTCCAGCTCCTTGTCTATGCTTAATACTTCCATCACCGCCGATCGGCCACGGACACCGCTTGGGCAGTCTGGCGCCGGTGAGATCTCATAGACTTCTTTGCCGATAACAATATCTTTGCGATAAATTTCTGGTAAATCAGAAAACTGCTTTTCAATCATCATCTTGATACTACCTTGTACTGGTACAGGCTTCCCGGCACCAGGACAGAAAGTACGCGCCAAACGTTGAGCGATCGCTACCACTAAAGTCGGAGCGATGAGGTATGGATCGACTCCCATATCGATCAGACGAGGAATGGCGCCAATCGCCGTGTTGGTGTGAATGGTGGAAAATACCAAGTGACCAGTGAGCGCCGCCTGAATAGCGAGCTGAGCAGTCTCCTTGTCGCGAATCTCACCCACCATGATGATATCTGGGTCTTGACGCAGCGTAGTTCTCAACCCGGAAGCAAAGGTATAACCAATTTCCGGTCGTACTTGAGACTGGCTCATCCCTTCCATGTTGTATTCGATCGGATCTTCGAGAGAGAGTACGTTCTTGTGATCCTTATCAACTTCGTTGAGCATCGAATAGAGTGTGGTCGATTTACCGGAACCAGTCGGACCACAAATTAAGATGATACCGTAAGGTTTGTCGATCGCATCCATTATTTTTTGAAGATTTCCTTTACTTAGACCAAGTTCGCTTAATTTTTTGATCCCCTTTTCTTGGTCGAGAATACGGATCACCACTTTTTCGCCAAAATAAGTAGGGAAAGTTGAAACTCGAAAGTCTACCTTTCTTTCGTTTAGTTTGGCGGAAAAACGACCATCTTGGGGTTTACGCTTTTCGTCAAGACGCATATTAGACATGATCTTGATCCTTGCTACCACCGCCGAATGCACTCTCATCGGCAAAACCAGTGAAGTATTCATCACTCCGTCCACCCTAAACCTCACCCGCACATTAGCTGCCCCTGGCTCGACATGAATATCCGAAGCCCGACCGTCGATGGCGTAGCGCAACATCGTTGCTACGATCTTGGTAACCGGCGCATTTTGGATAACCTTGGTGTCCTTGGTATCATCAGTCGAGCTCAGATTGTTTTCCTCTTCTGTCGGTTCTTCCAATTTCTTGCCCTTACTTTCCTCTTCTTCGTCTTCCCTAGATCCAGGCTGAGTCACAAACTCCGTCTCAAGCTCAGTGAGAGCTTTGGTCACTTCACTCGACAAACCTTTATAGAGAGCGACCACCTTGTCAAAGTCTGTCTCGGAAATCAAAAATATTTTAAAAGGTAAGTTTATCTTGGAAGATATGAAATTGAGAGCGTCTCTCGCCGAAATGTTGTCCGGATCGACCATCCCCACCTCCAACACACCGCTAGTAAGGGCGATCGGTACAAACCGGTAGTAGACAGCGGCTTCTTCCGAGATATATTCGAGTAGTTGGCTGGTAATACCAGAAATATTCACCTTTTTTGTCGGTACGGTATGATATTCGGCTTTGGCTTTCAGAATATCTTCTTCACTTACCCCCATGGCAATCAATATTTCTTCCAAGCCTTGACCGGTCTTTTCACTTTTTTCTTGGATAACGGAAAGGTCCTTGGTCTCGATCACCCCCTGCTTGGCTAAAATATCTAAAATACTCATTTCTTAAATTTGCTTTAATTTGATATGAATACGGAAAAAACGGTAATTAATTTGCGGAAGCAGCCGCAAAAGGATTTTTCTTGCCGACCGGCAGAGAAGGTAGCTGGATCTCGAGACTCTTTAGAGATTTAAATTTTGGATCACTGATCACACTAACATCAAAAGATATTTTTTCTATTTGTTGCAAGATCCCGAGCACCCTCTCCCCTTCAAGAGAGCTCTGATCAGAGGCATAGGGGTCAATTCCGGCTGGAGCAAACATTACTTTGTAAGCTACGAACAAGAGTGCCACTAAGACAAGCAGCAAAATAGAAGTTCTTTTTTTCTTTTGATTATTCATGATTTTTAGGCTGGTTTTAGCCAATATGTCTCAAATTCGACCATGTAAGTATTTTGGTTACCCTGCATTGCATTGATCCTGACTGAGCGTACATCCAAAATCCGCAAACTTTTTTCTAAGCCATCCATAAAAGTACCGAATCTTTCGTGGGTCGTATCGAAAGAGAAGGTGATAATAGCGGAACGGAAAGGCTTAGCTGGCTCGGCTTCAGCGATTGACCCACCAATCGACGGATCGACTTCTCGATAACTAACCCTGTCTATCTGGACACCATTCTTTGACCCAACCGCATCTATCTGAGCAGTCAGTTTAACGAAATCAAGATTGTTGGGCAAAATAGTATCAATGTTCTTCTTGTCTTCCTCAGAAATCCGGTTGAACTCTTCAAGCAACTGGTTTTTCCTGTTTTCAATATCGGCAACAGCATCAAGATAATGTTGGTATTTGTCTTGCTCTGCCTGCAATAAAGAAACATCATTGAAAGACGGATAAGTGAAAACATATCCGATCGAGAGGGTCAAAACCAGCAATGTAAGTAAAGAAGTGCCGCTCATTTTATATACCTATATTATCTAAATCCAAATTAATATCATCGATACCATCAAGCTCATTGCCCGCACCAAGCTCCGTAGTTTCTTCTGTCGGAACAGCGACCAAGTCTGCCCCATAAATCGCGATCTCCGGATCAACCAAAACTTCTAACTCAAAACTGACTGCACCATCTTCCCCGAGAGTCAGGTTGGAAAAGTTGACGGATTTCCAATATTTATTCTTTAGAAAAACGTCTTCCTGCAGAGCCACTCCTCCGTAGCTATTGGTTTTGCCGCGCATTCTAACTGATAAATCGCCGGCGTTGGTGCCATTGTAATAAAATTCACTGAAAGAGACCGTGCTAACAGTCGAGGAGGCAAGCGACTTCATAAAACCGGAGGCCACTCGGTGTTTCAAAACTATCGATTTAACAACGTCGAGTTTCTGGCTGTACTTGACCATTTGGTCTATGGTCTCTTTGTCTATACTAGAGCCGGCCACCGCGAGCTCCGACTTGATGTTTTCAATATCAGTATTGATCATGTTTTTATAAAAAATCAGGCCACCTGAAAGCAGTAGGACTCCGACAAACAGAGTCACTACCAAAATACCCAAAACACTGGTTTTCCTTTTCTGGAAAGCTTGGCTTGTCTCTGGTCCTTTTGGTATGAACGATGATTGAAAATTTGGAGCCATCTTGATAACAATTATACTCTACAAACAATTACAAAAGTAAATTGAGTTGTTGATTACTCAAGTTCCGCTAAGCAGCGCAAGGCCGAGCCGACAGCTACAGTAAACTCCGGACCAGTAACTTTTAAAATATTTTCTAGGAAGGCTGGGGTCTCAACTTTGCCAAACGGATCAGCAGAGATGGTTTCTACCCTGAAATTAGCAGCTGCCAAATCACGGAACCCTCGGAGTGCCGAACCGCCACCAGTCAGATAAACAGCTTTAACATTGATATTGCGTTTCTTCTGAAAATCAAAAAGGAATCTGTTGGCCTCAAAAAAGATGTCATCGGCGATCACGGAAACAGTGCTCGAGAGATCTACTCCATCCGGTGTTTGACCCATCCCAACCGATCTTTTGATAACCTCCGCATCTTCAGCTGAAATATTGAGCACTCGAGCAATGTTGGCAGTGATGTCTTGGGCTCCCCTTAATACGGTATGCGAGCTCTGGACGACGCCCCGCTCAATGATATAAAGCTTGGTGGTCGAAGCTCCCATGTCGAAAATCATTATTGGCCCACTCACCCCCTCCAAGATGGCTCTGATGGTACTGAAAACTTCTATCTCAAAAAATTTTGCGTCCAAACCAGTTTTGGTCACAATATCTTTGTATTGATTGATAATGTTGTTGTGTATAGCCACCAAAAGAATATCTAGTGTTTTTAGTTTATTGCCATTCTTGGTTGGGATTATACTTTCTTCGTTCTCCCTGCGCGGTATTACCGACCAGTCAATCGTCACTTCCGATATTGGTACTGGGATATATTTCCTAGCTTCAATACTGATCATTGCTCCGAGCTCTTTTTCTGAAACGGCTGGCATCTGAATAACCGAAAGCAAACTGGCCTTGAAAGGAATGGCTAGGCCGCAAGTTTTGGTAGTGATCGCCACCTCTTTTTCGTTCAACAAATCAGTGACAGCTTGAGCCAGCCTTTCACTGTCGAGATTGGTCGATTGGCCGATCGAGACTCCACCATAGGGACCAAGGGATAGTTCGCCGTATGTTTCGAGAATGGCCTTGTCCCCTTTTTTCTTGAGTTGAACTACTTTGATCGAAGAGGATCCAATATCGATCCCGAGCGCACTCGTCTGTTTACTTTTAAAAATGTCGGTTAAAAAACTCATTGAATAAAAGACTTAGGAAAGATAAATTATATCATATGCAAATGTCCGGCTTGGTCAAAACCTGGGTAAAAAAACTGTTGGGCACAATCCAAGATTTTTTGGTTCCAGAAGGAACCAAAGTAGCCGCCCTGCTACAGCTCCCTGAGCGATCGATGCGCCAACTCTTACCCCATTCGCCTGTTAAAATGCGGGATGTCTGGGTGCTTTTTGATTATAACAATCGAGCGGTCAGACTGATTGTTAAAAATATAAAATATAAAAACAATCAAGGTCTACGACACCGAATTGCTTCTTACTGCTATGAGGAGATTATGGAAATGATCTCTGATCTAACATTTTTTGGCGGCAGTGAACCTGTTTTGGTGCCCATGCCGATGAGCAAGAAAGAAAAAAGAGAGCGCGGCTTCAACCAAACCGAAGAAATTTGCCGAGCAATCGAAAATTTTTCGGCCAAAGAAATCGAGGTCGCCTACAACCTGCTCCACAAAATACGAGAAACGAGCCGACAGACCACTCTCAGCCGGTCTGAACGTCTGCGAAATGTCGGCTTCAGTATGGCAGCAGACCCTAGATTGGCTCACAACAAAACAATCATCGTCCTTGACGATGTCTACACCACTGGCGCCTCCTTCTCCGAGGCTACCCGGGCACTCAAGTCCGCCGGCGCCAAAAGGGTGATCGGGCTCTTCATCGCCCACTAACACTAAACTTACCTGTTACCTTTTGCTCGATTATGAGTCCTACACAACATTTCACAATTCTTCGCTGAAGTAACACCACCCTTGCTCCATGATGACACATGATCTGCTTCCATTTCGTTAAACTGCCAAATCTTTTCCTTATTCGCATCATGCCCAATGGCACAGTGTGGGCAATTTGATTTCTTTTTGGTTTCTGCCTCTTTGGTTTGCTTAGCATAAATAGATCTTTTGGTTGCTTCGTCAAACACTCGAACATCTAGCAACTTTGTATCTTTAGAGCCACCGAGAATATATTCAAAAATGCCCCTACGATTTTTTATGTATGGATCACCATAAAGCTTATGTACTTCGGTCGATATTTTAGATGGATTAAACGATTTTTTGTGATATTCCTCATAAAGTCGCCCCCATTCGAGTCCACGCATTTCATTTTCAACGTCGATAAACACACTGGATACCCAATCAATGACAGTGTTAAAATATTTCTTCAACTCGTCAATGTTTTTATCCTTACGATGCTTGCTCATGTAATCACCAATGTTTCCTTTGCTTACCCAATCAAGGGCACACTCCAAAAATTCCTGTCGGTTCGCACTACCAGAAACATACGCACTCCATTTTTGGATATTGGCGTTTTGGCTGTTACTAAATTCTTCTTTGGCCTTAGTTACAAATGGGCCAGAATACACAGCGTTGAGTAACTCCTGATTATTGAGCGGAACACCTGCAATATTTATTGTCCTAAACCACTCTTTTATTTGGCTTTCTGTTCCTTCACACTCGTAAATAAGTAGTTTTGTTTCTAAGATTTTGGTCTTTTTATCTCTGGCCATAGCACTAAAATATTGTGGATTCCCATTTTCATCCAATATGGCAAATTTGTCGGTAATAAATCTGCCCAAGCTTGTAACACGCTGCTGTCCATCAAGTACTTCAAATTCATCAGAACCAACTTTATTAAAATAGATCAATCCTATCGGATACCCTTTGAGAACTGATTCAATAACAGCCATTTCTCTTTTGCCACCATCAGATGCATAAATATAATTGCGCTGATACTCAGGTTGAATAGTGAGTTTACCAGATAGACCAAACAACCCCTTTCCTTCTAGTTCGTTGTATTCAAACCCTTCGCAAATATCTTTGACGGTTATGTTGGTTTTTAGGATTGTTTTCATATTATTTATTTTTTAATTTTAGTTGTTTGGCATTTTTACCTGTAATAACCTTTTTGCCAGTTTTACTTTCAATATCACGCCTGGCGTTACCTGCCACACCTCCACCTTCTCGTGCCACTTGTTTGCTTTCATTCAAATCTTTCGGCTCCCGCTTCTGCGAAATTTCAGTTGTAGCAGTTTCTGCCAACATATTCAGCACCAATTCTAGATTGGTCATATTATCGCGTAAATTTTCTTTTTTTAAATCTTTCAGTTTTTTATATTCCCGAGTTGTCAAACCTGTCCACGCTTTGGTAATTTCATCTGTAAGAATGGCGAACTCCAAACCTTCTTTTACTCCCCGAGTTTCCCATTCATCAGTCAAAGCTTTCCTGATCTCAATACTTTTTAAGCGTTGATTTATCCATTCTTTGCTGTAACCTTTTTGTAAATAAGTTTTCAAAGCTCGATCTATGGCCAATTCCGGATCAGCAGTTTCTTCCAACCTCTCATAACCTACTCTTGCCAGCCAAAGTTTGAACGGCTCGGCTTTTGGCGAAGGAACAGACTGGATAATACGTAACGCGGTCTCAGTATCAGCCATATCTGTTTCTCTATTTTTGCCGTCTTCTGCAACAATTTTCAACTGTACGATTTTTTCGTACACTTCGCTTCCTTCATTTTTTAGTTTACTTTTTAAATCTGACCAATAACGGCGTGGGATTGAGCTTCCTGTTAGGGCTTGGATAATATCAACTACTGAGAAATGCCAAAGCTCTTTTTTTTCATCCCAAACCCGTCGTATTCTCTTCCCTTCAAAAACAGTTGGGTGTATATCGTTTTTTGTCTGTCGCTTTTTCATATTTTTTATATTTAGACGTTACGTTATTTAGAACTAAAAGTATAATTAATGATTATTCATTTTTAATAATATTCCTTATCACATTTAGAATGTCGTGTATTTCACTCAACCATTGTTTTTGTTCTTTTTTATTTAGTGCCAAAACATAATCTTTAATACCTTTTTTATTAGGAGATGATATGGTCTTATCTCCTTCCTTCTTTGTTATTTGATATTTAGAAATATCAAACGTATCAGGAACAGTTAGCAAGTGCTCAATGCCTGTATGGTATTTAGCATCATTAATTTTATTTGGGCAATATATAATGAGATTTTCAATAGTTTTTACCTTTTCACCGCAATCGATGTCATAAAAAAGAATTACTTTATACCTTGGATTGTTTATCTTAAGAAATTGTTCCGCTTTTTTTAGCTGACCTTTGCCATTAAACTCAGATTGACCATTTATATTTTGACCAATCGACTTAATTTCTGCTGGATAGTCTGTCACATCAAAAACTTCTAGTGTTTTCTTAAGATAAAACTCATCAAACCCACCTTCCACAAAAATAACGGGTTTTTTTAATAGCGTTATTTCTTTGTATAATTTTTCTATTTGCTGTTCCTTTATTCTCCATTCTTCAATTAATTCTTTCTGAATTTCAAGAGCCCCAATTTCATCCGCAAGTCCAATTTTGCATTCATTTTTAAATAAACTCTGGAAGTTCTCAAATTTTGTTTCTCCAAGTATACTTTTATAACAACGCAAGATTGAAATGTTGGTATTTTTATTAAAAATAAAAGCAAGAGAATGAGATGTTAGAAACAATTGAGAATTTTTTGCATATGTAGAAAAATACAGATCTGCAACCTCTTGTGCTTTTTTAAATTCTAGAGAATTCTCCGGCTCATCAATCCCCCAAACATAAAACTTTTTGGGGTCGTGTTTTTGAATCCATTGTAATAATGGTGGTATAAATTTGCTTTTTATTCCATCTCCTCTTAATAAAAGCGGTATTTGAAAAAACTCTTTTTTTAATACATCTCTCCTCCCCTTCTTTGACGGATTTATTTGAGTATCTAGCTCAGAAAACTGATCATAAGCTGTATTAATATTAAGCTTTTCCCAAAAATCCCTAACTAAAACCGGCAATTCAAATCTTGTTTCATTTTTAATAGCTGACTCAGATAATATTTCAACCAAATCTTTTACATTATTATTTACTTGATCATTCAGATTTACAATATCCTGATCACTAATTAACTGACTTCTACCTACTTCTCCCAGTATAAATCTCAACACCTCTAGCCCCTTAAGTGCTGGGATATAGTAATATTGAAAATTATTTATCAATCTTGTAATTGACGCTTTCTTCTTGGCATCATCATGAGAATAATTTTCAGTAACTCTTCCATATCTATCAAAAACTCGCTCAACCCAGACTTCCTCACTATTTAAAGATTTAAATGAGATAGGGGCAGTAAAATAAACCTTAATTTTTACTTGTTGTTTCTTCTTGTTTGACCTTTGAGCCGCCGCTAGAGATATTTTAGAGTAATCATTTTCAAAATTATAATCAGTCTCAAAATCAGTTTGCCCCTTAAAAAATAAATTTAATGCCTTCAAAACGTTTGATTTGCCAACATCATTCAATCCTGAAAAAATATTTATATTCCCAGTATTAATTTGCTCATGTCGAATTGAGCGGAAACTATCAATCTCAATTTTAGTAATCAAATTATTCATACTCATTTCCGAAAATTAATTTCTCTAATTTTTATTCTTTCTTGTGCCTTATAAAAATTCTTTGGTAAGCAGACTGGATTATTCTTCCGTTTTTATTTATAAAATAATTCTTTTTTCCATCATTTCGAACTAAATTAGCATTTTCATTTGTCTTTCCACCAGATGATCCCGTCTTACTACCATCCTGTCTTACTTCCCAGTAATCATCATATTTTTTTGTATCTGGAACACCATCGTGACAACCTCTTTGGGTAGCTCCTAAAATTTCGAATTGATCAGGATTATATTTATCTAAGAAACTGATGGGGACACCCATAACACCTTTATAATCACCAGGAATTGAGTCGGTAAAAGGGACTTCAATTGCGTCGTAATTATCATATTTTTCGTATGCTTTCTTACCTTTGATTTCTTTGTGTTTGCTGTATTTCAAATTTTCCTCCATCGTCATTTGTTTGAGCGGCTGATGACGACGACCATGGTCAAGATTGGTAAACCAACAAACGTTCCTAAATTTCACTAAGCCTGTTTTTTCATCATAAACCCCCGAGGCAAATTCGCGCGTATTTGGAGTGAAAAAATAGGCGTTGCCGGCATGAAAACCGTTCCCAAGCCACATTTTATTTTCTTTTATTAGTGGAAAAATTTCTTTGTAGGTAATAGCATTCATATTGCCGATAATTACAAATTTTTTATTGTAATCAAAAAGCTGTTTAACATATTCACGAAACAAAGAAAATGGCGGATTGGTTACTACGATATCGGATTGCTTTAGTAAAGCTATACATTCCTCACTCCGAAAATCCCCGTCGCCCTCAAGTGGTGCCCATTCGTTGTTTTTGTTTGTCTTCAACTGTTTAGCGATGTCTTGTAGGTTGAATTCCCCATTTTCATCTGTATCCCGAACCTCGTTGATAATAAATTTGTTAGCGGTTACCTTTGGACGGCCTTTTGCTTTTTCAAGTGTTTTATCATCACCAAATAGCCCAAGTTGTGTATTAGCAACAGGCGAAGGTTTATAGCTTGTCGTGATGAGCTGTTTTAATCCAAGCTTGTTGAAATTGAGTACAAAATAGCGAAAAAAATTACTCTCAAACGGGTCGTCGCAATTACAATAAATGATCTTGCCTCGAAATACATTTTTATCATAATCTAAGTATGCTCCGATCTCTTTCTGGATATCGCCATATTGAGTATAAAACTCGTCATTTTTGGCCCTCTTGGCGTTAGTAAGATTATTATTTGGCATAAACTATACCAAAAACCCTACCACATTTAGGGCTAAAAATGAAGATAGATTTTGTCTTCCCTCTCATTAAAAAAGAAAGGGATTGATGAGGTCTGAAAAATTAGGATTTTTTGAACGGCAAATCGAGATGTTTGAGGAACTCGAGAGTGGCTTGCGGAGTCCTCTGGTTGGTGACGATGGTCACCGCGAAACCAAAAACATCTTTCAGATCTTCATCAGCAGTTTCTGGAAAAACTGTGTGTTCCTTGATGCCGAGAGTGTAGTTGCCCATCTCATCAACAGCCGAAAGCGAAATGCCTCGAAAGTCTTTGGTACGTGGCAGAGCAATATTGAAAAGTCGCTCGAGGAAAGACCACATCTTTTCGCCGCGCAATGTTATCTGGACACCCACCACATCCCCTTCTCTTGATTTAAAAGTAGCGATCGATTTCTTGGCGGCTCGTTTGATAGGACGCTGACCAGTGATCTTGGCCAGACGATCAACGACAATATCGATTTTCTTTTTATCATTAAAAGAACCAACTCCGGAGCTGACTACTACCTTCAAAATCTTTGGAGCCTGCATCACGTTTTTCAAACTCAATTTGTCTTTGAGCTGCTTGAAAGATTCTTTTGTTTTTTCTTTGATCGATTTCATATTTTTATGCGACACCAATTTTACGAATTCATGCGAATGATACGAATATTTTTCTGGTCTTAATTTGTGTCATTCGTGCACATTAGTGGATTAGTGTCACGTTACTTTTTTAACATTTGAAACATGGATCGGGGCGGCTTGCTCGACCACTTTTCCTTTCTCGTTCTGCTTCCTCGCTCGTCGGTGAACCTTCTTCATATTCACGCCGTCGATCAAAACTTTCTCAAGTTTTGGGAAAGCCTTCACCACCTGGCCTGATTTGCCTTTGTCCTTGCCGGTTAAAACTGTTACTTTGTCTCCTTTTTTGATTTTCATTTTGGTATTTTAATCGTGTATTTGTGTCGCACTAAATGACTTCTGGAGCCAAAGACACTATCGCCTGGTGCCCCAATTCAGCTATCTCTCTTGGGATCGGACCAAAAATACGTCCAGCCTTTGGGACTATCTCCCCTTTCTTCTGCTCGACCACCACCACGGCGTTTTCATCGAAACGGATATAAGAACCATCTTTGCGACGAAGTGGCGCCTTCTGGCGAACTACCAAACCAAGAAGTACCGCCTTCTTCTTGACGTCTTTTCTTGGTTCGGCCTTCTGAACAGAGAGAACTACCAATTCACCGATCCGAGCGTAACGCTTTTTTGAACTACCAAGCACCTTAAAAATACGGCCGATCTTGGCGCCTGAGTTGTCTGCTATTTTGACTATGCTTCGTGGCTGAATCATGGTGGTTGATTGAAAGATTTAATGATTTAAAGATTGAAAGATTTTTTCATAATTTTTCAATTTTCAATTTTTTAATTTTGAATTAATATGAAATGCTTATCTTTTGAAATTGGTCGGCATTCTCTGATAATGACTTGCTCACCGATTTTTTTGGTATTGCCTAGATCGTGAGCCTTGTATTTCTTGCTCACCTTGTGATACTTCTTGTATTTGGTGTGCTTCACAAAACGGTTTACCAAAACCACAATTGTATCTTTCATCTTGTCGGAGAGAACTACTCCTTTGAGAGTCTTTCCTTTGATTTCGTTATTCGGTTTTGCTGTTTTTTTATTCATTGTTTAATTTCTGGTTTAAAACGGTCTTGAGCCTAGCGATCTCTCGCTTAAGATTGGCAGCTTGTTTGACGTTTTTGTTGGCACTGCCGGCTGACCCAAAGCGCAGATCACGAAGAGCGACTCGCTTTTCGGCAATCTCTTTTTCCAAGTCAGCTGGATTCTTTTTTAATAATTCTTTGTTCATCGTTGGTTGTATTAAATGCGAGCGACCACCTTAGCCTTCACTGGCATCTTGGTGCCTCCTTTGCGCAACGACTCTGCTGCTACCGCCGGTGTTACGCCGTCGACTTCAAACATGACCTGACCCGGCAATACTCGGGCGCAATAACCCTCGATATCACCCTTGCCTTTACCCATTTTTACCTCCGCCGGTTTTTTGGTGAAAGGCATGTCTGGGAAAATACGGATCCACATTCGACCCGTCTTGCCAAGAGCTTTGGTAATAGCTTTTCTGGCTGATTCGATCTGGTTGGAAGTGACTCTGCCCGGAGTAATAGCTTTCAAGCCAAAAGAACCGAAGGCTACCGAAACACCCCGAGTCGCCGGACTCACCCGTGCCGGGTTGCGACGCAGGGTTTGCCATTTTCGATATTTTACTTTTTTAGGAAATAGCATGGTAGTAAGTTAAATATTATTTGGCCTTGTTAAAAATATCACCCTTGTAGATCCAAACCTTTATACCAATCTTACCAAGTGGCAAAATAGCCTCATAAAAAGCATAATCGATGTCAGCTCTCAAGGTCTGGAGTGGGATTCGGCCCAATTTCTTGGTCTCTACTCGCGCCATGTTTGAACCACCCATGATACCAGAGAGGGTGATTTTCACTCCTTTCACATCGCGGTTAGCGTAAGCCTTCTCGATCATTTGTTTGACCACCCTTCTGAAGGCTAGCCTTTTCTCCAAACCTTCAGCGATCATCTGAGCAATGATCATGGCACTAGATTCTGGTGACTTGACCTCTTTGATGTCGATCTTGAGATCTTCTTTGACACTCAAACTATTTTTCTTCATAAACCGGACAATATCATCACGAAGCTTGGTCATACCTTCACCACTGCGGCCAATGATCATGCCTGGTCGTGAGCTCTCAATCAAAATCCTGAAAGTTTTGGCGTTGCGCTCCATTTCAATCGAGTTAACGAAAGAACCCTTCAGTCTTTTCTTCAAATATTCGTGAATCAAAACGTCTCCCTTCAAATTTTCTTTGTATTTATACTTCACACCAAACCAGCGCGATTTCCAATCGCGGATGATCCCTAGTCTATGTGCATATGGATGAACGGTGTGAGTCATGGTAATTTAAAAATTATTGTTTGCTTTTGTTTTTAGTTTTTCGCTTTTCATTTTTCGCTTCTTGTTCCAGCAGGACAATCTTGACGTGAGAAGTGCGCTTGCGGATTGGGTGAGCGGCTCCATGAGCGACCGGCATCCTTCGATACAAAATCTTGCCCGCATCGACAGTCAAAGATTTGACCAAAAGGTTATCGGTATCCAAACCAATATTTTTGGCATTAGCGATAGCTGAATTTAAAAGTTTGTGCAAAGGAGTCACCGCTCTCTTGGTAATAAACTCAAGCCTATTTTTGGCCTCAGCGACTGATTTGCCCTTGATAGCCGTAGCCACCAAGCGCACCTTGCGCGGCGACTGACGATAATCATTGAGTTGTGCGGTTACTGTGTTCATATTTTATATTCGTGCCATTCGTACTAATTCGTGTATTGGTGTCGGGTTATTTTTTGGCACCCTCTGCCGCTGATTTGGCACTCTTAGCGGCTGCGATTTCGGCCTCCTTCTTCTTAGCCTCAAGATCTTTCTGCATCTTACCACCGTGCTTGATAAATTTGCGAGTCAATGAAAATTCGCCGAGACGATGACCGACCATATCCTCAGAAACCAGGACTTCTATGTGGTCTTTGCCGTTGTGGACACCAAAAGTGAAACCGACCATTTCTGGAGCGATCACACAAGCTCTCGACCACGTCTTAATAACCCCAGTCTCATGAGGTTTTTTGCCTTCTACTTTTTTGAGGACCCTTTCGTCAACGTAAGGGCCTTTTTTGAGTGACCTAGACATGAATTATTGAAAATTTCTCCCCCACTAAGGACCATAAGGTTTAATGGAGCAAATTAAAAGCCCAAGAATCGAGCTTGGACTACATACTATCAGATAACCTTCCATTGTCAAACCCCTATCCCAATGAGGGCGCTTCAAGCTTGACTAGACGAGCAAATCCTTAAATTTGGCGACCAATTTGTCGATTTTGGGGGCGATCACCAGCTGGCAGTAGGCCGCTTCAGGGTGATTTTTGAAATAGTCTTTATGGTAGTCTTCCGCTTGGTAAAACTTGGGCAAGAGCTTGATTTCGGTCACGATCGGTTTGTCGAAATAGTGCTCCGCTTCAAGCTTTTTTATAAAATTTTCAGCTACCTCCTTTTGGGTCTCATTCGTATAGAAGATAACGGAACGGTACTGAGTGCCCACATCCGCCCCTTGGCGATTGAGAGTGGTCGGGTCATGCACCGCAAAGAAAACATGGAGTAAAATTTCAAAAGAAATTTGACTCGAATCATATTCAATCTCAATCACTTCGGCGTGGCCGGTTTGGCTAGTCGACACTTCTTCATAAGTTGGGTTTTCTTTCTCGCCCCCAGCGTAGCCCGGCAACACTCGCAAAACTCCTCTTAAATTCTGAAAAGTGGCTTCCGTACACCAGAAACAGCCGCCACCAAAATACACTTTTTCTACAAAATTCCTGCTATCTTTGGCGACAAACTCCATTGAAATAGAATTGACACAATGTCTCACGTTTTTCTGAGTCAATTGTTCACCCTCAAAGACATGGCCCAGATGGGCGCCACATCTTTCACAAGTGATTTCCGTCCTCACTCCATCTTTATCCAACACCCTTTTCACTGCCCCCGGCACCTCGGCATCAAAACTTGGCCAGCCACAATGCGCGTCAAACTTGTCCTCCGATCGATAGAGTGGCGCACTACATCTTCGACATAAATAAACTCCTTCTTCATTGAACTCATCATACTTGCCCGAAAACGGCGCCTCCGTCCCTTTCTCCTCGATCACCTTTTTCTCTTCCTCAGTTAATTGATTGATTTGCATGTGTATTATTTATCTCGACTCCCCTTCGAAATCTTTGACCCATTCGCCGAGCTCCATATTTTTGGTGTCGAGATGAATCCAAACACTTTTGCCCACCGAAGGAGGGGTAGCGAAGCTTTCTCCCGGCTGGCGCTCTGCAAAGTTGGCCACTGCTCGGCCGTCTGTAATACTTATATTTTGAGGTGCTATCCGATCGCCCAGAAACATGGCACCAGTCCCTTTGTAACCCCGACCATCCCTAACCGCCGCCACTACGTAAAAGAAGGTACCGCTCCCCGAAGATTGTTGGGTCAGAAACATCACTGCATCTTGGTCTCCATCTTTATCCAAATCAGCGTAGACCGGCTCACTAAAAACCATTACCACTTCTTTTGAAGCAGAACCGGGCGCTATTTCTTTTTCTATCTTGCCATTTACCAATTGGTAATCCTGCCCAGCGATTTTGTAAGTTAGGTTCAAGGGATCATTGACCTCCACCAGTTCCCCTTTTGACTCAAGTATAAAATTCACTAGCCGATCAACCCAAAACTTTTGAGTGAAAATGAGTCCGAGACCGATGACAATAAGAACCAGAAGAATAATTTGGATTTTTTTCATAGATTCATTATATAACAAAAACTTGCCGTGGTTTCGCAAGCGAAACCACGGCAGTTGACATCATTTCCTTGGGCGCCCTCGTCGAAGAAGCGAGGCACAGAGCCGGGACTCAATTCCCAGTATTTTTTCTCGAACGGTCACAAGGGGCGTATTCCTCTCTCGTTTGAGAACCTTTACCACCGAAAAAGGCCCAGCAGACCAAGCACTTAGACCAAATTCCGAGCCAATCATCCATCCACCGATCCCCTTCCGAGTCCAAACGGTTTCCCCGGGCCTCAGATTCCGGGGATAAGGAATCCGCTCGATCCTGGCTTCCCAAGCTTTTTTGCTGATTTTAGGCAAAACTTTCTCCTTCCGCCTGAGAATATACAATCATGTAGAGCTTTAGTCAATAGGACTAAATCATAAGACATTTCCTACCACGCCCCGAGAATAAAACCGAAAATAATGAAAAGTACGAGGTTGTAACCAGCTTGAATCAAAAAGCGGGCCCAAGAAACTTTGGCCGAATCATTGTTCCACATACTTCCAGCAGCAATGGTCGGCATTATAAATGCAGCCCATATCCAAAGAGCATTTTCAATACCACTCGCCCCTTGCCAACCTTTGATGTAATACGCGAGCACCCACGCCTGAAAAAGAGCGAGGACGAATTGGGTCAAATAAAGTTTCCCCACCCCCTTCTGCATTTCTCTCCTCCTTTCCAAATCAAGCTCGGTTGCACCGATCACCTCCAGCCACTTTTTACCAAAAAGCGGTCCGTACCACACGTAGCCGAGCACCATAGCCAGCACCCCACACACCACCACCGCCAAATAATTTATCTCCATGTTTGATTTATTTAAAAATTATTAAAAACCCTAGTCTTAATCTTAACAAACAAATCATAGCAAGGTAATTAAGGATTAAATTTTTCGATCATCTTTTAACACCTTTTCCTTGACTATACTTAAACAAATAGAATACCCTAAAGATAGGTGCTATTTATGACCAAACTAGTAATTTCCGTGGCACGACCGGCAACAGTGGTGTTCGTAGCCAAAATTCTGGAGGGGATTCTTGAGTCGAAACAGCATGCTGTAACTCGAGACATCTTCGGTCTACGGCGAGACATCCCCTACGTAGCAGGGGTACTTGCCGATTCAATGTTGCCAATAACCAGGCATGATTTCTGGGAATTGCGCTCGCTTTTAGAGGCCAGACAATTTTTCGTTGACAAACTGAATGGCCCAAGAAGTGCATTTGAGGCCAAGCACGAGGCAGATCAGTTGCTTCTACTTCTAAGTAGCCGACCAACAAGGATCAGATGGGGGGGAATCCCTGAATATGAAGTCAGGGAATTGCAACAAATCGGTAGTACCTTGTATGGTGTAGCCGCTGAACTTTCAGTGGAACCGGAAAAGGAGGATTTAACTGCAATGTCTCTCGATTTTGATCCTTGGATTGAAGTGCTCTCCGACCTCAACAGGTCTCGACCAATCATAACGATCTAAGCCGAGGGCTCCGCACAACAGTGCGGAGCCAGTTTTTGTAACTTCACTAAACCATTCTTCCATCATACGCCCAGTGGAGGAGGGCTTGGCGTTGGGTGGGGCGACAGGAGAGGTCGCCTGCGCGGCAATTTTTGGCCACTTGAGCCAAATGTCGCCTGGTCGCCAGCCACCTCTTTATCTGCCTCTCATCATCCTCGCTTCGACGACCCAAGTAGTAGCGGCAGTACCACTCGAACCAGCCATGCGGGTCTTGTTTGTTTATCCAACCCTTCTTCTGCCAAACAGAGAGCGGTTGGCTAGCTCCTACTTTGAAAAAATTGAGTTCGTCGTGCTTCTTCCCATCTTTAGAAAGCTTAGCTCCTTTAAACCAATCCTTTGGCAAATCTTTGGGGATCAACCCTTTGACCCCGATGAAGTAAGCTCCACCAAAGACCCCAATCTTGAGCATCTGTTTGGGCGAGAGGTCCGGCTTGAACCTTTTGTCAAAATTTTTGCCGATCGGTTCAGTCAAAAAGTATTTGTAATTTTTCTGGAAATTATCGCTATATGTAATCTGCTTTTTCATTTTATTTTGCGATCAAATACCAAGCCAAGATTAAAAGTGCTGACCACCAACCCAAGAAGGAGACAATGAAGCTCAGGGTGATCTTGCGTTGCAAAGAGGTCAGCAATAGCTCAGTCGCCCTACCCTCCCGCTCCTGTTTCAGCAGAAATGGGCTGACCACAAAACTCAAAAAACAACCGTTGAGAATTAAAACCACGGCGATAACTAGGTGCCAGAGCGGCGCGCCCGCCAGAACTTCATTACGATAAAAAATAACTCCACCGATCAAAGCGAGGGTGGTGCCGATCCAAATGAGCGGCTTCGTAACCTTATGGGTGCGTGTCGTTGCTTCGGTCCAATACGCAGATTTGCGCCCCAAAAATCCATGGATATCGATCACCGTCACTGCCCCAAGCCCAATCACAAACCCGGCGAGCATAATAAAGAGCCCGAAGAAATCTAACATGACCTTATTTTACACCCTTACAGAAACACAACAACTTTTATTCGTGTCATTCGAGACTATTCGTGTATTGGTGTCGAGTATTACATCCTTTCTGGTACCTTTATACCCAAAAGATGGAGGCCATTTTTGAGAATGTGATAGACCGACTCAGTGAGTGCCACCTTGTAAGAAGAAGTTGGGTCTTCTTCACTTATTATTTTGTTATTACCATAAAAACTATTGAAAGCTGAGGCGAGTTCGGTGAGATAAGTGACCAAATGGTGCGGTGCGTACTCCTGCCCAGCCCGCTCGACAATTTCCGGAAAACGATAGAGCATTCTTTCGACTTCAGTCGGTTCCCACTCCGCTAAAGCTTCGCGGGATAAATCCCAATTTTGAAGTACCTCTTCGCCCCCCTCTCCTAACCTAGGAGAGGGGCTGGGGGTGAGGTTGGCTTTTTCAAGCACAGATTTTGCCCTTACTGCCGTATATTGTAAGTATGGTCCACTGTCCCCTTCAAAAGAAATCGACTTTTCAAAATCAAAAACAATATCGCCCCCGATCGCTTGTCGCAGTATCGAATACTTGATCGCACCTATACCAACTTGCTCTGCTATTTTTACTGCCTCTTCTCCATCTATAACTTCTGGTATTCTGCCATTCTGATGCATTTTTTCTAAAACCCTGTCTTGGATCTGCTGAATCAAACTTCCTGCAGTGATCACGTCCCCTGTTCTTGAAGACATCTTGCCGGTCGGTAGCCGCAACATGCCGTGAGACAAATGCTTCAACTTACCCTTTAATTCTGCGAAAATCTCTCCAATAGCTACTTCAACAACTTTGAAAAAAGAGTCTTGCTCGTTTGCTGTTACTGTTATTGATTGAACGTAGTTGCCAAAACTGCTTATCTTTAATTTAGCCAAACCGAGCTCCTTGGCTTCATAAGTTGGCAAACCATCTTTATTTAAGAAAACTCTGGTGTGAGTCTTTGGCTCAAAATTTTCTCCCCGAAAAACAACCGCTCCTTCTGATTCTTCAAAAATTTTTCCTGTATTTTCCTTTACCAACTCCTGCCCTATCTCCCCCGATTCGCTTTCAAAAAAATGTTTGTCAAAATGACTATCTAATTTTTTATAGGTTGATTCGAAATATTCTAAAGAGGTCTCTCTGCCGAGGTCATATAGTTGATTTATGTCTTGATCTTCTTTCGTATAGATTTTTTTATTTATATCGGTAGCCACACGACGCATTTCATCACTACTTTCGTACATGTTAGATCCAGCAGCATAGGCTTTACCCCAAAAAGTAACTTTATCTGAAATCGGAGCTTCGCTAGGAGGTACAAATTTATCTTGGAATGAAGTGACTCCGAGAATGGCTTTTGCCACATGTAAACCAACATCTCCATGATAGCTACAAGTTTTAACATCAGCATTGTTTGCCTTCAAAATTCTAGCGACTGATTCACCGACCGCATTGTTCATCAGGTGGCCAATATGAAATTCCTTGAAAGGGTTTGGTTGGGTATGCTCGATAACAATCTTTTGACCAGCTAGCAATTTTGTCTCTCCAAATTGTTCACCCTGATCATTGATCTCCTTTATCGATTCAGCAAAAAATTGTTTGGAAAGTAAAAGATTGATGAATCTTGGAGGAGCAAATTCTATAGCTTCAATTTCTGCAATCTTGGTGGCCTTCAATTTTTCAAAATTAGCCTCGGCGTCTGAACCATTTATGATCAAAGTATAGTCTCCATTTTCAAGCTCTTTTGGGTGCACCAAAACCAGACCCTCTAATTCCAGCGTCTCCTTCACCCACTTTTCAATTTTTCCTTTTATTCGTGTCATTCGTTTCCAATTCGTGTATTAGTGTCGTGTACTATTTATACCACTTCCGGTATCAAAAAAGAAAGTTATATCTGAACCTCATCAAAAGTGGCCGCTCGGAAATACACGAGCGGCCACAAGTCTATTTTCCATAGAAACCCGCTAGCCCGTCTCTAGCCACTTTCCGGTTTGATTCAAGAGCATCACTTACAACGTCACCAAGCTCTTTGTTGCCCATGATTCCTTGCAGAAAATACAAGGCTTCTCTTCTGCCAGAAATACCGAGAGCTTGTACGGCCGCTCGAGCAACATAAAGCTGATGATTGCCCCCGACCATTGTTGGAGAGTTCCAAGAAAGAAAACCCGGCCGATCTCTTGATTCCACCAGTTTTTTGAGAAAATCCATCGGCTTATCACCGCCCTTGTTGGCCAAAAAGCCGAGAGCCTGCACGGCCGCGAATTTTGCGTCCCACTGGTGTTCAGTTATACGACCGTTACCTTGGGTAATAATACCAACGATCAAACCCGCCTGCTTTTCGTCACCGATGATTCCAATCATTGACACCGCATTAGCCCAACACTTCTGCTTAGAAGCATCGTTCACAATAGCGATCAATTTTGCCATTGGATCTGGATTTTTAGGCAGAGCCGCAACCAAAGTATACGGCACGCCATGAATAAACGTTGCGCAAGCAATTTCTTCCACCGTACTGCCACCCAGTAAGGTTGGCAAAAGAGCTAGAGCTAGCTTCATACTAAGCCTCCTACTTTTTATAATACCATAAACCTAAATTTTGCTTAACTTCCTGAAGAGTCTATACGCGGTCATGGCGCCATTCAGTGCATTGTGTGGTTCGGGTTCGGGTGGGACGTCAAAGAGCCGACAAGCGGTTTTTAAACTAAAACTACTTTCATTTTTCAAACCTTTAGCCCAAGCGATCGAGAGTAGGTCCAGACGGTCGTGATTTTCAAAAGTATTCATCGGATTTGGAATTCCGGTTTTTAAGAAAGCATGATTAATAAAACCCCAATCGAAGGTGGCGTTGTAAGCACAAAACACTCCACCTCCGGCTCGTTCCTTATACTCCCGTACTGCTTCCTCCAAACTCACAGCCTCTTCCCAATCTTTTTCGTTATAACCGTTATAATCTAGCGCGGCCTGTTTAGCATTTTCAATATTAGTGGGTTTTACTTTTCGATTGTAACTATCGATGATTTCAAAAGTTTCTGGGTCGAATAAAACAAGACCAATTTCAAGTATTTCATGGACACCAAAAATATCACCGCTTGTCTCCAAATCCGTCATTGCAATTTTTCTTTTACCTTTGTTCATTTTATTTTCCATAAAGTTGGTGATGAGTACCTATATGTATAAATATTGCAATTTCTCCTTCCATATAATATATGGTTCTGTAATCTCCCGTAATATTTATACTCCTACACCCATCATACTTACCACCCAATGTGTGGTTGTTTAAAATAGGATCAAATGGATTTTCAAGAAAAATATTCCTCTTGATTTTGAAAAGTTTTTTTACCTTCTGCGGTAATTTATTGTAGTCTTTATTAAAACTACTGTGCAGAATAATCATAGACTATCGAGATATCGATCCATTTCTGTCGCAGTTTTAAAAAGCGGGGAGAGATTTTTTCCTTGCTTAATATCTTTTAGGGCTTTATCTAAAATTTTTGCAGTTTTAGCGTTAGGTAGAAGAGGAGCATTTACGGTAATGGATCTTTCTGAAACAAATTTCCTTAATGCACTATTTACCACCAAACTCAAAGGAATACCAGCTTCTTTGGCTGTTTTTTGAGCTTCTTTTTTGAGCTTTGCATCTGTTTTTATATTCAATACCGTTTTCATACCCAAAGTATATACAACGGTTAAGTAGTAGTCAATCGGTCATTTCCCCGTACTCCCAAACCCACCTTCCCCTCTCTCTGTTTCTGAAAGCTTGTCTGTTTCAACAATTTCCATATGTTCCACTTTTTGCACTAACATCTGCATCACTTTGTGGCCTTTTTCAAAAGTGTAAGTATCTTTGCCGAGGTTTATAACAGCCATCACCAGCTCTCCACGAAAACTTGAGTCGATCACTCCCGCCAAAACTTTGATACCATGCTTCATCGAGAGCCCGCTCTTGTCCCAACAGAGCCCAACATAACCTTCCGGTATTTCCATCGCCACTCCGCTTCTGATCCTCACCACTTCACCTGGCTTCACCTCAACCTCTTCGAGTGCAAACAAGTCCATCCCCGCATCTCCCTCTGTCGCATATTTTGGAAGCTTGGCCTCCGGGTGTAATTTTTTAACCTTTAGCTGCATCTTTATTTTTTACCGCGCAACACTTTATCAATCTTCCTGGCAATCGCTACAAAATCTTTTTCTTTTTTGCCCCGAGTCGTCTCGGCTGCACTACCAAGTCTTATACCTGATGGATCCATCGGACTACGAGTTTCGTTTGGAATTGTATTTTTGTTGACTATAATCCCCGCCTTTTCGAGCTTATCGCTCGCCTCTTTCCCTGAAATCCCCTCCCCACCCATCCATGTATCTACCAAAATCAAGTGAGTGTCGGTACCTCCTGAAATAACTCTCCACCCCAATTTTGAAAGTTCATCAGAAAGAGCTTTGGCGTTTTTGATCACCTGCTTTGCATATTTTTGAAATGCAGGAGAAGCAGCTTCCTTGAGAGCCACCGCCACCGCCGCGATCTGGTTGAGGTGTGGGCCACCTTGGAGCCCAGGGAAAACGGCTTTGTCTATGAGCTCTGAAATATTTTTATCTTCTCCTTTGGCATTTTTAATCGTCACATCATTCCTCGAAAAAATCATGGCCGAACGTGGGCCCCTGAGCGTCTTGTGTACGGTAGTCGTCACCACATGAGCGCAAGCAAAAGGAGATGGGTAGGCCTTGCCCGCCACCAGCCCGGCAAAATGCGACATGTCGACCATAAGTATCGCCCCCACTTTATCGGCAATTTCTCTAAACTTTTTAAAATCTACAATTCGCGGATAAGCAGTAAAGCCAGCGACAATAATGCTCGGTTTTTCTCTTCTGGCAATCTCTCTCACTTCTTCGTAGTCGATTTGCTCTGTCTCTTTATTTACTCCATATGCTACCTGCTCCCAAAATTTACCAGTAGCGGAAACTTTGTGTCCATGAGTGAGGTGACCACCATGATCGAGCGACATCCCCATGATCTTGCCGCCTTTTGGCACAAGGGCTAAGTACACAGCAAGATTTGCTGGACTCCCCGAAAGCGGCTGCACGTTGACAGACCATTTTGAAGTAAGCCCGAAAAGTTTGAGAGCTCTCTCTTTGGCCAAGTTTTCAATTTTGTCTACAAACTCATTACCGCCGTAATACCGCAGTTTAGAATACCCTTCTGCGTATTTGTTGGTCAGCTCGCTCCCCAAGGCCGCGAGCACATCTTTAGAAACATAGTTCTCAGAAGCAATCAGGTTTATAACGCTCTTCTGCCTCTTCTTCTCACTCTCAATTAATTTTTTTATTTGTATATCCATAAGAAAATAGTTATTTGGTAATATTCGGTTCTGCTAAACTTATATCATCTGATTTTATTTACTTACTAATTTTTTGACGTGCATATAAACATCTGTGTAAACACTTTCTTTATCTTTAGAGGCGTCAACTTTGTAGCATTTTACTTTCTTAAAAAAAGACTCGTACCCATCAAAAACTCTTTGGTGATATTTTCGGGTTTGATTATCAAAATGATTATTTCCGTCTCTATTCTTACTACGACTTCGAGCAATTTCTGGAGTTATTCGTAAATAAATATAATTGACACTTAATTCAGCTAGTATATTTTTTCTTAAAAACCAAAAAATCTTTTCAAGATTTAAGTTTTGTTGTCCAAACAGTTGAAAAGAAAAAGTTGATGTATCAAACCTATCAGAAACAACATTTACTCCTTTTTTTAAACTCGGAATTATGAGCTCCTGCACATGAGACGCTCTTGAAGATACAAATCCAAGTAACATTGGTAGTGGTGGCACATTTTTTGACTTGGAATCAAGCAACACATTTCTTACCATTTCACCAAACACTGTTCCTCCGGGTTCCCTAGTATATAAAAAACTGGAAAAATCTTTTTTTAAACGGTTTATAACTTCTGTTTTTCCAGATCCATCTAAACCCTCTATCACTATAAACCTGGCCTTTCCTTTACTCATATCCACTATGCTATCATACAACTAAATTTATTTTTAACCCAAGACCAATGGACTTAACTTCACTAAAACACACAAAAAAGGGCCTTTCAAATGGTGGGATGATTCTAGCCCTGGATACTGGTGCAATCATAAATCCGGAAGCAGAAGCAATGCTTCAAGCTCTACATTCCCGTTCTATAGGTGGCATAAACAGTCACCTTGAGGTGCTAGCCAAAAAAGGAGCCGAAAACTTCATGGCCAACTTCTATGTCGGCTACGGCCACAAGTCTATAGGAGATTGTGGAACCATCACTCTTTTCATCGAGGGAGTATCGATGCTTGCAGCCAAAGCGATCCAAGATTGGCCACTCTATTCAGGACAAGAAGCCTCGACCAGATATATAGATTTTGCCAACCAACCGTTTGTAGATCCAAAAGGCACAAAACAGTCAAAAGGAGTCCTCGAAAATTGGCGCTCATTTTACATGAAGGGTTTGAGTAAACTTGGAGAAGAACTACCAAAAAGATTTCCTCGGGGCGAAAATGAGGATGAAAAAATCTATACCAAAGCAATCAAAGCTAGAGCTTTCGATATTATGAGAAGTTTCTTGCCTTCAGGAGCGACTACCAACCTAGCTTGGCACACCAATCTTCGACAAGCGGCCGACCACGTGATGAGACTTCGCCATCATCCACTCAAAGAGGTTCGGGATATTGCGGAAAAGCTTGAAGAACTACTTTTAGAAACTTTCCCGAGTTCTTTTGGGCACAAGAGGTACGACAATACAGAGAATTTCAATAAAGAATGGATGCAAAAAGAATATTATTACACCAATAAAAAATCTCCAGAATTTGCTCTTTCCAGAAATTCGATAAACAAAAAAACTCTCTCTAAATACAAGAGGATACTTTCAAAAAGACCGGTTAAAACAGAGGTTCCAAAAGAGATAGCAGAGGCCGGACAAGTCCAATTTGAATTTTTGCTCGACTTTGGCTCATTCCGAGATATTCAAAGACATAGAGCTGTATTGCAGAGAATGCCACTGGTCACCATGGACCATGGCTTCGGCGAATGGTACTTGGGTGAACTACCAAAAGATTTAGCAAAAGAAGCTTTGGCCCTCCTTAAAAAACAGAAGCAAGAAATAAAAAAGTTAAAACTCGACAAAACAGAAGAACAATATTACATACCAATGGGTTATAAACTACCCAATAAACTCACAGGGTCAATACCTCATATTGTTTATCTTTCAGAGCTACGTTGTACTCGCTTTGTACATCCAACTTTAAGATCAATCGCTATAAAAATGGCAGAGGCTTTGAGAAAAAAATTTAAAAATGAAGGTCTCACCGTCCATACCGATAAAGATCCTGATAGATTTGATGTAAACAGAGGCAAACACGACATAGTTGCAAAAAATTAACATTCTTTTATACTGCAAATTCTATGGCACTGAGCAATAAAAAAATTCTGGAAGAAATAAAAAAGGGCGACATAATCATCACCCCTTTCAAAAAAGAAAATTTGGCCACCTCCAGTTATGACGTTACCCTTGGTGAATATTTTTTCGCTGAAAAACCATCAAAACACTTCCAAAACATTTTCAATATTTACGAAAAAAACCACGTCGATAGTGTTTGGGGCACTACCCCACTTAGAGCAAAGACTGCGAGTGAAGTATTCAAAGATTATAAATTTGAATTTGGCAACATATCACCTAAAGATAAAGTGATTCTGCTTGCTCCCGGAGAAACCATTTTGGCTCATACCAACGAGTTTATCGGCGGTCGCAAACATATCACCACCATGATGAAAGCTAGGTCTTCTTTGGGTAGAAGCTTCATCGAGGTTTGCAAATGCGCCGGTTGGGGAGATGTGGGATATATAAATCGTTGGACAATGGAGATCACAAACAATTCGAATCATTACTATATTCCACTGGTGGTCGGGAGAAGAATTGCTCAAATTGTATTTTTTGAGACAGGTGAAATAACTGACCACGATTATACTAAAAGCGGCAAATACAACAACACGACTGATATAAAACAAACTATTAAAAACTGGAGTCCGATGAGCATGCTCCCGAGACTGTATCAGGATAAAGAAATTAAAAAATGAAAGAGGTTCCGAGCAAAAGCTGAAACCTCTAAATATTCCTACACCAACCGAATTACCGCGCTTCTCCTCCAAACGTCAATAATCTTCTCATCACCAAATTGATCTCTAATTAATTGACATTCTTCTTCACTACCCAATTTAGCTACTATAGCCAACTTCTCTCCTCTGGCTGGAACGTGCTCAGATGAAAGAATCTTGACCGTAACTCGTTTATTTTTAGGCATTTTTGAAACACAAATAACCCAGAATACTTTTTCCATAATAATCTCCTTGTGCTTAGGATTTAAAAAAACAAAAAAACTGCCCCAGCGGGGCAAGTTTCAAAAGGTTTTGAATTCAAAACCTGCCCCCTAAGTCAGTTTAGAAAAAGGAGTAGTAAATCCAGACCAAGTTTTTGTAAATTTATTATGTAACATTAGATTATCCCTTCACCTCGACGCCCATAGACCTGCACTGCCCAGCGATAATCTTGATCGCTGCTTCTAGGTCGTTGGCGTTTAGGTCTACCATCTTCTTTTCGGCGATTTCTTCGAGTTGTTTTCGGGTAATAGTACCCACTTTTTGAACTGGTGGCTTGCCGGCACCCTTCTCGATACCTAGAGCCTTCATGATCAAACTTGAGGCTGGTGGGGTCTTTAGGACAAAGTCGAAAGTCCTGTCTTCATAGATAGAAATCTCGGCTGGCACCAAGCCGTCCATTTCTCGAGTAGCGTCGTTGAACTGTTTGACGAATTCACCAATATTAATACCAGCGGGACCGAGTGCAGTACCTACCGGAGGCGCCGGGGTTGCCTTACCCGCCGCAATCACTAGTTTTATTTTTTTGCTTACTTTTTTTGCCATTACATGACACTAATTACGAATTGGCACGAATAACACGAATGGGTTTCAAGTATTTATTTCTAAAATTTACTATCAGACCCAGATCCAGACCGCTCGCGTTCAAATACCTATTCATTTGATAATAATCTTCCTTAGTGACCAAGTCTTTGGCCTTTAGGTCGATTAGAAGCATATTGTTTATAACAAAATCTACCCTATTTGTAAACTGGTTCTCAATTTTATCTATAGACAGCTCCTTTTCCCTTTCAAATTTTATGTTATTTTCCTTTAAAATAGTTTCGAAGTAATCAGCGTACTGTTTTTCTCGACAATAGCGACCCAGTTGATTGTGCACCTTAAAAAGTAGGCCGTTTATTAGATATGATAGCTCCTTGTGAATGATCCCTCTTTTATTCGTGTCATTCGAGTTCATTCGTGTATTGGTGTCGAGTTAGATTTTCTTTACTTGCAAGAAGTCCAGCTCTACCGGGGTCTCTCGACCAAACATTGGCACCATCACCTTCACCTTACCCCTATTTTCATCGACTTCACCCACCTTCCCTTCCAAATCTTTGAACGGACCGTCAACAATCTTGACCGCATCATCTACCGACAAATCAATATTGTGTTTGACTTGTTCCGAGCTCATTCGCTTAAAGAGCTCGTCGACTTCGTTTTTGTCGAGTGGTACCGGGAAAACGCCGGAGCCTACAAACCCAGTCACTCTTGGGGTGTTACGGACGACATACCAAGAATCATCGGTCACGATCATATCTACCAAAATATAGCCGGGGTAAATTTTCTCTTCCTCTTCTACCCTCTTGTTACCTTTGATCTTGATTTTCTTTTCGGTCGGCACGATCACATTGAAAATCTTGTCTTCCATGCCCAAAGACTCGATACGCTGCTTCAAGTTGCGCATCACTGTATTTTCATAGCCGGAATAGGTATGGATAGCATACCAGTTTCGACCTTCTTTGATCTGTTGTTTAGACATAATTTAGAAAGATTTAGCTGATAAATAAATTCAAGGCTCGGGAAAAGATAAGATCAAAGACTCCCAAGAAGGCCGCTACGACAACAGAAATCAAGATCACCACGACAGAGAAGATAACCGACTGTCGCTTGCTTGGCCAATTGACATGAGCCAATTCACCTTGAGTCTCGCGAAAATAACTTAAGATTGACATGAATTTTATATTATTGGTAACCCCTATTAAAAAACCCCTCGCGGGGTTTCTTAATTTAATTGTTGCCTCCATTATACTCTCCCTCCAAATAAAGTCAAGTTCACAACTTTATTCGTGTCATTCGAGTTCATTTGTGGATTGGTGTCGAGTTACCTTATCTCGTAGACGATATTGACGCGAGAAGTGATCTTGGTCTCGCCGGTTGGAAGCTCGGCTCTAGCGGGAGCAGCTGATGATTTGACCATATCAGCCCCGCCCATCCCTTCCGCGTAATACATCGGATAAGAACCCTCTTCGTTGAAAGAGATCATTTTTACTAAACGAACACCAAGCTGTTTGGCGAGGAGTTTGGCTTCGGCCTTGGCTTTGACGATCGCCTCTTCTCTGGCCTGTGCTTCATATTTCTCTCGATCATCAACAGTAAATTCGAGACCGCTGATATTGGAAACATTGACGGCACCCACCTTGGTGACAAGATCAGCCGCTTTCTCAGTCTCTCGTACCTTCACCGTCACGGTCTGGCTCACTTCATAACCCTTCAAAACATTTTTGCCGGCAGGACAAGGAGTGGTGATGCAGTAGATTTGTTCCCATTCGTATTTTGGATAGACATTGTAACCAGTAGTCTTGATGTCTTTATCCTCAACCCCAGACTCTCTCACAGCCGCGAGAGCTTTGTTTATTTTCTCATCCAACTTGCCCTGAGCCTCTTTCACTGTATCGGCTAGCTCGGTCACTGAAAAATTGAAAGTGGCAATATCAGGGATAGCATATGCCTCCCCTTCACCGCTCACCATGATGGTCGACTGAGGATAGATCTCATTGCCAACCTTTGGCAACTTTTTCACGTCAGCAATGATTTTGACTAAGAGAAAAACCGAGAAAAGCATGAGAGAAACCCCAATCCACTTGGTCACCCTCCTTGATCCTTCCTCACCCAAAAATTGATTGAACATTTTTTATTAAATTAAAGATAACAATGTGCAGCGCGCCGCTTCACCGGCGTATTATAGCATATTGAAGCCTTTGATCCTAAACTGATTATTTAGCAACTAAGTCCAATAGGTTTTCGAAAAGGCAGGCGACCGTGAGGGGGCCGACGCCGCCGGGGACGGGGGTGATGGCGGCCACTAGGGGCTCGACTTCAGCAAAGGCAACGTCACCAACGATTTTAGGTAATGAAGAGTTTGTATGTCTTTCCCTCTCCTTCACAAGGAGAGGGTCTACACGAAGTGAGGGGTGAGGTTGGTTGATCCCCACATCCACCACCACCTGCTTTTCATTCACGAAATCTTTGGTCACTAGCCCAGCCTCTCCGGCGGCCGAAACCAGAATATCTGACTTCTTGCAGATATCCATTATCTCCGATTTTTCCATCCCTCGATGGCAGACTGTCACCTCACCACCTCTTTCCCTCAAAACTTGAGCGATCGGCCCTCCAGCGAGCTTAGAGCGGCCGATCACCGCCACCCTTTTGCCACTTACCATTACCTCATAATGATCGAGTAGAGCGAGTACCGCTCGGGCAGTCGCCGGAGTCACAACAAGGCTATCCTCAGTGTCCAGGACAGTTCTTGATACCAGACCATCCGCATCTTTGCTTTTGGGAATTGAATTTACTATTTCCTCCACATCAACATTCTGAGGCAAAGGGAGCTGGACAATAATCCCATCTACTTCTTTATCTTCACTAAATCTTTCTATCGATCTTATTATTTTTTCTTTCGTTTCTAAATCTTTTAATCCTCCCGTTTCCAATTTTTCTAAAATTACTTTCACCCCTATTTCTTGGCCAAAATTTGCTTTATTCCTTATATAAATATTAGAGTCCGGCCGATCGCCAACCTGAACAATAGCCAAAGTGGGTTGGCGCCCAGCCATTTTCACTCTTGCTATTAAGTTTTGTTTCAACTGCTCCCTGACAGGAGCACCGTAAAGAATTTTTGCCATTTTGACCAACTATAACATAAAAAACAGCTAATTTTATGCTAAAATCATGGTCATGGGTCGATGGCAGCGATTTCGCAAAATAGCCTTTATAGTATTTCTGGTTTTAATAATCGGATCATTTTTTGTTTATGAAATAGCTAGGGACAATACTGATTTTGAAGAAGTGAGACAATATCTCTCAGAGATGGGTATTTGGGCACCAGTTATTTTTATCGCTTTTTATACTATTGGCACGATCTTCCTCCCCTCCACTCCGTTTATGGCGTTGGCTGGCATATTTTTCGGTTTTAAATACGGTCTTCTCTATACAATCATTGGGGGATTAGTCAGCTCTCTTTTGGTCTTCGCCATTTCTCGAACACTTGGTAAAAACTGGGCCGAGAGCATTCTGGAACATCGCTACATGAGTAAGCTCGATAACTACAATCGCAAACTTGAATCAGCCGCCATCTTCGATCTGATCATTTTCCGTCTCATCCCAATCATGCCTTTCAACGTTCTAAATATCCTGATGGGTGTCTCACGCATCAAACCCAGGGATTACCTCATCGGCACCCTGATAGGTCTTATCCCGAGTAATCTTGTAGCTGTCTATTTCGGCGATATTTTGGGCAAAATATTTTAGTGATTTTCGCCAAGCACTCTTTCGATATCTTGGACAATAGATTCCAAACTTTCTTCAGATTTGATCACATAGCCGATCGCCCCCATCGCCATCACATCACTGATCTTTTTAACACTAGAGAGATTGGAAGAGACCAAAACCGGCACTTTAGGTAAATCTTTCGATTCTTGCATTTTTTTCAAAAACGAAGCCCCATCTAACTTGGGCATCATCAGGTCTAAAACAATAAGATCTGGTTTTTCATTTTGGAGTTTACTCAAACCAGCCTCACCATCCTCTGCTTGCACCAACTGGTACTTTTCTTTTGGCAAAGCCGCCTCTAGAGTCTTGGCAAAAAACTGATCGTCATCTATCACTAAAATTTTTTTCATATGCTTGAAAGATTAATATATCTCAAATCATATCACGCCTAGAGCGGAAGAGTAAAGAAGAAGGTTGATCCCATACCCTCTTTCGAAACCACTCCGACTGTACCTTCATGAGCCTCGGCAATACCCTTGGCAATAACCAACCCCAGGCCAGTACCCTTCTCATCTTTGGCGACCGGTGATATTTTGGCCTGTTTGTAGGTCTGGAAGAGTTTGTCCAGGTCGCTCGCCGGAATACCAATACCGGTATCAGAGACGGTAATACAGATTGAATCTTGTTTAGTTTTGAGGTCAGTAATAGTTGGAAATATCTTGTATTTACCGAAATCAATCGAAAGGGCTGGTAGTGAACCCTCGCGCACCACAAAAGCAGAAACCAAAATCGAGCCCCCTTTGGGGGTAAATTTGATGGCATTTGAAAGAAAATTATTCAAAATCTGCTTCAAAGCTTGCGGGTCAAACAAGGCTGCTGCCGGCAAATCCGGACTTAAATAATTCTCCAGGGCAACCTCTCTCGTGCTGGCCGACACTTTGTAAAACATGATCCTGTTCTCTACCAAATCTTTGATACTAGACTCTTCTTTATTAACTTCAAATTTGCCAGCTTGCAGCTTGGAAAGATCGAGGATATCACTCACCAGTTCCAACATCGAAGCTGAGCTTTGGTGGATCATACCAAGGTACTGCTTGAATTCGGGAGAATCGGGTGCGATATGCCCAGAAACGACAAGCTCCACTATTTTCTTAATACCATCAAGCGGAGATCGGAGTTCGTGGACAATCATCGAGGTGAATTCTTCTCGAACCTTCATAAGCTTCTGCTCTTCGGTGGTGACCACTTCCTGCAAACGCGTCACTGCCGTTGAAGCCTGGCTGACTATTTTGTACAAAATAGTCATATCGGCTTCTTTGTATAAACCTTTTTGGGTATTGGCGATACTCAAAACCCCTACTACCGAGCCGCTAATCACCAAAGGAATGTTGAAGATGGAGCCAACAGCCTGGTTGAGCTCTTCTATCAGGATGGCTCCTGATATTTTTTCCTCTACAGCATACGAACCCGGTGTTTTGTCAGTCAAAGCCTCTAGAGAAGCGAGCATCCGCCTTTTCATATCATCCAAAAACGCTCTGTTGACTGAGACTTCAATGTGAGTATTGAGGTTTACTTTTTGTTCTGTAATAACCGCGTAGCTGACGACGCTATAATTGATGAATTGATGGAGGGATCCGGTAATCAGACTCATTATCTCTTCCACATTCAAGGAATAGCCGATGCGTTCACCTAGTTCTTTGAGAATGGCGAGTTCATAGATTCGTCGGCTCGCCTCTTCCCTCTCCTTTTTTATTTCTCTCTCCCTTTTTTGGATAGCTGCCAAAAAGTAAAACAGCAGCAATACAAAGGCTGTTACAAAAAATATGAGGATGGCGCCCAGGATCAGCGCTTGGTTCATCTTAATTATTCATTATGCCCTTAAGAAGCTTGTTGGCACCGATAACCATGAAAATATACCCGGTAGCAAAACAGACAGTATTGATAACATTAAACCAAACCACACTCAGCCAAGCATCAACGAAGCTCGCCATTGTACCAAGCACCACTAGAAACATACCTGCCGCGATATAGTTGAGTACCGAACCGAAAAGCCCACCACCCATCTTCTTGGCGGCACGCAACACAAACATCATTGCGATCACACCGATCACAATAGACAAAAGTAACGAGAAATTGCCAGCAAAAATGGAGGCATAGGCAACTTCGTCATTTGCCAATAAAACATCTCGACTTTGTGCAAAAATACTGGTTGGCCACAAAAGGAACAGGCTCAAAAAATATTTCACCTTGCTCATGGTTGGATATTAGTTTTAATAGAAGGGTATTTCTTGAAAATAGAGTCGACAGCGTTCCTGACTATTTCGCCAGACAGAGAGACGTATTCGTCGATTAGTTTCTGCAAAACCACCTGCTCTGGACCGGTAACTTCGGTCACTACACCCTCATCGGAGACACTCATACCAGCCACGTTGCGAGCTTTCAGCACTGCGATCTGGGGACCGAGAATAACCACTTGCTTTTGAATAATTTCGGTCAACATCGATTTGTAGTCCTCTTTTGTTGGTTCCATAATGAATGATCGTTAATACTGATAGTTGACTAAATTCTATAATACAACTAAAAACCGCGCACCCCTATCTTGGGGATATAATTTAACTTTGAAAATCGATTTCGAAAGGATACATACCCATACTACAACCACCCTTCATCACCCCAGCTATCGGCGTACCAATATCAATATCGGTCGACCCAGAAAAGTCGAGGCTCTGTCTGATTTTCTTCTCTGGGATACTGACTGAGGCTGAACAATCAAAAGTACCTTTGGAATCAAATCTTAGAGTAGTGGGAATACCGGCTTTGGCCACACTCCGTCTTGGCTGATAACCGGCTTTCGCCCGAATTTCGATGATTTGTCGGCCGTCCACCACCTTGACATTAGCGCCCGGTGCTATCGTTTCTCCCAAATTTTGCTCGACTTCACGATCTCTGGTTAGCCAGAAAGCGCCTCCAATGAGTAAAAGAGCGATCAGAATTGAAGTAGCGGTCTCTTTCATGGCTATATTTTACTTAAAAACCAAATAAAGGCGAAATCACCCCTGCTGCCGCCAAACTATTGACCAAGTTGAATAGCGCAAAAAGAATGACGATCAGACCAGCCGTTTTAAAGAAAATCCCTTTCTTTGAGCTATGGCGCACACTAAATGAACTAAAGCTGACCAAGGCTAGTATAGGCAACGTACCAAGGGCAAAAACCAACATAGTGAGACCGCCAACCAAAAAACTACCAGTAGAAAGAGTGTAGATCTGCATTGATTGAGTAAAACCACAGGGCAAGAAAAAAGTGAGTGCTCCCACTAAAACTGGCGTCAAAACATGGTTGATCTTGGACAGACCAATAGTATGCCTAGATAAAAATTTTGGCATACTTGGTTGTAGTTTTTTAGTGAAGTGAAAAAGATCAAGCAGGTTGATACCCAACAAAAGCATCACCCCCACTATCAGTATGTTGAGAATAAGATTCGTGGTTTGACTGAGAGCAAACACCGAGCCCAAAACCCCAATCAATCCACCAAGGACGAAAAAGAAAACGAGGCGACTCAAATGAAACAGGGTGATCGACTGGCTAGCGCTTCGCCATTTTTGCGAATTGGCCGCAAAAGAAGCCGACATTGACAAGACCAGACCACCAACTACAGCCATGCAAGTCGAGAGAGAAGCGATAACACCAATCAAAAAAATGGTCGGGTAATTAAGTTTGGTAACGTTGACCAAATTGACTAATCCGATTTTTTGTAAAAAGACGAAAAGGGCCACAAAAGCCAGAGCAAGTAGCGCCGCCACCCTTAATTCTGACCAATTATATTTTGGTCTTTTCAATCCCGAATCTGCCAGTGGGAAAAGAGTGTAGCCATATTGTTCAATAAATTCGGTCAGCGCTTTAGCCGCCTCGCTCTCTGACATTTCACCAAAATAACCCGAGACTTCTAGCGTCTGATTTTTGAGACTTGCCTTGACCGCCGTTACATAAGGAACCGCTCTAATTTCACTTTCAGTCAAAAGCTCGCAAGAATGGCAATGCATACCCTTTGCTTGAAAAGAAAATGTCTTCAAAAGATTCGTGTCTTGTTGTTTATCCATAAATTTATAGTCGTTTTGCCTTTAATCGTAATGAGTTGCCGACCACCGAAACACTCGACATCGCCATAGCAAACCCGGCAAATATTGGCGAGAGTAGCCAACCAAAAATAGGATAAAACAAGCCACCTGCGAGCGGAATACCGACAATGTTGTATACAAAAGCCCAGAAAAGATTTTGCTTGATACCTGTCATGGTAATTTTAGAAAGCCTAACTGCCTGAACAAGTTTCGAAATATCACCATGAAGCAATGTTATCCCTGAAGATTCGATAGCCACATCTGTACCAGTCGCCATAGCAATACCAACATCAGCTTCAGCAAGTGCCGGTGCATCGTTTACACCATCACCAACCATAGCCACTATTTTACCGTTTGATTTTAGATCTTTTATTTTTACAAGTTTTCCTTCTGGTAAGACTTCCGCCACCACTTCATCAATACCCACTTCACGGGCAATATATTCTGCTGCGTTTTTGTCATCACCCGTAAGCATCACTGTCTTTATCTTCATTTTGTGAAGATTTTTGATCGCCTCTACTGCTTCAGGTTTTATTTTGTCACCAACAGCAACAAAACCTAAAACTTTTTCTTTGGTTGCTACAAAAACAGGTGTTCTTCCATTTCTGGTTTCTTTCTCCATCTTTGACAGTTCAAAATCAAGACCTAACTCTGTCATTAATTTAGCGTTACCGGCGTAGTATTCAACCCCGCCAATTTCCCCCTTTACACCTTTGCCTTTTATAGCTTCAAAGTTTTCAACTTCTTTTTTAATTTCGATACCATTGTTTTTGATATAAGACACAATGGCGTGTGCAATTGGGTGTTCTGATTTTTGTTCAAGAGCAGCTAAAACTTGGAGAACTTGTTCTTCTCCCATACCAGAATAATCTTGGATTGAAGTTATTTCAGGTCTACCAACAGTGATGGTGCCCGTTTTGTCCATCACTAAAGTATCGACTTTATGAAGTTTTTCTAGAGTAGCAGCATCTTTGACCAAGATACCCTCTCTTGCCCCCTTGCCGACACCCACAATAATCGCCGTCGGAGTCGCCAGACCCAGAGCACAAGGGCAAGCAATAACAAGAATACTAACAAAAGAAACTAGCCCCAATGAAAAGGCTTCTCTAAACCCCAAATAGCTACTACCAACAGCAAGCCACAGCCCGAGAGAGACGACGGCGAGCACCAACACCACCGGCACAAAGACTGCAGAAATTTTATCGGCCAAAGCTTGTATTGGGGCTTTGCTACCCTGCGCCTCTTCAACCATTTTTATTATTCTAGAAAGCATTGTTTCCGACCCAACTTTGGTCGCTCGAAAAACAAAAGAACCAGTTGTATTGATGGTGCCACCAGTTACGATATCACCACTTTTTTTCTCGACTGGCATCGGCTCCCCACTAATCATAGACTCATCAACATATGACAAACCTTCTACCACCACCCCATCTACTGGTATAGAGCTTCCGGGACGAACAATGATCAGATCGTTATGAGCAACTTCATGTATCGATATCTCTTCTTCTTTTCCGTTGCGTTTTACAAGAGCTGTTTTGGCTTGGAGATTGAGAAGTTTCTCAATGGCATCGCCAGTTTTAAGTTTAGATTTTGCCTCAAGATATTTACCAAGAGTAATGAAGGCGATGACTACGATGGTCACTTCATAATAATTTTGCTTGGTGTTAATAAGAGACGAAAGACTCAGCTCAAAAGCTGAGACAGTAAAACTATATAAAAACGCCACCAAAGTACCGATACCGATCAATGTATCCATGTTGGCCTTGCCATAACGCAAGAAACGATAGACACCCATCAGATAAGGTTGGCCAGCCACAAAAAGAGCGTAGGTAGCAAAAACCGGCATCAAATGATGAAAGAAATCCATCCAAATTTCCGGTATTTCTACAAAAAAACCAAGTTTAACACCAAATTCCCAAATCATTACCAAGATACTAATGAACGCGATCGGGATAAGCGCTGTCACCTTACTTTTGAGATCGGAGATTTCAGAAAGTTTCTCTTTTTTTGATTGGTTGAGACCAAGATGGGCTGCATGTTCTTCTTCGGACATACCCATTTCCTTGGCACCATGCATAAATTCAGCGCTAGAAATATCTTGGCTTTGGATAAACGTATAACCTAAGGGTTCAATTTTTGAAGAAAGCTTATTTATATTGGTTTTTGAAGTATCAAAATCAAGTTTGGCAGCTTCAGTACCATAATTCACTTCTGCAAAGTTTACCCCCTCTTCTTTTTTCAAAGTCTTCTCAATGATGGCGGCACAAGAAGCGCAATGCATCCCTTTTATTCTATAAGTCTTCGTGTTTTTCATATTGTTAGCTTATCTTTTTAAGACGGTAAACTTCTAAAATTTCTTTGGTCGCCTTGCCACCTTCGCCTTTTTTGATTTGAGGCACCAAGCAAGAGCTCAGATGGTTTTCCATAATAACGTCTTCAATACTAGAAAGAGCTCTTTTGACAGCGGAAGTCTGGGTAATAATATCAATACAATAAACACCCTTCTCCACCATTTCTTGTAGCCCTCGAAGCTGCCCCTCAACAATCTTGAGTCGGCGCACAATCCTTGATTTTGGTGTGATCATGCCTGTATGGTATACCCCCTGGGGGTATTTGTCAAACAAAAAAATAAAGAAGTGGGGATAGTAAAACTATTTATAAATTACCCAAAATAGCTTCTTTCGCTTTGCACGGATATTTTTCTGCTGAAAAATTCCTGCGTAGCAGGCTTCAGTCAAGCCTCGCAAGGCACGCTCAAGAACTATTTTGGGTAAGTCGTATTATTTTTAAACGGAGTGAGGTGAGCGGCGACGCCGATCGCGGCAGCGACAATGAGCACATTTTTGATGATGTACTGACCCTCGAGAGTTGGGACCATGACCCCTGTCCAAGTCTCGCCCGGCAAAAGCACCAAGGGGCCCAACGTGGTGATCAGGTGAACCAAAAGAAGTGGGATCACTACCCTCTCCGCTCCCCTGATCAGGAACAAAATACCAATCAAACATTCATACAAACCAAAAAGGACGATGAAGGTCGAAAATTCCATGATCGGCATCGTCTCGTTGAAAAGGTTTTGGACCACTTGGCTCGCTGGACTCAAACCAATCACTTTGAGCGCCCCAAACCAAAAGAAGACAACAAAAAGCGCCAATCTAGATACCGGTATCGATATCTTCCGACAAAAATTTATGATCTTGAGGTCAATCTCCGAAATTTCCATGGTTTTATTATAACCTAAAAATAAAGCGTGAACATCGTGGGTGCACCCATGCGGGCACACTCCAAAAATATAGTCGACTTCGTCTCGTTATTATTGGGTGGCTACCCGGTGTCGATCCGGGACTTAGAGTTCCACAAACTCCCGTGCAGGCCGCTACACTATAGCCACCATCATTCAAAAGCTTAGAGCCAGTAATTTAAAAGTTTATAGCTTTAAGCAAAACACATTCTTACACAAAAATTAGACTTTTTCCAGTTTAACCAGCAAATAGTTACTCAGCCTCGTTAGGTCATAAGGGTTTAGGCTCTCGGCTCGAGTACTATTTGCTGGTTTTCCCTCCCCTGCTAATGGAAGGGCCTCACGAAGTGGAGGGTGGGGTTATCTATAATCCGGCGCTTCTTCAGAAATACCGGAGGCATGAGTAACATAGCGAGCCAAAGCGTAGAGTATGCTAGAAAGGCGATTCATGTAAGCGCGGGTATGGCTGCCGATAAGGTGACGACTGTTACCACTTTCCTCTTTTTGAGACGGGAAATCCCTTTCAAACAAAGTCTGGTTCATCTGCTCCTCGGCTACCTGGACCACTCTCCTCTCCGCCCGCCTCGCGATCGTCCGAGCAACGTCAAAGATAGAAGCGAGCCCGGCGCCAGCCAATTGATCTTGATCAAGATAAGGTGAGCCACCCGAAATGAAGAAGGTTTTGATCGGGGGTAGCGACCTCTCGATCGTACCGATGATCTCTTCCACTTCTTTCACTTTCCTCTCCTCAATAGTTTTCTCCGCACCAGCCAGTTCGGCTTGGATGATAAAAAGATTTTTTTGAATATCATGCACTATTTCTGCTATCTTCTCTTGGCCAAGCTTCAAGCCCAAATAGGCCGACTGCACTTTGCAAAGTCCTAAAAATGAGTTTATTTCGTCCAAACTACCCAGAGCTTCAGCGATCGCCGAACTTTTTGAAATCCTCTGGTCGCAGCCAAATGTCTTGGTTGTGCCATTGTCCCCTTTGCCGGTAAATAGTGCCATAGTTTTTAAAGCTAGCCCCTAATGCCGCCAATATAGCACGTCTGGCTTTTTATTCCATAACTAATGTTGTGTGCCCAGAAGAGGAGTCTCGGTCATTACATGACCAGTACACCTTTCGTATCTCCTTATCCTTCGCGCTGCTCAGGAGTGGAGATTTACTCAAGGTTTTCTCGTCCTCTCACGCAAGCAAAGCAGTTTGCTTGCTCTGGGCACCAAAAAACTGCCATTCCGCAGTTTTTTGGTGCCCAGGAGAGGACTCGAACCTCCACGCCTTGCGGCTTACCCACCTCAAGGGTAAATGTCTACCAATTTCAACACCTGGGCATTACAGGATAAGTATATTCAAATTCGAACTTTTTACAATCAAAAACTTTTTGGTTTTAGTTCCCCTCCCCCTTGGGGAGGGGTTAGGGGTGGGGCTTTTTAGACTTCTGTTTTTTCAGCTTCTTTTTCTGGATTTTCAACAATAGTTTCTTCCACCTCCTTTGGCTCGACGGAGTCTTCTATGTAGTCGGCTGGTACTTCCCTTACATTTCTCATTTGGCGACGGATTTCTTTGGCGGCCTTTTTGCGGATATGGTAGAGCTTGGCTCGACGGACTTTGGAGCGCTTAGTCACCTCGATTTTTTCAATCATTGGAGAATAGATAGGGAAAATTCTTTCTACTCCGACTCCACTCGCCACTTTGCGGATAGTGAAAGTGCCCCCAGCCTGCTTGCCATGCTTAACAGAAAGGCAAAGACCTTCAAAAGCTTGAAGACGGGTTTTAGGCTTGCCAGTTTTTTTGTCCTTCTCTACGATTTTCTGAGTAACTTTAATAGTATCCCCGGATCGTATATCGAGAGCTTGTCTTTCTTTTATGTTTACTGGTGAAATTTTTATGGTATTCATGTGATTTTGCGAAATCATTTCGACCCAACGTCCATTAGAGGCCGAAAATTTACTTTATTATCTTTGTTTTCCTACCTTTCTTCTAGAAACAATAAATTTATTAGAATATTTCTTAGAGCGGCGTGATTTTTGGCCTTTGCCGGTTGGTTTGCCCCAAAGAGAAATAGCTCGGCGGCGACCTCTGCCTTGCCTACCCTCACCTCCTCCGTGTGGGTGATCAACTGGGTTCATAGCAGTACCTCGCACGGTCGGTCTAATACCTTTCCATCTAGAACGGCCCGCTTTACCAAAGTTTTCCAACCTCTTCTCTTCATTCGACACTTCACCGATGCTAGCAAAACAGGTCTCTCTCACCTTCCTAACTTCAGAAGAAGGCATCTTGAGGTCAACATAACCGGCATCCTTGGCGATCACCTGGACAAAATTGCCCGCCGATCGGCCGATCTTGCTACCACCGTTTGGTTTTAGTTCTACATTGTAAACAAAAGTGCCGACTGGTATCTCCTTGAGAGGCAGACGGTTACCTTGTTTTATTTCAGCTTTGAGGTCAGTGACGAATTTATCGCCAACCTTGATATTTCTTGGCATCAAGACGTATCTCTTTTCACCATCACGATAGACAGCGAGCCCGATGAGTCCAGTGCGGTTTGGATCATATTCCACTGAAACTATTTTATAAGGCACCCCAATTTTGTCGTATCTAAAGTCAACATCTCGGAAAAGTCTCTTGTGGCCACCCCCTTTGTGTCTCACTGTGATCCGGCCAGCGTTGTTGCGACCAACCGATCGCTTCTTGCCAAAAGTAAGTGCTTTGAGTGGACCATCTTTGCTTAAGATGTCTTTGTAATTTACCACCGTCATGTGTCGGCGGGATTTAGTGGTTGGTTTGTAAGTCTTGATGCTCATATCTTTGATTTAAGATGAAAGATTTAAATTTAAAATCCACTTATTCGATCTTGTCACCTTTTTTTAAATAAACATAGGCTTTCTTCACTCCAGATTTCGTACCCTTTTTACCTCTCACAAACACGGCCTTGGCTGGATTGCGGACGATATTGATCTTGATCGGAGTCACCTTATAAAAAGCCTTGACTGCTTCATTGACTTCTTTTTTGTTGGCCTTATCAGAAATCTCAAAAGCGTAGACCCCTTTCTCGACAGCGGTGTTGGCTTTCTCGGTGATTCTCGGTCGGAGGAGAACGTTTGCGTATTTTGCTTTTAGATCAGTAGCCATTTTAGTGAATTTAAGATTGAAAAAGTAAAGATTAAAAGATTATTTTAAACGGGCAGCAAGAGTGGCAATCGCCTTTTCCGGCTCGGTGACAACGCAATATCGATACCTAAGCAAATCAACCGCATTTAAATCCTTTACTTCACCAATTTCCAGGTTGCCAAAATTCCTGAAACTTTTGGAAAGGTTATCATTTTTACCAACGGTAGTAATAAAGGCAGCATTCTTTTTCCTGTTTATGTTGGCTTTGTTGTCAATCTTGGCAATTGAACTCAGAATTTCTTTTGCTTCTTTTGTTTTTGGGGCTTTCAAGGAAATCTCATTGAGAAAGAGCACCTCTCCATCTTTAAACTTTTTCGAAAGTACCACAAAAAGAGCCTTGGTTTTCATTTTTTTATTGATTTTCACCGAGTAGTCACGCTCGTTGCGTGGACCATGAGCAATACCGCCACCAACCCAGATCGGACTACGACGAGAACCGTGCCTAGCTCGACCAGTACCTTTTTGTTTCCAAGGCTTGATACCAGTACCAGAGACTTCCCCTCGGGTCTTGGTGTGAGCGATTGGTGTTCGCTCATTGTTCAACATAGACTTCACCACCTGATCAACCAACTTTTCAGCCTTAGTATCCCAAGACAAGCCAAAAACATTCTCTGGTAGAGAGATCTTCCCTGTTTCCTTGCCTGTTTGGTTGTAAATTTTTGCTTCCATTTTGGATTGAAAGGTTGAAAATTTTAAATTGAAATATCCTAATTGCCTTTAATTTCTACCAAAGTGCCTCGCCTACCCGGTATTGCTCCAGCGACAAGCATTGTATTAGTTGAAGAGTCGATCTGCAACACTTCCAGATTTTTGACTGTCACCCTCTCTCCGCCGGTTCGGCCAGCCATCCTTTTACCCTTGGCCACTCGGCCCCCATCACGACCGCCACCGCCGATCGAACCTGGCTCCCTTTCAGAATGTTTCTGACCATGCGAGCGTGGACCACCATGAAAACCGTGCCTTTTGACCACCCCTTGGAAACCTTTGGCCTTGGAAATAGCGGAAACTGTCACCTTATCGCCAACACCGAAGATTTCGGCTGATATTTTGTCACCCAAATTTACATTGACCTGGTCTGGTCTATATTCTCGCAAAACAGCGAAATGACCTCGATCTTTTAGGTGACCCTTCAGAGATTTGGATAGTCGCTGTTCTTTAGTAGCAAAAGAGGCTACCTGGACAGCTTCATAACCATCCTTTTCCTTGGTTTTTAGTTGGGTTACCACTGCTGGCTCTACATTCAAAATAGTAGCTGGCTTGACTACACCATCTTCCCCAAAAACCTGGGTCATATTCACTTTTTTGGCCAAAATAAACTTCATATAAAAATGCCCGAGATACGATACAGGGCTTTAATAAGCTAACAAATATAGAATTAAAATGCAAGCTCACCTCAATGTAACACAAAAACTAAAAACAAAAATTCCGATCTGCGTGGGAACCCTTTAGGGAGGAGCAGTCGGAATTTTTGTTTTTAGTTTTTGTATTTGAGCCCTATACGATCTTAACCTCAATATTCACCCCAGAAGGCAAAGAAAGGTTGGTCAGAGCATCCATGATCTTTGGAGAAGGGTTTACGATATCGATCATTCGGCGATGAACCCGCATCTCAAACTGCTCTCGAGCATTCTTGTAGACAAAGGGTGCGCGGTTCACTGTGTATTTCTTGATCTCAGTCGGCAGAGGCACTGGCCCGACGACTTTGGCATCATAACGCAGCGCGGTATCAATGATCTGCTTGATCGAAAGATCAAGGATCTTGTACTCATAAGCCATCACTCGGATACGCAATTTCGAAACATGCTCATCCTTTTTTTGATGTTTTTTGCCGCTGTTTTTTTCTTTTGTTAACGTACTCGACATAATTTTAACCCTCTTTGGCGTGATCGGTAGTTTAAGCAATAATCTTGGTTACCACTCCGGCACCCACAGTCTTGCCGCCCTCACGGATAGCAAACTTCTGCTTTTCCTCGAGAGCGATCGGAGCCACCAATTTTACTTTAAATTGAGCAGTATCTCCCGGCATAACCATCTCTACCCCCTCTTTCAAAGAAACTTCACCTGTTACGTCAGTAGTTCTGATGTAAAACTGAGGTTTGTAACCAGTGAAAAATGGAGTATGTCGGCCGCCTTCTTCTTTCTTGAGAATGTACACTTCTGATTCGAATTCGGTATGAGGAGTCACGCTCTTTGGTTTAGCGATAACCTGACCTCGGTGAACATCTTCTTTGCCGAGACCTCGGAGCAAGATACCGGCGTTGTCGCCAGCCTGACCTTCATTGAGTTGCTTATTAAACATTTCAATACCAGTCACGGTGGTCTTCTGAGCTTCCTTAAGACCGATCACTTCTACTTCCTCACCAACCTTGATAGAACCTCTTTCGATCTTACCTGTCACCACAGTACCTCTTCCTTCGATCGAGAAAATATCTTCGATCGGCATAAGGAATGGTTTCTCGAGGTCACGTACTGGATTTGGAATGTAAGTATCAACTGTTTTGATAAGTTCAAGTACTTTTTGAGCCCATTCATCAGAAGCATCCTTGGCTTCAAGAGCTTTGAGACCGGAGCCTCGGATGATCGGAGTATTGGCACCATCATAATGATTCTTGGTCAACAATTCGCGGATTTCTTCTTCCACCAAGTCGATCAAATCTTTGTCAGGCACCATATCGCACTTGTTCAAGAAAACAACAATCTTTGGCACACCCACTTGGTAAGCAAGGAGAATATGCTCTCTAGTCTGAGGCATGACCCCATCAGTAGCAGCTACCACCAAGATAGCACCATCCATTTGAGCGGCACCAGTAATCATGTTTTTGATGTAGTCAGCGTGACCCGGAGCGTCAATGTGCGCATAGTGTCTAGCTGGAGTCCAGTATTCAGAGTGGTGAAGGGCGATCGTAATACCTCGAGCTTTTTCTTCTGGGGCATTATCAATATTGCCTATTTCCTCAACACGAGCACCAAATCCATCAGCCTTATTCATATCAAGTACCCTTAAGATAGAGGCGGTCAGGGTAGTTTTGCCGTGGTCAACGTGGCCGATGGTACCAACATTGACATGGGGCTTAGAACGATCAAAAGATTCTGCCATATTTTTAAATATTATCGATTACTAATTTCTAATTAAAAAAGGTGTAAACAAAACAACACCCACACATGAGTCAACACATGATAACAAAAAGATTAATTTTATGCAAATATACCGCTTACCGCCCTTTTGAGCCGAGCCATTTCCTCGGTCACGATCTTTTCAAAACCAGAAACATTGCCCTTCAGAAAAGAAAGGACTTGTTCATAGTCACTGCCAGCATTGGAGATGGCTTGGTCAAAATTGTTGATCGTTTCTTCATCCATCAAATCTACCGAGCGCTCAACTACCGATTCGAAAAGAAGGTTGCCGATCTTTTCGATCATCCGCTCCTGCTCTTCATTTGCCATTCCGGAGAGACCGAAATCTTGAGCTATTTTTTTCTTAAAATTTTCATCCATTGTTTTAAGCTAACTTTTTATCCAAAACTGGCGGCTGGCTCTGTTGCCTCATCAAGAAACCGCCTATTCTCTTGATATAGCTCTCCATGTTTTCTCCATTATCATACGGCTTGAAATCGGCATTCGAATGTTTATGGGCCTCCTCTACCAAATCAGCTACCCATTCCACCAACTTACGATGTTTTTCGGAAGTTTGGAGTTCTTGCAAAATTGTTTGCGGCAAATCAGAAGTCTCTGGACTCTTAAAATATTCTAACACCCTTCGGGCCGGAAGTCCTGAGATAGTTTTCCACTCTTTGGTCGCCACTCCAGCTATTTTCTGCAAACCCAGAAGATGGCTCTCACCATAAATATTATCTATTTCGTTATTGAAAACCTGATTGACCGCTTCATTTATCTCAGCCGTTTTGGCGACCACCGAAGTATCGCTCGACATGGTACGCAACCTTTCTCGACCGTCTTCTAATATTCCAAGCTCTCTCTTGGCTCTTATCACCTCCTCATTCGCCGCAAGTTTGGCCTGCGGATCAACGACCTCGTTTTGGGCCAGCCTCAACCTCACCCTCTCGGGCTCCGGTTGAGATTTCGGTGTCTCAATATCTTGAAAAGGTGCTTCTGGAGAAACTGGCTTTAACTTTTCAAGCTCTTCTGATACAGAAATAGGTGACGGCTCCATCTCCGGGGCATCTGGTAGTTCTGGAACAGCTGGTTCGGTCTTTGGCATTTCAAAAACTTTTGGTTTCTGGTTCACTATTTCATCGAGATCAAGTTGTTTGCCAGGATTTTCAGAAAGCCAAGTTTCAATCTTATGATTACTGTCAATAATCGAGGTTATTTGAGCTGGTTTCAGATTCTCCGCCTCATTTAAAAGAGCTTCTAATTTCTTCGAATCAGCAAAAAGGTTTGAAAAATCTACTTTTTGACCTACCGATATTTCCCCATTCGAACCAATACCGTATTTTTCATTGTTTTTTAGCACCTCATCAACCAAACTTTGCAAAACCCTAGTCTGCTTGGCCTCAATCTGATCAGCGATTTCTTGTAGAGATCCGGCTCCACTCAAATTTTTAAACTTATCGTTATTCTCCAGAGTTTCCTTGAGCATTTTCCAAACCGAATCTCCAGCTTTAACCTGGTGAATAAGAGTTTCTGGTTTTAGAGGGGGTATGGATTCGGGTGCTGATGTTTTTGGTGTTGATGCTATTTCTGTTTCTGGTACTGGTGATACTTCTGGTTTTTCTGAAGCTTTTGGTGTAACAGACTCTGACACTTCTGCCCCCTCTCCTACCGGAGTTTCGGCGACTTCAGGTTTTGTTGGTTCGGATTGGCCAACTTGAGACTCATTTAATTCTTGTATCTGAGCTTTGACTTTCGGCTCAACGGCTGCCAAATCTTGGCTATTTGGAGATTTCAACGATTGATCCATTGTCGAAGCGGCATCAGATTTTGGACCAACTGGCTCTTGGCTGAATTTAGGAGCGTTTCTATACAACCTATTTTGATCAAGACGACCCCTTTGTTCGGTTTCCAAGGTAGGTGATCCACCAGTTCCCTCAATAGTGCTAGTGGCAAAATTTTCAGCAAAATTAGCCAGAAGCCCTGTACCGGCACCAGCAAGAGCAGTAACTCCGACCCTTTTCGCGGCCATTTTTATTCTTTCTTTCTTGTATTTTTGCTGTATACTTAAAAATCTTTTTGATTTTTCCTCCAAAGAAAGGTTAGAATTTTTTAAATCTTCAATATCCCTTCTCTCGTCTTCATTAAGTTTTTCAATAGACCACCGTTTACCAGTCCATTCTCCAGCAGCCACACCCGCAGCACCAGAGGCAACCCTTTTACCAACAAAACCGAGCGCTCCAAATGCCCCTGCTCCAGCACCAAAAGTAAGTCCCGCTACCGTACCCACTCCAAAGTTGAGAGCAAACCTCTGTTTTCGAGAAAGTCCCAAATACCATTTAACTGTTTTGGTGGCTAAAAGGTTTTTTACCATTTCAGCAGCCTTATCTGTAAGGTTTTCTTCTCTTGCTTGTCTTTTGGCGTTTATCCGCTCATCATGCTCTCTCCTTACCAACTCCTCAAACAAGGCGTCGTTTATTTTCTTTTCTAGTTCTTCTTGTGTAAGATTGCCATTTTCTTCATTTATAACTTTTTCTCTAATTTGCTGTTTTACACGATCTCTTGCGATAAAATAATTTTCTTGTACTTGCTTTAAATATTCTAAAGTTACCTTTCCTTTATTGTAATCATCGGTTATACCAACAACCGCGACTCTCAACCTATCAAGAAGTATTTTTGGGTCTTCGTTGTTTGGATCATAATCAATTCGTTCTGGCTCTTCATTCCTATATTGGTCAGGACGAGCACCAACATCTTCCTCCTCTATTCTTTGTAGATGGCCTAAATCAGAAAGTTTTTGTTCTGCAGTTTTTTCTTTAAAATCATGGAAGCCAACGTTTCTTTTTAGAGGCTCTTTATCAAGTTGTTCCATGGCAAAAGGTATAAATTCAACAAGCTCTTCTGGTTCTATAGATGGCGAAACAAAAAGGTCTCTAATTGATTCATTAACCAAGTTACGTCCCAAAAAAGTGTTTGAGGCCCCAATTATAATTCTATTTATGTGTATATGGTCTACAGAAGAAATATTTAAAATTTTTAGAGCTTCTAAAACCTTTTCTGCGGTAGCGAGATCAATGGGTTTTTCTTCATACTTTGATGTCTTTTCATTAAATACTGGTTGGGAAGATACTTTAAAGCCCATCTTTTCTAATTCACCTACTGCATTGGTTTCTTGTGAACTCATACCCGGTTCTGGTCCTACTTGTTTTTTCTCCTCTTCTTCTTCGTCTTCCAGTTTTATAAAGTCACTTCTGTCTTCATTTGGGTCCAATTGGTCTACACCATCTTGCTCGGATAAAACAGCGTTTTTGATATATTCATTTACAAACTCAACATTTGCATCACGTCTAACCTTGAGAATCTTTTCTCCCTCGTCGTATATCGCAAGACTTGGAAGAGCTTCTACTTTTTCCACCCTAACACCCAAACTACTGAGTTTTTCTAGCAGCTCACCGTCAATAGAAGTAAGATCAAAATCTTCTTGGTCTTCTGGTTCCGTTATCTCCTCTTGTGATGGTAGGTCTGGTTCTGCGTCAGGGTTAGGTTGTGCGCCACCGTTTTGCTCCTCTTCTTCTATGCTTTTCTGTTTAACAAAATTGATAATTTCTTCTTTAGAAACTCCTGGACCTATCTTTAATTGGCCATTTTCAAAAAAGATTCCTGGATTTGCTGCCAGACGCAGCTTCCCTTTTAGTTGTTTCAGTGCTTCCTGGTCATTGACAGATTGCAAATCATCAATAGCAGAACTTACAGATTCGTAGACACCAGCCCTAACCTCCTTCGTTAAATTGTGGAAATCGTCAGTAATGGCCCCCTTTTCAGGGACCAAATAAAAAGAAACTTTATTTACGGGAGAATTAAACTTTCCGGTCACCCCTGTTTTTCCAAAATCAGCTAGAGAATTTCCTCCTGTGTTTTTATGATTCGGATCCAATTGTTCTAATTTTTGAGAAAATGATAAATTTTCAAAACCAGGATCAAGCGCTGGTATTTCTTGAGTATTTTGAGGTTGGCCGCTGTTGGCAATTTCTTCATTCAAATCCGCTAGCGCCTCGGCGGTTGAAACACTACCGCTATTTTGTGGAGAATTATTCAAATCAGGATCCATAACAAAATTATACTTGAGCCACACCAAAAACAGAAGTGGAAAGAGGGTTGGGGTTGACCCCGTAGTAGAAAACCCCATTGGCATTTGCCTGCTTTTTTCAAAGCTATGGGATTTTTCACTACGGGGTTGACTTTTTCTGACCTTTGGGTGTATAATGCGGGCAATACTGAAATCAGCGTCATCCGCCTCCCAGCGGATTTTGTTTTTTCTGGTTCGGTGTGATTTACAAATTTTTAACTTTACAGTTTAAAAAATTAAAAACATGTTTGATCTAAAAATCATCAATTCAGTCCTTGATCAGCTCAAGGAGGAGCGTGGTATACCAAAAGAAAGGGTAATCGAGGCCATCGAAATGGCTCTTGCCACTGCTTATAAAAAAGAGTATGGCAAACGAGGCCAGATCGTCCGCGCCAAGTTTGACCTAAAAAGCGGTAGTGTCGAGATGAGTCAAGTCAAGATCGTTGTCGACGACTCCAAAGTGTTCATGGACAGAGAGTCACTAGAGGAAGCTTTGGCTACCGCCGAAGAAAAAGATGATGACAGAGTACTCTTCAACCCAGAACACCACATCCTGCTCGCTGACGCCCAAAAAATCAAAAAAGGGGTCGAGGTAGGCGATGAAATCGTCTTTCCACTAGAAACCAAGGGTGACTATGGCCGGATCGCCAGTCAAACTGCTAAACAGGTGATCATGCAGAAAATCAGAGAGGCTGAACGAGATTCGGTCCTCAAAGAATTTGGGGCTCGAGAAGGAGAGATCATCACCGGCAATGTCCAGCGTATCGAGCGCGGCAACATCTTCGTCGATGTTGGTCGAGCGGTTGGTATTTTACCTTACGAAGAACAGATTCCGGGCGAAAGATTCAGCCAAGGCGAGAGAGTGCGTGCTTACCTTTACCGAGTAGAAGACGGTATGAAAGGGGTCGCCTTGCGCCTCTCCCGTTCTCACCCACGATTTTTGATCAAACTTTTTGAAAACGAGGTGCCAGAACTCGCAAACAACACCATCGAAATCAAGAGTGTCGCCCGAGAAGCCGGCTCTCGCTCCAAAGTAGCGGTAGCGACCAACGACAATTACATCGACCCAGTCGGCTCTTTGGTCGGCCAAAGAGGAGTCCGCGTAGCTACCGTCACCAGCGAACTTGGTGGTGAAAAAATCGATGTCATAGAGTGGTCCGAAAACCCAGCCGAATTTATCGAAGACGCTCTCTCCCCTGCTAAAATAGTATCCGTCGAAATCGACGAAGAAAATCATCAAGCCAACGTAGTCGTTTCCGAAGATCAGCAGTCTCTGGCTATCGGTAAAGGTGGTCAAAACGTCCGCCTAGCGGCCAAACTCACTGGCTGGCGCATTGATATCAAGTCAGTCAGAGGTGATGAACTTGGTGGAGCTGAAAGCGAAGCGGAAGAGACCGAATCAGCACCTCACCCCACCCCATCCCCTGATAAAATGGAAGAAGAATCCGAATAAGAAAAACTAAATCAGCAAAAAATCCCGCTTTAGCGGGATTTTTTGCTGTCATCCCCGAATATAGCCTCCTCCTCCTCCTTGCATTTTTTGGTAGATGTGATATAATCTAAGAAGGTAGTTAGTTTGATAGTTAGTAAGGTAGGTAGAAAGGAAAAGAAAGTGAGAACAATCGCTTTCCTGCTCTCCGTATTCGCGGCACTGGTAAACCCAGTGTCCGCGCAACCCATTATCAAAGGTGCCTTCGCGGAACCAATTGGGGCGGAGCTCGACAAGTTCCCCCTCAAGACCAAGAGGCTTTCAGCCAAGGAGGAGACTGAGCTCGGACTCTCACTGAGGTTGCTCTATAAACCGACAGTGGTGCAAAACCACTTTCGGAATATCCGGCCCGACGATCGCGGCCGGTTTGCACTTGAGGTCTTGCCGCCGGCCACTCCGGTTCTTGTAGACAGGAGTGGTAAGCTCCGCTATAAAGCGGACTGCGGCAATCGCATTGTCGAGGTCGAATCTTATCCACCACTGAGTAAAGGAGGTCTGGAGGGTGTTCATTACCCACAAGAACCTCACAGTGGTACGGAGAGCAGGGAGGGTAAGCCTAAGAACACCCTCGGCGGCAAAGAAACCAGCAAAAAAGGTTTCTTTCAGTCGATAATCGACAACACCAAAGAGGCAGCTGCAGGAGTCTGGAACTTCCTCTGGGACTTTCTCAGATGGTTGTTCTGGGCACTGGTGTATTTTCTTGGTGTTGGTTTGATTGTAGCGATCCTGTGTGGTCTATACTGGTTGGTTCGAGACACCATCAACCAGTGGAATCGAGGCGGACAAAGCCCGCCACCGACCACAAACCCTCCGGCGACATCCCAGCAAGCAACTCCTGTACCTGATTCAGAAACTCAGAAAGCGTCTGTTGCCACTCCGGTGGCAACACCACGACCTGATTCATCTGAGTCAACTGGGACCTTGCGAGCTGTACCAGCCAGAGGAAGCTTTGGCCCAGCTCGAGAAGGATCAACGGAAAAACCCAAAGCCGCGAGCCGGCGCCTGCGAGTAGAAATTTCTGAAGACGGAGATGTCTACACCAAATCCAAGGGTTATACCTCCTTCCTGGTAGAACAGGACGAGGAGGGAAACACGGTCGTACGAACCAACTCCAACTAACTTCTGTTCCAATCCCCGCCGATGACGAGTCGGCGGGGATTTTGCTTTTTATCCAAAAATTTTCTATGCTTAATTTTGATTGTTTGTTAATCTTTCAATCTTTTAATTTTTAATCTTTAAATTTATGAACCTATGGCACGAGATAGATCCTGGTACCAAAGAGCAGATGAACGTAATCGTTGAAATCAACAAAGGTTCCAAAAACAAATACGAAATAGACAAAAAGACTGGCCTGATCGCACTTGACCGCGCCATGCACACAGCTCAGGACTTCCCTTTTGATTATGGTTTCGTTCCCCAGAGCCTTTGGCACGACAATGACCCACTAGATGTGATTGTGCTTACTACTCACCCACTACTACCCGGAGTGTTGGTTAAAGCGCGACCGGTCGCTATCATGAACATGGTTGATGGGGGCGAGGGTGATGACAAGCTGATCGCCGTACCGGTAGACGATCCCCGTTGGGACCACGTCACCGACCTTGGTGATATCAACAAGCATACCCTCAAGGAAATCGAGCATTTCTACTCCACTTACAAGAAGCTCCAGAACAAGCACGTGGAGGTTACTGGTTTCAAAAACAAAGCTGACGCTGAAGCCGCTTTCGAGGAAGGCCGGAAAATATACAAAGAAAAATACCCTGGATAGTTTTCCACTTCAAATCAATCCCCTTTCGTACTATGCTATAAGTGGATTATCAGAATTCACTTATTAGTTTAAATTTGATTATGAAAAAAATATTATTGGGTGTTGCTTTGTCGGTTTTGTTGCTACCCGGCATCACAACCGCTGAAGTTGAAACTAGAATTTCCACCGAAGTTAAGGTTAGGGCCCGATCAGACGACAATAGTACTAGCACCGAAGCTAGACTGAGAGCCAAAACAGAACTCGAGCTACGTAAAAAAGAGATAGAAGAAAGAAGAGAGGAGCTTAAGGATGAAATGGAAGAAAGGCGAGAAGCCATAAAACAAGAGACCGAACAGAGACGGGAGGAATTAAAAAATGAGATTGAAGAAAGAAAAGAGAACGCTCTCTCCAAAATCCAAGAAAGACTGGTAAAGTTTACTGAAAACGTGATGGAAAGGTTCGAAGCGGCTGTTGAAAGATTGGAAAAGCTGGCCCAAAGGATCGACTCGAGGATCGCTAAGATGGAATCCCAAAACATTAACGTGAAGGAGGCTAAGGACTTGATGGTAGTCGCTAAGTTGAAGATTGAGACAGCCAAAACCAGTATCACCGGTATTAGTCTTGAGTCAGAAGTGGTCGCCTCAAGCACCGCCACCTCAACTGCCGCCTTCAAAGAAGATTTTGCGTCCTTAAAATCCCAGGTCGAAAAAGCTAAAGCTGATGTCAAAGCTGCTCATGCCGCATTGGTCGACGTGATCAACAGCCTGAAACCGGGCTTGAACAAAAAAGCTACCACTACCCCGAGCAGCACCGCCACCACCACCGCAACTTCAACTGCTACTACCACCACCAACTAAGTAAAAAATTATAAGATTAAAAATATAAAAATGGACACTTTCAACCCAAGCCAAATGCCAGGCATCCAAGCCACTCCAGAGAAGAAGCCTGTCGGACCACTTATCGCCGTCATAATCATCCTCGCTCTTATCATAATTGGTGGCCTATACTTCCTAAAAGAGCGCTCAAATAATGCATACATTCCACCAGCCGAAACTAGTGACAGTGTCACAGCCTCATTAAAGCAACAAGGTGCATCTGATGATTTGAACGCCATAGAGGCCGACCTCAATGCCACTAACCTGGACAACCTTGACCAGGGTGCCGCCGCTATCCAAGCAGAGTTAAACGCCCAATAATCTTGGATTTATCAAAAAACCACCTCTTCGATTGAAAGAGGTGGTTTTTTGCTAGCCCAAATAATAGCTGCTAAGATACTGTCATGAAAATAGTAAGTTGGAACGTAAATGGACTGCGAGCGGTGCACAGGAAAGGCCTTTTTGTTCCTTTCATTGAGAAATATAAACCAGACATTTTGTGCTTACAAGAAACAAAAGCCGAAAAAGAGCAGGCGGTCATAGATCTTCCAGATTATGAAGAGTATTGGAACTCCGCCACTACTCGCAAAGGTTATAGCGGCACCGCCACCTTCACCAAAATAAAGCCTCTTTCAGTAACCTCCGGTTTACCAGAAAATATCGCGGATAAATACGATTTGCAAAACGACGGTTACGGAGATTTGAACAAAGAAGGTCGGGTTGTAACGGCTGAATTTAAAGATTTTTTTGTTGTAAACGTATATACACCAAATTCAAAAGGTGATCTCTCTCGCCTACCCCTGCGCCACAAACAATGGGACCCGGCATTCCTAGAATATGTGAATGCTCTCGAGACTAAAAAGAATGTCATTTTCTGCGGAGACCTCAACGTCGCCCATACCGAAAACGACTTAGCCAACCCAAAGCAAAACGAGGGAGAGCACGGCTTTACCAAAGAAGAACGCGAGGGTTTGGACAGAGTTATCAAAGCTGGTTTTGTAGACACTTTTAGATACTTTACACCCGAAGGCAATGGTCATTACACCTGGTGGACTCCGTGGCGCAACGCAAGAGCCAGAAATATCGGCTGGCGAATTGACTACTTTTTTGTTAACCAGAAACTCATGCCCAAAATCAAAAACTCGACCATACTGGCCGAAGTTCTTGGTTCTGATCACTGCCCTATTTTACTGGAACTGGAGTAATTTGCTTTAACGAGACTACCTATAAAGTACAGCCGAGGTTATTAGAAACCTTGTTAGCTGCCCTATTGTAAGATTTCTCGGCAGACTCCACAGCTTTTGCCGCATTTTTGAGCACCCTAGCCTCATCTTTGGTGCGTTTCTGCAACGCTTTTTCTTTTTGTTTGGTTAGCTCTTGAATTATTTTTGGTCTGACCGACGAAGTATAAGAGGAGGCCCCAGATATTGCGGTATCGTATTTTTCTCTAACAGCACTAGTCAATGCTTGCTGCCTTGTTATTTCTAATTGTTGATTGGCTCTAGCAATAGTTAGGCTAGCAAAATAATTGTCCCGATTTGCCAAGGACTTGGCGGTTGAATCTTTTACCCTCTGACTACACTCGGCAGCGTAGACAGAAGACGCCAAGAATAAAGTAAGGGCAAACGTACCTGCTTTTATAAAATAATCTACTCTCATAAATTTATAGAACTCAATATTACATTTGGCCAGTCGATTGACCGACTTTTGGCTCACAATGCTTGCAAGTATCACGATGGGTAAATACTTCAACCAAAGCCGCTAGGGCCACCAACAAATAAACCACTTTGGCTAGTCCCATCGGAAGAAACGAGCCAATCCCCCACCCTAGTACTTCGAGTCCCCAATTGAGACCGCCGACGATAAGAAGAATAAAGGTGAGCGTATGCAAACTTTTCATATTTGTTAAAAATTAAACAATCTTACTAATACGAAGATTATATATTTGTTTTCAATTTTAATTAAGCAAAATTGTGTACAAAAAAGCCACCAAGATGCGGTGGAGGGTTTTCGCACAACATGGTGGCTTTCGCAAAGAACATTCTCCAGCACCATTTTCGTCAAACAATTCGGCGAAATTACTTAACCAAAGTGGTGCTGGACAAAAGAAAGATCTCGTTGAACGCGATTTCGTAAGCCTTTGGTCTAATATCTCAAAAAAAATTATATGAGCGAAGATATTTATATACCTTTACTTACTTATCAACCAAACCTTCTTTTTGCAATCAATCATGATTGACAAAGAACTAATTGCTGAACTAATTGCTGATGATAACTTAAAAAATATCAGCGTCTGAAGATATTCTATGTCTTTTATAAAAGATGTAAAGGACAATCTGTGGAAAACTTCTGTCTTTTACTCTACATGATGCTTGTCTCTTATTTCCTTGACCTTCTTTTCTTCTTCCAATTCCCTCTTTTCCTTGCCTTTATCTCCCAACTTTTTGAGTTCTTCTTCTGGCAATTTGGAAAGTTCGACTACCCTACTTGTCAAATACTCCTCGATATTCAAGTCGGGCTTGTCCAATACCTCTTCAAGCAAAGCATTCAATATTTGGCCGATTTTGGGCCCAGGAGGAATAGAAAGAAGATTCATGATCCCCTGCCCATCAATTTTGAGCATTCCTACGGAAATCGGGTCGGCCATGACCTCTTCAATCATTGATTGGTATTTTCTCAGCCTGTAGGGCTTTTCTTTGGGCCTACCAGTGCCTATCCGGTCACACAACCTAACATTTACAAGATCCCATATTTTGTCCTTGCCAACATTTGCAATAAGCCTCCTAACAGCTGAATGAGTGATTGTTTCTGTGTCAGAGAAAAACATATGCCATCTGACCAGACTAACAACATTGTCTATAGTTTCACGTGAAAACTTTAGATTTTCCAATATCTTCCTAGTTACACGTGAACCAACCACCTCATGGCCATAAAAAGTCCATTGCTTAGCCTCTTTATCCCACCGACGGGTAGCTGGTTTTGCAATATCATGCAACAAAGCCGCCAATCTGACGTGGAGGGGATATTCTTTATCTGCTGAATGCTGGAGAGTTTTCAACAGGTGAGTCCAAACATCGTAAGAATGGGCTTTATTTTGCTCCACACCCACACTTTCTATCAATTCCGGCACTACATACTGCAGAATCCCCAATTTGTGCAATATCTGTAGACCAAGCATGGGGGCAGGGGACATAATTATCTTTATAAACTCATCCTTAATCCTTTCCTTTGAAATATGTTGCAAAATATGGCTATTTTCAAAAATGGCTTTTTCTGTTTCTGGATCGATAGCAAACCCCAGTTCCACATGAAACCGGACCGCTCTCAACATTCGGAGACCGTCTTCTGTAAATCGGTCCTTTGGAATACCTACTGTTTTTATTGTATTTTGAGCTAAATCCAGCACTCCACCGAATAGGTCGATTATTTCACCAGTCTCCGGATCGTATGCAATAGCGTTTATAGTAAAATCGCGCCTTTTTAGATCGTCCTCTAGATTTTGACTGAAAACAACCTCATCTGGACGACGATGGTCAGAATAAGCACCTTCCAGCCTATAAGGGGTGACTTCTATCACTTTTAAAGTTTCATCAGAAACAAATTCATCTACTATCGCCACAGTACCAAATTTATTTTCATAAAAAGTTTTTGGGAATAGGGGAATGATCTGTTCAGGGGTAGCATTGGTTGTCAGATCCCAGTCTTTAGGTTTTCTACCCATAAACAAGTCTCTCACACACCCTCCAACCAAATACGCCTCAAAACCGCCCCCTTTTAGGGTTCTGGTTACACGAGAAACACTCTCGGGAATATCGAATTTTGTTATTTTAGCCTTATTTTGCATGGGTTTTACCAAATCTAAAGCAGTTTAGATTTTTTGCTTTGTGCTCCCGGAGGGACTCTTTCCTTACAGGAACGGTACACCTTTCGTATCTCACTTCGCTCGATATACTCAAAGTTTTCTCGTCCCTCTCGCAAGTAAAGCAGTTTACTTGCTTGGTCGCTGTGCTCCCGGAGGGACTCGAACCCCCAACAACGGTTCCGAAGACCGTTGTGATATCCATTTCACCACGGGAGCAATAGGGGAATAATACCACGAAAAATACAAAAAAGAATTAGTGCTTACACCGCGTAGTGCCGAAAACAGGTGAAGTACGAAGTGGTGCGGCTAGGGAGAATCGAACTCCCGTCTCATCCTTGGCAAGGACGTGTCCTACCACTAAACTATAGCCGCTTACTTATTAATCTATCATAGCAGTTATTTTTTTACAAAATTATTGAGAGATTGTTAGGCGCCAGATCATTCCTTCTCTCGCTACGGAAATTTTTTGCTAAAAATTTCCTTGTCCTCAGCTTTCCAGCAGCTTCCGGAAGCTCGTTCAGGAACAATCTGGCGCCTTCCAAAACCGTAAAAATGTCCGAAAAGTGTTAAAATGACTTTGTGGTCTAGTTCCCCTTATTTTTCAATAAAATTACCGATCTGACAGACAAACTGGGGATAACTATGGGGACATTGTGTAAAAGTCAAAGCCAGAATTATGGCAAAACATAACGAAATTGGTCAAATAGGGGAGAGTCTAGCCTCAAAATATGTTGAAAACAAAGGGTTTTTTGTTATAGACAGAAATTATCGGAAAAAGTGGGGGGAATTGGACATAATTGCGGAAAAGGACGGGGTTATTCACTTTATTGAAGTAAAAACAGTGAGCCGGAGAAGTTATGGGGAGAAGGGTAGGTTTGAGCAGGAGATCAATAACTACCGTCCAGAGGACAATATGCACCCTTGGAAGCTGCAGCGACTCCGTCGAGCGATCCAAACCTACTTATTGGAAAAATACCGGAGTAAAGAGCCGCCTTGGCAATTTGACCTCGCTTGTGTCTTTTTGGATCAAGAAAAGCGAGTGGCAAAAATAAGATTTATGGAAAATCTGATTTTATGATAGGCTTATCTGGTAAAGTCCGCCTACGGTAAAGCCAAGGGCGCGACAAAGACGGGGTGTAGTACAGTGGTAGTATACACGCTTTGGGAGCGTGAGATCCGAGTTCGATTCTCGGCACCCCGAACGCAGTGAGGAGAGCAAGCAAACTGTTTTGCTTGCGTCCGGAATCGAAAGCCGGAGTATGTTTTTTGTAGCAACAAAAAACTACGAGGCGGGGTCGCAGAAATTTGCGAGTGACGACGAGCAAATTATCTGTGACCGATTCTCGGTACCCCGACCAAAAAATATGCTAATTTAAGGAGTAGCAGGCTATCGGATAGTGGTAGTCCACGCCCATGGGGTGGGTGAAGCGGCAGTTCGATTCTGCCTAGCCTGACAAAGATATATTTGCAATATGCTATCATCTCTCTTATGCCAAAAAAGTATGCTCTTAGAGAGAAGTTAGACAAGAAGGCGGCAAAAGAGCTGTCAGAATACGATGGTTTGACAGCCCAACTCTTGTTTAATAGGGGAGTCCGGACAAAAAAAGAGGCAGATCACTTTTTGAACCCAAATTTCACCGAGCATCTCCATGACCCTTTTTTGCTTAAAGATTTGAACAAAGCAGCAGATCGCGTTCTAGAGGCAATAAAAAACAATGAGAAGATCGCCATTTGGAGCGACTATGATGCTGATGGTATCCCAGGCGGCGCCCTGCTCCATGACTTTTTTAAGTTAATCGGCTACCAAAATTTCACCAACCATATCCCAAACCGCCAAACTGAAGGTTATGGTTTAAACACTGAAGGAATTGAAAGATTGAAAGAAGAAAAGATTGAAATATTAATCACCGTAGATTGCGGGATCCGGGATCATAAGCAGATTGAGCTCGCTAACAAATTGGGAATGGAGGTGATCGTGACCGATCATCACGAACCAGCAGAAGAGTTGCCGACGGCATACGCAATCGTCAACCCAAAAAGAAATGATTCAGGCTACCCAGAACAAGTCTTGTGCGGTACGGGAGTGATCTGGAAATTGATTGAAGGGATTTTAAAAACTAAAAGGACTTTTATTAAAGATGGTCAGCCCTTCGACCTTGCTCAGGGTAAAGAGAAGTGGTTGCTGGATTTGGTTGGCATCGCCACACTTTCCGACATGGTACCGCTCACTGGGGAGAACCGTGCACTTGCTCACTTTGGTCTTTCAGTTTTGAGAAAAAGTCGCCGACCGGGACTGAAAAAACTTTTTGAAATGTTAAAAATAAATAAAGATCAGGTGACCGAAGATGATATCGGCTTCCTGATCACTCCACGTATCAATGCCGCTTCACGGATGGGTCAGCCGATCGATGCTTTCAGATTACTCACCGCAAGCAACGAATCGGAAGCAGAACTTTACGCCAAACATCTCGACGGCATAAACAACGAAAGAAAAGGGATGGTTGCAAGTATCGTCAAAGAAGCTAAAAAAATAATCAGAGAAAAATTCGAGAACAGTGGCGAACAAAAAATAATCGTTCTGGGCAATCCAAACTGGCGACCAGCTCTACTTGGGTTAGTCGCCAACTCAATCGCCGAGGAATACAACCGACCAGTTTTTCTTTGGGGTAGGGAGGGCGGCGAACTTATCAAAGGTTCTTGTCGGTCGGACGGCTCGACCAATCTGGTCACTATCATGGAAAACACTCGAGAAATTTTTATCGAATTTGGTGGTCACAAACTCTCTGGTGGTTTTTCGATCGATTACGAAAAAATTCACGTTCTTGAAGAATCCCTGATCGCCGCTTCTTCGCACACGGTCAATGAAGAAAGTGAGGTGCTAGTTGATACAGAAATAAATTTGAGAGATGTTTCGGAAGAGACAGTCAAAAAAATTTCACGGCTCGCCCCTTTTGGAGTCGGCAATGAAAAACCAGTTTTCGTTTTTAGAGATGTGATAGCAGAGAAAATAAATCGCTTTGGCAAAAACAGAGAGCACCTCTCCATCAACTTGGTTGATGGCTTGACCAAAGCTAAAGCAATCTCTTTTTTTACTTCACCTGATCAGTTTGGAGAAAAATTAAAGGAGGGTATGAAAACCAATCTGGTAGCCAATGTCGAAAAATCCTACTACAACGGTTCATCCGAAATCCGGCTGCGCATTGTAGATTTTTTCTAAATAGTTAAAATTTGAATATGGACAAAAAAATCATTTACACCGACGGATCTTCCAAAGGCAACCCAGGGTCCGGCGGCTATGCAGTAATAATTGTTGATGAAAAAAATGTTGTTGAGATTGGCGGCCATGAACCACTGACCACCAACAACCGAATGGAAATGACAGCGGCGATCGAAGCACTCAAGAAAACTCCGGAGGGTACCGAGATCGAAATCCATACCGACTCAGAATACTTAATGAAAGGAGCAACTATCTGGATTAAAAATTGGCAAAAAAATAATTGGCGCACTAAAGACAGGAAAGATGTTTTGAATAGAGATTTGTGGGAAATAATTTTTGAAGAGACCGAAAAAAGAAATGTGACTTGGCAAAAGGTACTTGGTCACTCTGGTCATGTTTTCAACGAACGCTGCGACGAGATCGCTCAGGATTTGGCTGATGGCAAAAATGTTTCGCTATATAATGGCTTAAAACAAGGCTATAAATTGTTTCATTGATGATTTACCTTTCCGTAGTTTCATTCTCACTCGGCTTAATCTTAGAAAAATATCTGCTGTTCGGCCCAAGTTTCGCTTTACTTGTCCTGACCGTCTCAGCAATTTCCGGTTTGATCCTTTTCAAAAATCGCGAGCAAGCATTTTTAGTTTTGCTGATCGGCCTCTCATTTGGTTTTGGAATTTTGAGAATGAGTTTTGCTCACCCAAATCCTGATCCGATCTTACTCCAATCAGTCGGCCAAAAAATTTCTTTCGAGGCCACTATCGCCGACGAGCCAGACAAGCGCGACACCTCGACCCGTTACACAGTCAGCTCTCAAAAATCTAATTCTAAAATATTATTGGTTGCTGATCGATTTCCTGAGTTTCAATATGGCGACCAAGTTTTGATTGCTGGAAAACTGGAAGAGCCGAAAAATTTCACACCAGAAACAACCAATATCGAGTTTGATTATGTTTCTTATCTCGCTAAAGATAAAATTCATTTTTTGGTTTACCAGCCAGAAATAACAAAACTGAAAGAGGGGCAAGGGAACAGAATGATCGCCACACTTTATTTGCTCAAAAATAAATTCATCGAAAACATAAACGCAGCCATCCCCGAACCAAACAGCTCACTTTTAAACGGCGTCATTTTGGGCGCCAAACAATCTTTGGGTGAAAAACTTTTGACCGATTTCAAAAATGTTGGGCTCATCCACATCGTTGTTCTCTCTGGTTACAATCTCACTTTGATCATTGTCGGAGTGCTGTCTGTCGCTGCTTATTTTGGTAAAAGAAAATTGGGTTTTGTAGTTTCTATTTTTCTCCTAATTATTTTTTCCTTGATGGTGGGTCTGGGGGCGACTGTGATCCGCGCTGCGATCATGGCGCTGATCGCTATCTTGGCCAAACATCTTGGTCGACCAAACGATGCTCTCCGAGCTCTTTTTGTCGCTGGAATTTTGATGCTGCTTTGGAACCCACTTCTTTTGACTCACGATCCTTCTTTTCAACTTTCTTTCATGGCCACCTTGGGTCTGATTTTGTTTTCGCCTTTTTTGGAAACCTGGATCAGTCGACAAAAATGGTCTAGGTTCATCCCAATCAAAGGTGGGGTGCGAGAAATATTGGCTTCCACTTTTGCTGTCCAACTTTTCTTGCTGCCGTTTCTCATCAAAATGTCTGGCACTTTTTCTTTGATTTCTTTTTTGGTAAACCTGATCGTATTGCCGCTAGTGCCAACCTTAATGTTTTTGGGTTTTGCGACCGGTCTTTCAGGATTCCTGCCCTTTATCGGTAAATTTGTGGCTTGGCTGTTTAGTATACCTTCTTATGTTTTGTCTCAAACAATAATTTTGGTTACCGAATTTTCTGTTCAATTGCCTTTCTCTTTTATTCAAATCAGCAGCTTACCAACTTGGTTAGTTTTATTTTGGTACAGTGGTTATGCTCTCCTTTTCTGGAAATTAAAGCAAAATAATTCTGCGAGCGTGCCTTGCGCAGGCTGACGAGCCGAGCAGAGCAAATTTTCAGCAGAAAATTATGCGTGCTAAGCGAGTAGAATTATTTTGCTTAAACTCTAATAAATGAAAATTATTTCGCGACCACAAAATTTCTTTCAATATTTTGCCAGTTGAGATTGGCAAAAAAATCTTCGACATACTGTTTCTTGCCCGAAGGCTGGTAGTCGGCTACATAAGAATGTTCCCACATATCAAGCGCCAAAATCAGGGTGCAGTCTTGTAGTTGGCCCAAGTGTTGTTCATCGATCCAAGCATTTAGCAAACGTTTATCTTTGCGATCATAATAGAGCATCGCCCAACCAATGCCGCGCGTTAGAGCTGTTGCTTTAAATTGTTCGAGCCAACCTTCGAAAGACCCGAAATCAATTTCAATTTGAGATTTCAATTCGCTTTCACCAGGAAGATCAGTGGCACCTTCGGAAAGGGAGTCGAAATAAACTTCATGATTGCGCATACCGTTGTATTCGAAACCAAACCTTCTTTGGACTTCGCCTAGCGCATAAGCATTGGCCTCAGCATCCACTTTGAGTGATTCGATCTTTTCCAAAATCAAATTGCTGTGCTTCACATAACCTTCGTAAAGTTTTAGATGTTCTTCAATATTTTTTTGGGAAATACCTTTTAAGCCCGGGATATTAAATTTTTTAGATTCAAATTTTTTCATACTATAATAATAGCATATTCGATGAATACGAGGCTCAAAATAAAACTCGGGATCTTGCTCCTCCTGGTCATCACTCTTGTTTTTGCAATCTACCTTTCTTTTAAGGAAAATGGGGGCAAACTTACGGTTGCTTTCCTAAATATTGGTCAAGGAGATGCGATTTTTATCGAAGCCCCATCTGGCAACCAGCTCCTGATAGATGGCGGGCCTGGCAAACCGGTTCTCAGAGAACTCTCTCAGGTGATGCCGTTTTATGATCATTCGATCGACATTGTCATGGCCACCCACCCGGACGCCGATCATATCGGCGGCCTACCCGACGTTCTCGAGCGATACAAAACAGATCTTTTTTTGGAGCCAGGAGTGGAAGGGGGCACAAATGTTTATAAAGAGTTGGAGTCAAAAGTAAAAAGTCTAAAAATTAAAAGGTTGGAAGTAAGGAGGGGAATGGTGGTCGATCTGGGAGAGGGGGCTCTTTTGCAAATCCTCTTTCCAGTCACTGATCCGGAGGGAATGGAGACCAACACTGCTTCCATTGTCGCCCGACTGGTCTACGGTGAACATGAATTTTTGCTCACCGGCGACTCTCCAAAAAATATTGAGGAATACCTGACCAAAGAATCATGCAAAGGGTGCCCCTTTGCACTTGAAGCTGATGTTTTGAAAGCCGGGCACCATGGATCCAAAACTTCCACTTCTGATTTGTTTGTAAAAGCAGTAGCCCCCAAATACGCGGTCATCTCCGCTGGTCGCGACAACCGCTACGGCCATCCGCACCAAGAAGTACTCGACACTCTCACCCAACATAAGATTCAAATCCTCCGCACTGACCAGGAGGGGAGGATCATTTTCGAGAGCGATGGGGTGAACTTAAGGATTAGATAACCCCGGCGTCTTTGAGGGCAGAGTAGGCACCTTTCTTTTGGATAGTCTTGATACCCTTGGCAGAGAGGGTGAGATTGAAGCTCTTGTTCAATTCAGGCACAAAAATCTTCTTTTTCTGCAAATTAGCAAATCTCCGTGTGTTTCCACATGGATTGAATTGAGTGGCGCGGGTGCGGTTTGAATATTTGCCGCCCACTTGAGATGATTTTCCTGTAATAACACAAACCTTCATAGTGCAAAGTATGCTAACATAGGGATACTCATTGAGTCAAATAGGTTCAGTAATAGAAAATATCATGGAATTTCTTTTCGTTATCATCATCCTTATAATGTCGGTCGTTATCCACGAGGTTTCTCATGGCTATGCGGCTCTCGCTCTCGGCGACCCGACAGCCAAATATGAAGGTCGGCTGACCTTAAACCCGATCTCGCACCTTGATCCAGTGGGTTCGGTCTTGGTACCCCTCATGGGATATTTCTTGGGCGGTTTCATTATCGGTTGGGCCAAACCAGTACCATTTAATCCTTATAATCTGAAAAATACGCGGTGGGGAGAAGCTTTGGTAGCAGTGGCTGGACCAATATCTAATATATTGATTGCTTTGATTTTTGGATTGATTATCAGATCAGAGATCATCATCAGTATACCGTTTCTAAATCTGGCCAGTTTTGTGGTACTCATCAATATTACTCTCGCTGTTTTCAACCTGATGCCCATACCTCCGCTCGACGGATCTAAGATTTTGTTTGCTCTTTTACCTTATAAATGGCACCAGCTAAGGGTTTCTATGGAGCAGTACGGCCTCATCTTGGTTTTGGTTTTCGTCTTTTTTATCTGGCAAATCTTGAGTCCTATTATCGGTATCCTGTTTTCGACAATCACCGGTCTAGCCCTGTAGCTTGCATATTTTGAAGCTTTGTATTAAATTATCCCCATTGCTTTTTGTTTGTCCTCAAGCGTTTCAGCTTAGGCTACAAGCTCTAAGCTTTTTGAGATGTCGACCATCAATCAATTGGTAAAAAAGAAAAGGAAGTCCACCCGCTCCAAATCAAAAGCGGTGGCTTTGATGCGCGGCTTCAATACCCTGAAAAACAGACCTGTTTACTACCCATCTCCTTTCAAAAGAGGAGTCTGTACTAAGGTCACCACCAAAACCCCAAGGAAGCCTAACTCGGCTATCAGGAAGATCGCCAGGGTACGATTGACCAACGGTATGGAAGTGACCGCCTATATCCCAGGTATCGGCCATAATTTGCAAGAGCACTCAGTAGTCACCCTCCGAGGTGGTAGGGTAAAGGATATTGGAGTTAGGTACACCATTGTACGAGGCAGACTCGATGCTGCCGGAGTCGACAAGCGACGCACCTCAAGGTCAAGCTACGGTGTCAAGAAGCCTAAAGATGCTAAATAAAAACAGATTATGCGAGGAAAAGTAAAAAACCGAAATATTGTCTCTCCAGACGTCGTTTACAACTCAGAAAAAGTGGAGAAATTTATAAATTACACTATGGAGCGCGGCAAGAAGAACGCAGCTCGTAAGATTGTTTACACTGCTTTCGATTTGATTAAAGAAAAAGCCAAAGTCGCTGATCCGATGGAAGTTTTTGATACCGCTTTAAAAAATACTGGTCCAACCATGGAAGTCAGGTCTCGCCGAGTCGGTGGCGCCAACTACCAGGTCCCGAGAGAGGTCCGTCCAGAGAGGAGATCATACCTTTCGATGAAATGGATCATCGAGGCCGCTCGAAACAAAAAAGGCAAACCAATGGCTGAAAAGCTCTCCGAAGAAATAATTTTGGCTAGCAAAAACGAAGGAGAAGCTATCAAGAAGCGTGAGAACGTCCACAAGATGGCCGAAGCCAACAAAGCCTTCGCCCACTTCGCGTGGTAGGAGTTTGAATATTAGGCAAAACATGACCGCGATAAGCGGTTTTTGTTTGCTTAGCGATATACACAATATTCAGACGACCGTCTAAAAATAGTGTAGTAAAATCAAAGAAACTATGAGCAAGAAAGTGGATGTAGAAAAAAGAGCTAAAAAAGCCAAAATACAACAAATAATATTGGAGTCAGTAAAGCTGGCTGGTTACATTGGTCTAACTGCATTTGCTCCAAAAGTATTGGCACAAATGAAAAGACTGGGGTTGGTTACACACCCAAGACAAATTGAATCGGTTAAAAGATCCAAAGATAAACTTATCAAAAAGGGTTTATTGGAGTTAAAAAATGATCAATTAATCATCACCCAACATGGAAGAAGGTACCTTTTGAAGTGTTTGTCCTTGGGAGAAAAGGAAAGATTGGATAATAAAAAATGGGACAAAAAGTGGAGAGTGATTATTTTCGATGTTCCAGAAACAAAGAGATTTGATCGAAATAATATTAGACAAGCTTTGGTTTCAATAGGTTTTTTGCGGCTACAAAACAGTGTTTGGGTTTATCCATACAATTGCGAAGATTTAATAAATTTACTAAAAACAGATACCGAAACAGAGAAGGATGTGATTTACATGATTGTTGATCAAATCGAAAATGACGAAGAAATAAAAAAATATTTCGGTCTGAAGTAAAACTGCATACACTAAAATAAGACGATCGTTCTAAAATAGTGTATTTATTTAGATCATAAAATCCTATAAAAAGGAGATCGCCGGATAAGAATCCGGCGATTAGTTTTATACCTTCCGCGTCCTAGCCATTTTGATGTCCCTGATACAGATCTCTCGAATTTTAGTCTGAGCTTCTCGCAAGATAGCTCCTCTCAGTGGATAGAGGTTGCATGCTCTTTTTAAGAAAACTTCTTTATATTGAGCCACAGAAAGTCCAGATGCTGGCTTCCTAACCCCTCGAAAAAGGATAGGTTCTAGTAGTTTCAAGTCATTACGGCCTAAGTCTCGAATGCTTTCGCAGACAAAACCAAGCACCTGTATTAATAACTGTTGCATTCAGATTCCTCCCAAATCAATCTAACACGGGTTTAAGTTTTTGCAATTTAAAACAAAGCCCCGGATAAGCGGGGCTTTGGTGTCAGTGTTACTTCGAGATTTTTTTATTTCGGTACCATACTCGCCATATTTGCCAGCGAGGTCCTGAGAGATCGGTAAGATTGGGTCCCGTAGTTTCTGAAATAGAAACCACTTCATAGAATTGTTCCACCTCCCCTTCAAGAGTTTGGACTATTTCTGTCACTACTTCGAGGGCAGATTCATCGGACCTGAGAGAATACCCAGTAGGGTTATCAGCTTCGAAGCCATTTACGAATATCCTACTCTCCTCATCAAATCCTTCCACACGAATTCTATTCCTACCAGAGTCGTAGGAAATATCTAGTACATGTAGCGTGGGCATAAAACCTCCAGAGGAAATCTACCACGAACCCTAAATTTTGCAATTTGAGGAGGAGTAGTGTATATTTTCAGCGTTTCCTTCGGGACTTTTTTGTATCTAATTTTTAATCATTAATTAAAATTATGAATCGTGATTATCCGCTAGAGAAAGTTAGAAATTTTGGGATCATTGCCCATATTGATGCTGGGAAAACCACCACTTCCGAGCGTATTTTGTACTACACCGGTAGCCAACATAAGATTGGTGAGGTGCATGAGGGCGAGACCACTACCGACTGGATGGAGCAGGAGCGAGAGCGAGGTATCACGATCACCGCGGCCGCCATCACTTGTTTTTGGGCGCCTACCTATCTCTCACAGGAAGATCGAAACAAAAAAGAAAATAAGTGCCGTTTCAATATTATCGACACCCCCGGTCACATCGACTTCACGGTAGAGGTGAAGCGCTCCATGCGCGTACTTGACGGTGCGGTTTGTGTTTTCGATGGGGTAGCAGGGGTTGAACCACAGTCCGAAACCAACTGGCGCTACGCCGAGGAAGCTTCGGTGCCTCGACTTTGCTTTATAAACAAGCTCGACCGTACTGGTGCCAACTTTGAAAAGTCTTACAAATCGATCCTTGATCGACTTTCTAAAAAAGCGGTTCGAATGCAGATCCCAATCGGCGAAGAAGACAAGCACGAAGGAGTGATCGATCTTTTAACAATGAAAGCTTTCGATTTCGAAGGCAAGCTTGGTGACAACGTAGTTGAGGTACCAATGCCAGAAAACCTAAAAGCTGAAGCTCTGCAATACCGTTCAGAACTAATAGAAAGAATTGTTGAAAATGATGATGAGATGATGAACAAATACCTCGCTGGGGAAGAAATAGCAGTCTCTGACCTGAAAAAAATTCTCAGAAAAGCAGTCGTCCAAAACAAAATATTCCCAGTTTTTTGCGGCTCCGCCCTCAAAAACAAGGGGGTTCAATTGGTACTAGATGCCGTAGTCGACTACCTGCCTTCACCGCTCGACATTCCCCCAGTCAAAGGTACCGACCCAAGAACAGGCAATGAAATCGAGCGCCATTCTTCTGATAGCGAGCCTTTTGCAGCATTGGCCTTCAAACTGCAAGCTGATCCGTTTGTCGGACAACTGACTTTCTTTCGAGTTTATTCTGGTACCATCGAATCAGGATCTTATATCTACAACGCCTCAACCGGTGAAAAGGAGAGGTTGGGCCGTATTGTCCGACTACAAGCTGACCAAAGAGAGGAAGTAAAGAAAGTTTATGCTGGAGAGATCGCTGCTGCCGTGGGTCTGAAGAACGCCAAAACTTCTCACACTTTTGCCGATGAAAACAACCCGATCATCCTCGAAGAAATCGTCTTCCCAGAACCAGTGATCTCTCTCCGCATCGAACCAAAAACCAAAGCCGACCAAGAGAAGATGGGTATGGCACTCCGCCGATTGGCCGACGAAGATCCAACTTTCCGTATCAAAGCTGACTCAGAAACAGGGGAGACAGTGATCATGGGTATGGGTGAACTCCACCTCGAGATCATTGTCGACCGAATGAAACGCGAATTTGGAGTTGAAGCCAATGTGGGCGCACCACAAGTAGCCTACAAAGAAACCATTCAAGGTGAAGCCGAGGCGGAAAACAAGTACATCAAGCAAACTGGTGGTAAGGGTCAATACGGCCACGTCAAAATCAAGATCAAACCACTCGAACCAGAAGTCGAGGGAGCTAAGAAACAGAAAAACGTTCACCGAGAAGAAGGTTTCGAATTTGTCGACTCGATCAAAGGTGGTGTTATTCCTCAAGAATTTATCCCAGCTGTTGAGAAGGGAGTGAAAGAGGCGATGGAGCGCGGCATAGTAGCTGGCTACAAAATGACCGATATTTCTTGTGAACTTTTGTTCGGTTCCTACCACGATGTGGACTCTTCAGAAATTGCCTACAAAATAGCCGCTTCGCAAGCCTTCCAAGAAGCCGCCAAAAAAGCTCGCCCAGTGATCCTTGAACCAGTAATGAAAGTAGAAGTGGTAGTACCAGAAAAATTTATGGGTGATGTGACTGGCTACCTCTCCTCTAAGCGTGGTCTGATCGAGGGTATGGATGACAGAGCAGGCAACAAAGTAGTCCGCGCCGAAGTACCTCTCTCCGAACTCTTCGGTTATGTGACCACCCTTCGCTCAATGACCGAAGGCCGCGGTAGTGCCAACATCGAATTCGACCACTACGCGATCGTTCCTCCCAACGTCGCTACTGCTATTGCTGAGGCAAGGAAGTAAAACCTCACCCTCCCCTAAGTACCCCATTACCTATCCTATAACATGAGGAGGGAGAAAAATAAAATATAAAAAGTTTTAGCCGCACGTTTCAAGGATTGAAACGTGCGGCTTCGTTAATCGTCCTCGAGAACAAAAAACATGAAGAGCATGACTCCGGGAATTGCACCCCCGTAGTAAGACAGTGGGATGTTTAGGAATGACTTATCGGTCGTTACGTAGTACAGAAATCCACCTACGCACCACAAAACAGATCCGAAAACGTAAATTCCTACAATTACCTGCACCCAAAGAGGGAACTGTTTTACTGCAGAATCCATACGTGCCCCTTTCCAAAGAAAAAGATAGCACAAACTCCTTATTTATCAAACTTTAAAAATCAATCACACTAATTGGATTTTTTTGCCGAGAGCAATAGCAATTTGGGTGATGGTAGCAAAAGAAATACCTTGTCTGCCACTTTCCAGACGTGCAATAACCGACTGCGGCATACCAGCTTTTTGGGCCAGCTTTTCTTGAGTCATCTTTTTGGCAAGCCTAGCCTGTTTAATTTGATGAATCATATTCAGCCTGGCCACCTCTTTTTCGTAGCCCTCTTTGAAACCACTTATCTTCATCTGTTTTTTGAGCATATCTTCAAAAGTAACAAATTTTATACCTTTTATTTTTTTCATAATTTTAATTATTTACTATAAATTCGTAATATTTTTCTGCTAAATCAATTTCTCTTTTTGGCGTCTTATTACTTTTCTTTACAAATATTTTTGAAATATACACAATATCTTGGTGGGTAAAAAATATTAATCTGAATCTCTTGACCTTCAACTCTCTAATTTCACTCCTCAATTTTTTAATATATATGTTTTCAAACTGCTTACTTCTAAGGGCGCTGATGGCTCCAGAAATTTTCTCTTGGTCTTGACTGTTTAAGTCTAAGACAAAATTCTCGACTTCTTTAAACAGGACGATTTTGAAAATCTTTTCCATCTATTAATTTTAACTCAATTGCACCTAAAAAGAAGTATAGCAAATTTGCTATACTTTAGTCAAGATATTAACTTGTCACCGAGTGAAGCTAGAAAATAAATTCTTTTTGTAGTATAATTAGTGAAGATAAGGAGATCTTATGAACGCCGCAGATATGAGGATGTACCTGTCTCAAACCGATATTCAGTTTGAGATCCGCTTTGGCGAGTGGGCAAAATGTGGTTTGCCTCTCGCCCAGAGGGTTGAGCTGGGAGAGATCCTTCTCCGTTCGATGACGCAAGATGAAAAAGTGTGTCATCAAAAACTAGTGGCCATGGTGGAAGGTCGGCTGCGAGTATGGAGACCGTGTCTTTCTCGCACCGATCTAACACAGCACCCTGCTTCGTGACAAACGAAGCAGGGTGACTCTCATTGGCCAGTTTTTAATTTTGCAATTTAGTGATATATTGAGCCAAATGAATCTCGTAGTAGAAAATGGCATAGAAAAGCTTTTTCACCGGGAGCAATAATAGATCCAATCAGTTTGAATGTTTAATAGATAAATAAATAAAATGGGAACTTTTCAAAAAAGCAATGCCATTTTTCACTAACGGGATGAAATCGAAAAAATACGAATTGGCGATAAATGGCAGCAAATTAGAAGCCGAATTTACTGACCTTGCCGAAAATGCTCATGGCTCAGTGATCTTGCGGATGGGAGACACGGTGATCTTGGCGACCGCCGTCATGTCCAAGGGTGAGAAAGAGCTCGACTATTTTCCACTCTCCGTTGAATACGAAGAGAGATTTTATGCTTCTGGCCAGATACTGGGTTCTCGTTTTGTGAGAAGAGAGGGACGGCCGTCGGACGAGGCCATCCTCTCCGGCCGAATTGTCGATCGGACCATTCGTCCACTTTTTGATCATAATTTGCGCAACGAAGTACAGGTAGTGGTAACCATTCTTTCTTTAGATAAACACGATCCCGATATTCTGGGGGTGATCGCTTCTTCTTTGGCACTGGGCACTTCCGAAATACCTTGGAATGGTCCAGTTGGAGCCGTGCGTATCGGTAAGCTCGCTGGTCAAAATGATTTTTTGATAAACCCTTCGTACGAAGAGCGCGAGAATGAACAATACGAACTCGACCTGATAGCTTGCGGACGAGATGGCAAAATCAACATGATAGAGGTTGGCGCAAACGAAGTAAGCGAAGAGGTGTTGCTGCAAGCCCTGGAGAAAGCCAAGAATGTCTTGGTTGAAATCCAAAAGTTCCAAGAAAACATCATCCAGGAAATTGGTATAAAAAAGCTAGAGATCAAAAAACGCGAAGTTGCCCCCGATCTCCAAAATGCTTTCGACAAAGAGGTGGTAGCCAGGCTGCCAGAAACTTTGGGTGAGGCCGGTAAAGATAAAATTTATGCACTTGAAGATGCTTGGTTCGCTTATCTAAAAGAAAACTTGCCGGAAGCAGACCAGCGGATCGCCAAACATCTTTTCCACAATGCGATAAACGATTTCATTCATCGTCAAGCGATCGAAGCAAATGTTCGTTTTGATGGTCGCGGATTTGATGAGCTTAGGTCACTGTTTGCTAAAGCTGGTGGTATTTCTTCGATTTTGCACGGTTCGGGCATATTCTATCGTGGTGGTACCCACATCTTTTCGGCTCTCACCTTAGGAGCTCCCGGAGACTCTCAGCTTATTGATGGCATGGAAACCCATACCAACAAAAGGTTTATGCATCATTACAATTTTCCACCCTTCTCTTCTGGGGAAGTGGGGAGGGTCGGAGTTGCCAATCGCCGAATGGTCGGGCATGGTGCCTTAGCTGAAAAAGCCCTCCTGCCAGTTATTCCCAAAAAAGAAGATTTCCCATACACTATTCGTATCGTCTCGGAAGCCCTCTCCTCAAACGGTTCGACTTCAATGGGTTCTGTCTGCGCCTCAACCCTTGCTCTCATGGATGCTGGGGTGCCGATCAGCAAACCAGTGGCCGGTATCGCCTCTGGGCTGATGATGAGTGGGGACAAATACAAAGTACTGACCGATATCCAAGGACCAGAAGATGAGCATGGTGATATGGATTTCAAGGTTGCCGGAACAAAAGACGGAGTAACCGCCGTTCAAATGGATGTCAAAGTCGACGGTATCCCACTCCAAATTCTCAAAGAGGCTTTCGAAAAAGCACGGCTAGCGAGACTCAAAATATTAGAGGTGATACAAGCCGAAATCCAAGTGCCCCGATCAGAACTTTCTCAAAAAGCACCGAGGATAATTTCCATCAAGATCAAACCCGACCAAATCGGGATGGTGATCGGCACCGGCGGCAAAGTGATCAATGAAATAAAAGAATTGACCGGAGCCGAGATCGATATCGAAGAAGACGGCACCGTTTACATCACCGGCGAAGCACTCGGTGCTGATAAAGCCAAAGCAATGGTTGAAGAGATCGTGAGAGAATACAAAGAAGGGGACAGGCTAACAGGTGAGGTGGTGAGAGTAGCCGAATTTGGCGCCATCGTTAAATTGGGGCCGAAAAGTGACGGGCTGGTACACATTTCCGAAATTGCTCCATTTAGAATCGATAAAACTGAAAACTTCCTAAAAGTTGGCATGCGAGTACCTGTGATTATCAAAGGAGTGGATGAAAAAGGTAGACTCAAGCTCTCAATCAAAGACGCAGACCCGAATTTCATTCAAAAAAAAATAAATACTAAAACTTTTCTTTGTAGTACAATATAAACATAAGCATTTTGCTTTGTTTATGGACAACCAAGAACAAGAAAAGAGGGGTGAACTCGAAAATAGTACTGGCATTCCAAATGATTTTGGTAGTGTAGTAGAAACGCTCCACCACAAATCTAAATTGCCCGCCCTGCGTAGCTACCAGGGTGATGTTTCCGAGTTCATGAAGGAAAAGAACGAGTCAGTCATTTCGGTCGCTCTCCAAGAAAAGAAAAGGGAGGAAAAAAGGGCCGAAGAAAGGAAGGATGTTACACCAACAGCTCCGGCAGCCAAAGCTTCTGGTTTTAAGATCAATCTGACCATATTTGCTTTGAGTCTTTTCTTGATCGCTGGAGGGCTGACCGCTTTTCTCTATATTTTCCAGTTTGTCACCAACCCTAAACCAAAAAATGAAGTGGTGGTAGACAATGAAATAATTCCTTACACCAATATCATTACCCTTGCCAATATCACCAAAGAAAATTTGGGTGCCGAATTGGCCAAAACCGCAACAGTCGCTGGCACCAACATCGTCAAGATCTCCGACCCCGAAGGCGCCCTCGTAGACACATCTGGTGATTTGTTTGATTTTTTGAAAATCAGACCTGATTTTGCCTTAAGAAGAATTGCTGACAAAAATTTTGCAATCGGAGTTTTTGAGAGTGACACCAAGAGCATCTTTCTGGTTCTGAAAGTGAAAGATTTTGGTACTGCCTTCAGTGCCATGCTTGATTGGGAAGAAGCCTTACTCGAGGAGCTTAGCTTTTTACACACCCCACCTTCGAGCCAATCTGCTACCAGCACTCAGAGTCAAAAGGAAAGTTTTGGCTGGAAAGATCTGATCATTAAAAACAAAGATACCCGAGCCTTAGCCAACAATCGCAATGAAGTGTTGGTCATTTACACCTTCTTAGACAAAAACACTATTTTGATAACCAACAACAGCAGGGCTTTGGGCAATATGGCTACCGCTTTCGTCTCTCGCTCTGTGGCCAGATAAATTATGGTTAATGGTTTTTTTACAATTTTTTTATTAACTATACTCACAACTAGAATATTTTTATTTTACAGACCAACCCCTGCACCCACCATAGGTGGATTCCGAACCCATCATTGGATGTACGGATTAGTTGGGATCTTTTTGGGCATTATTTTAAATTCTGTTGTTATATACGCGATCGGTCTTGGTTTATTTATTGATGAACTAACTTATCTACTCATTCGAGGAAAAACCCATAAAGACAATTACTCAGCATATTCCATTATTGGAACAATGGTATTTATTATACTCGTTTTCTTTTTAAGAAATGTTTTGACTAGTTTGGTGTGACAGGAATGGCAAATGGTCGCATTTCTCAAATGCGACCATGTTTCATTTCGAAAAACAGAAGCCATATAGCTAGTATTATCAGTGTGATAATAGCCACGATAGTATCTGTCCTTATTGCTGGGGGAATTTTCATACTATCACCTTTCAAAAAAGAACCACATCACCATTAGGAGCACTGCAGCAACAATGCCCAGCACGGTGGTATATTTTATCTGCGGATCTTCCTGGATTTTCATTCAAATACCAACCCTTTCTTGACGCATTATATCATAAAAATTAGCAAAAACAATGACGTGTATTTATTATTGTTTGCCCAATTAAAACATTCAGTATATTGATGCTAAAAATCTTGTTTATGTTATAATTGGGTCATGAGTCCCGTAGTGAATTTTGGCTATAATTCCTACGGAATCAGTTACAAAATAACTTAGCCAAAATCTACTACGGGATGAGAAACGATATAGATACAAACTATTTCAAGGGGAAGCTCGAGGAGGAGTTGGTTTTGGTAGAAAAAGAGCTCAACGATGTTGGACGTAAAAACCCCGACAACGCCAAAGACTGGGAAGCGGAACCGGCAGACTTAGACACCAGCACCGCTGATGATAGTGAAACCGCCGACAAAATAGAAGAGTTCGAGGGAAATACCGCCATTCTAAAAGAGCTCGAAATCAGATACAACGATATCAAAGACGCTCTCGCTAAAATAGAAAAAGAGGAATATGGTTTTTGCGAAGTTTGCGGTGCGCCAATCGAAGAAGATCGTCTCAAAGCCAATCAGGCCGCCCGCACTTGCAAAACTCATATGCAATAATGATTAAAAGATTGAACTATCATGTCCTACGCGAAAGTTCACAGCGCTCAGGCACACCTACTAAAACCTTATATTGTTGACGTGGAAGCAGACCTCTCGCGGGGTCTGAATTCGTTTTCGATCGTTGGGTTGGGGGACAAGGCAGTCGATGAGGCTAAAGACCGGATCAGTGCTGCAGTCAAAAATACCGGCTTCGAATCTCCCAAGTCCAAAAATCACAAGGTAGTGATTTCTCTAGCGCCAGCTGAGATCAGGAAGGAGGGCTCGGGTTTGGATGTAGCCATCGCCCTCTCTTATCTTCTAGCCAGCGGCGAGGTGGTTTTTGATCCAACTGACAAAATATTTTTGGGCGAACTCTCACTCGACGGATCGCTGCGATCAGTGAGAGGTGCTTTGGCCTTTGCTCGCAAAGCCAAAGAGGCCGGCTTTAAAGAAGTCTACTTGCCAGTGGAAAATACGACTGAAGCCGCGCTGGTGCATGGGATTCGTATTTTTGGAGCGGGCACCCTACAAGAAATAATCAACCATATCGCTCGAGACGCCGATGTGAAGCAAAAAATAAAACCAGAAAAACCGAGAGAGATTAGAAACACTCAGGAAATAATTTCAGACCTCGCTGATATCAAAGGTCAGGAGGCAGCCAAGCGCGCACTGGAGATCGCCGCGGCTGGTGGCCACAACATTGCTCTCTACGGCCCACCAGGGACAGGGAAGACCATGCTCGCTCGAGCCTTATCGAGCATTTTGCCCCCACTTTCGGCAGAGGAAATTTTTGAAGTAACAGAGATTCATTCGATGATCGGTGCACTGGATTATGATCTGCTCTCGGTCCGACCTTTTCGTTCACCACACCACACCGCTTCTCATGTAGCGATCATTGGGGGTGGCAGCAATCCGCGCCCCGGCGAAGTGACTCTGGCTCACAAAGGAGTTCTGTTCTTGGATGAATTTCCTGAATTTGAAAACAAAGCGATCGAAGCGTTAAGAGAGCCGTTGGAAGAAAGAGTGGTCTCGGTTTCTCGAGCCAAAGGCACGGTCAAATTTCCCGCTCACTTTATTTTGGTCGCCGCCATGAACCCTTGCCCTTGCGGCAACTTCGGCATCAAAGGCAAACCTTGCACCTGTTCGCCTCTCCAAATAGAAAGATACAAGCGCAAAATATCGGGACCTATTATTGACCGCATTGACATCTGGACCGAAGTTTCCAAAGTCGATCACGACAAGCTTACTGAAAAATCGGAGAAGAGTGAAAGTTTGCTGGCACGCGCGAGAGTTCTGCGAGCGAGAGATATCCAAAGCAAGAGATTTAAATTGGCAGGTCGCCAGATCGACACCAACGCAGAGATGAACGCTCGCGATATCGCCTCGATTTTAGAAATATCAGAAGAAGTCAAAGATATTTTGAACCGCTCCGCCAAGACTCTCGACCTCTCCGCCCGCTCCTATCATAAAATAATCAAGCTCGCCCGCACCATCGCCGACCTGCAATCTAGTGCCGAAATCGCCCCTGCCCACCTCCTCGAAGCCATCTCTTATCGGCCTAAACAAAATCGCTAATAAAATTTACTTTTCACCCAAAAACGATACTATGTATTGAATGAGGAAATTTTTTATACTGATCGGTGTTATTGTGGGTTTAACACTTTTATATTTCATCTCCCCCAAACAAGAATCTAAAATCTTTTTTGTCGGAGATATGTTTTTTGATAGACATATCAGAAAGGCAATGTACGCCAAAGGGGAAGACTACATTTTTTCTTGCATTGGTGATTTTTTGAAAGAGGCTGATTTGGTGGTCGGCAATTTGGAAGGTCCGGTCACCGAAAATGCTTCGGTCAGTCTCTTGAGCCAAGTGGGAGCACCAGACAATTTTACTTTTACTTTCCCGACCAATGTTCCAAAGCTTTTGGCCAAAAATAATATAAAAGTGGTTAGCCTTGGCAACAACCACATCGGCAATTTTGGCAAAGAAGGAATATTGTCGACCAGAAAGTTTTTGGCGGAAGCTGGGGTGGAATATTTTGGCGGTCTCTCTGGTGATGAACCAATACATCAAACCAAGATTGGGGGGCAGCAGATCAGTTTCATTGCTTACAACGAATTTGGCGGCGAAAGCAAGGAGAAAGTAGCAGAAAAAATAAAAAGTGAAAAAGCCGCTGGCCAAAAAGTGATCGTTTTTGCCCACTGGGGCGAAGAATACACATCACCTCCACAGCGAGTTAAAGATGCAGCCAGACTTTTTGCGGAAAATGGGGCTGATTTTATCGTCGGCGCTCATCCTCATGTTGTTTTAAATTCTGAAATCATTCCAATAGGATTTGAAGTCTCACCGACCGCAACTGGAGTCAGAAATGTCCCCGTTTACTATTCGCTCGGCAACTTCATTTTTGACCAATATTGGAATAAAGAAGTTTCGACAGGTTTGGTTTTGGAAGTAAAAATAAAGGGAAATGATTTAGATATCACAGAACATGAAGTTTCAATAGGAAAGGATGGGAGAACGTGCCTGCTGAGAAACTAGGATTTTAAATATTCGACTTAATTATATTTATGTTTTGAGCTATTGATTTTTTGATGATTATTATGTACAATAATAATCATTATGAAGATAGCCACAAACATCAAGAGGGAATTGGTCGGCGGTATAACCAACACCGTACTTAGCCTTGTTAATCATTTGCACAAATTTGATGACCAATTTATAGGTATCGAGGTTGCTACTCAAATGTGCATGAAGGGACCGACCATGTTTAGAGTACTATCACCCGAATGGTTTGAGCACCATATAGTAAATATTCACCACCTTCCATTATCAGGGACCATAATCAAATCTAAAACTTTAAAAGAGATTGAGGATTGTTATAAAGAACCGATTTTGGCGATTCGAAGAATTTTACGAGAAACAAAGCCGGATGTTTTGCTACTTAGTGGCACATACCATCTGCCTTGGCTCATATCTATAGCGGCCAAAAAAGAAAAGGTTCCGATTGTACTATGGTACGCTGGTATATACACACGAGAAACAAGCCACCATAAACCAGAAATCAGTAAAATATACTCTCAAATGGAAAAATCAATAGTAAAAAGAGCAAAAAAAATAATTTTTCCATCAAAATTGTGTCGAACGGTGGTCGAAAAAGAGGTGGTTGGTAGAAAATTAAAAAAGAGTTTCGTCATCCCAAATCCAATATCAAGCGTTTTTACTGATTTAAACGTGGTTGGCAATTCTCTGGAAAGAAGAATCGCGGCTGTTGGACGTTACTCAAAAATAAAAAATTTTCAGGCGTTTTTTGACTTACACAAAAAACTTAAGCAAAAAAAGTGGTATCATACTGCCTCTTTTGTTACTAACCATAGTCAAAAAATTAAAGGTTTGCCTAAAGATGTAAACGTACTACCACCAATGCATCACGAGGGTCTAAAAGAATTTTATCTTACTCAAGGTCTCGTGATCTGCCCGTCTACTTTTGAAACCTTTGGCAACGTTCCAATGGAAGCCGCTTGTCTTGGGATACCAGTACTTGTGAGCGAAAATATGGGCTGCTCTGAAATACTAAAACAAGTTGGGTTGGACAACATGATAATTTCTTTTAGCGATATAGACAAAGTGACTGATCGCGTCATTCAGCTTTGTGGTCAACATATATTACCAAAACAGTTAAACGCTTTGAAAAAAATTCTTGATTACCATTTTATAGGAGAAGAAATAAAAGCTGTTTTACAATCTGCAATTTAGCTATAGTAAAAAGCGAAGTGGCGCTCGCACCGCGTAGCTTTGGAGCGTAGCGGAGGAGTGAAGTGGTGGAGATGTTCGATACGCCTACCTCGCAATGCCAAAGCTTCAGCGAAGGATTGGCGAACTTTGGTTGAGGAGGTATATAAATCATTAGTGATAGGGGAATTGGAAATTTAAATAAAAAGAAAGCCACCCCGATCGTACAATCAAAAGAGGTGACTTATAAATCCAACGATAGACCGCAGAGCTTTGACTAGATATGGTTGCAAGAACTTTTCAGGTTCACCGACAATTCGCAAGCTAAACGAGTGGTAGATTATAATTACCGAAACAGCAACCATCCCAATCAAAGCAAGAAGCGTCAAACACCGATGCAAATAACTAAGCTTAGAGATTTGAGACGGGGTAACAACTGCGCGGATCAATTTTCTGCCATCGTTGTTTATTCCCCAGACGCTAAGTAGATTACTCAACTCCAGGAAAGCGGCGAGGCAAGCCCCGATGATCACGTCCTCGTATTTCCCAAACTCTCCACACGAAAAGATTAGGAGGCTAAACGCAAGACCAAACACGGGTCCCGTAGCGGTGGAAAAATTTCCTGATTCCCAGTTTCTAATTCTGGTCTTGTAAACGCAGAGCCCTCCAAACCACGGGAACAAGTAAATTCCACGAACCGGGATACCTTTTTGGTTTGCGCCAACCGCGTGGCCTATTTCGTGCATCCAGAGTCCCAAGAAAATAAGCAAGGCTATGGGGGCCCTGAAAACCAACCAATATGAGGCAAGGCATGTTGCTGCGAGAAAAATCTTGCCACAAGGGATCTTGTCAACAAGTCTGCAGGTAAACTCTTGAATTTTGGTCACCTTACACCACCTTTCTTCTAAGGTAGATAGAATCAAAAAAATGGATAAATGTCAATATTAGAGATTACGGGATAAAGGCAAACTCACAATAGGTCTAAAAATAGGCGTATTTTAGAATGTTTGAAATTCAATTAAATATTGGAAAACAAAGGCGAAAGGAAAAACCCTTCGATAAACTCAGGGTCCTACAAAAATATAGTCGCAAAAAATCCGCCTAACGGCGGACTTTTACTCCTTATTTTTGTGGAGAAGGGGGCATTGAAGCCCCATCCAGATAAGTTTTAACAATGTTTCTACGCGATATATTCAACTTTGTTTCCGCCGATGAGACGGAAAATTCGACGCTTGTTCTTTAAAATTGAAGAAACAAACAAACGTCTAGTTTTTTAGTTCAAACATAGAGTAAACACTTTCCATGTCCTAAGTCCGATTTATTACAATTATTTCTTCCTCCGGACGAAGAAAGAATAACCGTCGTTTAGGCCTGAACTTAATTAAGCTCGAGCGTAAGCGAAAGCAAAGTCATTGACTCCAAAGTATGGAGAAACAACGCCTTTTGCTTTTGCAACAATGTTTTCAGCATTTATTGCTTTCTCACCTTTTTAAGAGTTATGAGAGCTCTACCGCGCACATTGTCAAAGATCCTACCTGTCTAAACCTTTCATCCCCAAACTATTTTTTTAATTACATTTATTAAAAAAATAATTTGGGGCCCGAGGAGCACATGACGAGGGCCTGCTCTCAGGAACTTTTGATTTTTACCTCTATACTAGCTACTTGCTACTAGATTCTCTTCTCATTTCTCTCTCCGTATCCCTTTTCTTGATCGTCTCGCGCTTATCAAACTTCTTCTTGCCGCGGACGATCGCGATCTCGAGTTTCAATTTTCTCCCCTTATTATACACCGAGATTGGCACTATTGTCAATCCTTTCTGAGCTTCCTCTTTGCTTAGGTGCTCTATTTCTTTTTTGGTGAGAAGGAGTCGCCGAGTCCGGAGGGGGTCGTATTCCTTAGGGGTGTTGGCTGGTTGGTAGGGAGGGATCTGCATATTGAGGATAAAGGCTTCATTGCCGCGCACCGTTACGTGAGCGCCCTCGAGAGAACCTTGGCTATTTTTGAGAGATTTCACCTCAAAACCAAGCAGCTCAATACCAGCCTCGATTTTTTCGAGAATTTCGTAGTTAAAATGGGCTTTTTTGCTTTGAATAAGGGGCATGCTCGTAATATTAGCATTTTCGTGCTATGATTGCCCCAACATGGCTAAAAACCAAAAATCTAATACGCCACCCAAGGACCCGTTAGAGGGCGCTGGCGGCGGTTTCGGTAGTTCCTTTTTTGGTAATTTCCTGATTGGAATTTTAATCATATTTCTTGTCATTTCCATTTATTCAGTTATTTCGGACAATAAACAAAAGGAGGAGATCAGCATTTCCGAATTGGCTAGAGCGGTGAAGGTGGGTGAGGTGAAAGAACTGCAAATAAAAAACGGCGCTGTGGAAGCTATTTTCAAAGATGAGAGCACCAAAAAATCAACCAAAGAAGACAACGCCAGTATCGCTGAGACCCTCTCCGCTTACGGAGTGACTCCGGAAGAACTGGGTGCAATCAAGGTCAACGTCAACCAAGAAGAAGGATTCCTTTATTGGCTCGTCAACCTTTCACCGATCCTTTTCCCGATTCTTTTCATCGCTGTCTTCATCTGGCTTATGACCAGACAAATAAAAGGGGCGGGGATGCAAGCGTTTTCTTTCGGTCAGTCACGAGCTCGACTCACTACTCCAGATGATCAGAAGCAAAAAGTTACCTTCAAAGACGTAGCTGGTTGTAAAGAAGCCAAGGAAGAACTTTCCGAAATCGTCGATTTTCTAAAAAACCCTAAAAAGTTTTTTGAGATTGGCGCCAGAATCCCAAAAGGTATATTGCTCATGGGTGCACCTGGTACTGGTAAAACCTTGCTAGCGAGGGCGGTCGCTGGCGAAGCTGGTGTTTCTTTCTTCTCGATCTCTGGTTCGGAATTTGTCGAAATGTTTGTCGGAGTAGGAGCGAGCCGAGTGCGCGACCTTTTCTTGATCGCCAAAAAGGCGGCACCCGCTATCATTTTCATGGATGAGATTGATGCGGTCGGCCGAGTGAGAGGTGGGGGCTTAGGTGGCGGCAATGACGAGAGGGAGCAGACCCTCAACCAGATTTTGGTAGAAATGGACGGTTTTGAACCAACCGAAAAAGTGGTAGTGATGGCGGCCACCAACCGCCCAGACGTACTCGATCCAGCTCTTTTGCGACCAGGCCGATTTGATCGCAGAGTCACCATAGATCTACCGGACCGCAATGATAGGGAGGAGATCCTTAAAATCCATGCGAAATCAAAACCGTTAGCCGAAGATGTAAACCTCTCAGTTATCGCCGAAAGAACACCTGGTTTTTCTGGGGCCGATCTTTATTCCCTGATGAATGAAGGTGCGATCCTGACAGCGAGGGAAAACAGAGGCAAAATATCTCAGTTTGACCTGATCCGCTCTATTGAGAAAGTAATGCTCGGTCCAGAACGCAGAAGTCACATCCTTTCGAAAAAAGAAAAAGAGATCACTGCTTATCATGAAGCCGGTCATGCCCTAGTCGCGAGCGCCCTACCTTATGCTGATCCGGTCCACAAAATATCAATCATTAGCCGCGGCCGAGCTGCTGGCTACACCTTGAAACTGCCGATAGAAGACAGAAAGTTGCAATCCAAAAAAGAATTCCTGGACGATATCGCCATGTCACTTGGTGGTTATGTGACCGAAAAAATAGTTTTTGGCGATCTGACCACCGGCCCTTCCAACGATCTACAAGTTTCGACTGCCATGGCGAGAGACATGGTGACCAAATACGGTATGTCCGAAAATATTGGGCCCGTAGCCCTAGAAGAGGCGAGTGGCAAAGCCATCTTTGGCAAAGGAGTCAATGAGAAAGATTATTCTGAACAGGTCGGCGCCCTTATCGATACTGAAGTCTCTAAAATTATGAAGGAGGCTTACAATAAAGCAGAGCAAATCATTACCGAGCACCGACCACTACTCGACATTATCGCCAAAAGATTGATCGAGACAGAAACCATCGAAAGAGACGAGTTTGAAAAAATACTCATCGCAAACGGTATCCAACCAAAAAAGAAAGAGGAGGTTTCTGGCCAATAATCCAGATCTAGATTTGCTTGAGTTCAAAACTACTATAAGATTATAGTACTTGTTTAATTAAACAAAAATTAATGATAAAAAACAAAAAAACTAAAGCTGGTTTTACCCTGATCGAACTTTTGGTAGTGATCGCTATTATCGGTATCCTCTCTTCCGTAGTACTCGCGAGCCTCAATATCGCAAGAAGTAGGGGGGCAGATGCAAAAGTGAAAGCTCAGATCGCAAACATTCGTTCATCGGCCGAAATTTATTCCGACACAAACAGTGGTTATAACGGCAGTGCCGGAGATATAGACGGAACAATTCTCACTTGCACTACTGCAGATTCAATGTTTCAAGATACTGATTCTGGCATGATCCAATACACTGATTTAAACAATTATCCAGCCCCAACTACTATCAGATGCTCTTCTACCGCTGACTCTTTTGTGGTCAGTGCCTCGCTTAGTACCGCCGGCGAATTTTGGTGCGTTGATGGTAGCGGCAACTCCACTCTCATCACCGGTGTAGACCATCTCACTGCCCATCCTGACGGCGCCACCTCTTGTAGCTAAATCAAATATTTGGCTAACCAAAAATTGAAATTAGAGCTTAAAAAGGCTAGTATTTGATTACTTCCGCCCTTAGCTCAGTTGGTTAGAGCACAGAGCTTATACCTCTGGGGTCCCACGTTCGAATCGTGGAGGGCGGACCAGGCCGCCGTAGCTCAATGGATAGAGCAGTCCCGTCCTAAGGGAAAGATATGGGTTCGATTCCTGTCGGTGGCACCATGTAAAATTTGAACCATTAATTATATAATAATATTTATTATTATAATCTAATAATATGAGGCAACTTGATCCTAAAGCGGTTTGGTTATTTTTTCTCAGTTTTGTTTTAAGATGGGTATTCTTCGTGGCAATAATTGGGAGTCTTTGGGGAATATCGGTACTCCAAAACAGTCTTGTGGCTACCGGATACGATGAGGGTATGCCAGTTCCAATTAATTTTATCGGGTGGCTAATATCATTTACCCTGTTATTCTTTGTTATTTGCTTTATTTGGGCCAAACTTAGTTACAAATTTTACCGATATGAACTGACCGATCTTGGATTTAGAAAAGAATCTGGGGTAATTTATAAAAAATATGTGACAATACCTTACAATCGGATTCAGAACGTGGATATTTATAGAGGAATACTGGCCCGACTTTTAGGGTTATCGGATCTCAACATTCAAACCGCTGGGTCAAGTGCTGTCATGGCTCAATATGGAGCTTACGGTATGGGTGCCGAAGGTAGACTCCCGGCCTTATCCAGAGAAGTGGCCGAGCAGTTGCGTGATGAGCTTATAAGGCGAGCATCAGAATCTCGAGGGAGTCAGGGATTATAAACAAATTTCCCCGACTTCTAACTATCGCAGATCGGCGATTTTTGAGATCTCTCAATGTAAACAACTTTACTAGCCCACCAAATCGAGGGTGGTAGAATGGGGTTATGAAAAATAAAAAAATTCTCACTTTTGGTATTATTTTAGTAATCATCGTCGCTATAATTATAAGTTTGGATTTTCCTTCAGAACCAAATCAACCTAACGAGTCCCAAGAAGAGGTAGCGGGTAAAGCGGGGGACAAAACAAACCCAACCGCCACAAATAAAGTTTCTACTCAGAGCAAAATTAACCAAACAGCACCCAGGGTGAGCTACCCTGAAATTGAATTCCTAGACAAGAGAACAGTCTTCAGTCTGAAAGATTTTCCAGGAGCCAAATTTACCATCGAAAAAGTGGTTTTCGGGAGAGGAAACTCGGTTATTTCTCCAGAATGCCAAGGGGTTCCAAATACCAATTTTACCACCTATCTCTACCCGGGTAGTCGAGCTTGCATAAAAGAATCTGCTGTAGACGGAAGTCCGGTGGGGATATTGGCCTTCCATCTCCTCGTAGAAAACAACAGCAATGTTGCTATCGGAGGTACAGATATTTTAAAACTTCACTATTTAAGGTCTGATCCTGCCGGATCACCTCAATTTAGATTTGCTACTCCACTCATAGATTTGCGTTCTTATTACATCAATGGATACTCTTCTAAAAATATTATTCTTTCTTATCTTGTCCCAGAAGATCAGTTAGTCTACAACCTAGTAGCCGGGTACAAGGAACCAAGTGTCGAGAATAGGACTTTGAACATCTATGACTTTTCGAAAAATGGCATCCTGATCGACTTTAAATCTAAAAACTTGACTGTTGTGAAGTGATCCAAATCAAAACCCCCCTTACGGGGGATTTTGATAAGTGAGAACAAGATTTTTATATCCTGTTTTATTTAAAATAATAGCTTCGCTATTATTTTACGGCATCCTTCAGGGCTTTTGAGGCTCTGAATTTTGGCACCCTCATGGCTGGTACACTGACTGAAGCACCAGTCCTTGGGTTCCTAGCGGTCCTCGCAGCTCTAGTTTTGGTAGAGAAGATGCCTAAGCCGGCAATCGAAACTTCACCACCTTTTTTAAGAGCACCTACGATCTCACTTACAATAGTCTCAACCACTTCTTCGGCTTGCACCTTGGTACCACCAATCTTCTGGTGAACCACGTTGGCCAAATCTGCTTTATTCATTTTTTATAAAATTAAAAAGTTGTTAAATTCGACCCGCCCGCAACGCTCTCGCTAGCGAGGCGGGCGGGCCCTAGTTTTGCGACGGACAGTCTCGAGAGCCGTCCGTCAACCCTCCACAATCAAGTATATATTTAAGGAGTTTTTGGAGCAATATCTTGACCAAATAACAAAAAAATTTTGTTATTTTACGTGAGAGATTATTTTTTTGATGATTTCTGGCTTATCAGCTGCAATTTCCGATAGCATCTTGCGATTCAAAACAACATTTTTCTTTTTGAGAGCCCCCATAAAAACACTGTAAGAAACTCCGCTCTGGTCGAGTAAAGCGTTTAAGCGCACATTCCAAATACGACGAAAGTCACCTTTCTTGTCTCGGCGGTGAGCAAAAGCGTAGCTACCGGCGTGAGAGATGGCTTCATACGCCTGGCGTTCCTTTTTTGAGCGTCCAAAACGATATCCTTTTACTTGTTTTAAAACATTCCTTCTGGTTTTGAGTGCATTGACTCCTTTTTTGACTCTGGTCATATGTTTGTTGAAAAATTAGAGATTGTTCAAGAAGCGGCCCCTTTCTTTATTAGACATATCAATCAAAACTGATCGGCGTTTGCCGAGGGTAGTCCTGGTTCTGTTTTTTGCATTAAAATGGTTCTGGCCAATCTTGCGAGTTACCAATTTGCCATTTTTAGTGACTTTTATGCGTTTAGCGAAAGACTTGTTAGTTTTCATCCCGTAGTAGATTTTGGCAATTTTTAAAAACGATTCCGTAGGAATTATTGCCAAAATTCACTACGGGATTCATGGGCTACTCTATTTTGCACGTTCTATTATAGATGTCAAGCCTTTAATGCTTTTTTTGGGCGCCTCGGCAATCCGGAAATCTTCAGATATTAGCTTGAAAACTCGGTCGAGTCTTTCCTTCAAAAAAGCCTCATTCATATATTTGGTGCGGCCCGGTAGAAATAGGTCTATCTTGACCCTGTGACCCTCTTTTAGCCATTCCGACGCTTTCCTGGCCTTCAAGCCCAGATCGTGATCACCAGTACCAACCTTGATCTGTAAACTTTTGACTTCTACCGTCTTGCTTTTACTTTTGATTGACTTTTGTTTCTTATTTTCAGCATAGAGAAACTTGCCATAATCAACTATTTTAGCGATCGGGGGATTGGCGTTTGGAGATATTTCCACCAGATCAAGACCAAATTCCATCGCCTTGTCCATCGCTTCCTTAAAGGGGGTAATACCGAAATTTTCTCCTTGCGGCCCGATCAAACGAACGTTTTCCGCCCTAATGAAGTTATTGATTCTGTGTTTTTCGTTGGCCAAAAAAAGTTTCAGTTAAATTCTAAACAAGGGAAGCTTAGCATGTTTTTGAGTAATTGCCTAGATGGTAGCCCGGCTACTAAAAAGGGTTTTTGGCGCCACGAATCTCAAAGTGGAGATGTGGGCCTGTAGCTTTGCCGGTAGCCCCAATAAAGCCGATGATGTCTCCCTGTTTGACAGTATCGCCCACCGCAACAGCATTCTTACTATTGTGAGAATAGAGAGTTTGAGTACCGTTTGAGTGGCGGATAACCACATAATTGCCGTATCCACCATTCCAACCACCGCTTCTGCTTATGATCACCTCTCCATCAGCTGATGCATAGATCGGTGTACCGACCGGGGCTCCTATATCAACTCCGTTATAGCCGTGAATACCTTGTGTTTTCTTACCACCAGCAACCGGCCTCATATAGTAGCCAGCATATTCTTTAAGACCACTCGATGAACTACCAGGGGGACGGGTCCCAGAACCAGAAGTGGATGAAGGGGCAGGCAAAACTTCACCGTCAGGAATAATGATCACCGAACCAACGGCCAGAGAATCCCCTTTATTTAGGTTATTGTAAGCCAAGATTTCCTCCACATCTCCTTTGTATTTTTTGGCCAAAGAATTAACACTGTCACCCTTCTTGACGGTATGCTTAACCCCAGAAATAGGGAGGATGACCAACACCTCTCCCGCTTTTAAAGTATTGGAAGATAGATCGTTGCCCCATTTGATAGTGTTTACCGTCACATTGAACATCTCGGCTATCTGAGAAAGAGTATCGCCTTCCCGGACAACATAAACACTGATTTGATCGCTAGTCGCTTTATGAGCTATCGCCTCAGAAACAAGTCCGGCTGGTCCGGTTTCTGAGACAAGGGCGTTGTGTTCAACCGTCGGTATGTGCTGACCAGAACCATTACTAAAAGGGGCGGCGCTCGCAACCAGTAAATTCATCTTGTGAATACTTTCCTGGTTTAACAAAATTTCATCACTTGTACCTTTAAAAATGCTGCTCAGGAAATTACCAACTGGACCAGCATAAACAGATATTGGCAACAGGAGTACAGCCAACAGAACAGCTACCTTCCTGGTACTGAAAAGTTTTATTAGCTTATTATTTCGCCTGATTTTTGTTGGAAAATAACGTTTTTTCGAATCAGGGTCATTAAGAGAGGTTAAAATAGCCTTTGGATTAATGATAATTCGGCTTTTTCTGTAAAAAATGGCTTAACTGAGCCATTTGGTGGAAATGCGGAAAAATCAAACCACGAGTCAAATTTTAACAAACAGAGCTAAGAGGTCAACCTTGCTTTCCCCAACGATCTTTACTCTAAATTTTCTGGTAAGATAGACGGGTGGAAATATTTAATTCACTCAATGGGGCCCAAAAAGGGGCAGTTCTAAAAACCGATGGGCCAGTATTGGTGCTTGCCGGGGCGGGGGCCGGTAAAACCAAGACTGTTACTTATCGGATTTTAAATTTAGTTCACCAAGGGGTCGCCCCAGAATCGATCCTGGCCGTTACCTTTACCAACAAAGCGGCCAAGGAAATGAAGGAGCGAGTGCTAAAACTATTTTCCGAAACAAAGGAGCTTAACAGACCCATTTCGCCAGACACTCTACCTTTTGTTGCCACCTTCCATTCTCTTGGTGCTTATATCATCAAGGAAAATTTGGACAAAGTGGGTTTAAAAAAACATTTTAGTATCTACGACCGAGAAGATTCCAAAAAAGCGATCAAGGAAGCTTTGGAAAAAAATAGCTTCAATCCAAAAGAGTTCGATCCAAACAAAATACTCTCGATCATCTCCAGAGAAAAAGGAGCCTTCGTTGGAGTAGATGAATACCTAGAAAGGGGGGCGGATAGTTTCTTTGGTGAAGTGGTAGGTAAGGTTTGGCAAGAGTATGAGACGATCCTACGCCATGAAAACGCCTTGGATTTCGATGATCTATTGCTAGTCACCGGTAAATTGCTGCAACAAGAAGAGGTTCGAAAAAAGTACAGCGAGAGGTGGCGGTATGTCCATATAGACGAATACCAAGACACCAACAAAGTACAGTATGCGATCACCGCAGCGATCGTCCAAGATCACCACAATATTTGCGCGGTCGGCGATATCGACCAAAATATTTATAGCTGGCGAGGGGCCAATATTCGCAACATTATGAATTTTGAGCGCGATTTTCCGGGCGCCGAACTGATCGTACTCGAGGAAAATTATCGGTCCACCAAAACCATTTTGGCAGTAGCCAACAAGGCTATCGAGAAAAATAAATACCGTCGCGAAAAAACTTTGGTTACCAAAAACGGTGCCGGCGAAAACGTAAGTGTGTTTGAAGCACTGACCGAGGAACACGAGGCTCAATTTGTCGTAGAAAAAATAAAAGAATTGAGAAACCAGGGAATTCCCCTTGGGGAAATAGCGGTGCTTTATCGAGCCAACTTCCAATCTCGAGTATTGGAGGAACAGTTCTTAAAAAAAGAAGTTCCTTACCAAATACTTGGCACCAGATTTTTCGATCGCAAGGAAATCAAAGATATTTTGGCTTTTATGCGGCTTTCGCTCAACAGAGAGAGTATTGCTGATTTGAAAAGAGTGATCAACGTACCACCGAGAGGTATCGGCAAAACCACCTTGCTTAAAATAGTAGAGGGTAAGGAAGCTTTGCTGCCTGCTAGCATGAGAATAAGGATAGCTTCTTTTCGAAACCTGTTGGAGCGCATCAAAAATTTTGGTTTGCACAATCCACCATCAAAAACAGTTTTTTTCGTAGCCGAAGAAGTTGGTCTCAACCAAAACTTGGAAAAAACCGAAGAGGGAGTGGAGCGAATCGAAAACATCAAGGAGTTGGGAGCACTCGCTTCGATGTACGACCATTTGCCCCCAGAAGAGGGTTTGGGTAAATTGCTTGAAGATACTTCTTTGGTTTCTGATCAGGATAGTGATCAAAAAGAAAAAGACGGGGTAAGGCTGATGACGGTCCATGCCAGCAAAGGATTGGAATTTGCCTATGTTTTCGTGACCGGCCTTGAAGAAGGGCTCTTCCCTCACAACAAAGATGGGGCTAACCTGAGTGAGGATGAGGCCGAGGAGGAGAGGCGGCTCTTCTATGTTGCCGTCACCAGAGCCAAGAAAAAACTTTTCCTCACTTACGCCCAGACTCGCACCATTTTCGGCAGCCGAGGAGTGAATATCCCATCCGAATTTGTACTTGAGTTGCCAGATGAATACATCGATAAAGAATTCTTAGACTACACCCCAAAAAGAAAGCCGCTTCTGCATATTGAATTTTAATATACGAAAATTTTATGAAAAATAAAAAGACCTCACCCCAAAGAAAACTAGGTCCCAAAAAATCATTGGGGCAAAATTTTTTGAGAGATCCGAAAATTTTGAAAAAAATAGTTGATTTCGCTCAAATCGAAAAAGGTGACACTGTGGTAGAGGTTGGACCAGGCGAAGGAGGCTTGACGGAAGAGTTGTTAAAACAAGCAAAAAAAGTAATCGCGATCGAAAAAGATGAGGAGCTAGCAAAAAAGCTGGAAGATAAATTTCGGGATCAAATTCTAAACTCAAGACTGAAGATTTTGGTGGGAGATATATTGGAGCTGAGAGCTGAGAGCTTAGAGCTTGAAGGAAGAAATCAGAAAAACAAAAACTCTGAGCTCTTAGCTCCAAGCTATAAGCTTGTCGGCAATATTCCGTACTACATTACCGGCGCTTTGTTTAAAAAATTTTTGGAAACAGAGCAACAACCAAAATCGATCACCTTTGTTGTCCAAAAAGAAGTGGCGGAGAGGATAGTGGCCCGAAACCCCAACTCCGCTAAAGCTTCGCGGGGCAAGCAAAAGGAAAGTATTTTGAGTATATCGGTCAAGGTATATGGGGAACCAAAATTTGGCGGAGTCATCAAGGCTGGTAGCTTCTTTCCTAAACCAAAAGTTGATTCGGCTATTTTAAGTATTAGGAATATCAGCAAAGAAAGATTCAATGATCTAATCCCCCCAACCCCCTTTACTTTAAAGGGGGAGGAGGCTCGAATAGAAAATAATTTTTTTGAAGAAATAACTCCCCCAACCACTCTTACAACAAGAGGGGAGTTGGAAAATAAATTTTTTGAAATATTAAAGACTGGCTTTGCTCACAAAAGAAAGCTGCTACTCCGCAACCTCCTCGACGCAAAAGTGTCAAAGGGCACCTTTGACACTTTTGCGATTAAAGAGGTTTTTGGAGTTTGTGGGCTGGATGAGAAAGCGCGGGCTGAAGATTTGAGAGTGGAAGACTGGCTAGCGCTTACACAAAAACTGGCCTAATTATTCTAATTTACCTAAACAATCTCAAAACCGAGTCTTGATTTAGAATAATTAGAGTACTTGAAATCATTCCTGTGTTACAATTAGATTATGGTTTTAAGATTTTCATCTGTTTTGTTTCTGGTATTCGTTGTTAGCCTGTTTTTCTACCAGAAAAGTTACGCATTTATTGGTTTTGGTGGCAACATTATTGCTGTTACTCCTTGTAGCGTTGGAGTATTGTTAGTTGTTGGTCCTCCACGAGGGGGAGTTTTTTTGTTGCCACCAGGAGCAAAAATTTATCCGTTCTTTAGTATAAAACCTGGATCTTGGGTTTTGGGTGCCTATGCCCCAGTTGGAACTTGTGTTGTGGGCTTTATTCCCGTACCGGTACAAGGGACCATTCTCATGCTTGGAACTTCTGGGTAGTAACCTTGGTTATTAAGACAAATTGTTGATATAATTTTGGTATGGTTTTGCCTAGCCGAAAAGTTTTGAGTTTGATGGTGCTCACCATCGCTTTGGTCGCTTCGATCATTATTGTTTTTGGTAAAGAAAAATCCGGCCAAGCGATCAATTTTGCCAACAACTTAGTGGCAGGGGAGAAGTTTAATATCCCAGAAAATGACGGCTGGCAAACAGAGGTCAACCAAGTAGCCAAGCCAATCGACGTCCCCGAGCTTGAAGCTGAAGAGCAGACGGTCACTGATACCGTCTCCACCACCATCCTCTCCAACTACCTGGCTCTAAAACAAAATGACGCTCTCACCCAGGAGTCGGCACAAGAACTTATCGATCAGGCATCTGATTATATAAAACAAAACACCCCAACCAAGACACAGTTGGCAGATTTGAAAATAGTGGAAAGCAGTAAAGAGTCTATAGCCACCTATGGAGAAACCCTCGGTGAAATATTAAGAAGGAACAAACCAAAAAATTTTATAGACGAGATCTCAGTCATAGAAAAAATTGTTGGTGGGACAAACAACAAATCTATAAATAACGAACTTGAGATAGTGATAAAAAATTACCAGTCACTGGCAACAGAAATAAAAAAAATGCCAGTTCCTAAAATACTTGCCAAAACAAATCTGGAAATGATCAGTGGCCTAGAGGGAATAACCTATGGTCTTGAAGAAATAAAGAAAATCTCAAATGACCCTTTGCTAGGATTGGAGGGAATAAAGGTCTATAAGTTGGGAGGAAACTTGTTTATACAAGCACTCAAAACGGCAACCGAATTTATAAAACAAAGTAATATTGACTATAAACAGGGTAGTGGTGGTTATTACCTTTTTTACGGCATATAATTAAATAAAATGCCAGAAAAAAATAGAAAAAAATTCAATAAATACTTTGGGTTTTTATCCATAGTTTTAATTTCTCTGTTTATTTTTTCTCCAATAGTGGTCCATAGAGCTAGCGCTCAACTTTTTGTACCAGTCTGGGATCCTGCCAACTTATCCGCCAACACAGTTACCGCATCGAATGCCACCAGTCTCTCAATAAAGGAGCATATTTTAGACGCCATTGTTTACAAGGTATTGGATCTTATAATACAAAAAATGGCCGCAAGTACCGTTAATTGGATAAACAGCGGGTTTAAAGGAAAACCCACTTTCATCACAAACCCTGGAGCCTTTTTTCAAGACGTTGGTGATAAAGTAGCGGGTCAATATATATACGCCAACCCAAATCTAAACTTCCTCTGTGGACCAATCAGTGGTCGAATAAAAATTGCCCTTTCAAACAAATACCGTGGCAACGATATTAGGTGGCAGTGTACCCTTACTGACGTGGCGGGCAATATGGAAGATTTCATAAATGATTTTGACAAGGGTGGCTGGGATAAATTTTTCAGATTGACTCAAGATCCTCAGAACAACCCAATCGGTGCCTACATTCAAGCCGAAGGGGAACTGGCAAGACGAATTGCCAAAGAAACGGATGAGAAAAATAAAGAACTTAGTTGGGGTAAAGGTTTTTTTTCTACAACAAAATGTCCGGCTGGTCGCAGTATAACTAACGTAGTAGATAATCCAGAAGGTGGGAAGACGGTTACTTATGAGGACGGATCAACCATAAACCAAATGCCTGACCCGAGCCTAAAGGTTGGAGGATGCGGAGTTAAAGAAAACATAGTTACACCAGGGTCAGTTGTTGAGGGACAACTGGGAGAGGTTCTCAGTATTGGCGGTAAAAAACTAGCTGTTGCCGATGAGATAAATGAAATAATAAGTGCACTACTTAACCAACTGGTCAGCAAAGCTTTTAGTGGACTTGCGAGTCTGAGTCAACGCAACCCGACAAACGAAGGGGGGCGTTCATTTACAGAGTTATTGCACAGCTCCACAACCGATTCGGTTATTGATAACTATATAGAGTCGTCAACAGAAACCCTTCAACAGGCTATCCAAAATTCTATTGACAATCCTTACAATCCTTACGCCTGCAGAGATAATCCAAACCTCCCAGAGTGTCAAGTGCCTCAAGGACAGGTTGGTGGTAGTGGAGGAATAGATGGTAGTGGCGGAACAAGGTCATCCTGTGATCCAACCATAGAAACTTGCGAAGCCCAAGGAGCGCCAGGTGGTGGGCGAGGGAGATAAAATTTTTAAACATGGATATTTTAAAAAATACCAAAAAACCGACGATTAAAAAGATATTAACGATTATTGTTATAGTCACTATAACAATAGGGGTTTTGGGATTTCCTGATAAAACTGTTCTGGCAGATGTAAGTTTGCTTCAAGCAGCATTGGGACCGGGTGCCATAGGGTTGGGCATGATGGGTGTAGATGTTTTTGAGGTTATGGCAAAAGGTACAGCAGAAATGCTAATTAAAATTTCAGGTTTATTTCTAACAATAACAGGAAAGATGTTTGACTATGTTGTTGATTTTACAATCCTCAATATGGCCCAGAGAGTTGGTAATTCCGAGGGAGGATTAGGGGCTAGCATTAGCGCGTCTTGGGCATCTTTGCGTGATATAGCAAACATGTTGTTTATTTTTGTACTTTTGTACGTAGCCTTTAAAGCGATATTTGATTTAGACTTTGGTAGCGTAAGTAAGTCAATCAGAAATATTATTATTGTTGCCCTACTAATTAACTTTAGTCTCTTTTTCTCGAAAGTAGTGATAGACGCCTCAAATATTGTGTCCATTGGATTCTATAACTCTATAGTAACGGCTAACACCAGGAGTGTACAAGGAGAGGGTGCGGTGGTTGGTAACCAAACTATTTCAACTGGTTATATGCGGTTACTTGGACTAACAAAGTGGTTTGATTCAAAAATACTGGAAAAAACAAAAATGACTGACGCAAAACAAATACTGGCTTATGGAATTTTAACATTCATATTTATGATGGTGGTAACAGTGGTTTTGCTTATCGCCACAATAATGCTGTTGGCTAGATTTGTCATGCTTATATTTATCATGATCCTTTCGCCACTTGCCCTAATTGCCATTATAGTTCCAGGTATGAGAGGTTATTTTGATAAGTGGTTTCATGCCCTAATAGACCAATCCTTTTTTGCCCCAGTTTTCCTTGCCTTAACTTGGGTAGTATTCAAAATAGCCTCCACTCCCGGTTTTATAGTCGGTGGTACAACAATAATCGCTTCGCAGGGTGCCTCATACACCGATCTGATGTCCGAGGCACCATCTGGTGGAGTGCTAGCCCTTGTGCTTAATTACGCATTGATAATAGGATTTACAATCGCGTCTCTGGTGATCTCCAAACAAATGGCGAGCAGGACCGCCGGGTTTACAGCCATCAGTGGTGGTATAGGTGCCGGTGCTATTGGTGGCGCGGCGATACTAGGAAGACAAACTATTGGGAGGGGGGCAAAAATGCTCGCCGAATCAAGCAAACTTCGAGATGCGGCTTCTGCTGGCAAATGGTATTCGGGAGCTGCCCGAGCAGGCCTTTGGACGGCTGACAAGGGGGCAGGTGGTAGTTTTGATTTGAGAGCAACCGACACTTTAAAAAAGGTTCCGGGGCTTGGTAAGGAACTAGATCTGTTGGGCAAAGCGGGTGGTAAGGGTGGTTTTGTTAAAGCGGTTGAACAAAAAGCAGATGATAAAGCTAAATACGCTAAGCGTGTTTATGGTCAAACTGCGACTGAAACTGAAAAAGCGCGGGAATTGGAGATAGATTATAACAAGCAAAAATCTTTAGATGAAATTAGGATTAAAACAGAAAGAGAAAAGATGGCTCGCGAGAAAGAAACTATTCATAATAGAAACATTATCAATAGAGATAGGTACTTCAATGACTCAAGGGTGGCTGGAGACCAAAGACTTATAGATATTCAAAATGATTTTGAGTTTAAAAAAGACGAGTATGAAAAGGCAAAGAAATCAGGAACAAAAACCAAGGAAGAGTTGGAAGAGCTAATGAAAGCCAGGGATGAAAGTAGAGAAAACATGGAAAAAACTCAGACATCTATCGCTGATGAGGTATTCAAAGGGGATGTTGATTATGTGAACACTAGGGAAGCAGCCAAGTCAAGCAAAGAAGAGCTACGGAAAGCGAAAGAGAGGTTGAAAATGAACAAAGAAAATAAGTTTGATGATAATGAATATTTGGATGAAGTGCAAAACCTAAAGAAAGAATGGGTAGCCAAAAAAGAAGCGGGTAAAAGGAGGATGATAGAATTTGCGGATAGAGTAGAAAAAGGTTCACCGGTTTCAACGATGGTGGGAGGGTTGGCTGGTGGCGCCTTAGGAACAATATTTGGGGGACCTATTGGGACGCTGATTGGAGCTGGAGCTGGTGCGGGAGGTGGCAGCTGGGCGGGCGGCAAGCTACCTAAGCGAGCTAACTGGGCAGGAAACACAGAGGCGGGAAGAAAAATAAGAGCGGCAGCCGAAGGAAGAGATAAAAAAGATCCTAAGAAACTTAAGAAAGAGATAGATGATTTGTTTGGTATAAAAAATGAAGAAGGGGATGGTCAAAGTGGTGACGAAGGAAATAAAAAAGAAGGCGAGGAAGATAAAGATAAGAAAAAAGAATCGTAAATAATATGGAGGAGAGTAATAAAATATTAAAAGAACAGATAGAAAAATTGCCAACAGCGCTTAAAAATTTTGTGCTTAGCAATGAGTGGACAAAAAAATTGAGAGTATACCTGGATAGTCTTCAGCTGGAAGAGTGGCAGAAAGTTTCGGTAGAAAACGAAGTGTTTTTGATCTTGATGGGTTTCGAAGAGTATGCAAATTTACCAGGCAACATATCCGAAAATACCGAAATGGATTTTGAGGTAGCCGAAAAAATATCGGAGTTTGTAATAAAAGATATTTTGAAACCAGTAGCAGATTTGGTAGTAAAAGAATTTGAAAAATCGGAACAACCGCCATCCAGTTCAATCGGCAACTCATTCGAACGTATCATCTTAAACCAAGCGAGGGCGATGCAGCCCGCCCGCCTCGCTAGCGAGAGCGTTGCGGGCGGGCCAGCCCGCGAAGCGGGTAGTGGTAGCCAGCAACCAGCACCTAGCAGCCGGGTTCCGGACAATCTGCCGACTGAAGATTTGAAACCAAAACCTACAACACCAAATTATTCTGGGCAGGATCCGTATAGAGAACCGGTGGAGTAGGGAGCTTGGAGCTAAAAGCTTAGAGCTTAGAGGAGAAAAATAAAAAATGATATAATTTTGAAAGCTTACAGCTCTAAGCTCTAAGCTCTAAGCTAAAATGCGTTTTCAAATCCCACAATTCATCGACGTTGAAGATAAAATATTTGGTCCTTTTACCTTGAAGCAATTTATCTACTTAGCCGGGGGGGCCAGTATCGCCCTCGCCTGCGTTACTATTTTCGGCTTAGTTTTGGGGCTCATGATCGCCTCACCGATCATCATCCTCGCCGCCGCGCTCGCTTTTTATAAGGTCAACAACAGACCGTTCATCAACATGCTCGAGTCTGCTTTCAAATATCTCACCAAAGACAAGCTTTATATTTGGCAAAAAAGCGAAAAAACTGAAGCTGAGATGGTGGCGGAAGAGAAAAAGTATAGCTCGGTCATTGTACCCAATCTTGGTGATAGCAAACTCAAAGACATGAACTGGCAATTGGATGTGAAGAAAAAGGAAGATGATCTATTAGCTAAGAGCTGAGAGCTTGGAGCTTAGAGTAGAAAATGCTAAAAACTTATAGAGATTTACTCATATGGAAAAGGTCGATAGATTTGGCAACAAAAGTATATAAAGTTACAGAAATTTTTCCAAAATCAGAAATATACGGGATTGTATCCCAAATGAGAAGATCGGCTGTTTCTATATCTTCAAACATAGCAGAGGGAAGGAACAGGGGCACAAGAAAAGATTTTGCTCAATTTTTGAGAATAGCGTTGGGTTCTACAGCGGAACTAGAATCTCAGACAGAGATATCAAAAAATTTGAATTTTATAAACCAGATTGAATATTCACAGATAATCTCTGAGACAAATGAAATAGGAATGATGTTGCGTGCTATAATTAGAAAGCTGGACTCTAAGCTCCAAGCTTAAAGCTCTAAGCTTTTTATGAAAAATGCTACTCAAGAATTTGTACCGATAGACGATGTGCGCGATGGGATAGCCATCCTCAAAAGCGGTGGGATGCGCGGCGTACTCATGGCTTCAAGCGTAAACTTCTCCCTCAAGTCAGAAGAGGAGAGGCAGGCTATCCTATTCCAATTCCAAGATTTCTTAAACTCTCTGGATTTTTCGGTCCAGATCATCGTCCAATCAAGAAAGCTCGATATCAGACCCTATATCGCCCTTTTGGAGAACAGGCACAAAGAGCAAACCAACGACCTGATGAAAATCCAGATCGAACAATACATTGCTTTCATTAGAAGTTTTACCGAATCGACCAACATCATGACCAAAAACTTCTTCATTGTGGTCCCATATGATGCCGCCATCATCTCTACCAAAACAGGGTTGTTGGACAATTTGCGAGGCAATAGGAACAAAGAGACAAAGGAAGAAGATTTCGAAGAAAGGCGCAATCAGCTCGAGCAGCGAATGGGAGTGGTAGAGCAGGGCTTGGTGCGCTCCGGCGTCAGGGTAGCCAAGCTCGGTACCGACGAAGTGGTCGAGTTGTTTTATAAGATATTTAATCCGGGAGAAACGGAGAAACCAATCAAGCTTGGAGCTTGAAGCTAATAGCTTAGAGGAAAAAACTTTAAACTCCAAGCTCTTAGCTCTAAGCTTTCAAAAATATGTTCGACTTTTTAAAGAAAAAACCAAAAGAAAATCTGACCACCGTTTCGATCTTGCCCAAATCGATCACCGAGAGCTCCGAGCTTGAGCTGCGCGATATCTTGGCCCCGAGCGCCCTCAAGGTCAATGTTAAAGAACTGAATTTGGGCGAGAAAGTAGTGAGAACTTTTTTCGTCATCTCTTATCCTAGGTTTTTGTCCGAAGATTGGTTCGCACCGGTCATCAACATGGACAAAATGTTTGATATTTCTATCTTCATCCACCCAGTTGAGACCGCGACCGTCCTACGTGGTTTTCAAAAAAAGGTAGCCGAAGTACAAAGCCAGATCAGGATCAGGGAAGAGAAGGGGTTGGTCCGCGACCCGATTTTAGACACCGCCTATCAAGATTTGGAGAATTTGCGCGACCAACTCCAACAAGCCCAAGAGAAAATGTTTGAGGTCGGTCTCTATGTATCCATCTACGCCAACAATACCGACGAGCTCGACAAGGCCGAATCCGAGATCAAATCGATCCTCGAATCAAAGCTAGTCTATATGAAGCCAGCCCTCTTCCAGCAAGAGCAAGGCTTTCGCAGCATCCTACCAATCGGTGAGGACGAACTCGCTGTCCACTCGAAAATAAACTCTTCGCCGCTTTCAAGTATTTTCCCTTTTATCTCCTTCGACCTCACTTCCGACAAGGGTATCCTCTACGGTATCAACCGACACAACTCCTCTCTGGTACTTTTCGACCGTTTCTCGCTTGAGAACTACAATTCCGTCACCTTCGCCAAATCCGGTTCTGGTAAATCATACGCTACCAAACTCGAGATTCTTCGTACTTTGATGTTCGATACCGAAGTAATTGTGATGGATCCGGAAAACGAGTACCAATATATGGCTGAAGCGGTGGGTGGTCGTTATTTCAATATTTCTCTCAATTCCGACCATCATATCAATCCGTTTGAGCTGCCGGTGCCCGGAGAAGATGAGTCGAGCGCCTCGGTCTTGCGCTCCCAAATCATCAACTTGGTAGGTCTTTTCCGGATCATGATGGGTGGCCTCACCGCTGAAGAAGACGCGATCATCGACCGAGCTATCACTGAGACTTACGCCCTCAAAGACATCACCGCTGATTCTGATTTTAAAAATGTTGAACCACCACTTCTCTCCGACTTCGAGCTCGTGCTAGGTGGGATGGAGGGAGGGGAGTCACTCGCTCAACGCCTTTCCAAATACACCCGCGGCACCTGGTCCAACTTCATCAACAAACCTTCCAATATCGACATCAATAAAAAGTTTGTCGTCTTCTCGATTCGCGACATGGAAGACGAGCTCAAACCGGTCGCTATGTACATCGTCATGCACTACATCTGGAATGCTATTAGGCGGGAGATCAGGAAGCGTCTCTTGGTGATCGACGAGGCCTGGTGGATGATGAAATCTGAAGACACCGCCTCCTTTCTCCTGTCGCTCGCCAAACGTGGCCGCAAATATTATCTCGGGCTCGCCACCATCACTCAAGACGTCGACGACTTTTTGAAATCACCTTATGGCATGCCGATCGTCACCAACTCTTCAATCCAAATACTACTCAAACAGTCGCCAACCACCATCGACCGACTGCAGGAAGTTTTCAACCTGACCAACGAAGAGAAATACTTGCTCATCGAGTCGGGGGTAGGTGAGGGAATATTTTTCGCCGGCCTCAAACACGTAGCGATCAAGATCATTGCCTCCTACACCGAAGACCAGATCATCACCTCCGATCCGTCTCAAATCTTGGCGATCAAAAAACAAAATGCAAAATAACACCCCTCCCAACCCTCCCCAAAAGAGAGGGTTCCAAACCCCCTTCCCCTTCGGGGAAGGGTTGAGGATGGGGTGGAAATGATATAATCAAGTGAAATATGGAAGAAGAAGTCCAACCAAAACAAAAACTAATTAGAAGGTCAGTGCCGCAACCTGCCCAACCAGAACAAAAAAAAGAGCGAATAAAAGTTTGGGTTGGTTTTATGTTAGCAGCCATTGTTTTGTTTATTGATGGGTTCCAAGCTTTGTTGGGCACCTTTGCCATAGGTATTGCCATAAATTCGGTTATAACAGCTGTGGCTTACTTTGCTTTCTGGGTCATATTTATGATCCTGGGAGTGTCTTTTATGGGAAATCCGAAAAGTTTTGCCGCCATAGGAGTGTCCGGGTTGGCAGAATTAATTCCAGCATTAAACATGCTGCCGGCATTGAGCGCTGGAGTCATATCTGTGATCTTGATCACTATGGCCGAAGACAAAGGTGGTATAATTGGTGAAGCTGCCGGCTTAATGCAAGGTAAATTCAAACAAGGATGAGAATTTTTAGTAAAATCACAATATTATTTTTTGGTTTCTTATTGGTGCCAGCACTCTCTTTTGCCCAAACATTTGGCGCTTCTACCTTTGCAAATGAACTCGGTGTAGAGATCATCCCCACCTATCCCAAACCAAACCAAAACGTTTCAATCAACCTTACTCTTTACAGTGGGGATCTGAATTCTGCAGATATCACTTGGTATCAAAACGGTAAAAATGTTTTGAGCGGCAAAGGGGAGAAACGCTACTCCTTCAAAATGGGTCCGGCTGGTACAGAAACAGATATAGAAATCAGAATAAAGCTCATGGGCGGCAGCTCCTTTACCAAAACTTTTACTTTAGGCGGAGCCGGTGTGGATCTGGTCTGGGAAGCTAGCACTTACACTCCTCCATTTTACAAAGGCAAAGCGATGCATGGGTTCCAGGGCTATCTGAAAGTGGTAGCCATGCCTGATTTTATAAGGAATGGCAATCGAATCTCACCTAAAAACCTAATTTATGAATGGTCAAACAGTACCAGTGTTTACGAGGATCAGTCTGGCTATGGTCGAGACACTTTGGTCTTAAATGGTTCGTTGCTTGGCCGAGAAGAGCAGGTCGACGTTTTGGTCACCGATCCAACTACCAACCTGGTTGCTACTAACTTTATTATTATAAATCCGATTGAGCCGGAAATTATTTTCTATGAGAACAGTCCTTACTATGGACCCATTTTCGATAAGGCCATCAGGAGTTTGGAATTGGAAGCTGAAGAAACTCAAATTTTAGCTGCCCCTTACAACCTCTCAAAAGAGCCTTTGGGCAAATTGGTGTACGATTGGCGACTCAACGGTGTCTCGGTGCCAGAGCTCAAAAATTCTCGCACTGCTATCTTCAAAAAACCAGAAGAAGGGAGCGGTCAATCAGCGATCTCTCTCAGTATTGAAAATTTGAATCGCATTCTCCAGCAAGGGAGCGGCCAAGTAAATATCCAATTCAAAAATGATTAAAAGATTTTATTTTTCAGTTATTTTGTTCGTTGTCTTGCTGGGTTTTATGGCTCCGGTTTTGACTGCAGTCGCCCAAACAGCAGCGGATCGTGAATATACCGTACTAGCCCCACTGCCTGGCACCACTCTTGAAAATTGCGTATCTGGTCCAGAATGTAAAACAACCTTAGCAAAGTACCTACCCAGCCTCTTCAAATTATTGGTTGGTTTGGCAGCAGCAGGAGCGGTTTTGCGGATCGTTTTCGGTGGTTTCCTTTACATATCTTCAGATGCTCTCCAAGGCAAAGAAGATGGCCGGACCATGATCTGGAATTCGGTCAAAGGCTTGGTCTTGATAATCGGCGCCTGGCTCATTCTCTACACTATCAACCCCGGACTGCTTGAACTGCGACTCAACATAGAAACAGTCGAAATCAGCGGTCCACCCTCAAGTGCTAATGGTGGGGTATTGTCTGGTGGTGGCACTCCAGGTAGAGCGATGACTCAAGCAGAAATAGATGAGAGCAATGCAATAAGAGAGGCTTTAGAAAAAGTGGGAGTTTACACCTACACCGGCCCTTGCACCAAGGGACAGACCAGAGGTTGCGTAAATTTAAACGGATTAACCCAGACAACTCAAAGTGGGCTGGATGCATTAACTAAAATGTTAGCCGAAAATGGAGCGGCACGATTTATAACATTGACTGGAGGCACAGAAGGTGGGCATTCGAGTACTGGAGGGCACCCCGCTGGGGACTCTGTAGATATAGGAAGATCGGCTAACAGTGCTAGTTATACAGCGCTGAGTAATTTTATAATCTCCCGTGGTGGCACCCCAGTTCCAACTTCTTATGGGAACCTTTATACCATCCAAATCAACGGCCGACCAGTAACATTTTTGGATGAAAATGATCATTGGCACGTAACTTTCAAATAAAATGTCAAAGAAAATATTATTGATTGTTGGAATAATCTTGATCCTCGCCGTAGCCGCCTTCTTTATTTTCCGAGGCCAACCTCAAAACGGGGAAGAGGGTTTCGGTTTTTCTTTTGGTGACTTTTTACCCTTTGGTAGTAGCGGGAATATCGGCAGTGAGGCTGTTGTTGATACCACACCCAAAAAAGAAGAGAAGCCAAACCAGGCCGTTTCTGGTGTGGTGCCGAAACTCCGAAAAATATCGAGTGGACCAGTGGCTGGAGCAGCGATTTTCAACATTGGTAGCACCACCTACGTCAGGTTTGTCGAGAAGGGTACTGGCAATGTTTATGAAGCGAGATCTGATTCTTCGGAGGTAAAAAGGTTGACCAACACCACCATCCCTAAAATAATTCGTGCTTTTTGGTTGGGAGACGGCTCCGGTTTCCTAGCTCAAACACTGGTACCTGATACCGAGATAATCGAAACCACTTTTGTAAAACTTGGCAAAAATACAGCGACCAGCTCGACCGAAAGCCTGACCCCATTTACTACCACTTTAAGCAAATTGCCGACCGGTATAGCTGAGCTCAGTATTAGGCCTGATGGAACAAAAATATTCTATTACACTCTCTCTCAAAATGGTTCCAATTGGTACACCAGCAATCCAGATGGTACTGGTGCCACTCTAGTCAATAACCATCCGCTCTCTGAATGGTTGCCGGCTTGGGTTTCTAACAATCTGATCACTATGCAAACAAAAGGAAGTGTCGGAGTCACTGGCCACCTCTATCATTTTGATCCAACTACCAAAGGACTTAGAAAAGTGGGGGTACAAACTTTTGGCTTATCCACCAAATCAAAAGATGGGAACATCACTCTTTTCTCAAAAGGTGGCAGTATCCCTCGTTTATTCGTCTTTAATAGCAAAGAAAACAATACTACTGATAGCACCAGGGACACTCTGGCCGAAAAGTGTGTTTGGTCTGCCAAGGACAGTCTTTCGGTCTATTGTGGAGTGCCTGACAGCTTTGGTCCTGGCCTTTATCCAGACAGTTGGTACAAGGGACTCACTAATACCGAGGATTCGATTCGCAAAATAGACCTGAATAACCTGGTTGACTACACCGTTTCCTATCTTTCTGACGAATCAGGCGAAAAAATAGACGTGGTAGACCCAAGGATCTCAAAAGATGAGTCTCATCTTGTGTTTAACAACAAAATCGATGGTTATTTGTGGGTTTTGAGAATAGGGGAATAGTGTTGTATTATTTATATAGTGATTGTGTCTTTTATAAGAGTCATCATTAAAAAATGAAAAAAAATATTATTGGCGGACTTATCGGACTGGCTTTATTGCTCCCAGGTGTGGCCTCTGCGACAGTAAATGAGCTTGAGGAATTGCGCGCTCGGATCAACAGTTTGCTTGCTATAGTGGCCCAACTTCAATCCCAGCTTGCGTCCCAAACAGGGGCATCCGAAGGGGCTTTTTGTTTTACTTTTAATACAGATCTAAAAATAGGGGATAGGGGTAGTGGGACAGGATACCTACACAAAGCTCTTGAAAGAGAAGGGTTTTCTATACCAGACAGCGAGAAGCCACAAAAGGATGGGGAGACTATTAACGATAGCTTTTTTGGTGAAGCGACCGCTTCAAGAGTGAGTGCTTTTCAAGAAAAATATAGAAGTGAAATTTTGACTCCGGCTGGTCTTTCCAACGGTACTGGCTATCTCGGCGCTAGGACCAGAGCAAAATTAAATCAACTTTATGGGTGCAACCAAACACCTTGCACAGACGTAACCGGATCAAGGTGTGCTTACATAGAAAACCCAAATTGGTATCCAAAACCCATAGCCATGTGCGACTATCCTGCTCCTCCGGAAAATTGCAAATACGTAGATGGGCCAAATTTTAATCCGACCACTCAGTGTGGCAAAATACTGAGCTGTTCTACCACCATAAACCCAATCGCTTGCACCCTGGAGGCCAAACTTTGTTCTGACGGTAAAACTTATGTTGGCCGCACCGGCCCAAAATGTGAGTTTTCTGCTTGTCCTAATACAACAAATACACTTAAAATTGTTTCCCCAAACGGAGGGGAAAGATGGGAAACAGGTAACATCTACACCATTTCATGGGCAGGAACTAGTGCCAGCCCCGATTATTATGTTGGTAGAGTAGCACTTTACAAAGGCAATGATTTTGTGATCGACTTAGTGCCTTTTATGAAGCGCTCACTCCTAAATGGGTTTGTTCAGTATAAAGTACCGGCAACCAATGTACTGGGTCATGATTTTAGAGTTCAAGCTATTCTTTACAAAGGCGATTCAGAAATAATTCAGGATTGGAGCGATGGTTATTTTAGTATAATCTCCCCAACAACAGACTAGATTGTTTGCTTGGTTAAACTTTTCTTTATATACAAATCTTGGGCAATACCTACCAAGTTGCTGACAAACCAATAAAGAGATACCACGGCGGATATTTTCCAAGAAACCAGAAAAACCACGACTGGCATGGTGTATTTCATTTGTTTGGCCATCATTTTAGCAAAATCTTCAGTGTTTCCAGGTTTGTTATTTGTTGGTGTGTTTGGAGAAGAGAGGTGCATTTGCCAAAAAGTACTGATCGCGGCAAATAGAGCCAAAATAATACTTTTCTGGGACACATCGATAAAACCAAAAAGAGTCATCGAAACTGAGGCTGGCGCCTTGATAAACGAGTAGAGCAGGTTGGTGTCGATCACGGGCAGCCCGGACCTGAAAAATACGTAATAAAGCGAAAAGACGATCGGTATCTGGAGCAGGATAGTAAAAATACTTGAGAAAGGATTGATATTGTTTGTTTTGTAAAACTCCATCACTTTTAGGGCCTGCTCTTCACGGCTTTTGTATTTCTCCTTGATTGCCAAAAGCTCGCCTTCCTTTTCCTTCATTTTAAGTTGAGTAATGGTTGCTTTTTTAGAGAGGGGGTAGAGGAGTAGCTTCACCAAAACCGTGAGGATTATCGCCGCGAGCCCTACATCGACCCATTCTACATTCAAGATAAGGATCAATATGTTGTATAAAGGGGTATAGATAATTGTTTTGAAAAAATTTATCATCTTATTTAAAAATTACATTAGATTTGCTCTTTTAAAGACTTCTTTGAAAGCCACTTCGATTGAAATTTTGTCTGTCGGTATTTTTTTAAAAGAAAGGAGGGCTATTATATCTTTTTTGATATTTGGAATGTTTTTGGCAATAAGAGCATACCCCGATCTCCTTAGTTTGTTCCTTGTAACTGCTTTTTTGGCCACCTTCTTAGACACCGACACCCCAAAACGACTGCCTAGGTGTTGATTTCGATTAAACCTTAACAAAAACAAGTCGTTTCCGAAAAACTTAGCCTGCTTCAAAAGAAGACTAAACATTTTCCTTGGGATTCGACTTTTTTTAGGCAACATCTTGATCCGCTCCTTAAGGGGTCAGCTTTTTGCGCCCCTTGCGACGCCTACCTCTCAAAACTTTTGACCCAGAAGTTGTCTTGCTGCGCTTCAAAAATCCATGAGTTTTTGATCTTTTTCTTTTTTTGGGCTGGTATGTGATTGACATATTAATACTTTATTCTTCCTTTTTAAGAAAATAGGGTTATAAACACATTATAAACACATTTGGTTACAAACACAAGTTCCCGAAATTATTTTTAAATATATAATAGGCTCATAAAAATGGTTAGGTTTGAGTTTAAACGATAAGCATTACGATTAATTTCTAAAATAAATGGATATCCATGAACTTTGGAAAGATGTCTTACCTAAAATAGAAGCTTCTGTTTCAAAAGCTAACTTCTCCACTTGGTTTAAAGATACTAAGGTAGCCGGTTTTGAGGGTGGCATAATATACCTAAGTGTCCCAAACACCTTTGTTCAAGAATGGCTATTAAAGAAATTTCATCAGCTTATTTTGCGATTCCTTAGGGAGTCCTCTGAATCAATCCATGCATTAGAATACGTAATCAAAGAAGAGGTTGAAACAAAAAACCAATACATCCCAACCAAAAACACTTCGGCTACCAAGGAGTTGCCACTCTCTGAACATTATGTGAATAAGGACGATAATCTAAACCCACGCTATACTTTTGAATCTTTCGTAGTTGGTCCATTTAATGAGCTGGCTCACTCTGCTGCCCAAGCGGTCATTCGCAACCCAGGCATCGCCTATAACCCACTGTTTATCTACGGTAATACGGGGCACGGAAAGACCCATTTGATCCAAGCAATCGGTAATGCCATAAAAGCTGTCGACGCATCCAAAAAAGTTTACTATTTCAACTCGGAAAAGTTCATCAACGATTATGTAAACTCTGTTCAATCAAACAAGGTTAGCCAATTCAAAGAAAAATATCGAAAATACGATATGTTAATAATGGACGATGTCCAGTTCCTTTCTGGTAAAGAAAAAACCCAGGAGGAGCTTTTCCATCTATTTAACATCATGAAAGAGAGTAACAAACATATTGTCTTCTCTTGCGATAAGCACCCCAATTTCGTCACCGGCCTAGAAGATAGATTAAAATCCAGATTCTCAGCTGGTATGGTTATCGATATTCCAGCCCCAGATCACGAATCAAGAGTGGCGATTATAAAATCAAAATGTGCCAGCATCAACCTCTTTATAGAAGATGATGTTATAAATTATTTGGCTGATGCCATAAAGGGTAACATTCGAGATCTAGAAGGGGCGATCAATTTGATTGTTTGCCAGTCAGAAACAAAAAACAAAGTTCTTAACTTAAACGAAATTAAAGATTTAGTTAAAAACAGTATAAAACAAAAGAAATTATTGTCTTACAAAGAAGTTGTGAAGATAATATCTGATTTTTATAAAATAGAAGAAGGTTCAATATACGAAAAAACCAGAAGAAAGGAAATAATAAAACCGAGACAAATTATTATGTATATTCTCCGAGAAGATTTCAGTATCTCTTACCCTTCGATAGGAGAAAAACTTGGTGGTAGAGACCACACTACAGTTATCCACTCTTGTGAAAAGATAAAAAAAGAAATAAAGGTCGATTCTTTATTATTAAAAGAAATTCAGGAAATCCGATCAATGATTGGATGATAATTTGTTATTTAACTGTTAATAACTTGTTCCCAAACCAAGTTGATTTAGTGGATAAGTTTAGAGTGGTCGTAGGGTTGTTGATTTGATCAATAGACTATGCACAATTGATTATAGGAAAATTATCAACAAAACATTGATTAATAAATACTTTATTGAGATATCCACAAATCCACAGTAATAATAAGAGTTTGTTTCTTTAAATAAAAAATGAAATTTAAATCAGAAAAAATAAAAGTTGAAAATGTTTTTCAGAAGGCCGTCCGATTTTCAGGAAAACACCTAACTCTACCAGTATTGGCGTGTGTTTATTTGGAAACCATTGGCAATAACAAGGTTTTAGTCAAGGCAACTAATCTTGATGTTGGTATTGAGATTGAATTCAAATCAGAAGTCTTGGAGCCTGGATCGATGGCGGTACCAGCAAATATTATTCTAAATACAATCTCTTCAATGAGAGAAGGGGAGATCTCTTTTGAAACAATAGACAACAACCTGAAGATTTCTTCTGGTAAGAATTCTGTATTGATAAAATCAATGTCTCACGAAGATTTCCCGGTTATTCCAAGATTAAATCCGGATAATAATTCAAAATTTGTAAAAATCAGCAGTCATGATCTGGTTCTTGGTTTCAAGTCTGTTTGGTATAGCGCCTCAAATTCAAATATCAAACCAGAATTAGGAAGTGTTTTTGTTTATCATAATGACAATAATCTAGTTTTTGTTTCCACTGATTCTTTTAGGTTGGCTGAGAAAAAAATAACAACAAAATCTGATTTGGAATTTCCACCAGTTTTGATTCCCTATAAAAACGCGGTTGAAATAATAAAACTTTTTGAGGATTATAAAGGGGATATAGAGATCATTTTTGAGAAAAACCAAGCGGCCTTTATGGTAGATGGGTTATACCTCATCTCTCGTTTGGTAGACGGCTCATTTCCTGATTATAAACAAATAATACCAAAATCATTTGTCGCCAAAGCAACTGTTTTAAAAAACGATCTTCTAAACTCCATCAAAGTTTCAAATATTTTTTCTGACAACCTTAATCAGGTAAAATTAAAAATAAATATTAAAGATAAAATTATTAACCTCGAATCAAAAAATAATGATGTTGGGGAATATAAAGAGTCAATCAAAGCAACTCTTTCTGGTGATGATTTGGAGTTAAATTTCAACAACAAATATCTGACGGACTGTTTTCAATCTATACCAAGTGAGAGTGTTGATCTGGATTTTGGTGGTTTGGGTAAGCCGCTTATAATCACAGGACACAATGATAAAAGTTTTATGTATTTAGTGATGTCTATGAATAGATAAAATGATCAATATCTCCGGTTTTTTAAATAAATTCTTAAAGCTAGACAAGGACAATGAATCCAAAAAGAGTGTTGCTATCAGCATCATTAAGTCTTTTGTTGGTGTAGATCTGCCGGTAGATAGGTTGGAGATAAAAGGGGATAAACTTTTTATCAAATGTAACCCGAGTATTAGGAACGAGATTTTTATGCACCAAGAATCAATCAAGAACAGTCTTGTTTCCCAGAATATATTTTTAGATTTAATTTAGAATAACCGGCTTGTCTTCGTGTAGGTTGTTTTGTTGAGCCCAGATTCTGACACCGTACTCCCAACGTTCATATTGAGAGTCGTCACTAGGGTTTTCTGGGACCGACCCCCTCGGGTCGTCTTTGTTTACCCAGTTTAAGATTGTGTGGATACCGCCCACAACCATTTTCTCATTCCTGGTTGAGGTGGCGTATTCTCCACCTTGCCAAATACCTCTCAAAACTGGTTTTAACGATTCAACATCTTCTATTAATGGAGCCTCAAATTGACTGTCTGGTATTTTGGCTAAAGCTTGGTCCATAAAAGCCCGCCACATTGGGGCAACGATAAAACCAGCCACCTTCTTTTCCATAGGAGTGTTGTCGTTGTTGCCGGCCCAGGCCCCAACAGCGATGTCGGGTGTATAACCCATAATCCAAGCGTCTTTGTAGTCGTTGGTGGTACCGGTTTTTACTGCTACGTCTCTATTGGCGAAATAAAGAACAGAGGTTTGGCCAAAAGCTGGTGCCCTCGCTACATTATCGGAGAGAATATCTGATATTTTTAAAGCGACTTCTTTTGGTAAAACCTGATTTTCAATTGGATTTATCTTTTCCAAAACTTCGCCACTCTTATTTTTTATTTCAATGATTGGGGTTAAGTTTACTTTTGCTCCGTTGTTAGCAAAAACACCATAAGCACCAGTGAGCTCTAGGGGAGTAACTTCGCCACCTCCAAGAACCAAGGTCAGCCCATAGTCACCCTTGTTGCTCAGCGACTCTATGCCCATGTCTCTAGCTAGTCTGATAGACTCGTTTAAACCAGCCAAATATAAAACCTTAACAGAGGGAATGTTTAAAGATTGGGCCAAGGCGTTTCTTAAGGTTATTGGCCCCCTGAAAAGGTTGTCGTAATTTTCTGGCGAGTAGCAGCCGTTTCCGGTGGTGAGGTTGTTGGCGGCGCACGACGTAGAAAACTGGGTTTTAAGATCGAACACCACTGTTTCCGGGGTGTAGCCCTTAATGAAGGCTTGAGAATAAACAAATGGTTTGAAAGTTGAACCAGGCTGTCTTTTGGCGGTAGTAACATTGAACGCCCCGTCTATTTCTTGGTCAAAATAATTTCTGGAACCAACCATTGTTAAGATCCCTCCCGTTTTCGGATCGGTGGCCACAATGGCACCATTTTCTGCGTTAAAATTTTTTTTATTTTGGAGAGCGTAGTCGTGAGCGATCTTTTCGGCAATTGATTGGAGATCATAATCGAGGGTGGTTGTTACTCTCAGGCCACCAGTATTTACAATATCTTCGCCGTATTTATTTTTGATGTACTCTAAAACATAGAAGACAAAGTGGGGCGCCTTAACACTCTGGTCTCCCTTTTCCAAAAAAGAAACTTTCTCTTGTTTTGCCGCCTCATATTCTTCCTCGGTTATAAAATTGTTACTTAACATTTCTCGTAAAACCAAGTTCTTTCTCTCCTCAAGCTTATCTTTATTTTTACCATAAGGAGAATAAAAAGAGGGGGCTTTTGGTAGGGCCGCCAAATAGGCAGCTTCAGCCAAAGTAACTTCCCCAGATTTTTTACCAAAAAAAGCCTCGCTTGCCTCTTCTACTCCATAAATCACACCCCCGTAAGGTATCTCATTTAGGTACATGGAAAGAATCTCTTCTTTTGAGGCCATCTGCTCTAGCTTTATAGCCAGCACCCATTCTTTCATTTTGCGGGAGATCAACTTCTCATTAGTTAGAATAGAATTTTTTACTACCTGTTGGGTGATGGTTGATCCGCCCTGGCTAAAATCTAAAGAAAGCAGATTTACCAAGATTGCTCTCAAAAAAGCAGTTGGTCTAACTCCGATGTGGTTGTAAAACTCAGTATCTTCAATGGCGATGGTAGCGTTTTTTATGTGTCTAGAGATTTCTTCGATTGGCACAATACTTCTCCTTACGTTACCACCGGTATCATAAAGCAAAACTTTACCAGTTTTGTCGTATATTTTGGTTGACTCAGTAACCCTTCTTTCCCTAATTGACTCAGAGGTTGGCACCTTAAAAGTGCTAATCCAAATCAAAACAAAGGCGCTAACGATAAGACCTATAGAAATACCAAGTATTAGTAGGGTTTTTAAGAGGTGGCCGTGTGTTTTTAAAGATATTTTAACCATTCTAATATTATGCCAAAAATTTCAAATTATGGTAGCATTCTTCTATGTTTTGGAATGAACCTAAAGTTTCAATAGATGAGAAAAAAATCGACAACCTTTTGAGTAGGGGGGTAGACAGGATTTACCCTTCAAGAGAAGCTTTAAAACAACTACTCATGTCTGGCAAGAGGTTGAGGCTTTATCAAGGCTTTGATCCGACCGGTAAAGACCTTCATATTGGTCATATGGTTGGTTTGCGTAAACATCGCGAATGGCAGGAGCTCGGCCATGAGGTCATTTTTTTGATCGGTGACGGTACTGGTACCGCTGGTGATCCGAGTGGCAAAAAAAAGACCAGGGATAAATTTTTTACCAAAAAAGAATTACGGGAAAATGCTCATGGTTATCTCAATCAAGCTGGCAAGCTGGTGCGTTTTGACGGGCCAAACCCAGTAAAAGTAATGTACAACGGTGACTGGTTAGACAAACTCACTAAAGAAGATATTTTAAACATAGCCCAAAATTTTTCGGTGCAACAACTTATTGAGCGTGACATGTTTCAAGAAAGGTTAAAACTCGGGGAGTCTATCAATATGCGAGAATTTCTATACCCACTCCTCCAAGGCTATGATTCTGTAGCAATGGATGTGGATTTGGAAATCGGCGGTACCGACCAGACATTCAACATGTTGGCGGGCCGAACTCTAATGAGGGCCATGAAGGGTAAAGAGAAATTTGTTATGACAACCCCACTCCTGGTTGATGCCAAAGGGGTAAAAATAGGCAAGAGCGAGGGGAATGTAATCGCTCTTAACGATGAACCAAGTGTGTTGTTTGGTAAAATAATGTCCCTTGGGGACGACGCCATTGTTCCAATGTTAAACTTGCTTTCCGATATCTCCTCCGAAGAAATAGCTACCTTTGATATTCAAAAAAATGCCATGTCCCTCAAGAAGATGGTCGCGGAAATCATTATAAAACAACTGTATGGGGTAGAATTGGCGAGTCAAGCTAGGGCCAAATTTGAAAATACTTTTGGTCGAGGAGAGTTCCCAACGGACGCCCTGGAAATCAAAGCTCCAAAAGAATCTAAATTGGTAGATGTTTTGGTTTCAGAAAAAATAATTGAATCAAAGTCGGAATTTCGTAGATTGATTGAGGCTGGAGCAATTTCTGATTTTCCTGATCAAAAAATTTCTGACCCAAATGAAGTGGTGGGGGAGTCAAAGAGAAAAATAAAAGTTGGTAAAAAAACTTTTGTATTCGTTATTCCTCTATAATAAAAACAGACCCTCTAAATTTGGATCTGTTTTTATTGTTTCTATTCTTCCCTCTCCTCTCCTTCTTCGTCGGTTTCGTCTTCCTCTTCGTCAACCTCATCCCCAGTATCTTCTCCCACACCTTCTGTATCTTCCACTTCTTCTTCTAAAACATCTTTTTGTGGATCAAAATCATCACTCATGATTTTAAAATTATCTTTCTAATTATCCGCTGGCGCGGCTAATACTTTTTAGCATACCAAAAACTTTTTGCAACACTAATTAAGCGGAATTGTGGATTGGGTGATAGAAGCGCAAGTGATGGCTACCGCTATGGCGTCGTACTCATCATCATAACGTTTTTTTTCTTTTATTTTTAATAATCGCTCTACCATGTTTATGACCTGGTTTTTATCACTCTTACCATAACCGGTAACTGCCAGCTTGATTTGATTAGGGTTGAACTCCCTTATTTTCAAGTTGTTTTTAGCGGCTGCAGCTAAAATCACCCCTCTGGCTTCGGCCACTAACAAAGCGGTCTTTTTGTTTTTACTCCAAAGAAGGGTTTCGAGAGCGAATTGATCAGGGTTGAATTCTTTTATTATTTCTTCAATCTTGCAGCCCAATTTAAATAACCTTAGTGAATGGGGTAGCTTCACCTCGGTTTCAAAGCATTCCGAATAGATAAGCTTTTGATCGGGACCTTTTGTTTTTAGGATGGCAATACCCATTCGACCGTAGCCTGGATCAATGCCAATAATAGTCGAACAAGGGTCTTTGATTTTTTTATTCATGATTTGCTATTCCGCGTTGGTGTAAACTTCTCTCACCTCGTCGTTTTCTTCAAGCTCCTCAATTAGCTTATCGAGAATTAACCCATCTGATTCGCTGACTGATACTTTCAAATTGGGTTCCCAAGAACTGTCGGCCGATTTGGTAAAAGCCCAAGAAGCTGAACCAGGGGCGGCCAGTTCGAAACCATTTTTAGAAAGAATATGCTTGATCTCCTGAGCTGCTTTATTTCGGTTGTCTGTGAGAGCATCAATGATAAGAGCACACCCCCCCGGACCGTAAGCTTCATAAGTTATCTGCTCCAAGTTTCCGCCCTCGCTACCGCTTTTGCCTTTGCTGACTGCCCGTTCAATGTTGTCATTTGGTACATTGGCGGCTCGAGCTTTTTCAATCGCACTTCGTAGGCTGGGCGAATTTATATCCCCACCACTCTTTTTTGACTCGATTGTAATAAAACGGACTAGTTTGCCAAAAATCTTACTCTTCTGGGCATCGGTGACCGCTTTTTTATTCTTTATTTTTGACCATTTATTGTGTCCGGACATATAACGAATATATCATAATTTTTAAAACCCCACCCGGCTTTTCAGCCACCCTCCCCTTGTTCAGGGGAGGGAAGGCACCACATTCACGCTAAATGGTTTTGTATGGTACTCAACACTTCGTTTATATTTTGTTCAATTTGAGCATTGGAAAATCTCAAAACTTTATAATCTAAATCTGTTAAAAACTTGTCCCGTACCTCATCATACCCTTTGGCCTCTCTGGTATTATGTATTTTACCGTCAAGTTCAATGATTAGTTTCTTTTCCTTGCAATAAAAATCAAGAATATAACCACTTACACTGTGTTGTCTTCTAAACTTAATTCCCAATCTTTTATCTTTCAAATACCACCATAATTTTTCTTCTTGAGAAGTTTGGTTTTTTCTTAATTCTTTTCGACGATCAACAAGTTTATGAATATTATGAATTTTCACTACACTCTAAATTATCGCGGTTTTCCCTCACCTGAACAAGGGGAGGGCTACGCGAAGCGAGGGGTGGGGTTTGCATTGGTTTGAAAAATAATAAGAGTGGAGTATGATTTAGGTATTAAAATTAATATAAACATATGGGAATGGAATCATTTGGCGGAGTACCTTCTAAAAAAGAAATTGAGGAACAGATTACCCCAGAAGTAATGAATGAATCGCATGATAAATTTTTAGAGGAAGCCAGAAGGCAAGCTGAGTATTGGAACGAGGCCATAAAAGGATACCAAGCCAAAATTGAGGAATACGAAAAAGCTACTGAAGACGAGAATGGAAATATTGTCGATAAAACAGTAGGCCACACTACTACAAAAAGAGAAGGTATCCAAGGAGTGAAGAAATTAATAGAAGAGGCCGAAATAGCAAAGGAAAAAGAGGAAACTAAATTTATGTCTAAACTAGAGTAATTTCTCTCTTCTCTCCCCCGGAAAAAATAATCCTAAATGTTCATATCCTAATTTGGTCAACACTCTACCACGAGGGGTGCGTTCGATAAATCCAATTTGGATCAGATAAGGCTCATTGAATTCTTCAATCGTAGCCTCTTCTTCGGCGAGAGAGGTGGCCAAAGTATTGAGGCCGACTGGGCCGCCATTAAATTTTTGAGCGATTGTTGTTAATAAATTTCTGTCAGACAGGTTTAGGCCAACCTCGTCTATACCAAGTAGGGCGAAAGCCTGGTTTACCACCTCTTCATCTATTTTTCTTTTTTCCATTTGGGCGTAGTCGCGAGCCCGCTTCAGCAGATAGTTGGCGGTTCTGGGGGTGAAGCGGCTGCGGCTAGCGATCGCTTTTTGAGCCGGTGTATCCAACTCGATTCCCAAAATATCAGCCGATCTTTTTACTATCTCCATTATTTCTGCTGGTGTGTAAAATTCGAGCTTGAAAATACCACCAGAAAAACGGCTCCGAAGTGGGGAAGAGATCATCGCTACTTTAGTTGTCGCTCCGATCAGGGTGAATTTGGGCAACTCTAGCTGGATAGTTCTGGCACTCGGACCCTTGCCAAGAATTATATCCAACGAACCAGATTCCATGGCGGGGTAGAGAACCTCTTCGATGTTTTTGTTGAGCCGATGAATTTCGTCTATAAACAAAATATCCTGAGCAGAAAGATTGGTTAATATCGAAGCGAGATCACCGACCTTTTCGATAGCTGGGCCAGAGGTTGAGCGCATTTGACTACCAGACTCTTTGGCGATAAGGTGGGCCAGGGTTGTTTTGCCTAAACCTGGTGGTCCATAAAAAAGCAGGTGCTCGGGAGGGTGGTTGCGTTCTTTGGCTGCTGAGAGCAGAATATGGAGGTTTTTCTTGATGTTTTCTTGGCCGATATAATCTGACCAGCGAGATGGGCGTAAGGTTTGGTCCAAAAAATCATAATCTCGCCCCTCATCTGACTGATCAGCAGGGTTTTTTGTTTTCCTTGACATATTTTATGCTACATGATATACTTCTCCAGAATTTGCATTGTGGCAAAATTGGCGGCGGTTGGAGGTACAAATCTCTAAGCGGCGGTTCACCTTGGGTGGATTTTGACATTAAATCAAGGAAGTGCCGGTGCCATCTTTCTAAGAGGGATTGCTAGCGCTCTCCTCAGAGTAATGTTTTGCTTTCGATATAAAAATTGAAAGTGCCGCTTAGAGATTTGTATCCCTAATTCCCATTATTCATAAAAGGTTGCCTCGGGCAATTTTTTATGTGAATAACTTTTCATTCTTAAGACTCTATATCGATGACCCTGCTCAGTTCATCCAAAGAAGTGATTCCTTTTAGAATTTTTATTACCCCATCTTGGAGCATGTTCGGTATGCCTTGATCTTCAGCGGCCTTATTTATCTCTCTTTCGCTCGGGTTTTGGATGACCGCAGCCTCTATTCTTTCGTCAGTAACGATCGCTTCATAGATACCGGTTCTACCTCGATAGCCGGTGAAATTGCACAGGGCACAACCGACCGCTTCATGAATGTTGTTTGGGTCAATTTCTTTCAAGAAATCCTTGTCTTTGATTTCACTCAAAACTTTTTTGATCAGGGCCGCGTCTCTCTCGTTTGGTAGTGATTTTTTCTTGCATTTATCACAAAGTTTTCTTACCAATCTTTGAGCCATAGCCAAATTGATAGCGGAAGTAATAACTTTTGGGTTTACCCCGAGATCAATCAATCTGGGGAATGTGCCAGCGGCGTTGTTAGTGTGTAAGGTAGAGAAAACCAAGTGTCCAGTCAAAGCCGAGTTTACGGCTATCTCAGCTGTTTCTTCGTCGCGAATTTCTCCAACCATGATAATGTCCGGATCTTGGCGTAAAGCACTCCTGAGGCCTTCCAGAAAAGTGTAACCTTTTTCTTCCTCTGTTTGGGTTTGGACGATTCCCTTGAGATGGTACTCGATCGGGTTTTCAATAGTGATAATTTTGACTTCTGGCGAGTGGATCTTTCTCAAGAAAGCATAAAGGGTGGTGGTTTTACCCGAACCAGTCGGCCCGGTATTGAGAATCATTCCGTTGGGTTTCTTTAGTTCTTTCAGAAGGATGTTTAACAGCTTATTGTTGATACCCAAATCTTCCAAAGAGACAGCGATGGCGTTTGGGTTGAGGACTCGCAGCACCACGGAGTCGCCATAATTACCAGGGAGTAGGGAAGTACGGATCTCTATTTCGGTATCGCCAATTTTTATACTAAACCTACCGTCTTGAGCCTTACCTTTAATGTTGAGCTTAAGGTTTGAAATGAGCTTGATTCGGGAGAGTAACAGACTGTAAATATTGTGATCAAGCTCTAAGATATCGTTTAGTACTCCGTCTAGTCGGTAACGCAGTCGGACCGAAGCCTCTTCTGGTTCGATGTGGATATCCGAGGCGTTTATGGAGATGGCGCCCGCTAGGATGATCTCTAAGATTCTGGTTATTCGATAACTCTTTTTTTGGGCCAAGACTTGGTCAATAGAATTTTTGATATCGGAAACACTTTTGACGTTTTTCACTAAGTCCTGGATTTCTTCATTCGCAATATCCAAAGCACCTCCCTTGGTTTCCATCGAATAAGATAAGTCCTTGTAGCGCTCCCAAACTTTTTGGAGACTTTGGTGAGAGACCATAAAAAGATTGACCAAGTAGCCTCTACTTTTCAAATCATCTATTATTTCAATCGTTTTCGGGTTGTTGGGGGAAATAATCGCCAAGGAAACCTTTTTGTTTATTATATTGAAGGGGGCGACTTCCGCTGCCTTTGCCACCTCTTCTTTTACAAGACGTAGAGCATCAATATTGATCGGGTTTACGCCCAGGTCAATATAGGAGAGACCGTATTTTTGAGACATTATCTTTGCCAACCCCTCTTCTTCCTCTTCTCGTAGGGTTTCTAATTTTCTTTTCTGCTTTCCTTCGTTGAATTGGATAACCATGAATTAAATTGTACCATAAGACCTCACCCCCGACCCCTCTCCCCCCGCTTCGCCAAGGCTTCGCTGGGCGAGTAGAATTAGGAGAGGGGAGAAATAGAAGCTTGTAGTTTTATGGTAGTATAGAAAATTATATGGAAATTATTTCTAAAAATACAGAAGAAACCAAACAGGCAGCTTTCGATTTTGCCGCTAATTTAAAGCCGAGAGGTACCGGCGCGACCATAGTCGGTCTTTATGGCGAGCTTGGTGCTGGCAAGACCACTTTTATGAAATATTTAGCCGAACATTTTGGAGTAAAAGAAACAGTACAGAGTCCAACTTTTGTGATTATGAAATCTTTCAATCTTTCGACCCCTCCTTTTTTTAATAAGCTGATCCATATTGACGCCTATCGCCTAGAAGACCCGTCAGAGATGCTCAAATTGGGTTGGCAAGAAATGATTGGTTACCCCAAAAATCTGATTTGTATCGAATGGCCGGAAAAAATAGAAAACATCTTACCACCCCATATTGTGGTAAGATTTGAGCATGTTAAAGACGGGGAAAGTCAAAGAAAGATTAGTTTTGCTTGATGCCCACGCCATCATTCACCGGGCGTATCACGCTTTGCCGGATTTTGCGACTAGCCGAGGGGAACCGACCGGGGCTCTCTACGGCCTTACTTTGATGGTTTTGAAGATCGCTTCCGAACTGAAACCCGATTTCCTGATCGCTTGTTTTGATCTGCCCAAACCCACTTATCGACACGAGGTTTACGAGGGCTACAAAGCTGGTCGGCAGAAGACTGACGACGACCTGGCAATCCAGCTTGAGAAGTCGAAATCGATCTGCGAGGCGCTCAACATCCCGATCTACTCCAAAGAAGGATTCGAAGCCGATGATATGCTTGGGACCATTGTGGAAAGGTTGAAAAATGAAGATTTAGAAATCATTATCGCTTCTGGTGATATGGACACTCTCCAGCTTGTCGACGGCCAGGTGAAAGTCTATACCCTTAAAAAGGGAATCAAAGACACGATCCTTTATGATGAAAAAGCTGTTAAAGAAAGATTTGGTTTTGAACCCCGACTTCTGCCCGATTATAAAGGTTTGCGGGGCGACCCCTCAGACAACATTATTGGAATTCCCGGTATTGGTGAGAAAAGTGCGACCGAACTCATCACCAACTTTGGTAGTCTGGAAAACATATACAAAAAATTAAAAGCCAAAAACTCAGAACTTCAGGAAAAAATAAAACCAAGAACTCTGGAATTGTTGAAAGAGGGAGAAGAGGAAGCCAAATTTAGCAAAATGCTCGCTACCATTAGAAGGGATGCCTCGATAGATTTTGAACTACCTAAAAAACGTTGGTCTGATGGACTAGACTTAAAAAGAGCTGAAGAGATATTTACCGCCTTTGAATTTAGAACAATGGGCCAAAAACTCAGGGAGGCTTTAAATAAAAATGGGACAGCAACAGTAGAAAAACAAAAACAAACAGAAGATATAAATCCTACCGAACTAGAAGAGACTCTCTTGGCTTTGTGGGTGGTGGATTCGAATATCACTAACCCGAAAATCGAAGATCTTTTCAGATTTGCTCAGACTGAGGATTTCCGTGTGGCTAGAGACAAAGTTTTCTTGGAGCTTAAAAAGAGAGAAAGCGAATCTGTTTTTGCCGAAATAGAAAAGCCGCTAATCCCGATCCTGAAGGAAACCGAGCGCTATGGTATTTTGGTCGATAAAGTTTTTTTGGGTAAACTCAAAGAAGAATATTCCAAAGAATTGAAAGAGGTTGAAGAAAAGATCTGGCAACTGGCTGGTGCCACTAAATTCAATATCGCTTCACCAAAGCAACTCTCAGAGATTCTTTTTGATAAGCTTGGACTCCAGGTTAAAAATCACAAGAAGACTGGATCTGGTGCCAAGTCGACCCGCGAATCAGAATTGGAGAAGATGAAAGGAATGCACCCGATCGTACCGTTGGTGCTGGAGTATCGGGAAATCAGCAAACTTCTCTCTACTTATATCGAACCGATCCCAAAAGCACTTGACCAAAATTCAAGACTTCATTCTCACTTTGTCCAAGCCGGAGCAGCGACAGGTAGAATGTCTTCGGAAAATCCAAATTTGCAAAATATTCCGATTGGGAGTGAGAGGGGTAGAAGAATAAGACATGCTTTCTTGGCATCAACAGGCCACCAGCTGCTGGCTCTCGACTATTCCCAGATTGAACTAAGGATCGCCGCTATCTTATCCAGAGAAGATAGTCTGATTGATATTTTTAAGAGCGGCAAGGATGTGCACACCGCGGTTGCGGCAGAAGTGTTTGGTGTTTCTCTGGAATCGGTGACCAAAGAGATGCGTCGCCAAGCGAAGGTGATAAATTTCGGTATTCTCTATGGTATGGGAGTGAACGCTCTTCAGGTTAATCTGGGTACTGACCGGAAAACTGCCCAACAATTTTTGAATGCTTATTTTGCTAATTTCCCGAAATTGTCAGAGTATTTGGATCAGTCAAAACTGAGGGCGGAGCGTGATGGTTATACAAAAACCATCTTTGGCCGGCGCCGCTATTTTGAAGGGATCAAATCAAAAATCCCTTACATCAAGGCAGCGGCGGAGAGGATGGCGATCAACGCGCCAATTCAGGGTACCAACGCTGACATTGTCAAAATAGCAATGAAAAGAATTGATGAGATGCTACAGCAAGAGGGGTGGTCAAAAGAAGTACATCTGCTCATGCAAATACATGACGAATTGGTGTACGAAGTGAATGACCGGCTTATCGACCCTTTTAGTAGGGTGGCAAAAGAGATCATGGAACAAGTGTTGACCAAGGAGCAGACTCTCGGGGTGCCGATCGTTGTCAATCATTCAGTTGGGCCAAATTGGGGGGAGATGAAATGACCCCACCCAGCCTTTGGCCACCCTCCCCTTGGTAAGGGGAGGGAAGACAAAAACATGGAAAATCAAAGTTTATTTAAAGAATACAAAGGAGTTTTTGAAGAAGAAGTCGAAACTCCAAAAGAAAAGAAAGAGCTTGAATATACGTATTCTCCTTTTGCCCTACAAGATGCGATTGGGGAGCGGAATGTTAAAAATATTTGGATACAATACAACAAACTCATCTTCCAAGGTGTTGAACCCGAAGAGTTGGTCCATAAAATTGTTGGCAAAGTGAGAGATATGGTGGCGATCGGTGCTGGGGCTAGTGCGCTAGACTTGGGTATCAAAGATTATCCATTCAATAAATCAAAAAAAGATTTGAAAAATTGGAAAACAGACGATTTGAAAAATTTTTATACCAAACTAATCACTCTTTATCACGAATCAAGAATGGGTGGTGATGAGCTAGGGATTGCTTTAGAGAAAGCACTGCTAAGTTTATAATTACACCGAATTATAGTATGGAGATAAAGTAACGAATAAGTGCTTACCCAGCAAAACCTATAAAAGCGACGTATCTCCCAATTACAGCTCCAACTATCACAATAATAATACACACGGAAAGAGTGATCATCAGATGAGATGGAGTGGCGTTAGTCGCTATTCCAGATAATTTCTTTTTATTGTTAAACTTGTAAGCCATTACGGTAAAAATTATTGCGGAAATCCAGTAAAAAAAGATTGGGTCTGTTGTTTGTCCCACTACTTCACCCAAACGGGCAACAAAAATATTCCTGTAGGCGCTGTTTAGGAAACCATATTCCGAAGTTAGGGTAGACAATAAAGCGAGAATACTTGTAAAAAACCCTGCAAAAGAATAAACGTTTATTTTTACAAAATCATTCGTATTGTTTTTATAAATTAAAAATCCAATAAAGATGATTAGTAGAATTCGCATGATGTTTGTAAAAACCCCAGTCTCTAAGCCGGGAGTAATTTTTACATCATCAATCATTGTGGGAAAATTTGTTGTCGTGTAATCCAACCACTGGCCCCTCTCTTTTTGTAACTGCTCTAATGTTGCAATATCGCTGATTTTTCTTACCTGACTGTAAGAATTGTATGCTACATGGGGGTAAACGCTCCTATAAATTCCTGGCGAGATTTCCCCTTCATAACCTATTCCACCCGGACTGTATTTAACGGTATAATCCGCGGCGGGGACACTTATTATGTAATCATTATATTCTGCTGCTAATGCGTATATGTCGGTCACATCTACGTTGTCAAAATACTTTGTAATTTTAAAATAATGAGTACATGAACCATTACCACATAAGAAATTTATAATTTCTGTATCAGGGGCTTGGCCACTTGTTACAGGAAGACCATTACTTTGGGGGAAAGGCGTCTGGTCATCAGTGGTTACAGTAGGAATTGTTATTCCAAATTTATTACTAATTTCTAAACTCCCAGGAGCAATAATATATATCTTAAAACCATAGCCAGAACCATAAATGTCTGGAACAATCAAACTATATGAACCATTATTTGGTACTCCGGAAGCAATTTCATATACATAATTTCTGTCAGGGTTGTCGTTATTCGGTACTTCTAGCTTAATATCAACAGTAGGAGAATTGGTGAAAGTGTTCCACTTTATATCAAAACTTGAACCTTGGACCAAATTTTCATTACCACTAGGGGCAAGAATAAAAGAGCTTGGGCTCGGTGTAGTAACTTGCGCGTAGATATGGAATGGGAATAAGACTAAAAACTCAAAAATAGCTATAAACGCTATTATCCTTCTCATTCTGAAATATTACATGAACCAACATCACGAATCAAGAATGGGTGGTGATGAGCTAGGTCTTGACCTCGAAAAGGCGATTCTCAAACTTTGATTTATTATAATTTTATAGTATATTTGCTCTTGTATTTATTGCGCCCGTAGCTCAGTCGGTAGAGCAGCTCCCTTTTAAGGAGATGGTCGTAGGTTCGATTCCTACCGGGCGCACCAGAAAGGAAATTGCAAGTCAGAGCTCGCCGCCTCGCTCTGCTCGGCGGCTCGCGCGTATTGTATTTTCGGCTCAAAACGGAATTCGCGATTTCGCAAAACATGGTTCGCGCCGATGTTTTTTAGAAATGCTGTCATTTTGGCAAAATCATTTTCGTTAGTCAGATTCGCGGCTTGATTCAAGGATAAAACAAATTCACGAGCCGGTTCGAGCCAAGACGCTCCTTTTTGCTCGATGTCGGTAATTTTCTCCTCCAATCGCACTTTTTCATACACGAGAGAGTTCTTTTTGGCGGCGTATTCGTCTGTGGATAGCGCGTCAGAAAGATAAAGGTTGAGAAGTTTTTCGAGCTTTGCCTCAATCTGCGCGAGTTCTCTTTTTAGAGTTTCCGCTTCTGTTCGCGCTTCCTCCTTTGCTTGCTCCTCGTCTTGTTCCAACGCCGCCAAAACTTTCTTGGTGTCTTGGCCCGATAAAGAAACTTTTTGAAGATAAGTTTTGATTTGCGCGGCAAGCATAGTTTCGCTGATGTAGCGTTCCGGGCACGCGCCTCGTTTTTTGGTACAGCGATAGTAGGTATAAGAGCCACCATTGCCTTTTGCATATTGCGCGGTAATAGAACAACCGCACGAGGCGCATTTGAGTAGTCCGAGGAACGCGAAACTGTGTTTGCGGTCTGGTCGCACCTTGCCGCGCTTTTGCATAACTTCTTGGCATTTATCAAAAAGTTTCTTTGAAATTAACGGCTCGTGTTTTCCCTCAAAAGTTTCCGACTTGTACCTCATCAAACCAGTGTAGAAAGGATTTTGGAGTATGGACTGAACATTGCTTAATGATATTTTCTTGCCTTTGTTGCCGAGCAGTTTCTTTTTCTCACACCAATTTGCGAGAGCAGAAAGTGGATATGCTCCGGTGGCGTAGAGTTCAAACATTTTTCTCACTTTCGGTGCTTTGTCGGGGTCAATATCAATTATTCTCGTCTTGGGATTGTTGAGATAGCCCACCGGAGCCCAGCCGGGCCATACTCCATTTCGTATCTTTTGCCGCAAACCTCTTTTTACATTCTCTCTCAAATTGTCTACGAAATATTTACTCTGTCCGAAAGCAATGTTCAACATAAACAAGCCTTGTGGTGTCGGTTCAAACCAAAAAGTCGGAAACTTGAGGGAACGAATCAAGCCGCGATCAATCAGATGTATGATTTTGCCTCCGTCCACCGAATTTCGGGCAAGGCGGTCGGGGTGCCACGCGATAATGCCGTCTGCTTTTTGTCGTTCAATCAATGACAGCATTTCTGCGAACTTCGTTCGCCCGGGCTCTTTTGCGGTTTTCGCCTCCTCAAAGGAGGCGACAATTTCAAGTTTTTCTTTGACGGCGAATGCGCGCAACTCTTCAAGTTGCGCCTGAATAGAAAGCACCTGTCTGTCCTCTTCCTCTGTACTTTTTCTTGCGTAGAGTATGTATCTCATGTTGTTTTGATTGAATTAAGGATTAAAAATTTTTCTTCCCCTCAAACGAAATCGCGAATTCCGTTTTGAGCCGAAAATACAATACGCGCGAGCCGCCGAGCAGAGCGAGGCGGCGAGCTCTGACTTGCAATTTCCTTTCTGGTGCAGGATACTTGAATTAGTGCGAACCCACCGCGCCTTCGGCGCGGCACAACCCCCGCCAAAAATGCAGGCGGCGAAGCCGCACCGCTCAAAACCGCAAAAGAGCCCGGAAAAAACATCGGCGCGAACCATGTTTTGAATTGAGGGGAAGAAAAATTTTTAATCCAATAAATTCCCAAGGAAGAAGCCGCAATCGTGCGGATTTTTCGTTGCCCTTGACGTAAGGTACGGAATATGCTATGCTTATTTGCGAAAGATTGAGCCATGGTGGCTTGGTCGCAATAGCACATTTTCAACTCAAAAAACGGAGGTGCAGCTTGAGCGCAGAAACGATTGGCATGGTTTCTGGGCTGTTGGTGGTGGCGAGCGTCATCCCTTACAGCATCAGAACCCACCAGGGCAAGGTGCAGCCGAACCTGACGAGCTGGTCGCTCTGGACGCTGATCGGCCTCGCCCTCTTGCTCACTTACAAGAGTTCGGGTGCCGAAGCGAACGTCTGGCCAGCGGTGTTCGGGTTCACTAACCCGCTCCTCATCACCTTGCTTGTTCTCAAACAGCATGGTGGGTGGACGAAGCCAAACCGAGTCGAGGTCGCTTGTCTCGTGTTTGGCCTGTTGTCTCTCGGCCTGTGGCTGGGAGTTCGCGAAAACAAGGAGATGGCCCAATGGGCTCTCTATCTGGCAATTGTCGCGGACTTGTTCGCGGCGATTCCCACGATTGTGTTCGTGTGGACGCAACCGAATGGCGACCGACCGTTTGCTTGGGCGTTCTTCGCCGTCGGCTATGGTCTGGCAATCTTCGCCATTACCGAACACACCTTCGCGAACTACGTTCTCCCGCTCTACATGTTCTTCGGAGCGTTGAGCGTTACTCTCCCACTCGTTCTGTATCGGTGGCGACACAAAGTCCCGTTGTCGGAGTGGGTATGAGTCAGAGACGAATAGCAAATCCGAGGCCCCTTGTGGTAGCAACATCACCACTTGGGGCCTTTCTTCTTTTTGATTTGTTTGGTTATTTTTCATACAATACATTTGGTGTTTGCTTCGCAAACTCACATTTATTCGCCGTCAAAGAAAAACTTGAAATTGAGCGGTGCGGCTTCGCCGCCTGCATTTTTGGCGGGGGTTGTGCCGCGCCGAAGGCGCGGTGGGTTCGCACTAATTCAAGTATCCTGCACAAAATAGCGGAGCAATTTTGTGCGCCCGAGCAAGCAAACTGCTTTGCTTGCGGGTAGGAATCGAACGGCGGAATGTGAAATTTGGAGCACCAAATTTCCATGAGCCGGTGCCCAGACCAAAAATTTGTGACTGACAAATTTTTGAGTCGAGGGAGATATTCCTACCGAGATTTTATTATTATCTTGACAAATCCTTCCCAAAGAGGTAATTTTGTGGTGGAACCGACTCAGACTTTTCCTATATGGGATTGCTCTGAAATCTACAAGCCTATATGGCTAAGGAGGTCGCATGATAACACAAAGAGCCTTCAAAAAGCTCGCTGAACAGAACCGTTGGTTGGTTGGTGCCTTGGAAAATCTGAAGCATCCCGACGACGACAGACCGTTTGAACGACGGGTCAAGGAGAGCATTGCCTTTATCGCTTTTCGCCCATTTGAGAAGCTGAGTCCAAACTGGCTGGCAAAGGGTGAATTTTACCCAATCTTCCACAAATCTCGGATGGCTGGAAGTGACGGAGCAATGTGTAGCTCCTATCCGCTTATTGTTTTTCATAAAGAGGGTTGGGAAGGCTTCAAGTATGTCCAACTCTCTCCACTCAACACGGGTCTGACGATCGGGAAATGTATGGAGTGGTATGTAGACACTGCAAAGAAGAATGGATATCCAAAATGTATTGCCTTTGATGCAGTTATTATCCCGCTTCAAGTTCGCATCAACCCACACCGAATGATCGCCGAGTGTTACGAGATTTACCGATTTCCCGAGCCACTTGATTTTAAGTTTGACGACTTCAAGAAGTGGCTGGTAACCGCACCGCAGGAGTAATCAGAGGCTCGCCTAGTAGTGGAGACACGAACGGCGAGTCTTCTTCGTTTTTATATTGACAATTCGTGCACAAAACAATATTCTTCCGTCTAAGTCAGGTTCCTTGCGGAATGGAATGGGTAGAACGCGGTCAAGTCTGAACTGCAAGCTAGTATAGAGTTCGTGCCATTCTTCACTTGCTCCAACGTATAAGTGAGCGAGGCTTCTCTTGGGTTGGAAATCTGACAAGTGCCCGGGCGTTCACGCGTCCGGGCTATAATTTATACAAATAAGTATTTTCTACAACGGTAAATCGACAGCGAAGGCGCCGGCGCCGGAGAGGAGAAGGGAGAGTAGGATTGATAAAATCAAAATATAGAAGACAAAGTTTCTTTTGAGAATGCTCGGGTCTTTATATTCCACATAAGCTTCGGCAAAGGTGAGGAGGGCGAGCACTAGGGCAATGATTTGGGTATAAAATCCAACTAGCAACATAAGTCCTCCGATCACCTCGACGGTACCCAGTATTTTGACTGCCAATTCTGGTCTCGGTATTCGGAGGGCGGAACAGGAAACTATCCAACACCTCTTTTCGTTTTTGAAGGCGAGAGCGCCCAAATTTACGAATATCAAACCCACCACCACCCGGATAATAAAAGGCGAAAGAAGCGAGAAGGCGAGCAGGTCTGGAAATGGATTTAACATTGGGGTAAATTATTCTAATTAACCTAATTATTCTAATTATACTAAACAATGACTAAAACCCAAAACCCCAATATCGTCGTTGTTTTAAATGATATAAGGAGTAACGAAAATGTCGGCTCGATTTTTCGTACCTGCGATGCGGCTGGCGTCTCCAAGATTTTTTTATGTGGCTACACTCCAGCTCCGGTTGACCGATTTGGCCGGGAAAACAAGGGGTTGACCAAAGCGTCTTTGGGAGCCGAGAGGTGGGTTCTGTGGGAAAAAGTAGAAAGTTTGCAGGGGGCTATTGAAAAAATTAAGCAGCTTCCTTCGGGGAATTCTCAAAAATGCACGGATATTTTCTTGCTAGAAAATTCCTCGTGCTCGGCTCAGTCAGCCTCGCAAGGCATTTTTGATAACACCCACTCAGGAAGCTGCTTAGTGGTTGGAGTCGAACAATCAGAAAATTCGATTGATTACCGCGAGCTCAAAAAATCTACGCTCCTAGCTTCTAGCTCTCAGCTTGCTCTTGTTTTTGGAAATGAGGTAGGTGGTTTGTCTCAGGAAGACTTAAAACTTTGTGATCTGGTGGCCGAAATTCCAATGCATGGTCGCAAAGAGTCCCTCAATGTGGCCGTCTCAGTGGGTGTCGTCCTGTTTTCGTTAGTAGCTGACTGAGTCGACGATCAGACCGTTGCGATCGTGGAGGTTGAGTTTTTCACGTTCTTTGCGCCAGAGAGGGCCAAATTTGTTGAGGTAGACACGGTACTGGTTGCCGGGGAAATCGGTGTCGCCAAAATGGAGGGCGACACAGGAGTTGTAGTTGATCTGGGTTTTCAAATAATTTTTGCAAGAAGTAGGCACGGTATCTGGCAATTTTCGGATAAATTCATTGCCGACGGTGGTGCAACGGGGGATCCGTTCTATGAGATCTATACATTCATCCTGACGGTCTAGATCGGTTGAAAATCTGGGCAATTTTTCATCTTCTGGTTCAGGGCACTGGCGGGGTAGGCCAGGAGTGAAGCGCCGATTTTCTTCAAAGAAGCCGGTACACTTGTTGGTGCGGAAGGAAATACCGATCGGAGAGAAACCTTTGGTGATGATGGCGCGGTCACCTCTTTGTAGCACTACATCACTTTCGGTTTTGGTGAAGGGGAAGGGGAGGAGAGAGGCTTTGCCGATAGTTGCGTAATAGCCGGTCACTTCGCTTTTAAAATACCAACCAGTGATGTTGACGGTCTCGTTTTTTTCTAGATTAGTAGAAAGTTCAATAAATTCTCTATTTGGATCATCGCCATAAATCCCAGAGACTCCGGACATTCTGATTTTGTTGTAATAAGGTGATCTTTTGGTTTCGGCGATTTGTTTTTGAATATTTTTTTCCAATCTCTCAATGTCGTCCTCAACATCTCTGATATTTTCTGCCAATTCTTTGTTGGATGAATAACCCAGGCTTTGAGTTCCGTTACCAATGCTCGATCCACCTCTCGGAGTGTTGCTGGTCGTACGGTCAGCGTTTTTGATCGGCTCATAAGCCAACCCTAAAATAATGATGAGGATTATTAATATTGGTAGGGGGCTGTCCTTCATCCTGTTAGTGAAAAAATGGCATAGCTTTCTGAAAGCCTCCCATTTTATTTATTAAATTTGTAATGAAATAAACCATCGACATTTTAATTTAATCTGATCGAAAAAGCTCTTCAATGCCATTTTATACTACAGGATTCATTTTGTTCTATAGATAAATTTTTTGATGTTTGGGGCAGAAATGAGCACTACGTCCTCTAACCACCGTTCTTTCTATTATACCGCTACAACTCTTTTTCTGACACCTCTCTTTTTTCTTACCATATACCTGATGAAAATTTTGGAAGCCACCCTTTTCTCCAAAGGCATTGCGATAATCTGATTTGGAGTCGCCACCGTGTTTGATTGAAAATTTTAGTATCCGCTGCATGTTTTTGAATATCTCATCAAATTTTTTCTTCGGAACTTTATCGGCTCTCGAAAGTGGGTGAATACCGCTTGCCCAGAGGATTTCATCAGAATAGATATTGCCAATGCCGGCAATTATTTTTTGGTCCAACAAGGCTGATTTGATAGGTGTGTTTTTGCGTTCACCGACCATTTCAAAAAGTTTTTTGGCACTCAGCTTGGGGTCAAGAGCGTCTGGTCCTAGTTTTGCTGCATCATGGCTCCCGAGGTCGTTTGTTTCGACGATCGAAACGGAAGCAAATTTCCGCAGGTCTGACAAAAGTAGAAAATCACCACTTTTAAAAGAGAGTACAAAATGGACGTACTTTTCTGTCTTACTTTTTTTGTACATCAAGCAGCCAGTCATTTTCATGTGGACTATTATAGTGAAAGCCCCGCCTCCTGCCGGAGGATTGAGGTGGATCAAGATGTGTTTGCCACGCCTTTCCAGATTGTTGATTGTAGAACCAATGACTAGTTTTTTGAATCTTTCAAAATATTTTTTGTTTTTTATTGTCTGGCGGTCGCCATGAGCGCTGCCAATATGAAAATCCGACCAAGCATCCGTTATTGTTTTGCCTATGATCACCGTCTTTAGACCCTCGACGGTAGTATGGACTTCTGGTAGTTCTGGCATATTGAAAGCTTAAAACTAAGAGCTTTTAGCTTAGAGTGTAAGGGAATAAACTTCAAGCTCCTAGCTCTCAGCTCTAAGCCTTTGCAATTCTTCTCTGGCCACACTGGCGTCATCCCACTCCTCTTTGCTTCCATTTGGCCCCATGATGTAAGGGTCAGTACCTTTGCCAGTGATGAGTACGGCTACGTTTTCGGATTGTTTATCGTAAGCGAGCTCCTTAGCTTTAGAGAGAGCGAGTCGGATAGCCTCTCTTCTGTCCATTATTATTTCCACTTTATTTTTTTCTGTTATACCGCCAACCATCTCCTCAACTATTTTTTTCGGATCTTCATCGTAAGGGTCTTCGTTGGTCAGTATTATCTGATCGCAATATTGGTCAGCTACTTTGCCCATCTCTGGTCTTTTCCAAGTATCGCGGCCACCGCCAGTGTTGCCCAGTACACAAATCAATTTATGCTTGATTCCGGATTTTTCTTGAGACTTGTATGTTTCGTAAACTGCTTTTAGTGAGTCTGGAGTGTGGGCATAATCGACTATCACCTCAAAGTTTTGTCCGACCGCTATCTTTTCCATTCGACCTCGCACCAACTCTATTTTTTCGAGGGCGGTTTTTATTTTCTGATCTTGGATACCGGCAAATTTGGCGAAGGCGATGGCTCCTAGCATGTTGTAGATACTGAAAACGCCAGGCAAATGGCTATGGATCACGATTTTGCCGACTTGGAACGAAGAACCATTGTTGTCTGTCTTTACATTGACCGCATCGCGCAAAGAATAGGGGATTTTGTTTTTAATATTGAGGGCCAAAAATTTCTGACCCTCTTTGTCATCGGTGTTGGCGATAATTACCGGTTCAAAATAATGGGAAGAAAAATTTTGAGAAGCGTGGGAACCATTTAAGGAGGAGCTTTCAAAATTTTTCTTCCCATTATTTTCTAGTTCTTTAGCAATAGACAGCTTGGCTTCAAGATACTTTTGATACGAACCATGAGATTCTACATGTTCCGGTGCCAAGTTGGTGAAGATCAAAGCGTCGGGGTAGGTAAATTTGTGGCGGAACTGTTTCGCACCCTCACTCGTCATCTCAATGACGGCGTGGCTGCAACCTTTTTTGATAGCGTCAGAGAGGAATTTTTGGATGAAGAAACGGCCGGGCATGCTCATCTTGAACAAGTTTCTTTCTGACCGCCTACCAATTTTAAATCGCAAAGTATTCATGAGAGCCGTTTGAAAGCCGGCTTCTTCTAGAATGGCATTTACCAGTTCGGTCACGGTGCTTTTGCCTTTGGTGCCCGTCACTCCGACGACGATTATTTTTTTACCCGGAAAGCCGTAGAGAGTAGCGCCGAGCAAAGCCAGTAGATAATGATAAATCGGCTGACCGAGTCGAAAGATTTTTTTTGGTATTATTTTTTTTGCCAATTTAAGCAAACTATTCATATATTTTGATCTTATTTGGATTATTTACCCAGATTTTTGAGGGCGATTTTTATTTTCTCATTGGTGCCAGTGACTTCTTTTGGCAAGTTGCGGATCACTTCTTGGATATCTTTTTCTCGATAGCCGAGCGACTTGAGGGCGTCAAAAACATCAATATCTTCTCTGTTGTCTCGATGTTCTGATCTGGTGACTAATTTGCCATTGAGCTCTATCACTATTCGTTCGGCTGTTTTTTTGCCGATGCCGGATATTTTGGTGAGAGCTGAAATGTCTCCGGAGCCGACCGCTTCTTCGATCGCTCTTACTCCGGCTACTCCCAAAATAGCCAAGCCCGACTTTGGACCAACCCCAGAAACAGAGATGAGAAGTTCAAAAACCCTCAATTCTTCTTCGGTTTCAAAACCGTAAAGATCGATTGAATTTTCTCGGACAGCCGTATATGTCCAGAAACTTGCTTCCAGACCAGCCCTTAGTCGTTCACTATAGGAGGGGACGATGTGGATGGTAAAGCCGATCCCACCAGTCATGACGATGACCTTGGTCGGTTTGAGATCAAATATTTTGCCGCTGATGTAGCCAAACATAAATTAAGTGGCCAGTAGCAAGTAGCTAGTAGCTGGATATAATATAGCAAACCTAAGGTTATTTTGCCGTTGCATTTTTTAAAGCTTTCTGTTACTGTATTTAAGCCAATTTCCTAGATACTGGATACTGGCTACTAAATACTAAAATTATGCCAATCACAAGTTCAGCCAAAAAAGCCCTCCGTTCTTCCAAAAGGAAGAAGGTTTTCAATTTGAAAAGAAAGAACGAAATGCAGGGGGTGATCAAGGAATACAAAAAACTCCTCGCTGGGAAGAAAGGTGAGGAAGCCAAGAAGCTTCTCCCTAAGCTCCAGCAGGCGATCGACAAAGCTAGCAAAAAAGGGGTGATCAAAAAGAACACTGCTTCTCGCAAAAAGTCTCGTTTGATGAAAAAACTGGCTAAATAAAGTTGGTCGCTCCTCAATATTTACAGGAGTGACACCAAGGCAACTTTGTTGGTATAGAGCAGGCCTCCGTCTGCCTTTTTGAAATTCCAATAGCCGGTTTTTTGTCTAGATCCAAACTGGGGATAACCCTATTGACTAAATAGAAATTTTGTGTATTATTTGGGCTAGAGTCCCATTTGGTTGGGGCCGCACTTTGAATATTTTTTGAACCCACGGGAGGAGTTTATGTCCAACTGCGCTCGCATGTTGTTTGTGTTGCTCTGCGCAACCATCTCTGTCTTTGGTCAGGTCAGCCTGATTGAAGGCAAATGGGAGGACGTAAAACCCCTTCCAAAACCGGAAACAGTTCGCTCAGCTGAAGCCGATATGCCAAATGATCCTCTGGTTCCATACCAGAATGCCATGTTTCGGCAAATCGGTTTTATTGATCTTGTGCGCGAGTATGGTATCGGTGTGTTGCGGCAGGAATTTGATGTTCCTGTCGTAATTGTTGATACTGGCGTCTTTTCTCTCAAAGACTTTGAGGGGAGGGTTGACCCGGCCAAGAGTCGGACTTTCGCTCAAGACGGCGGAGATCCTTCGCAAGACGATGGTCCCCATGGGACTGCAGTCTCCTCGATTGGGTTTGCCACCGCTAACAACGGGACCGGGCTTGCGGGGATCAATTCCTCGAGCACCATCATATCGGTAAAGGCGCTTGGCGCTTACACCAACTCGTTCGGGCAGAAGGTTTTACGGCGGGACGACATGAATGGACTTGTTGAGTCCCTTAAGCATGTACGTTCGCTATCAGAAGAGCACCCTCTTTTGGTGGTAAACACGTCTCTTGCGGTTGACGGCATACCGGCGGAACTGCAGGAGGTGTTGGACGACTTGCAACAGGGGAACAAAGTTCTCATTGTTGCCGCTGCGGATAACTTCCCGGGCGACTTGGCGAAACTCAAAAAGTCGTTCTGTGTCGATGAGCCGCATGTTTTATGCGTGGCCTCCCTTTCGGGCGAGGAAGGGCAGACATTCCTGTCTCTCTTCTCGGCTCACGGGTTACCGATCAACTATATCGCTCGGTGTCACGATATCGCGGCTCAGTACACTGAGGGCTTCTATGGACGCTTCACTGGCAACAGTGGTTGTGCTCCACAGGTCTCGGCTGCTGCTTCTTTGGTCGCTAGTTATATGGCGAGCAAAGGGCGCATCCTCAAGGCATCGGAACTCAAAAATCTGATGCTACGAGGGGGGGAATTTGACCCGGGTCTCATCTCTGGAACTCGGCCAATCCGATACCCAATCACTCTCAACATGCTGCGTCTCTTTCGAGAGGCCGACAGTGTGTTGAAAAATCCAGAGTCGAACCTTCGTTCGCTTTCGGTCCTGCTGCAGGCAAATTCTCTCAAAGGAGAAGACGGCAAACCTCTCCGAGAAATCGAGAAGGGGAGGATCTATAAAGTTGAAGGTGTGGGATTTGGTGAGAACACAACCGTGTTTCTCAATCGGATTCCGCTGGGGACAGTAGTTTTGTCCCCAAACACTTTGGAGTTTCGGGTAGGGGACGAATCATCCCTTGCTTCCGGCGAGAAGGTGGTCTATGTCGCCAACAGAGGGAATGATGGCAACATCAATCCTCTCGAGGTCGTACCAATCCTTCTCGGGTTGATAAATATTCGCTAGTCCGCCAGCGTACGGGTTACAAAGGCGGTGAACGGGTTTGGTGTTTGCGAGGATGAAGAGTCCACGCAAACACCGGCCCGTTTTTTGCTGTACATTTTTGCTTGACAGATTTAATGAGACATGTAATAATAGAGGGCAGAAAAACGTCGGGCACTTCGTCCCGCAAGAAAGGAGGGCGTTATGAACGCTCTTGTGATGATTTTTGTCATTTTCTTCGGGGCGCTGGCCCCGGGGCAAACCATTAGTGAGATGAAAATGCTGGAAGGCGGAGTGATGGCGTCGCAAGATGGTGTGCATCTCTACCTCTCCTCCCCGGCTGGGGTGGATGTTAAGATCGGTGACATCGAACTGAAGAGTGGGGATGGTCCTCATTGGGGAGAAAAACTTTCCAATGGGATCGAAAAATTCCCATTGAAAAATTTTGGCTTGGTGGGGGCTGGAGAGATCGTGGTTGGGATTCGGCAGCCTTCCGGCGAATTTATCAACCAAAAGGTTGAGAATATCGCTGGCAAGGTTACGTTGCTTCCGGGCGACGTGACCCTGATTGAGGGGCAGCAGCTTCGGATCGCCACACTCATTTTCGGCGCCCCGTCGGAGGTTCGCCTTATAGCCGGCTTCAAGCAATTGAAGCTTGGCATCGAAAAGAGGAAATCAACTCTTTCATCTGGCGCAGTGGCTACCGAATATCTGGAAGGATTCGAGTTGCCAGCGGGTGACTGGAAGGTTACCTTCTCTGCCCGAAACGCAAAAGGATTTTTCTCGGACACTATCCGTGTCAGGGTACTCAAAACTCTACAGATGGTCGCGTGCTCGACACGCGACTGCGACAACATCCTCAAGTGATCCGCGCGGGATGCGACGAGATCACACAACATACTGCCTTGGCGCATGACACGCCTGGGCAGTTTTCTTTTGGTAAAAATCTGTGGATAAAAAAGCTAGACAGAGGGGATGCGTGATATACTTATATTTGAATAAATATTTATTTTAGACTCCAAGCAAATCCATGAATAAACTCCAAATTTTTTTGATTGTGATCGTGGTCGCCATCCTAGCCTTTTTGGGTTTTAGGTATTATCAAGAACAAAAAGAAATATTGCCCCCGGTCGAAGAACCGAAAGTGGTGGTTGATAATGTGCCAACCGAAGAGTTGCCCCAGCGTTTCCCGGCCAATTTTCCTATAGAGAAAAACGTACCAGTGAACGCTAACTATACCGCTCAGGCAGAGGGTGCTTTCCAGTCGACTCGGCAGTTTATCAGCACGAAAAGTGTGGCTGAAAATTTTAAAATTTATAATGATTTTCTAAAGAAAGATGGCTGGACCATACAAGCGGTGTTGGATCAGGAAAATATAAAGTCGATCTTTGCTCAAAAGAGCGAGAGATATTCGGTCACTGTTACTATAAACAAGAGCGATTCGACCAGCGAAGTAACAGTCGACATCTCTTTTACTTATAGATAGAAAAATAAATTAAAATCATGAAAAAATTGTTTTTTAATAAAGACGTATCAAAAGTATTTTTTGTGGCGACTGTATTTCTGGGTTTGTTTTCTGTAACAACTAGTGTTTTTGCTGCAACACAAATAAATTTTGTTGGTATAAATCAGGGGGCAAGTAATTGTACCGGTGGATCAGGGGGTGCCTGCCAGTCTTTGTTAACTAACAATACTACCGTAGGAATTACGTCTGACAGTAACCCGACCCAAAATAGTAACACCGCCATTATTGGTAGTGAGGGTTTAACAAATTGGCAGCCGTCAGGCGCCTTTCAGCTTCGAGGGATCAATTTTGGAGCCACTGGCAGTACTGTGCCTGGGAACGGGGTAATTCGAAATTTAGGTGGAGACCCCAGCGAATACGAGGCTCAGTATGCTTGTAGTGTTGGTGGCGGCAATACTGTGTACCGCAACGAACCGGTTTCTTCAAACGGCACTTGGACAGCTTCCTTACCGGATGGTGCGACCTGTACTCTTCAGATTAGTCATACGGGGTTTGAACCAGATCCGGTAAACCCAACCGCCTGTGATGGTACACCAAGTAATCCTTGTCGAATCAGTATATGTGAGACAGGACAATGTAAGGCAGTAACTAATTATCCCGATGGTACACCGGTTCAACCCGGTGCTCGAAGTCAATGCGGTCTGGAGGCAGGTACCGGAGCAGAAACAAGTTGCCTAACCCAATTTACCGTTTCTGTTTCGCCGGTCAATACGACCATCAATAAGGGCGGTGCAGCAGTTTATGCGGTGACTTTCAATTTCAATAACAACAAGCCTTATCGTTACGCGAACATAAACGTGAGTGCTCCCGGTCTTGCCAATAACAATTTTTCTTGGTCGGGCGTAGGGTATACCAACCAAACCTTAGGTTACCCTTCCTCAAATCCAAGTTTGGGTATTTTGGATATGTATAACCCCAGCACCATGGCAATGGACCAAAGCAGAACCCTTTTCCTTACCGTCAGTAACGCCCCCGTGGGGAGTTATACATTAAATATCCGTGCTTCTACCGGAGATCCTGTGGGCGCTTTGAACGCGAACTCCCAGTTTGAATTTACCAACTGTTTCGGTGGTTGCAACCCGACAGCAGATGCGACCTTGACTGTTCAAGAAACGTCCTGTGCTTCTCTTATAACCACCAATCCAACCCCTGGACCTAATCAGTGTGGCAACACTTCTTCTACTGGCTATACGCTAGGTTGGACCAGAGCGAACGGGACTTACCCTACTCAATATGTCAGAGTCTCCACTTCCTATGAGGGAGTAGCGAGTGGCTTGTGCGCAGTACCTGGTTCGCCGAGCTATGATCCGGTCAATTGCCGCAACGATGTTTCAAATAGTGCCTCCACTTTTCCGGCTACCGGTTTGCAACCTGGTACGGTCTATTACAACAGGGTAGCTGCTGTCTGTACAGAAAACGGAATGGTGAAGTATAAAGATACACCGGTATGGACCTGTACTACCGGTTCGGGCGGGTCTTCCTGTGTTGATAATCCGACAATAACTAGCATAAATGGGCAGTCTGTCCCAGTGAGCTCGGTTACTCTATCTGCAGCTACTGGCGATATTACCTTTAACTGGGCGTCTGTGGCTGGCGCTTCCGGTTATCGAGTGGAATTGTATCGAGCCGACAGCGGCTTAGTATTTCTTGAATCAAAGAATGTGTCTGGAACATCGGCGACTTTTTCAGTAACACCCGCCGCTGCGGGTACTAGATATGCTGTCGCCATCTATAGCAGTGTCACAGCTCCAGCCACCGCCTGTGTCGGTGTCAACTATTTCAATGTTATAGTTTTCCCGCCAGCCACATCTTGTCCGAGCACCCAAGGTACGGTGGTGCTTAGTAAATACACTTCATATGTGGGTGATACTAGCCCGATCAAAGCTTATTCTCCTCCTGGTTATTCTTGCGGTGGTTTTAATAGTAGCGATAATGGAATAGTAAGTGCTCAGCCGGCTACTGGTAACCCGTCTAGCAGCGACCTTGTTTTGATGGGTGGTAATGGTACAGCCACTATTAGCGCCAGCTCTAATTCATGTGTTTATCAGGGAGGACCAACTTGTCCGGTCAATTCTACTCAGCTTGTGGTAAATGCTGCACCGCCGCCTGCTGGTTATGATTTTACTATCACCCCTTCAGTTAGCCTTGAAGCCAAGTTGGTCAATGGATTACCAGTGATTAATCCGAGCGTGAAAGATTTTAACATTACCAATACTGGTTCAAACTGGATGGCGGTCTGGCCAGTCTATGCTCAGACTCCAGCCAATGATAACCCCATCTTTAGTTTTGACAGGTACATATGGCGTACGGGTACTGGCCATGGCTTGAACCCCCTTCAACAATCATCGGTTACCGGGACAACTGTTTCCCCAGACGGCATATCTTTTGAGGATAGTGAATATGTGAGGAGGGTGGGGAATTATACAGAAACAATAGCTTTTGCCGGATACGACAGTACCGGTAATCCAGCTAACAAGCTTACAGCTGATAAATTCATTACAGTCAATCTTGCTGTTACGGTGGCCAACTCTTCTTATACCGTCAGTCCAGCTAATCTTACTTTTCCAGCTTCGGGATTAATGACAAGAGGAGGTACGTTACCTACCGGTCAACCAATAACAGTTTATAACAATGGCGATGTTGATCTGAATATCAATGTTTCAGAATCTATTCCTTGGGCCACTTTGTCTGTGCCTGGAGGAGGATCAAGTTTTACTTTAAATCAGGGTGAGACCAAAGTAGTTACAGTGAATGTTACAGACAATAATCCTAGTCCGGATACTGAAACATCATACACCGGCGCTATAAACTTCACCGAAAGTTCTGCAGGGAACAAAACAGTGGGGGTAACTTACAATTTTGCTAGCGGGGGAGGTTCGTGTACTCCGGTTGATGGAGGTCCTTCAGGTTGGAGCGAATGTTCTTCTGGGTATAGAACACGGACATGTACTAACCCCGCACCATCTTGTGGTGGTGCGCTTTGCACAGAATCTTTAAGAGAGGCTTGCACCAATAATCCTGGTGAGGTAACGATAGAAAGGAGTGGGTGCGGTACGGTAACCAACACAAGCAACACTGGCAGTCCGGCAAACCTAAATTGCGGTCCGACCGGATCGGTCTGTCAGGCATCATTCCCACAAGATACAACAGTTCAGCTGACAGCCACACCATCTAGCCGCTGTGTCTTTATCGAATGGCAGGGCAACTGTTCTGGTTCGAGCCCGACCTGTGATCTTTATATCAACGGTACCAAGAACGTAACCCCAATCTTCGGTCTCAAACCATTCTTCTATCAAGAGTTCTAAAATAAAGAATAAATTGTTCCAAAAATAATCCCCCTAACCCTCTTTACTTTAAAGAGGGGACTGTGCAGCCCAATTAATATTACGGCTAAATTTTAGAGTGTAGTCACCCCTTCTTTAAGGCAAAGAAGACAAAGGAACACTTAGGGGGAAGATTACTAAAGGGTTCCCGCGCAGATCGGAATTTTGTTTTGGGTTTTATCCTTTGATTCGTGTCATTCGTGCGAATTCGTGAATTAGTGTCGCGCTTTAAAATGGACTCACGATCAGTATCCTCTTGGCCGCATCGCCGCCAGCGAGAGTGTTGCCGACGGTCACCTGGACTAAGTAAGCACCAGCTCCTAAGTGCGAAGGTACTCTGGCTTTGATGTTCGAACCGGAAATCTCCAGGTTGGTGGCCGAGCCAACAAGACCGGTACCTTGGTAGAAATCAACCCTGGTGTTGCCACTACTAAAGCCTGAACCGGTAATGTTGATATCCCAACCGAAGATGAGTTGGGCGGTAGTAAGGGTGCTCGGGGAGACTGAAGTGATGGTTGGAGAGTTGGATTGTGTTTGCCCTCCCCCTGTAGTATTTGATCCAGAGGTGGAGCCAGTACCTAAAGCTGGGGCTCCAAACCCAGGTAGACGGATATCATAAATCCCTACTCCAGAAGATCTTTGCTGGTTGATACTTTGTAAAACCGCATCTGCATTTAATATCAAATTAGCCGCTTGTTCTGGAGTAATAGAGCCAGGTTCCCTGGCTAGTTGATTTGAGATTTGAGCAAAGACCTCGTTGGTTGCGCTTAGTGGCGCGCCGTAAGCGTTTGCTAGCCAAGCGAAGTATTCTTCACTAGTCCGATTATTTACTGGATTTACGATATAAGTATTCCCTGTCGGAGCAATCCATACGTTTGGATCAAATGTAGCTATATACTTCAAGGGTAAATTGGCTACACTAATACTTGCAGTACCGGTTGTGTTACCTCCGGTCGTGTTTCCGAAACCTGTGTTTGTGGATGAGCTCCCGTTTATGCAATTGCTACCACCAGTTGTTCCGCCAGCCCAGACGAAGTAGCCATCAGAGGTGCGCCACCATTTATTGGAACCTTCAACATTGTCGCCAGTAATAGAACCCAAGGTGCTAAAAGTTTGTCCAACAGAGTATTGTCTTACGAGTGTGCCACTTACTGATGGGTTGGAGCGAACATTAAGTCTGCTTGCGTTTACAGTGATGAGACAGCTATTGTTTGAAGTTTGACTACTGCCACCACTACTTGTTGTTCCGCTTGTTGTGGTGTTTGTTTGGGCTTGAATAGCAGAAAGGGCATTCATGGCCGCTCGCAGTTGGTTCAACAGGTTGTTTAATGCTGATCCAGAACTTTGGGTTGACCCGGCACTAGTGGTTTGGCTAGCAGAATTAGATACTGGAGAGTTCGATTCTCCAATACGTACAGTTAATGTCAGCGGATTCAGCCAAACAATTCTACTCAACCTGTCCGCTGGACCACCGCTTGGTGCGGCATTGCCTTCAAGCTGAAACTCTCTTCCGGCGTATTGTGTTTGTACTTGTCTCCAAAATTGGTCAACCCTTTCTACTTGTTCTCGAAAATCAGCTCTGCTTAGCAGGTCTCCGAAATAAACATTTTGGAAGTAAGGGATTGCGGTGGTTGGTGTGTGTGTTGGGGTTTGGTTTGAATACAAGTAATATAAAGCTTGTTGTCGGATCAAGGCCCCACCATTTGCCATGAAGTAACTGTATACCGAATCCAATCTTGCTCGTTCGGCCGTAGTGATTTGGGCTGAAGCAACATTTTGAGTTGCGAGCAAACAAAAAGCCAAAACAAAGAGAATTTTTTTCATAATTTAATTTATAAGTTTATAAAGTCTTTTATATTATACAATGATTCAAAACAAAAAACCTCCCCCACGGGAAGTTTTTTGTTTTTTTGGGACTTCCATAAAATAGCTTCTTTCGCTCGATACAGAAATTTTCTGCTGAAAATTTCTTTGTCCTCAGCTTTTCACAGCTTCCGGAATCTCGCTCAAGAACTATTTTATGGAAGTCGTGCCGACTAATTTCCTAGCGAGGCAAATTGCCCGGCTGAGTATTACACGACCAGGTTTTTTCGGTCATGATGCTCATGTTGCTAGCGCCAAAGTTTTTGACGAAGGCCACTCGGTTCCAATAGGTGGTATGAGGTTCAGTGTCTGTGACCCAGTAGTAAGTTTCTTGTCGATAAGGATCTTGTGGATTCGCCAGAACGTCATTGTTTTTGACTAAGCAAGTGGTGCCTGATGGGCAGCCAAGACTAACTGCTTGGCGAGCGGTGTCATCCAAGGAAGGATTGGTTTTTACCCAAGTACCGTTTTGGTAGGTATAAGGTGCACCTTTGGCGACCCGGAAAACTATCTTGTCGGTCAAAGGATTGAAGGTGATATTCGGATAGTTCCAAGCGGCGATGTATTTGTTGCCAGCTACGAATGCTGGGTCTTCACTATTGCTGGTGGTGCAGAAAGTGTTTTCAACGTAAGGTGCAGTTGGTACGGAGTAGGGGACACCAGAAACAATCTCGCCTATATTGCTGTTTCGATCAACATTAATTGTGATCGAACCTTCACCTTTGACAGCCAGTCTGCAGGATGTTTGACCGCTTGTTAGTACTAGGTTGGGGTTTGTTTGGCTTGCTACATAGTTCTCACCTCCTGCCAGGTTGCCGCAACCATACATCCAAACTGTGTAAGTAAGGTAGATGACTTTACCAGACAAGCAAGAGTTGATGGTAAACGATTTGTTGCCCATGTAAGAGTTCATAAATGCTTGAGAAGGGTAAGGCCCGGCTCCACCTGGGATAATATTTTGGGTACAGTCTCTAATGGCGGCGAGTTCGGTAGCGTTACCCCTGTCAAATGGGCCACTTATCCAGACAGTAGAGTCGTAAGCATGCCCGGCTGGTTGACCCCTGAACATCGATTTCCAATCTATTTGAAGAGTATCACCAACGCTAGCGTTAATAGTGATGCCGCAAGATACTCCAGCTGTCTCATTCATGCTGCAACCGGCTTGATCAGTGTTGCTACCAGTGCCAATACCCACTGAACCCTGCTTAACAACCTGACCGGAAGAATTTTTCCTGGTGTAGGAAAGTCCTCCTTCGATGTCAGCGAAGCTGGCTAGGAGTACGCCACTAGGTTGGGTGGTAAGACCGCTACCTGCAGCTGGCTGATCAATTCTGATTCTGGTCATGCCGTATGAGTAGCCATAACAATCAGTTTGTGGTTTCAAACCGGTTCCAGCACCTCCGCTACCACCGAATATGGTCTGAGTTTGCTGACTGTTTATGAAGACCCTGTTACTTGTTGAATCTTGAATCAAGCCGCAACCTCCAGTTAAAGAGCCTACAATAGCATTGCTTGCTACCGGTAGGTGAGGTGTGGCGTAAATAATGTATTCACCTGGAGCCATGTTTGTTCCGAGGGTTTTGCCGACTAGCCAATTATAGGATCCGCACCCTGTTTTGTAAGGGTCGCCACCGCCTCTGGTGCTGTTATTACAATCTGTTATCAAGCTGCCGTATTCTCCGGCAGTACCTATAAGTTGTTTATCTGTTACAAAATCTGGATGTTTACCAAGATTGTTAGATGATGCTGGTGCAATCCAAAGATCCACTTGGGAAGCAAAATATGAACCTTGGATCTGAGTATCTTGTGACCAGCTGATCAAAGCCCTGTTACCTTGAGGTAGTGAACCGGTGGTGGGAAGACCGTCTGAACCAATTGGTTGTACGGTGACTGGCCAAGACTGATTTGATTTTAAGACAAAGAATCTGATCTTGGTTACCGCTCTTACCGGATTACCGTTTACGGTGCGAGTGGTGGTGATAGTCGAGTTGTATTCACCAGCTGACCTTGCGGCACCTTCTAACACCCCATCAGTTATGGCGCCCCTGTCGTTTGAACAGCTTTGTCTAAACGTTATACCAGAGGGCAGATTCCAAGATCTCTGTATTTGAACACTAGAATCTGTACAGCCTAGATTGTTGAAATAACCAACCCAAGTCAAAAACTTTCTGCCTTCTGTTGCATAAACCCAGATCTCTCTTGTTAGCACACCATTTTCCAACACTTCCGTTCCCTCTGGTACACCTCTGGTGTCGCTACTATGAACAATCCTTTCATATGTCGGGTTTGTCACTACTCTCAATGGTTCCGGTGCTGAGCGTAACCCTGCTGGCGTATTGTCATTTGAACCAACGGACATGAATAGCGGGCCGCTGGTAACGGTAGCACCTATCTGTTGGGCTGCTGATGAAATGGTACTGCCTATGGTAGAGGTGGCTGGTGGTGTGTAAGTTACCCCTCTTGTCGATAGTTGAGCGATAAGAGACTGCACCAAAGCCAAAAGACTGTTGATCTGTTCTTGAAGACTGCTGAGTGATACGTTGCCAGTGCTAGATGTATCTCTACCAGTACCGGAAGCACCATCGACTCTAGTACCACCTTGAGATACGGGTATCTCAGCGGTGCTTAGCAGTCGGCCCGTTGCATCTCTGGTGTTGAAAAACACTGATTCGATAACTAAACAATCAGGATCACTGGCGGCGTTGTTTAAGTCACAATAAGAGCTTGGTGCAGTATAAAACCTAAGTACATACCGGGTGGCCGGGTCGAGTTCTACCGTCCAAGGGGCCGAACTTTCTTTTGGAGCTGGATCAAGTTTGGCCTCAATGAAATTCTCATTGACTACCGGCATGATCTTGATCATCCCAGCCGCATCTCGGGTACGATTCCAAGAGAATGCATATGTCCACTTGCCATTTTCGAACTTAATAGCTTGGGTTTTTATAATGATTTTTGAATTGTTTTCGGCGGTGAGTGTGACCAACGGGTAGTTTCCAGTCTGGGCTGATGCCAAATTTGACATCATACCCGACATTAGCACCGCTCCCAAGACGGCGATGGTCCCTAACATCAAAAATACCGTCTTATAGGTTTTTTGGTTATTCATATTTAATTTTATAAATTCAGGCTCCTAATAATATATTCCAATTATCTCACATGAGAGAAATTGAAGTCTATAAATTTTGTGTATAACCTGATAGAATCATGGCATGTCTTGGTATACCAAAACTGTTGCCGAGGTTTTGAATGACCTTAATTCGCAGGAACATGGCTTAAGTAAACAAGAGGCAGATAAAAGAATATCAACTTATGGAGCAAACAAGTTGCCAGAAGGCAAGGTTGATAGTCTCCTCGCTATTTTTTTTAGACAATTTCAGAGCCCGCTAATTTATATTCTTTTTGCTGCCACCACCATAGTTTTTATAAAAGGTGAGGCTATTGACGCGCTCATTATTGCCGCAGTTCTTGTTTTTAACTCCGTTATTGGCGCTTTCCAAGAAGGAAGAGCCCAAAACGCTTTGCTGGCTCTAAAAAAAATAACAGAGACTAGTGCAACCGTCGTTAGAGATGGGAAGGAGCTGGTTATCAGGGATGATGAAATTGTGCCCGGAGACATTATTCTCCTGCAAGAGGGTGAAAGGGTACCAGCAGATGCTCGTATCATCTCAGTTAGCAACCTAAAAATAGACGAAGCAAGTTTAACTGGAGAATCCGAAGCGATTTTGAAAACAAATACCGTTATTGATGCCAACACCTCTGAGCTGGTAGTTTCCGATCAGAAAAATATGGTTTTCAAGGGAACCTATATACTAAGCGGTAACGGTACAGCTATTGTGGTGGCGACTGGTTTTAATACCGAGATAGGTAAAATAGCCCAAAAAATATCCAATATTGAGACAGAGATTCCATTGAAAAATAACATCAGATACTTGTCTCAAATGATCATATTGGTGGTAATGGTGATCAGTCTATCTTTATTTTTGTTGGGGATATTTTCTGGTAGGAGCCCGAGTGAGATGTTTTCGATGGCGGTTGCCTTGTCGGTCTCTATTATTCCAGAAGGGTTGCCGATCGTAATGACTTTGGTTTTGGCGACTGGAGTGCGTAGAATGTCCAGACACAATGTTTTGGTGAAGCGTCTTCAAGCGGTGGAGGCATTGGGTCAGACAAAAGTGGTGGCTGTAGACAAGACGGGAACCTTGACCATGAATGAAATGTTGGTAGAAAAGGTTTTTGTTGATAATCAAATTTTTGAGGTTGCCGGCAGTGGTTATGAACCAAAAGGAGAAGTTGCCTTAAATGGTAAAATGGTTGACCCGCTGAACCATGGCGAGCTTTTGTTTATTGGCAAATTGGCTGCTTTTTGTACCGGGGCCAAGGTTTCTTTCAGGGAGGATTCTGGTACCTGGAAAGTTTCTGGTGACCCAACCGAAGCGGCCGTTCTGGTTTTTTCACAAAAGATAGGTTTTTTCAAAGAAGTACTAGATCAGGAGTCGCCCCAACTTTTTGAATTGCCTTTTGACTATCGTCAAAAATTTAGGGCTACCGTTAGGCAGGTTGGTGGGAATAAAACACTTACAGTGATAGGTGCACCAGAGAAACTCTTGGGAACCTGTGAACGGATCTGGGTTGGTGGTCGTTTTGAAAAAATAACAGACAAAAAAAGAAATGAGCTCACAGACACCCTCCACCAATTTGCTGGTGGCGGCCTGAGGGTTATCGCTGTTGCGGTGAATACTGATTTTAAGGGCGAAAATTTAGATACGAACTTGTCGGACCTGGCTTTTGTCGGTTTTTTGGGTATGAGAGATTCGTTGCGTCCTGAGGTTAAAGAATCGATGCGTCAGGTTAGGAGCGCAGGAATGAGAGTGGTAATGATCACCGGAGATCATCGGCTCACTGCCGAGTCTATCGCCAAGGAGGCTGGTATCTGGCAGGATCAGAGCATTGTTATAACGGGTGAAGAAATAGAGTCTCTAAGCGACGATCAGCTTTCTAAGATGATTGGTCGAACTAGTGTCTTTGCCAGGGTGACCCCTGAACATAAACTTAGAATTATAGAGGCTTTTCGACGGGGCGGCGAGGTGGTCGCTATGACTGGGGATGGGGTGAACGACGCCCCTTCTTTGGTGGCGGCTGATCTTGGAGTGGCGATGGGTAAGATTGGTACCGAGGTTGCCAAGGAAGCCTCAGATATAGTTTTACTTGATGACAACTTTGCCAATATTGTCAGGGCGGCTGAAGAGGGTAGGTTTATTTATAAGACAATTAAAAGGGTTATTCTGTATCTATTTTCAACAAGTATCGGAGAAGTTTTGACTATAGTTGGTGCAATCGTGCTTGGTTACCCGCTACCACTCTTGGCGGCTCAGATCATCTGGTTAAATTTCATTACCGATCCTTTTTTGGGAATTACTCTTGCAATGGAACCAAAAGAGCATGATTTGATGCATGGTTCTTTCCCTAAACCAAAAAAGTGGATAGTAGATAACCTGATGCTCTCTAGAATGTTTAGGATGGCTGTCCCGATGGCTCTAGGAGCACTTTATTTATTCATTAATAATATTGAGTCAGATCTGACTAAGGCTTGGAGTATTTCACTAACCACTCTTGCCATGTTCCAATGGTTTAATGCCTGGAATTGTCGTTCTGAGAGCAGGTCTGTTTTTGGGATGAACCCCTTCTCAAACAAGCCGCTGCTAGCTGCCACCTTGTTTGTGGTGGGGTTGCAGTTTTTAGCATTGCATTTGCCCTTTTTTCAAAAAATTCTACGCACCACACCGCTCTCCGCTGCTGAGTGGGCTATGATAATACCAATTGCAGGCTCAATTGTTTTTATTGAAGAGGTACGCAAATTCTTTTATCGTCTAAAATTAGCTAAACAAACGGCATGAAAAAATTTCTCGGTATCGATTTTGGAACCAAAAGGATTGGTTTGGCCACAGCTAATTCTGTCGACAAGATCGCCTTTCCTTACATGGTGATAGAAAATAATAAAAATTTGCTAGCTGAAATTTCCAAGGTGATCTTCAATGAAGAGATAGATTGTATCGTGATTGGTGATTCTCGAGATTATGCCGGTCGCCCGAACAAAATAATGCCAAAAATAAACAAATTTATAGATGAACTGAAAAGTAAAACGGGTTTACCGGTTTATTTGCATTTGGAATTCATGAGTTCTGCTCAAGCCAAGCATTTGCAAGGTGAAAACAGGATGCATGACGCATCGGCCGCAGCTATTATTTTGCAATCATATCTTGATCAGGATCAGTAATATTCTGAAATGTGTGTACAAATAATATCGAAACCAAAAAACGAATGATATAATTTTGATATGGGAATTGATTTTCTCACCAAACACTTTCCAACTCCGGATTACCTAAAACCAAAACACCTGGGATTGTCTTTTTCTGACTCAGTCATTAAAGCTATTTCGGTGGGCGGTGATCTTGAGAACCCAAAATTAAAAAGCCTGGTAGTCCCGTTGCCGAAAGGGGTGATTGTAGACGGCAGAGTGGTTCGCTCAGATGAATTTGTCGATAAATTATCAATTGTCAGGGAAAACTTTGATTCACCGTTTGTCTTTTTTACAATACCGGATGAGCTCGCCTTTATCTTTGAGGTCAACATACCAATCCACAAAGGATCCAATGCTTTTGAAAGCGTTGCTTTTACTATTGAGGAAAACGTGCCACTGTCACTCTCAGATACTATTTTTGATTTTGTGCCAACCAAAGTTTTTTCTGCTGGCAATGCCTATCAATCTGAGGTGGTGGTAGCTGCTTCAGTCAAGCAGGAAGTTCAAAAACTGACCGAAGCACTCATAGCGAGCGGACTGGAACCGGTCGGCTGTCTTCACGAGTCTCAAACAATAGCTACTGCTGTTTTACCGAACAATCGCCAAGGTACTTTTTGTATTGTTCACGCGAGAAGCGATCGGGTTGGTATTTATCTGAGCAAGGATGGTTTGGTGCAGTTTGCCACCATTCGCAATGTAGGGGACTCAGATTATCGGAAACAGTTTTTGGATGAATATCAAAAATTTGTTGATTATTCTCTAAGATATACTACCGATAAAAAAGTATCCATCGAGAGTGTTTTTGTGTGTGGAGAGTTTGATTATGCCAAAAGGGCGGTCGAGATTTTAATAGAAAATGACAATCAAATCAAAGAAGCAAAGCTGGCCAATGTTTGGTCCAACCTTTTTAAAATAGAAGATTTTACGCCGAGCATCAGTTTCGAGGATTCTTTAAATTTGGCTGGTCCGATCGGTGCTGTGTTGTCGGACATTTTATGAACCAAGTATCATGAATTTATTGCCAAGTAACGAGAAAAATGATTTAAAAAAAGGTCTACGACTGAGGTTTTTTGTAATCCTAAATACCCTGGTCATCATTTCTTTTTTGCTTGGAACGGCGGTTTTGGTGCCCGCTTATGTTTTGATTAGAAATGATCTATCGTTTGCGACCAAAAACTCATCAACTGAACTGGCGGATGAAGCAACGGTTCAAGACCTGCTCAAAGTTCCAAACGAAATCGATACCAAGGTGAAGTTCATCCAAAGCAATCTAACAGAACAGCGCACTATTGAGAGTATCAAGCTGGTTACCGATTTGTTGCCGAAGAAGGTGTCTTTGCAGTCCATCTCTTTCAGTAGGAGGTTGGCCGAGAAAGATAAGAAAGGTGTTGCTATCAATATTTTTGGGGTGTCGATGGATAGAGAATCTTTGGTTTCCTTTGCCAATGCACTTCGTGATTCTCAACATTTTTCGTCGGTCGATGTGCCAGTTTCTAGTTTTACAAAAGATAAGGATTTGCCTTTCACGATAAACCTCTTTATTGCAAACTAAAATGCAAAATTGGATACCAAAAAAGAATACTCTAGTTTCTGTGGTTTTGTTGGCCACACTATCTTTCTTGTTGTATACAGTGTGTTTGATAATTGTGTTCTGGCAGATCAGAAAAATAGAAACTTATTATCAGAACACAGAATCTAAGTCTTCAGTCGAAGAAAAAATTAGGGCTCTTAAGATCGCCATCACTAACAACCAGGAAAATATTGAAATGGTCAGGAAGTTTTTCGTCCAAAAGGGAGATGAGGTTACGTTTATCGAGCGGCTCGAAACGTTGGGCGATGATGTTGGGCTCGAGTTTGAGATAGCATCGATTGATGTGAAGTCTAACCAGGCTAAAAACCTGAAAGAGGATGTGACCGTCCGGGTTGGGGTTGATGGTTCTTGGGAGAATATAATGAAATTTGTTGACGGTCTTGAAAAAATGCCTTTTGGAGTAATGATTCAGAATTTGAATATTGATACCAAGTCGGCAACGGGCTGGTCTGGCTTCGTAGAACTTATTGTTTTTAGAGAAATATAAAAATGTTTTCCGTTTTTTCAAAAAAAAGTCACGCTCCCAAAACCTCTTCCTTGAGACCGCCGATTTTCGATGTCACCAAACATTGGCTTTTAGCTCTATTTGTTGCTGTCTTTATTCTGATTACCACCGGCATTATTGGCGCCAAGCTGTTTTATTACGGGTATTCAGAAGCTTACAAGGCGAAAGCCACAGGTAATTCATCAGATCCGCTCAATGTTAATCGTCTCCAAAATGTTGTCGGGCAGCGGAACTCCATTATTGTAGCCCCAGCTGTTTTGCCTAGGGATCCATCCGCCCAACCGCAAACCGAAACCCAAAATCAGTAATCAATCTGCGCCTCCGGCAGGAATCGAACCCACATCAACGCCTTAGAAGAGCGCTGCTCTATCCATTGAGCTACGGAGGCTAAGGTGCGGAATGTAGGACTCGAACCTACGACCTCCTCTTTGTAAGAGAGGCGCTCTAACCAACTGAGCTAATCCCGCATCCTCTTATTTATAGCTTAAAAAGTCCATAATTTCAATGTGGAGACAATTGTACCTACCGTATTGTTATCATACATGTTATGCTCTACACATGAAAGTGACTGAAAGAGAAAAAGCACGTGAACTCCGAAGAGAAGGGAAATCGATGAACCAAATTATCAAGGAAACAGGTTTTTCTAAGGCCAGTGTTAGTTTTTGGACAAGAGATATTATTCTCACACCAGAGCAAAGAAAGAAAATTTCTGAGAGAGGTAGAAGTGTGGAGTCGATAGAAAGAAGAAGGTTGAGTAGGCTTTTTAACATAAGTCAAAAAAGAAGAAAAATAATAGATGCTGCTAAAAAAGACTTTTCCCATCTTTCACTAAGAGATTTAAAGTTGATTGGAACTATGATTTATTGGGGAGAGGGTGGTAAGACTGGTCATTGGTCTGTTCGAGTAGCAAACAGTGAGCCGCTTATAATAAAAGTAATGATGAGATTTTTCAGAGAAGTTTGTAATGTACCAGAAAATAAATTTCATGCATATATCCATACATTCGAAAATGCTGACGTAGAGGAAACAGAAAAATATTGGTCAAAAATATCAGGCATACCAAGATCTCACTTTTATAAAACTTATCTGAAGCCTGGTAAGGCTAGTTTACAAAAAAGAAAAACTTTACCTCATGGTACCCTCGATGTTTATGTACACGACACAAAACTTTTTCTTACCATCAAAGGCTGGATGGAAAGAATTTCTGAATTAGTATTACAAACATGGAAATAAAAGTTCTATATGAGGATCAAGATATTTTAGCTCTGGATAAGCCAGCCGGGCTTTTGGTTCACCCGGATGGTCGGAGCAGCGAGGCTACTTTGGTTGATTGGATAGACGAGCATTACCCAGATTTGAAAGAAGTGGGGGAACCACAAACTCTGCAAAATGGTGAAGTTATAAAAAGGCCCGGGATCGTTCATCGTCTGGATAGAGAAACTAGCGGTGTCATCATAGTTTGCAAAACCAAAGAAGCGCACCAATTTCTCAAGCTCCAGTTTCAAGGAAGACGGGTGGAGAAAATTTATAACGCGGTTGTTTGGGGGACATTCACTGAAAAATTGAAAGAAGGAAAGATTGAAAAACCTATAGGCAGAAGTGCTAGCGATTTTAGAAAATGGTCAGCTGAATATGGCGCCAAAGGCGAGTTGAGGGAGGCGGTGACGGAGTATAAAGTCGTTGTTCAAAGTCCTCACCCCTCACTTCGTGTAGACCCTCTCCTTGGCAAGGAGAGGGTTAATCCCCCTAACCCCCTTTACTTTAAAGGGGGGACCGGAAAAGAAACTTCTAATATTTCATCAAATTTTTCCTATCTAGAAGTTCGCCCAAAAACCGGCCGTACGCACCAGATCAGGGTTCATTTAAAATCAATTGGGCACCCGGTGGTGTGTGATAAATTGTATTCCAATAATGTTTGCGATGGCTCCAGTGCCTGTTTGGGCTTTTCTCGCCTGGCTCTGCATGCTCTCTCAATTAAATTGACTCTCCCAAATGAAATGAATATAAAAATTGAGTCAGAGCTGCCGGAAGATTTCATATCCGCATTAGAGATTTTGAAAATGTAGCTTAAAATAAGGGTTTTCTAGTAAAATCACTTGACAGGATAATATCTTTGGATGTATAATGGTGGTCAGAATTCTTTTGTCAATTTCTGCTGGGTTGAAAGATATCCGGCTGGTATAAACCCGAGCATGCCCATAGATAGGCGAGCTCACAACCAGAAAGGAACATGCTATGAATAGCGAGTTCACGTTAAGTCAGGGAGCAGGTCAGAAGTTGGAGTTTGCCGTTCAACGTAACGGCGGCACATCGGAGGACATCGATTACCTGAGCACCGGCGAAAACTTCCGCGCAGTATCACTGCTGCGGACGGGGAAAGCCAAGCTCGTCGAAGTCACCGAAACGGGAAGTGAAGGAGCTTTCATTCCGACCGCACCGACACCCACCGGGTGGACCGTCGATGACGAGGGCAACATCCACTTCACGATCACCAGCAATGGAATGACCCGCGAACAGTGGGAGCAGCACTTCGAACGTCGTGGTTGGCGAATCGGCTACTATGCACGTGAATTGCTGCGTCGCGCAAGCGAAGCGCCGACCAATGGCGTTACCTACAACATCGTGGTGCGTCCTGGCAAGAAGATCAGCGACAGCGACCGCATCACGAAGAAGATTCGTGCGGCGGCCGACAAGAAGGGCTGGCAAAAGCCTCATTGGGAAGTCGCTTGTCTCATTCGTGATACCTTCACGGACGAACAGCTCGAGCAGATGGGTCTGTGGTACATCGTCACGATGCATGAGCCCATCAAGGATTCCGACGGCGATCCGTTCTTGCTCATCTCGAGCCGGTTCGGTGATGGTCGTTGGTTCAACGCCAGCTATGGCAGACCTGGCGACGACTGGAGCGACAATGGTGGTTTCGCGTTCTCTGTCCCGCAAGTTAGTCCTCAAACCTAAGACTCTTTGGACTCCGGTCCTTAGAAACTTAGTCCTTAGCCCTGTTGCGATTCGTCGCGATGGGGCTAAATTTTTATATAAAATCTTTTATACTTATGCCGGCAGTAGGTGAATATGCGGGCGGTTACGGCTTCCTGCTACCGAACCCAGTATCCATACATCGAGAGTATCCACGGTCACGGCTTTGGATAGAGTGGTGCATGCAGCTGTTTAAAAAACAAAGATACTTGGCACGAGATTTTAGGGCATTACGATGCCGGATTCGATACAACCCTGAGAGTATTCGAGGGGTGGTGGTACAGACGACATCTCGTGTGATTCCGACGGCGATCCGAACTTGCTCAACTCGAACCGGAACGATGATGGTCGTTGGTTCAACGCCAACTATGACAGACCTGACAACAACTGGAACGACAATGGTGGTTTCGCGTTCTCTGTCCCGCAACTCTCTTCATTTCTCTCCCTATTTCTTGGGAGAGTTTTGTTTTGTGAGCTGACCATTCCAACCGCCAAGCATTTTTCCTACCTCATCAAGCATTACAGAAAGAGTGATATATTTTTTGTCATCGAAAGATTTTGTTTCCCATAGGATCATTAAAAGCACGCCCATAGTATCTGCTTTCTTGATCGCAAGGTGGACATAGGGATGTTTTTTCTCACGCGACAAGAAACTTGCAGCTGATATCGCTTCAATTACTTCAACAAACAAAATATCTATACGTTGGCCGAGAGAATATCTATGTGTCTTTGGAATGTCTTGATAAAATTTGTACCAAGTGAGATATCCACTTTTGATTTTATTCAAAACGGGTAAAATCTTTGATGGTTGATGGTTGATGGTTGATGGTTGATGGTTGATGGTATCTTTATGTCCAAAATTATTTTCCAACATACATACAATCATATCATCTCACTCGAAAATCTTCTCGAAGCCTGGCAAGAATTCGTTTGCGGCAAGAAAAATAAAATTGACGTACAAATTTTTCAGAGAAACCTGATGCAAAATATACTATCTCTTCATAGCGATCTGCTCAATAAAACCTACACCCACTCTCCATACCAAGCCTTCAATATCTCCGATCCAAAACCACGAAATATACATAAAGCCGGTGTGCGGGACAGGTTGTTGCACCACGCTATCTATCGTATTTTATACCCATTCTTTGATAGGGTATTTTTCTCTGAATCTTACTCTTGCAGAGTGGGCAAGGGAACTCATCGAGCGATCAATAAATTTAGAAAGTTTGGATACCAAGCATCAAATAATCACCGCAAAACATTATGGGTATTGAAGTGTGATATTAGAAAATTTTTCGCTTCCGTTGACCAAAGAATACTTTTAAGAATATTAGAACAGTATATACCTGACCAAAATATTTTATGGCTTTTGTCCCAAATTATTTATAGTTTTCATTCAATCAAAGAAGGTATCGGATTGCCTTTGGGTAATCTCACTTCTCAGCTGTTAGTTAATATCTATATGAACGAGTTTGATCAGTGGGTAAAACACAAAATGAAAGTTAAATATTATATACGGTATGCAGATGATTTTGTTATTTTAAATAGAGACAAGGATTACCTTTTGGAACTGACACCTAAAATAGCTGAATTTTTGGAAGAAAATCTAGAATTAAGATTACATCCAAATAAAGTTTTCATAAAAACATTTGCTTCGGGAATTGATTTTTTAGGATGGATCAATTTTACAAATCATCGAATTTTAAGAACGATCACTAAAAGGCGAGCAATAAAAGCCTTATCTGAAAGTAAAAATGTTGCCTCACTCATGTCGTATGTTGGTTTGTTAGAGCACGGCAATCAATTTTTCTTAAAGAGGCAAATAAGGGAAAGAGTCAAAATGCTTTTGAAAGAATCTACTAAACTCGAATATGAGTTACCTCCTCTTTACCGTAAAGAGGAGACTGGGAGGAGATTAGAAAAAACCGGAGAAAACTGATAAGATGGCGATATGGACCAAGAGGGGAGATCTAATGAAAAAGCGGCTCAATCTGAAGCCTCAAAAAGGGAAGAGGCGATACTAAGATTTTGGGAGGAAAATAAAATTTTTGAAAAATCACTGGAAAAGCCAGCACCCAGCGGTGACTTTGTTTTTTATGAAGGCCCACCGACTGCCAATGGCAAACCTGGTATCCATCATCTTGTTGCCCGAGCTTTCAAAGACATCATTCCTCGCTACAAGACTATGCAAGGTTTTCATGTTAGACGAAAGGGTGGTTGGGATACGCATGGTTTGCCGGTAGAACTGCAAGTTGAGAAGCAGTTGGGTTTGAAATCTAAAAAAGAGGTTGAGGAGTATGGAGTAGAAAAATTTAATAAAAAATGTAAGGAAAGTGTCTGGGAGTACGTAGATTTGTGGGAGAAGTTTACTCGCCGTATTGGTTATTGGGTGGATCAAAAAAATCCTTATGTGACCTATGAGAATTACTATATCGAAGCGGTCTGGAATATTTTAAAGACAGTCAATGACAAAGGTTTGCTCTACAAAGATTACAAAGTCGTACCTTGGTGTCCGCGCTGTGGCACCGCTCTATCCTCCCATGAGTTGGCGCAAGGTTACGAAGAAGTCAAAGATTTGTCGGTCACGGTCAAATTTCACTTGAAGCCCGGTCAAAAATTTGGTGATTATGAGACGAAAGACAGTGCTTATGTTTTGGCCTGGACTACTACTCCTTGGACCTTGCCAGGCAACGTGGCTTTGGCGGTTGGCGAAAAAATCAACTACACCGCTTTGAGGGTGAAAGGTGTTTCAGAATTATTGATTGTAGCTACTGATCGAGTGGCGGAGGTTTTCAAGGATCAGGAAATAGAGATTGTACATGAAAATATTCCAGGTAAAGATTTGGTTGGTTTGAAATACGAACCACTCTTTCCTTTTTTGAAAGAGAAATTTGAAGATAAAGATCCAGCAGCTTTTGCCAGAGCTTATCAAATTTACGAAGGTTCTTTTGTAAATACGGAAGATGGCACTGGGGTGGTGCATACCGCCGTCATGTATGGTCAAGATGACTTTGAGCTGGGTACTAAAATTGGTTTACCCAAATTTCATTTGGTAGCACCAGACGGCACTTTTGTTTCGGGCACTGGTTTTTTGGCAGGTCGCTTCGTCAAAGAAGTCGATGAAAAGGGGAAGCCCACTTTGGCGGTCGACGTGATCGAGGATTTGAAAAAGAGAGATCTTTTCTTTAGTCAGGAAAATATAAAGCATACCTACCCATTTTGTTGGCGTTGCAAGACGGCCCTGATCTACTACGCTCGGGATTCTTGGTATATCAAAATGTCTAGTTTGCGTGAAAAGTTGGTGGCCGAGAACGAACATATCAATTGGACACCTTCTTATATAAAGGAGGGTCGATTTGGCGAATGGCTCCGCGAAATCAAAGACTGGGCCATTTCTCGCGAAAGATTTTGGGGCACCCCACTGCCGGTCTGGCAAAAAGAAAGTGGCGAAGTGGTGGTGGTTGGTTCAATCAGTGAGTTGAAAGAAAAGATCAAAAATTCGGGAAATAAGTATTTCACCCTTCGGCACGGAGAAGCAGAACAAAACATTCAAGATATTATCAACTCCGATCCCAAAAATATTTATCACTTGACTGATGTCGGTAAGCAACAAGTGGAGAGTGTGGTGAATGGAATAAAATCAAAAAATATTGATCTGATCATCACTTCACCTTTTGCTCGATGCCAAGAAACTGCTGAAATGGTCAGGAAAAATATTTCTTTGCCGGAGGAAGCAGTGATTGTGGATGAGAGGTTGGGTGAATTTAAGAAAGGGCCAAACTTCGAAGGTAAAAACTGGGAAGATTATTGGAAACTGTTTAATAATACAAAGGAGAGATTTGAAAAGTCGCCAGATGGCGGTGAAAATCTGTGGGATCTGCATCGTCGGGCTGGTGATTTTATCTATAATATCGAAAGCAAGTATAGCAACAAAAATATTCTCATTGTTAGCCACGAGGGTCCGATCGCAGCTTTGCACATGGTGGCTCAAGGGGCGAATTTTGATCAAGCGGTGGTATTGAAGGAAAACCAAACTTATAAATCAAACTTTGCTCAGCTTTTAGATTTGAATTTTGTTTCGCTACCCCACAACGAAAATTATGAACTCGATCTTCACAAACCTTACATAGACGAAATCAAACTCATAGATGAGGATGGAAATAAATTAACAAGAGTGAAGGAGGTGATGGATGTTTGGTTTGACTCAGGAGCGATGCCATTTGCTCAAGATGGGTTGGTTGGTTTTGAAAATATCAAATATCCGGCGGACTACATTGCCGAAGCGATCGATCAAACGAGAGGCTGGTTTTACACCCTGCACGCCATAGGGGTTTTGATGGATAAAGGTCGGGCCTACCGAAATGTTGTCTGTCTCGGGCACATCTTGGATGCCAACGGTAAAAAGATGTCAAAATCGGTTGGTAATATTATCGACCCCTGGCTCATGATTGAAAAGTATGGTGTAGACGCACTACGTCTTTGGATGTATACCGTCAACCAGCCGGGAGATTCTAAAAATTTTGATGAAAAAACAGTGGATGAGTTGGTGAAAAAGGTATTTAACCCGATTGAGAACATCCTCTCTTTCTACAAAATGTATAAAGTGACAGGGGATGAAATGGAAATAGAAAGCCAAAATGTTTTGGACCGCTGGATCATTTCTCTTCTCAATAAATTGCTAAGCGACGGCGAAAAACAACTCGATAATTATCAGATATTTGAAGCTGGTCGGTCTATCAGGGATTTTGTGAATGATTTTTCCACCTGGTATATTCGCCGTTCTCGCGAGCGATTCAAATCTGACAACATGAGTGAAAGGGTGGTGGCTCTTTCGACTACTCGTATCGTGCTACTGCATTTTGCTAAATACTTGGCCCCCTTTGCTCCATTTTTTGCCGAGTATCTCTACAGTGAGGTAAGGCGCGACGGCGATCCGGAGAGTGTGCATCTGGCCAATTGGTCAAAGGCTGGAGAGGTTGATGATGAGGTGTTGCAAAAAATGGCAGAGGTGCGTCGGGTAGTTTCTCTGGCTTTAGAGAAAAGGATGTCGGCAGGTCTCAAAGTAAGGCAGCCACTACAACAGCTCAAAGTTAAAAGCTCAAAGTTAAAAGTGGCAGATCAGAACTACCTCGATTTAATAAAGGATGAGATAAATGTAAAAGAAATCGAATTCGATCAAAACATCAACGAAGAGGTTTGGTTAGATACAAATATTACTCCGGCATTACAAAATGAGGGGAATGCCAGGGAATTTATTCGAAGCATTCAGGATATTAGGAAAGAAAAACAACTTTCGCCAACCGATCTGATCGATCTCTGGGTGGATACTGATGAAGCTGGCCGAGTGTTCTTGGAAGAATCTGATGCTTTGATCAAAAAACCAACAAATATTTCCAAAATATTTTTTCAGGAAAATGATGGCCAAGAAATACAAATTCAAGATTTAAAATTCAAAATTTTTATTAAAACAGCTTAAGCACTGACTCTCCGCTCTAAGTGATCGTTATATGTATCGAAAGCAACATACTAAAGGCCTGGTCATCTACCACCGAGACGAAGGTAGTGATAGTCGCCGGATCGGTTTATTGACTCAGGAATTCGGTCTACTGAGTGTCAAGGTGCAAGCAGCCAGACAGGTTGGTTCAAAAATGCGTCCCGGAGTTCAAGATTTTACGGCAGGTGAATTTTCTTTGATCCATGGAAAATCTGGTTGGAGGTTGGCGGGTGTTCGGGCTCACAAAAATTTTTTTTCGATCTATGGTCCAACCTCGATAAAAACGAGAGTAATGGCCAATGTTTTAAATTTAGTTAGAAAATTAGTTGGAGAAGGTGAGCGTGATCAGATAATTTTTGAAACAATGGATAATTTTTTGGAGTTTATGGTTTTGGCTAAGGAAGAAGAGGTGTCTCTGTTGGAGTGTTTGATTTTACTGAGAGTATTGCACCATCTTGGCTATATGCAGGCCGAGCCAGAACTCAGTTTGCCACTTGATTCTAGTGTTATCGACCCGGTCTTTTTCGAGCAATTGGCACCACGTCGTGTCAGGCTGACTCAGCTCATCAACGAATCTTTGAAAGCAACCCAATTGACATAAGTGTTTAGGTGTATAATATAGGGTAGATTGCAGGAGGGTTGAAACCCTAAATCAAACCTGTGCGTTTTATGAAAGGAGACGAAAGCGATGAGTATAACCTCATTGAGTGCGTCAGTGAATGAAGGGAAAAGAGTGGAAGCTGTCCGTATCATTACTGATGCGGCGCGGAAGGCCGTTACGGCAGCGATTGACAAACTTGCTGAAGCAAAGGTCTTTGATGACTCAACCTTCCAAAAGCAAGTCGTGGAGTCCTCATATTTTGCAGTCGACATGCAAAACTCATTACAATCGGTTATCGAGTCCCAACTTGTTACTGCGACTCGCTCGTGGCGTGAAAAAGACGGTGTGATCTACTTCACCCTTGTCTCTGATGGTACGACAGGCCAGCAGTGGACGGAGATTTTTCCCGACTCCCCGAAGTGGACGAAAGACGTTTTGCTCTCGCCTCACTTCAGACCCACCAAGGGTGTGGTGTATCGCGTCGCTGTCCTGAAGGGAACGCTCTTCAGTGACGAAAACAGGATAACGAAGAAAATCCGTAAGGATGCGGCCGGGCGCAACCTTGGTACGCCAAATGCGGAACTTGGTTGCCTCATTCGCAAGAATTTCTCGAATGAGGACATTGAGGCCATGGGTCTTTGGTGGATCGTCGCTATGCACGATCCTATCGAGGATTCCGCTGGCGCTCCGGTCCTTCTCTGTGCGTACCGCCTCTGCGGTGCTCGTGGGCTCTGCGCCGCGTCTGGCTCTGCTGGGTGGCGTGCTGTTTCTGGTTTCGCGTTTGTCCTCCCGCAAGATCAGTCCTTGGTTTCGGATACTAAGTCCTAGTCCTTGGACTTCTGCTCTTGGTTTTGCTCCCCGCTGGTTTTTGCTGGCGGGGAGTTTTGTTATACTAAAATTGGTATTAGGTTAATCTGTCTGGGTGTAAAAAATTCAGGCGACCGAATCCAGTATCCGCATATTGAGAATATCTAGAACTAGGTTTTAGATAGTGGGTATGTGTGAAGATTAAAAAATGAAGATACTTGGTGCAAGCTGTTAAGGTATTTTAGATACCGAATGATAATTCAACCTTAAGAATTTTCAAAAGGTGAAAGTGATCTGGACAGCAGTTTGTACGATTCCGATGGCGATCCGAACCTTCTCTATGCGAACCGCAACTACGGTGCTCGTAAGCTCAACACCGCGAATGGCAACGCTGATAATAGGTGGAATGCTGATAATGGTTTCGCGTTTGTCCTCCCGCAACTCTCTTCATTTCCCCATGAGGTATTTATTCACCTTACGGGGTTTTGTTTATTGAGTTGTCCATGCCATCCCCCTAACATTTTGCCCGATTCATTGAGGGGTAAAGAAAGAGTCAAATATCTTTTATCTATAAGTGATCCAGTTTCCCATAAAATCATAAGAAGTATTTTGAGAGTATCTAGTTTCCTAATAGCTATTTTGATGTAAGGCAATTTTTCTGCTTTTTCTGAAAATATTCCCGCCGAGGTCATTTCGATGATTTCAATAAATAACTTGTCTACACGATTACCCAAAGAATATTTCTGTGTCTTAGGCAGTTTTTCGTGGTATTCATGCCAAAGCTTGTATGATAATTTTAATTTTTCCAAAACCGGCAATAATTTTGCGGGGGGGGTCGTCATGGATATTATTTTTATGTTGTAATTAAAAAATGAAAAAAATTTCTATCAATTACAACAATATCATTTCCCCAGAAAACCTCCTAGAAGCCTGGAAGGAATTTGTTAGTGGCAAGAAAAATAAAACGGACGTGCAAATTTTTCAGAGAAACCTGATGCAAAATATACTTTTGCTCCACCACGATCTCAAATCCAAATCATACTCCCACTCCCCATACCAAGCCTTCAATATCAGTGATCCTAAACCTCGCAACATTCACAAAGCCAGTGTTCGAGATAGACTTTTGCACCATGCTATCTATCGAATCTTATATCCATACTTTGATAAACTTTTCATTTCCGACTCGTATTCTTGTCGCTTAGGTAAAGGCACTCACAGAGCGATCAAGAGGTTTGAAAGTTTTGGCCGTAAAGTATCAAAGAACAATACTAAAACCTGCTGGGTACTAAAGTGTGATATCAAAAAGTTTTTTGCTTCAATCGATCAAGAAATTCTCTTAAATATCCTGAAAGAAAGAATTGAAGATCGAGATATCATCTGGCTGCTTGATCGAGTGATCTCGAGTTTTCCTCCCTCCCTTTTGGGGAGGGCTTGGGGTGGGGTTGGTCTGCCTCTTGGTAACTTCACTTCTCAGCTTTTAGTCAACATCTATATGAATAAATTTGACCAATGGATGAAGTATAAAATGAAAATTAAGTATTACCTCAGATATGCCGATGATTTTGTTATCTTCCAGACAAACAAAGACTATCTTCTAGAACTCACTCCCAAAATCGCTGATTTTCTTGATGAAAACCTTAAACTTTCTCTCCATCCAAACAAAGTCTTCATCAAAACTCTAGCCTCGGGCTTGGATTTCCTGGGCTGGATCCACTTTCCAGATCACCGAGTCTTAAGGACTGCGACCAAAAGAAAGATGTTTAGGAATCTCAGGTCCAAAACGGGAGAAAAGCTAGAAAATTCCATTATTTCTTACCTTGGGATGCTTAAGTGGGGGAGTGGATATAATATTTCAGAAAAGGTGAAAAAAATATGACGTGATATAATTAGTAGACTATGCGTTATTCGGATGAAAAAAAGGAGAAACTTAATAGGCTAGAAAAGCAGCTTTACTCGCGCAATGCGCCAGATGTGATTGATGCTGGTCGGACACCGCTCAACACCAAGGATGATCAACTTGAACCAAAGGCAGATTGGGAGGACGTGCAAGCGGGGCGTTTTGATGAACTAGCTGCCAGAATGTCTAAAATGGCTCAACATAAAAATAATTTTGTAAATAAAATATTTAAAGTTTCGCTTGGGTTCTTTTTGCTTGCTGTTTTGGTAGCCGGGCTTGTTTTTTGGGGTGGCGGCAATCTGGTTTCCTCGAAAAACGTTGATATCACTGTGGTTGGTCCGGTTTCGGTAGCGGCTGGTCAAGAAGTTTCTTTTGACGTCAACATAATCAACAACAATAATACCGATCTGAACTCAGCCTCCTTACTGATCGAATATCCAGAAGGGGTGAGATCGACCACTGATCTCACCAAAGATCTTGATCGAGAAAGGTTTAATCTGGGGGACGTGCCAGCTGGAGAAACTTATCGCCAGAATATCAAGGTTACTTTTTTTGGTGAAAAAGAGAGTATCAAAAAAACCAAAATTTCTCTGGAATATCGAGTTGAAAATTCAAGCGCTCTTTTCTATAAGGAAAAAATGCACGAAGTTTCTATTAGTTCGGCACCGATCATTATCACCTCTACCTACCCAAAAGAGGTCAACTCAAATCAGGAAATTTCCTTTGATGTGGAAGTGGTTTCAAACTCTAATGACCCGATTAACGCTTTTTTAGTTACCGCTGAATATCCGTTCGGTTTCGTGTTTACTAGTGCTTCTCCTGAGCCATCTTTTGGCAATAATATTTGGAGCTTTCCTAGATTAAAATCTGGCGAGAAGCGCAAAATATCAATCAAAGGTAGTGTTATCGGTCAAAATAACGAGGAAAAGATTTTCAGACTTTCCGCTGGCACCGCTAGCAGTAATGATGAGAGGCTGATTGGTGTCCCTCTTTTGAACTCAACAGAGTCGATTCTCGTTAAAAAACCATTTATTGGTTTAGATCTTAAAATTGAAGGTAAAAGTGGTGAAGTCGCCTTGCGTGGTGGCAACACAGCTACGGCTGACCTCTTGATTCGCAACAACTTACCCTCGAAACTTTTCAATACTTCGGTTGAGGTCAGTTTCCAAGGGGGCGCTTTTGATCCTTTGTCAGTAGCCACTGACGGAGGCGGGTTTTTCCAGTCATCAAACAATACTATTCTTTGGGACAAGCGCTCGGTGGTAGAGTTCAACGATATGAATCCGGGTGCCGAAAGGAGACTAACTTTTAGATTTTCACCTCTTGTTTATGCCAAAATAATGCAAGGTGTCAAACCAGAAATAGAAATGGTGATCAAGGCTAGAGCGGAAAGGATTTTAGAATCGGGGTCTGTAGAAATGGTCTCGGCTACCGAGACTCGTAAAATTGTTTTGGCTACCGACCTCAATCTTTCCTCAAGGATTGTTAGATCTCTCGGCAATCTAGAAAATTCAGGGCCGGTGCCACCTAAGGTGAATACTCCGACCACCTACACTGTTCATTGGAGTTTGGTCAATTCTTTCAATCAGGTTAGCAATGTGGAAGTGAGGGCTACTTTACCGGCTTATATTCGGTGGACCGGGCAACATTTGCCAGGGGCTGAAAACGTGTCTTTCAATAGTGTCACCAACCAAGTGGTCTGGAGTGCTGGTTCCGTTCTGCCCAATACTGGTTTTGGTAGTCTAAAAAAGGAAGCTTATTTCCAGCTCGAGTTTTTGCCAAGTTCAAGCCAGATAGGGGAAAGTCCGATGTTGATCGGGCAGGCTTCTCTTAATGGTATAGACAAAGTGACTGGTTCAAAAATAGAATTTTCAGTTTCTCCTCTTAACACCAATTTCTCTCTAGATCCGACTTTTCGGACAGGTGATGATGTGGTGGTGCAGTAGCGATCCCTGGTGTATAGTAGCCAATATCTAGATATGAAAACTGAAAATAGTAAAATGGAAAAAATAGTCTCTCTCTGCAAAAGGCGAGGGTTTGTATTCCAGGGTTCTGAGATCTATGGCGGCATGGCTGGTCTCTACGACTTTGGCCCTTATGGGGTAGAACTTCTGAATAATTTAAAAAACGAGTGGTGGAGGGCCCACGTAAAACTTCGTGATGATTATGTTGGTATTGATTCTGCAATGTTTAAAGACCCTCGAGTTTGGGAAGCCTCGGGTCATACGCAAGGGTTTTCGGATCCGCTTTCTGAATGTCGAAAGTGCAATACGCGCATTCGGGTAGACAAAGAGTTGAAAAATATTGGGGTGTCTGCTGATGAAAAAATGTCAGAACTCGACCTTCAGAATATTTTTGAAAAACATAAAAGTGAAATTTCTTGTCCAAAGTGTGGTTCTCATGATTTTACCCCAGTCCGAGCTTTTAATTTGTTGGTCGAGTCTAATTTGGGTGATTTTACTGGAGAAGGTAAGGACCCTGTCTATCTCCCCGGAGAGGCTTGCCAGGGTATTTATTTGAATTTTAAAAACGTGGTAAATTCGACCAGAATGCAGATACCTTTTGGTATTGCCCAAATCGGTAAAGCTTTCCGTAACGAAATATCACCGCGCAATTTTTTGTTCCGTACTCGCGAGTTGGAGCAAGCTGATACTCAATATTTTGTTAAGCCGAATGAAAATAAGGAGGAATACGAAAAAATAAAGCAAAACAGATTTGATTGGTATGTTAACCTTGGTATTAAACCAGAAAATTTAAAATTAGTGCAACACGAAAACCTCGTTTTTTATGCCAAAGACGCCTGGGATATTGAATATAACTTTCCAACCGGCTTTGATGAATTAGAAGGTATTCATGATCGATCTGACTATGATCTGACACAACACATGAAGTATTCTGGCACTGATCTTCACTACATAGATCCTTACACCGGAGAAAAATACATCCCTTGGATTCTAGAAACATCAGTTGGTTTGGGGCGCATGTTCCTCGCCTTTATATCAGAAGCTTATCATGAGGATGAGCTCGATGGTGAGACGCGGGTTGTTTTAAGATTGTCACCAAGGCTCGCACCCGTCAAAGTTGCGGTTTTTCCGCTTCTGAAAAACAAACCAGAATTAGTTAAAAAGGCGAGGGAGATTTTTGGATCACTCAAAAAAGAGTTTGGCGCAGTAGAATTTGATGATAATGGTAATATCGGCAAAAGATACAGAAGACAGGATGAGATAGGGACACCTTTTTGCGTGACGATCGATTTCGAAACAATCGAGGGAGGTGATACGGTTACGGTGAGAGATAGGGATAGCGGTGAGCAGGAGAAGGTAAATCTCTCTGAACTTACAGGTTATTTGAAAGAAAAACTCCAATAGCTTTTGAAAATATTTTTGTGACTGTGATATAATTGAATTAATGGCTCGTCCTGCTAGTGAAAAAATAATCCAAATCAGCGCCGGTACGATCGTTAAAACGATTTTGATCGGTGTGGCTTTTCTCGCTCTCTATTACCTGCGCGACATTGCGTTGGTGGTATTGCTTGCTATCGTCATTGCTTCGGCGGTAGAGCCGGGTACCCAATGGTTTTTGCGTCGCAGGGTGCCACGAATTTTGGCGGTCCTCCTTATTTATTTTTCAGCTGTGATGTTTATGGTTGGAGCTTTTTATTTCCTCTTTTTGCCACTCCTCAACCAATCAGCTACTTTCTTGTCCACGTTGCCTGGTTACCTAGGTGAGCTCCAGGTGTGGAATCCGCTCCAAGATAGTGCACTCTTCTCTCCGGATTCTGCGGTTCAGGGATTTTCCAAAAATTTTTCCTTGGCTCAAATTGTTGATCAGATCAATACAACCGTTTCTAGTTTGTCTAACGGCTTGTTCACTACAGCGAGCACCATTTTTGGTGGTGTGCTCAGTCTTATTTTGGTGATCGTTCTTTCCTTCTACCTTTCGGTGGAATCTGATGGAGTGACGAATTTTTTACGAATTGTGACTCCAGCTAAGAATGAAAAATATGTTATTAGTCTTTGGAAACGTTCCCAGCACAAGATCGGTCTCTGGATGCAAGGTCAGGTGATTTTGGCGGTCATTGTGGCCATGCTTGTTTTTTTGGGCTTAACACTGTTACGGGTGGAAAATGCTCTACTGCTCGCTGTTTTAGCTGGTATTTTTGAGCTCATACCGATCTTTGGTCCAATTTTAGCAGCGATACCAGCTGTTACTCTGGCTTTGGTGACTGACGGTATGACGAGCGCCCTTTTGGTGATCGGTCTCTACATTATTATCCAGCAGTTTGAAAATCAACTCATCTACCCTTTGGTAGTGAGAAAAATTGTTGGGGTACCACCACTTGTCTCTATTCTGGCTTTGATTATTGGCGGCAAACTGGCTGGCTTTGTCGGTCTTTTGATCTCGGTCCCGATTGTGACCATGTTGATTGAATTTCTGAATGATGTCGAAAAGGCCAAACTGGCTGAAGCTGAACGCTTGCGCGCTATGCCAGAAAAGTAGTATTCTCTAAAGGTGTCCAAGACTTTTTATATAACCACTCCGATTTATTACCCCAACGCTAAGTTGCACATGGGGCACGCTTATACCACCACGGTTTGTGATATTTTGGCTAGATATAATAAATTAGTCGGCAAAGAAACCTATTTTTTGACTGGTTCAGATGAGAATACCCAAAAAATGGTTGATGCTGCGCGCAAAGAAGGTTTAGAACCGCTAGTATTTCTTGCTGGCATAGTGGAAAACTTTAAAAATCTTTACTCTGATTTGGGTATATCCTATGACCAATTTATTAGAACGACTGACCAGAAAAAACACTGGCCTGGAGCAATTTCGCTTTGGCAAAAATTAGTTGAGGCGGGTGATATTTATAAAAAAGAGTATGAGGGTTTGTACTGTGTTGGTCACGAAGCTTTTGTTACTGAAAAAGATTTGGTCGACGGTAAGTGCCCGGATCATGGTACTGAACCCCAGTTTCTCAAAGAGGAAAATTATTTTTTCAGATTATCTAAATATACGGAGACTATCAAACAAAAAATAGAGAGTGACGAGATGTTGATTTTGCCAGAATCAAGAAAGAATGAAATATTGGCCCTACTTCAAAGAGGGCTCGAGGATGTCAGCTTTTCCAGACCAAGAAAGAATGATTGGCCGAGCGGTTTGGGTATACCGGTGCCAGGGGATGACTCTCAAGTTATGTATGTTTGGTGTGATGCTCTCGCAAACTATATAACAGCCCTTGGTTTTGGAGATGATGATCGGTTATATAAAAAATTTTGGCCGGGTATGCATGTGATTGGTAAAGACATTTTGCGCTTTCACGCTGCTATTTGGCCGGCGATGCTGCTCTCGGCTGGACTACCATTACCAAAGAAAATTTTAGTTCACGGCTTCATTACTTCTGGTGGCAAAAAAATGTCTAAATCCTTGGGCAATATCATAGATCCACTTGAACTAATCAAGGAATATGGAGCAGAAGCGGTCAGGTATTATTTAGCCAGGCACATTTCTCCCTTTGAGGATGGAGACCTAACCATTGAGTCTTTCAAAGAATCTTACAACGCCCACTTGGCCAACGGCCTCGGCAATCTTGTTTCTCGTGTTATGAAAATGGCAAGCGATAATATTCAAAGATTTAAAGATGAAAAAATTGAAGAATTAGAAAGAGAAAATATTTCAGAGAAGTTTGCCGGGTTATTGGAAGCTTTTGCAATAAATAAGGCGGCTGATTTTATTTGGGGTGAGATAGCCGAAATGGATAGCTTTATCCAGGAGAGCCAGCCGTTTAAATTAGTAAAAGTTGAAAGTACCAAAGACAAAGGAATAAAAATGATAGAGGATTTGGTAAAACGGCTTTATATCGTAGCAAAAATGTTAAACCCGATTATGCCGAAGACTTCGGAGGAAATAAAAGTGCTTATCAAAGAAAACAAATCTCCCGAAAAACCGCTTTTTGCTAGGAAAGATTAAGATGAAATATATCGATATCCACTGTCACTTGGATTTTAAAGATTACGATTCTGATCGTGCAGATGTTTTGGCTAGGATGCGGGAGGGGGAGGTGGGAGCCATTACGATTGGGACTGATTTAGAAAGTTCCAAAAGAGCGGTTGGGGTCGCGGAACAAAATAAAAATGTTTGGGCGTGTATAGGGATCCATCCTCATGAAGTGTCAAAGGTGCCCTTTGACACTGGTGAGTTTGCCAAATTAATACAAAATCCAAAAGTGGTGGCGGTTGGAGAATGTGGACTTGATTTTTTCAGAATTCCTCCAGAAAAAATATTAGAGGAAAAAAGAAAGCAGCGAAAATTATTTGAGGATCAGATCAATTTTGCCCTTGAGTACAACAAGGTGTTAATGCTCCATTGCCGCGACTCTTACGATGATGTGCTGGATATTCTGGGGCTTTACAAAAAGCAAGCAGGGGACAAGTTGCGCGGTAATGCTCATTTTTTTGCCGGCAATATAGATCAGGCTAAAAGATTTTTGGACTTAGGTTTTACGATGTCGTTTACGGGGGTTATTACTTTTGCCAGAGATTATGATGAGGTGATCAAGTACTTGCCGAATGATTCGATAATGTCGGAAACAGATGCGCCGTTTGTTGCCCCAACTCCTTATCGGGGTAAACGAAATGAGCCGAGTTATGTACTGGAGGTGGTCAAAAAAATGGCTGAAATAAAGGGTATTTCGACTGAAGTCATGGTTACCAATATCCAAAATACAGCCGTAAGAATGTTTGGCTTGAAAAACTGACACTTTATGTTAGTATTCACTGACCGAGCCCGAGGTATTAATTATTATAAAAAACCTCTACCGCGCCAGGCGCGGCCCGCTTGGTTTTAAAAATGGAAGAAAAAATATTGGAAACTGATAATAAAGATCTTGGTGATACCCAGATCTATGAGCTTGGCTTCCACCTGTTACCATCAGTAGCAGAAGAGGAACTATCTAAAGAGGTGGCCAAGATTCATTCAGTCATTTCGGAATTAGAAGGCAATCTTATTTCAGAGGGGGCACCGTCAATGCGTCAGCTCGCCTATGAAATAACCAAAAAGATTGGCGCCAAGAATGCAAAATTTAGCAAAGCTTATTTTGGTTGGATCAAATTTGAGATGAATCGGGCGAATGCTGTTTTGCTAAAAACCAAGATCGATAATCTGGAAAATGTCCTGCGGTTTATCATTGTTAAAACGGTTAGAGAAAATACCATCCATACACCAAAGGTACCTAGTTTCAAGAGAGAGGTGGTGAAGGAGGGTGCGACCACGGATTCAGCAGAATCGTCAGAAAAAACTCCCGCTTCTGAGGAGGAGATAGATAAGAGTATTGATGAACTTTTAGTGAAAGAGGATTAAAATTATAAATCTCTAATCTATTCAAATGTATATCAATAAAGCGATCATTTATGGGAATCTGACCAGAGACCCAGAATTGAAATCTTTACCCTCTGGGATGCAGGTTTGTGAATTCTCGGTAGCCACTAACCGTGTTTGGAAAGACAAGAACGGAGCCCGCCAGGAATCAACCGATTATCACAATGTAGTGGTTTTTGGTCGGCAGGCCGAATTGGTCAAGCAGTACCTTTATAAGGGTAATGGTGTTTTTCTCGAAGGTCGGATTCAGACCAGGAGTTGGGATGCTCAAGATGGTACCAAACGCTACCGCACCGAGATAGTGGCCGACCGGATCCAGTTTGGTCCGAAGAGTGGCTCCGCCTCTACTAGCTCTCATGAGACTAAAGACCAATCAGCTAAGGCAGAACCAAAGAAGGATGAGCCAACTATCGAATACCCTGAAGAAGAGATTAACGCCGAAGATATACCTTTCTAATTACACGTTAAAAATTAAAATTATGAAAAAGCAGAATTGTTACTTTAAACAAAACGGCATCAAACATGTTGATTATAAGGATACTGAACTTTTGAAAAAGTTTATTAATCCGCATGCCCGAATTCTTTCTAAAAAAAGAACTAGTGTTTCGGCTGAATATCAACGAAAACTTTCTTTGGCGATCAAGCGCGCTCGCTTCATGGCTCTTTTGCCGTATTTGAGTCGATAAAAATCTGATAAAAAACCAAAAACAAAAATCCGACTGCTCCTCCCTAAAGGGTTCCCACGCAGTCGGATTTTTGTTTTTGGTTTTTTAAAAAATGAAAGGATATTTAAACCCTCTCTACATAATCACCGTTTTCGGTGTTAACGACGATCACGTCTCCTTCATTGATGAAAAGGGGAGCGTTGACCGAAGCGCCGGTCTCCACTTTGACTACTTTGTTGCCACCTTGAGCGGTATTGCCCTTGATAGCCGGAGGCGCCTCAACTACTTTTAGCTCAATTTTGATCGGTACTTTCACGCCAATTATTTTATCGTCAAACAAGATTGCTTTGGCAATAGCGTCTTTTTTCAAAAATCGAGCGCCGTACCCGATCTGCTCTTCTTTGAGAGCAAATCGTTTGGCTGGGTTGCCGTCCTCATGGAACCAGTATTCGCCTTTGGCTTCGTAAATAAATTTAATATCCTTGGTTTCGATTTCAGCTTCTTCCGCTTTTTCGGATTGGTGAAAGGAGTATTCAGTCACCCGACCAGTGATCATATTGCGCAGCTTGGTCGCATTGACTGGTTTGCGTTGTTGTTTGCGGAAAACGTGAGAAGCGATCACTTCCCACGGCTCATTATCAAAAATGATTACTTTTCCTAAGGTAATTTCGTTGTATTCCAGCATTGTTCTCAAAATATAACCTAAATTAAGGCCAAAATCCACTTGACTTTATCTATACCACATTATACGATTAAAAGAGGAGGCTAACCCCTGTGTGGAGAAAAATTCTCAGTGTACCAGTCGCTCGTGGAATGACGGGCGATAAAAAAGCAGATCTAGCTCGAGATCTGTGCTTCACGATGTTTGAGCATAATGGCACCATATACGCAGTGCCCGTGATGGGTATTGTATGGGACCAGTACCCACTCTTTGAAGTGGATTACCTGGGATCTTAACCGGCGGAGTGGGAAACCTGCTTCGGCCGGTTTTCTGTTGTCAGAAATTATCTGCCGTTAATCCTGCTTGTCTTAAGATTGATTTAAAAGTGCCAACTGGTATAGCTCTCTTGTTTGCTGGCACGATGACTGTCCACTTTTCTTTTCTCATTTTTATATGGCTACCTTTTTGAGAAACAAAAAGAAAACCATTTTTTTCGAGAATGGAAATAATGTAGTTAGAAGAATACAGTTTAGGCATAGCAGAGAACCTGCTTTTCTATTCGGGCCGATCTAATCGGAGTAAAAGAATTTTTTGGAGCATCTTCAAAATATAGTTCTAAGGCTTCAGTTAAGTTTCTTAGAGCCTCTTTTTTTGTTTTACCAAAACTAGATATATCTGGAGAGATGCACTGAGCTACAAAATTTTTGCCTTCTTTCCAAACAATATTTTGCAAAGTTATTCTTTTCATGGTGACAATAGTATACCAAAATTAACAAAAAATCAATTTGTTGTTACTCTGGCGATTCTTCTTTTTCTTCCGATTCGGTTTCGGTCACCGGTACAACCGAGCCCTGATTTTCTATCAACTTTTTCCTTATTTGTTTGAGGATCTCCTCAGCTATTTTTTTGTTTTCTTTGGTTTTGAGGAATTGGCGGGTGGCATCGTAGCCGCGGCCGAGTGGCGTGTCAGCATATTTGTAGGAAGCGCCGGATTTTTGGATGATCCCCATTTTTTCGCCAAGAGCAATCATTTCACCTTCTCTGGAAATACCCTCGTTGTACATCAGGTCAAATTCGGTTTGGCGGAAAGGGGCAGCCACTTTGTTTTTGACCACCTTGACTCTAACCCGACCACCCATGATTTCCTCTCCTTTTTTGATCTGAGCGATTCTTCTGATGTCGATCCTGACACTGGTGTAGAATTTCAAGGCTTTACCGCCTGGGGTGGTCTCTGGGTTACCAAACATGACCCCAATTTGCATCCTGATTTGATTGATAAAGATAACCACTGTCTTTGATTTGGCGACTATCGCTGTCAATTTTCTTAAGGCTTGAGACATAAGTCTGGCCTGTTTACCAACGTGAAAAGCACCCATGTCACCCTCGATCTCGTCTTTAGGAGTAAGCGCTGCTACTGAGTCGATAACGATAACATCTATTTTCCCAGAACGGACCAACGAGTCAACTATCTCTAGAGCCTGTTCGCCGTTATCTGGTTGGGAAATTAAAAGTTCTTTGGTTTTTACACCCAGTCTGGCTGCGTATTCTGGATCCATGGCATGTTCGGCATCGATAAAAGCACAGACCCCGTTTTGTTTTTGTGACTCGGCAATGATATGGAGAGCGAGAGTTGTTTTGCCTGATGATTCTGGCCCATAAATCTCGATGATCCTACCTCGAGGGACACCACCGACTCCGAGGGCGGCATCCAGTCCGATTGAGCCGGTCGGTATCACACCAACGTCGACGTGCGGTTTATCGCCAAGCATCATGATAGAGTCGTCGCCAAACTTATTCTTTATTTCTCGAATCGCGTCTTCGACTCTAACGGCGGTGCCACTTTCTATTGATTCGCTTTTTTTATTTTTTTTCTTCATGCTCTTATTCTAGATTATTAATTTGGTCGCCAAGGTTGCTTTCAGTCTTTTCTAATAAATATATTTTTAATATTTTTTTAGTCTCGTTTTTAAAACGATCTATCGCTTTAATCTCGATAGTATTAAAAGATGGGGATAACAGTACCGCTTCCTCAAAATAACCATCAGTATCGACGGTGATCTGCTTTTCATTTAAGCTCAGATAGGAAACGTTTTCAACCTTGCCTTTTATGGTTATAGTGTTTTCCTTTGTCTCAAATTCAGAGAGTGGAGGGTTGATTATATCGATTGATGGTCCAAAGATAAGGTTTCTGGCATTGAAGAGACCGTAAGCGATAATAAACACTAGTGCCAGCCAAATCAAAAAGCGTTTCAAATTAAAACCTGATTCAAAATAATTTATCGGTTTAATTAAGTCCATTGTCTGGTTCGTCGGTGTTATCAGGGGGGTATCCACCTTCCGGCTTAATCAAGACTTCTCTAGGTTTGGCTCCGTCGCCCGGACCGATCACCCCTTTTTCCTCTAATATATCTATCAATCTGGCCGCTCTGGCATAACCAACCCGCAATTTCCTCTGTAAATATGAGGTGGAAGCTTTACCAGTACTGACCACTACCTCTCTAGCGTCTTCATAAAGATCATCCTCGGCATCATCACTGTCATCCATTCCGGCTTCAAAGATGACATTTTTGGTTTGTTCAGCTTCAAAATTGAGGTCGGTGGGGAGCTCGTTTTCATTGTTTTTAGCCAAGTATTCTGAGACTTTTTTAACCTCAGTTTCTGAGATGTAAGGAGATTGAAGGCGGATTGGCTTGGACATTTCGCCAGATAGGTAAAGCATGTCGCCAGCACCAAGCAGCTTTTCGGCGCCAGCGGCATCAAGAATAGTTCTTGAATCAAACTGGGAAGCGACTTGAAGAGCGATCCTGGCAGGGATGTTGGCTTTAATCAAGCCCGTTATCACATTGACCGATGGTCTTTGGGTCGAGAGTATAAGGTGGATGCCGACCGCTCGACTCATTTGGGCTAAGCGCACGATAGCGGCTTCAAGTTCTCTTGGGTAAGCTTGCATTATATCGGCGAGCTCATCGATGATGATGACGATATAAGGCATGGTGTCCGGTAGATTTTCGGCCGATTTCGAAGCGGTATCCAGAGCAGGTGAGAGTATGTTTTTGTGGTAGGACTCAATATCGCGAACTTTGTTCTTCTCTAGGATATCGTAACGTCGATCCATTTCTTTAGCAGCCCACTTGAGTGACATAATGGCTTTCTTTGGGTCGGTAATAACGGGGGTGAGCAAGTGAGGGATTTTATTATAAAGAGTGAGTTCTACTCTCTTGGGGTCGATCATGATGAATTTAAGATTGTCTGGGGAATTTCTAAATAAGAGGGAATTGATGATCACATGGATCGTCACTGATTTTCCGCTGCCAGTGGCACCAGCGATAAGAAGGTGGGGCATCTTGGCCATATTGGCAAACATAGAAGCACCGGTGATGCTTTTACCGAGAGCGGTCATCAGAGATTTTTCTGAGTCAGTGTACTCGCTTTGGGAGAGGAGGGAAGCTAGACCGACGGTGGTTTTGGTAACATTTGGAATTTCAATACCAACCAAAGATTTGCCTGGGATAGGGGCTTCGATCCTGACTGGGTGAGCAGCCAAGGCAAGCTCTAAATTGTTTTGTAAGCCGAGTATTTTAGAAAGCTTCACTCCCTCAGCTGGCTTGAGGGCATAACGAGTTACCGATGGTCCGATTGATATTTCATCCATTTCTACCACGATGCCAAAATTCTGAAGGGTTCTTTTGATGATGTTGGCGTTCGCCTTGATATCGCCTACTTCTGGTTTGCCCTTATCTCTCTCTAGCAAAGATAGGGGGGGTGGTGTGAATGGCTTAAAAGCCCCACTGTTTCGGAAAATATTTATTTCAGAAACACCGTCGCTCTGTTCTGGTTTTTTGATTTGGACTGCTGCCGGTTGGGTTGGAGTTTTTTCTTTGGCCAGATCAACTGGTTGGCCATCGCTTATAATCCGCGCTTCTTTTTTAGGCAACTCTTCGATTATTTCATCCTCACCCTCCTCTTTCTTTTTTCTAAAAAAATCAATAAGGAAGGAGAGGTTGATGGCCGCATCGAATAATACGAGTAAACTGATCACGATCAAGGCCCCCAGAATAACCGAGGTTGCATAAACGTCAAACAATTTTACCAACGGCTTATGCAGTATCCTGCCGATCACTCCACCCTGGTCCTTAAAAGTAAGATCGAGTAGGGCAAGTGCAGAAAAGAAGAAAAGTCCGGCTCCAAAAGCTCTGGTGGTTCCAAAAGAATGCTTGATGGATTTGGCAAAAGAAATCGTTAGTAGCAAAAAAAGGATCGGAACCAAAAAATAACCAAGGCCGAAAAGTACACTGAGAATCTCATAGATCCGGTTCCCGACATTGCCAGCCATTTCAAATGGTGAGAGGGTAAAAATTACAAAAAGCACAAAAAAGGAGACTGCAAAAATCCAAGAAACAGTCTCATCTTTGAGAAGACCAGCGGTGTTTGGTGGTTCTTTCTTTTCTTTCTTACTATTCTTTTTTCTAGCCATATTTAAATAATATCATATTGGCCAGTGGGAGTTTTTGAAAACGGTGGATCACCTCGGTTGACTTGCCTTAAAAGACAGCATAGTATGAGGATGTCCGAAAGGGAGATATCTTGACTTTATAGTCCTTTAGGAGTATAATATAAAGGACATTATATAAAATACAAAAAGACAATTTCCACCCCCATATTATGACTGATAAAATATTAGCGATAAAAAATATTGATTTTAATGATCTTTATAACCGGACATATAGACTGGTCGCGGCCGTGTTTGCTGTCTGTGGTGTAATGGACGAATCTGACCAGCTAAAGACCAAAATAAAAGACCTATCTTTGACTCTAATAAGCAACGCAGTTAATCTAAAAGACATTGAATTTGCTGATGCGGACAAACTGGTTGGGGAGATTGAAAAGAAGTCCATCCTGCTTATGTCCATGCTCGATATTGCTTCGATCACGGGATCTATTTCTGAAATGAATGGCGGCATCTTAAAGGAAGAATTTACTGCTTTTTTGGTGGAACTTCAGAAATTTTCTGGTCAGTTTAAAAATCAAAAAGAAGGTTCTATTAAAAGTATTTTATCGTCTAACGATATTGTTTATTCTAGCAACGAAAGGCAACTTGATAGCCAGCCTCGAATTTCCAGTTCAATCATTAACACCGCCAAAACATCTCAGCCTCTGGTTAATGGTGTCAAGAATGGCACCAATGGCCACAAAAGAAAAGATACCAGGAGGGTCACCATACTGGAGTTTATTAAAGGACATGGTAATGCCAGTATAAAAGACATCGCTCCAAATATCGTAGGCTGTAGCGAAAAAACCATTCAGAGAGAGCTTATGGAACTCATCCGGGAAGGGCGCATTAAGAAGGAGGGGGAGAGAAGATGGAGCCGCTATTCGGTAGTGTAAATCAGCCACTGATTGACTGAAACACCAAAATATGCGAGACTGTACGGTGCCTTCTTATCCACAAGTTTGCTTTTGCAAGCCTATGGCTGAGACGGTAAAATTCCTTGTATTACTAAAACTTTTTGCTTCTTGTCGATTACAGATGCAAAAAAGGTTTAGTTGAAAGTTTATGTATTATTAGTCGTTATTAGTGGTGGACAGCTTTTGTCTGAAAAGGCGAAAACCGTCTACCAGTTAAATCATTTCGAAATCTTCAACAAAATTTTAGAAATAATGAAGAACGGAGTGATGTTCAAATTTATGAAATTAAAATCAAAAGTTTTTGCGGGCGTCGTAGGTATCGCAATGGTTTTGAGCACAGTCGCAGTTCCTGCTTCTGCTCAGACTACTGCTGAACTTACCGCCATGATCAATAGCTTGCTCGCTCAGATCGCTCAACTTCAAGCACAGGTTGCTGGGGGTGGATCGACTACTGGCGGTGCTAGCATGATGTTTACTAGCGACCTTACTATCGGTTCAACCGGTGCAGAGGTCACCGCTCTTCAACAGTGGCTTGTATCTAAAGGATACTTGATGATGCCGGCTGGTGTTGCTTATGGTTACTTCGGTAACTTGACTAAGACTGCTTTGGCTAAATACCAGGCAGAAGCTGGTATCAGCCCAGCAGTTGGTTACTTTGGCCCGATCACTCGTGCTAAAGTCAACGCTATGGCTTCGACTGGTGGTACAACCGGAGGAACTACAGGCGGTACAACTGGTGGTACAACTGGTGGTAGCACTGGTATCACTACTCCTGGTGCAGAAGGTACTCTTACTGTAACTTCTAACAATTCAGGTTTGGTGTCTACCGTTTACGAAGGTGACGATATGGCTGCTATCTATGGATTCAATGCTGAAGCCAAGAACTCTGACATCGCTATCCAGCGTGTTAAGGTAAATCTTGGTTCTAGCAGCAAAATCTATACCAAAGGTTACAGCAAGATCTATGTTACCGAAGGTGGCAATGTCTTGACTTCAATGGACTTGAATTCTTCTACCGTTGTTAAGGAAGGCAGCACCTATTACATCACTCTTACTGGTTTCAACCTTGTTGTTCCTAAGGGCAGCAAGAAGCAGATCGTTTTGAAGGCTGATGTTATGTCTTCAATTGATTCAACCGATATGGATGGATCAGGTTCTGATGATCTTGACAACATCTCTATCACTATTCCTGCAAACGGAGTTCGTGGTGTTGATGGTGCTGGTATTGATCAATACGGACCTTCTGCTGCTTTGAGTGGTAGAACAACCTCTTTTAGCGCTGAATTGTCTGAAACTGCTACCTTGAATATGTCTTTGAACTCTTCTTCTCCGAAGAAGGCTCAACTATTTGCTACCGCTGGAGCCAACGAGAACGAGCTTGATAAAGCTACTCTCATGGTCTTCGACCTAAAAGCAGAGAAGGATGATGTTACTATCACCGACATGGACATCACTGTTACCAAGACTGGTTCTGGTGCAGCAAACGCATCTACCACTGTTTACCTCTTTGAAGGTTCAACAGAGCTTGATAATGCAAGCTTGGTCAACTCTGGTGCAACTGGTAGCACCTTCACCTTTAGTGATTTGGATTACGTAGTTCCTAAGGATACTACCAAGACCATCACTGTGAAGGCTGATATCCGAAGTGCCGACGGTACTGCAGCTGTCTTCACTGCTTCTGCATCTACCACTGGTACTAATGCTATTGTTACTGAAAACGCTAACGGTGATTCTGTCACCGAGAGCGGTTCAGCTACCGGTTATGCTCAAACTGTTCAGAACCAGGGTCTAGAAGTTACTCTAGTCTCTAAGAGTGTAAGCACTGGTAGTGCTCCACAGAATAGCAGCGCAAACAATATATCTACTTCTACCATCACCGCCAACTACACCTTCAAGGTTAAAGCTGTCGGTGCTGCTCAGATGCTAGGTCTTACTCAGTCTACTTCCAGCCCATTCGTATCAAGCACAACCAGCTTCGATATCTATCGAAACGGTTCAGTTGTAACTGATACTGGAAGCTATGCTACTTCAACTGCCTTTACAGTTGATAGTATCTGTACTACTGCTAGCTTGACCAACAGCTGTTCTTTGGCTGAAGGTACTGAAGTTACTATCCCTGTTTCCTTCCAGTTGCAAGGTCGCGGTTTGATCGCTCCTCTTACATCTGGATTGTACTCATTCGGTATCAACGCTCTATATGCTAGTGGTAACACCATTAACTTTATGGACGGTGAGAACGATTGGAAGACTTCTGATGTAAGCTTCCCGTAATCCAAAAGATTACAAAGCGATTATCACTGACTTTGGTTAGCGATGATCCAACAAAAAATCCCCGAAAGGGGATTTTTTGTTGTTTGTGGTTATCCCCATTTTACCAATAGCTAATCCACAGAATTGGTATTATCTTGGGTATAATTTCGGTATGAAATATTTCGATAAGGATTTTTTTAGGTTTACGCTCGGTTTTTTGTGCATTGTTTCGATCAGTCTTTTTGTTATCTCTTTTACTACTGATCTGATTGAGGGAAATGAGGGGCAGACTGCCCAATCGGCATCGGCGGATTAAAATATGAAAAAATTTTTAGCCAGTATTTGCGGTTTGACTTCGATACTTCTCCTGCCGCTTATTGCTTCGGCTCAAGTTACCAAAATAGTTTTTACTACCGAGCCTCAAACAATCAAACCAAGTATTATTTCTGAAGCCCTAACTTTTCAGACTCAAGATTCAGCTGGCAACATGACCCAGACTACGGAAACCCTCGATCTGGTTTTTACTTCGACTTCGCAGACTGGGGAGTTCCTTAACAGTGCCGGTAACCCGGTGTCAAAAACTATGAGTGTGAATACGGCCAACCGTACTTTCTATTATCGAGATTCAAGCCAGGGCGCGTTTACTCTAACAGTGACTGCTACTGGTCGGGTGTCTGGCGAAGTGTTGGTGGCTAGTCAGCAGATCACTGTTTCCCAAGATGGCGCTAGTCGGTCTGGCGAAGTTTTGGCAGCTAGTACCGAGGATACCCAAAGTACTCAGTCTACAACTTCAGGTTCAGCGACCCCAAGTTATGCCACCCCAACATCTCAACTTGAGGTTTTGGCAGGTGGAGACAGGCTCACTACCCCGGGTAGTCCAATTTCGTTTCAGGCTGTTATCAAAAAGAATAGCTCTGCTAATGGTTCGGTTAGTTTTTCCTGGTCTTATGGTGATGGCAATGTTGGTGGCGGGGCACTGGTGACTCATATGTACAAGTATCCAGGAGAGTATGCGGTGGTTCTAAACGCTAAGTCTGGTAACAATTTTGCGGTCAGTCGCTTGAGGGTGAGGGTGGCATCACCAGATCTGGCCCTGACCGATTTTGGTGATCGTATCGAGATTGCCAACAATTCAAATATAGAAATTAATCTATTTAATTGGAAAATTATAAATCAAGATAAAGCTTTTATTTTTCAACCTGACACCATCATACTGCCGAAATCAAAAATCCTGATTGATAAGAGTATGCTCTCAATGAAGGGGGAGAGGGTAAACGGTCTGGCAATCAAGAATTTTTTGGGTCAGACGGTAGTCGAATCCTTGCCTCAGATTACAGCAGCAGATCAAAAGATTTTGTCAGCACAGCTGGCTGAGATGCAAAAAGAAGCCAATGTTTTGATGGGTCGCTTGAAGCCGGCAACAAAAATTTCAGTTACTAATCAAAAACCTCAAAACCAAGGCGGAGAGGTGGCTGGTGAGTCGGTCGAATATCAGGAAATGCTGAAGACTGGTACTACTACCGAACCGCTTGGAGAAGTGATCTACGAATCTCCGGTCAAGAAAAATGCCTTTGGCCAGCTTCTCGATCTGCTAAAGAAAATATTTGACTAAAAATTTAAATAAGGTATTATGCCCGCAAGGCTTTAGAGACCGTAGGTCAAAGATCTCAAGTGAAAACTTGGGGTCAAAGTAAATCCTACGCAAAAGCAATTCTCAAATTGCTACTCTGGCTTGGTCGATTTATCAAAATATGAGGACTTATGTATTCTAAATAAGTCCTGAAAATAAAATGGCAATTACAAAAACAAAGAAAGGTGAGATTATTGATAATCTCAAAAACAATGTAATCAAGTCGGAGTCGGTGGTTTTCGTCAATTTTCACCGATTGCCGGTGAAGGAGGCCTCTGAAATTCGCCGATCCTTGAAAAAGGAAGAGGTGGGGTACGTGATCGCCAAGAAAACGCTGCTGAAGAAGGTGCTTGCTGAATCTGGTGTCAAAGGTGAAATCCCAGAATTAGCAGGTGAGCTTGCTACGGCCTATCTTACCAAAGAGGGAGATGTGTTGGCACCAGCTCGGGCTGTTTATGGTTTCCAGAAAAAAATGGAAGGCAAAATTTCCATTCTGGGAGGTATTTTTGGTGGTGAATACAAAAACAAAGACGAAATGATTAGCATCGCTTCGATACCATCACTCAATGTACTCAGGGGTATGTTTGTTAATATCATCAATTCGCCAATCCAGAGGTTGGCGGTGGTGTTAGGCCAGATTGCGGAAAGGAAATAACCCCACCCGGCTTTTAGCCACCCTCCCCTTGTCAGGGGAGGGAAGACCAAAAAATTAATAACAAATTAAAATTAAAACTATGTCAGAAGAAACAAAAGTAGAAGTGGCAGAGGCAGTAGAAGTACCAGCCAAGTTTGCCAAAATTGTAGAAGAAATCGAGAAAATGTCGGTCTTAGATCTCAATGAGTTGGTCAAGGTTTTTGAGAAGAAATTTGGAGTGAGCGCGGCTGCAGTAGCTGTCGCTGGTCCGGCTGCAGCGGCTGGTCCGGCCGCGGAGGAGAAGTCTACTGTCAACGTTGAATTGACTGATGGTGGTGCTCAGAAGATTGCTGTTATCAAGATCGTGAAGGAAGTCTTGGCTTTGGGTCTAAAAGATGCCAAGGATAAGGTAGATGGTGCTCCGATCATGCTTGCTGAAAACATGAAGAAAGAAGACGCAGAAAATCTGAAGAAGCAGATTGAAGAAGCCGGAGGCAAAGTAACTTTGAAATAACTCACCAAGGCCTAGTCTCAACCTCTCTTACAACAAGAGAGGCAAGGAAAACAGATCGCCCCGCTCGTGTCCATCGCACGGCGGGGCTTTCTTGCGTTGTCATGGGTCAAAAGCTTTCGTGAGCGTTTTCAAGTCCATAGATTTCTTTATGGAAGCTTGCCTTGTTATGCCCTCCAAAAGGTGTCTCTTGGTGTAAACGATGCCATCCGTTGTTTTCCAGCCAGTTTCAATTAGGTCGTCACGTGCCGCCTTCTCCGAATCGTACGAGTCTGTGATATCGTGGGTAGTGACGTCAGATGAATATCTGGAAACAATCAAAATGTAGAACATGCAGCTCTCCTTCTGGGAATTATCAAAGCATGTGTTGATTGAAAAATCAACTATTTGGAAATAACAAAAGGGCGCGCTAGAATGCAGAAGTATGTTCTACGTATACTATTTAAAGAGTAATAACTTTAAAGAAACGTATATAGGTTATACTACTGATCTTAGAAAAAGATTGGAGGAACATAACTCAGGGTTGACTCCTTCTACCAGAAGGTATAAACCCTGGAAGCTTATTTACTACGAGGCTTGTTTGAATGAGAAAGATGCAAAGCGTAGAGAAGGTTATCTCAAAACAACTCAGGGTTCTAGATTGTTGCAAATGAGACTGAAAGAGTATTTTCATGAGGAAGGTAAAAATTTGTGAGAAATCATGGATCCCGTAGTAGATTTTGGCATTGTGCTTATGGCACGAAGTGCGATGCTAAAATTCACTAACGGGATGGATCCCGTAGTAGAAAATGGCATCGAAAAGCTTTTTCATTAGTAAACCTGGAAAATAAATAATGTGTCACAATAATTACAATTTAATCAACAAAATGGAGGCTTTTCAAAAAAGCAATGCCATTTTTCACTAACGGGATGGATATTTTGGAAAAACTTTTTGGTAGTGCGGCGAAGGTGAAGCTCATCAAGCTTTTTTTGATGAACCCCGAGGTGGCTTACGATAATTCTGAAGCTGCAGAACGCGCCAAGGTGTCGGTGGGTTTGGCACGGAAAGAAGTGGCCAATCTTGAAAAGATCGGTTTTATCAAACCGCGATTTTACACCAAAGAGATAAAACGGCAGAAAAATAGAACTATTGTTATCGCCAAAAAAAGAACCAATGGTTGGATACTTGATCCAAAATTCCCCTATATTGAAGCGATGGAATCTTTTCTTTCGAATGTAAATCCGTTTAAGCATCGCGATATTGTTGAGAAAATTTCTCGAGCCGGCAGAATTCAGCTTCTGGTAATATCGGGTATTTTTATCAAGTACGATGATGCCAGATTGGACCTGTTGGTAGTAGGGGATAATCTGAAATTGGGGTCGCTCGAGAATATCATTAAAACCATTGAGTCAGAGATTGGTAAGGAAATCCGCTATGCCGTTTTTGAGACTTCAGAATTCAACTATCGGCTCTCGATGTTTGATAAATTGATTCGAGATACCCTAGATTTCCCTCATGAGAAGATAATCAATCGTCTGAATCTTTGATTTTGCTTTTTTTCACTATCCACATAGTGTGTTGCTAAAGGGTTTCTATGGTATATATTTTATTGTGTAATTAGTAGTTATTTTAATAGTTTATTATGACAATAGATACTTGGAGCGAAGTTCTAGCTCTTTCTTTTAGAAATTTGTGGGTGGGAGTGATCAGTTTTGTACCTAATCTGATAGTAGCTCTCATTGTTATTTTGATCGGTTGGGGTATCGGCACTCTTTTTGGTCGGGTGGTTTTCCAGATTATTAAAGCTCTCAAGGTGGATGAGGCTTTGCGTAGGGCTGGAGTTGAAGACTTTCTTAACCGAGGAGGTCTGAGTTTGAACGCCGGCGCTTTTTTGGGTGGTTTGGTTAGATGGTTTGTTATCTTGGTGTTCTTGATCGCCGCTTTTGACATTCTGAAGCTTTCCCAAGTTACTGCTTTTCTGAGGGATATTCTGGATTACTTACCCCAAGTAGTAGTAGCGGTACTGATCTTGATCGCCGCTGGTTTGGTGGCTGATGCGATGAAAAAAGTTGTGCTCTCTTCGGCTATGACTGCAGAAATTTCTTCAGCCGGGTTCTTGGCGACAGTGACCAAGTGGGTTATCTGGGTGTTTGCTATCCTGGTCGCTCTTTCTCAGCTCGGCATTGCTTCTGGATTTGTCCAGACTATATTTACCGGTTTGGTAGTCGCTCTTTCTCTCGGTCTTGGCCTATCCTTCGGTTTGGGTGGTCAGGAGGCTGCTGCTAGACTGATTGAGAAAGTTGGTAAGGAGATGTCAGATAAAAAATAGTTTTTACTGAATTCTACAGATAACAAAAACCCGCTTTTGGCGGGCTTTTGTTATCAACAAGATCTCCCCAGATAGACCATAGAACCAGTATTTGACAGCTTTTTAGGGTAGTGTATACTCTCCATACAAATGATATTAAGGTTGTTAACTTCGAAGCGCAAAAGAGGGTAAGAGGACCCTCTGGCTTGGTTTGAGCCGCGCTTCCGAAGGGGAGCGTTTTTCTTTCCCCGTTAGATAACGAAGCGTTATCTAACGGGGGCAGAAAAGAGAGATACGAAAGCAAGACTTGAATTTTGACAACTAAATGCCACTGCGACTTTAGTCCCTTCGGGGTCTTTTCGGGTCGTAAGTGGAGCAGGAACTGCCTATGATGATGGAGAGTCTCATGAGGCAGGATAAAATAACACGACACAAATTACGAATGGAAAACGAATAACACGAATGAATAATTCGTATATTCGTGCAAATTCGTGGATTGGTGTCATGTAGTGGTTTTTGAATTTCCTAATAGGAAGTTCAAGGGCGTATGGTGGATGCCTTGGCTCTAAATAGCGATGAAGGACGTGGCGTGGCGGCGATACGCTTCGGGGAGGTGCCTAGCAACCTTTGATCCGGAGATGTCCGAATGGGGAAACCTTTCTGCTTCGGCAGAAGTCTCGGCGTAAGTCGAGTCGCAAACCCTGGGAAGTAAAACATTTCAGTACCAGGAGGAAAAGAAAACAATTGTTATTCCGTAAGTAGCGGCGAGCGAAAGCGGAGAAGCCCAGAGCGTGCTTCGCACTGAGTGCGACACTAATCCACGAATTCATGCGAATTTACGAATAAAATTTATTTTTTTATTCGTGTCATTCGTGAATATTCGTAATTTGTGTCGAGTTCAGCGCGGAGCGCGCAGTTGTAAGGCAGAGACTTTGTGTTTACACAAGGAAAGTTAAAAAATTATTTGTTAGAAGAAGCTTCTGGAAAGAAGCGCCCCAGAGGGTAATAGCCCCGTAGTCGAAAGCAAATAATCTTTCTTGTTTCTGTTCTTGAGTACCTCGAGACACGAATAGCTCGGGGGAATCTGCCGGAACTAACCGGTAAGGCTAAATATATTTAGAGACCGATAGTGAACTAGTACCGTGAGGGAAAGGTGAAAAGCAGCCCGGTGAGGGCGGTGAAATAGACCTGAAACCATATGTCTACAAGGAGTCGGAGTGGTATTTATACCACCACGGCGTGCCTATTGAAGAATGAGCCAACGAGTTAATGTATGCGGTTGCCGAAGCGGTCGACCCGCGTTAGGCGAAGTGAAAGCGAGCGTGAATAGCGCGAACTATAAATCGTATACATTAGACCCGAAGCCAGGTGAGCTTGCCATGGGCAGGGTGAAGTCTCGCGAAAGCGAGATGGAGGCCCGAACCAGTTCGTCGTTCAACGCGTTTGGATGACCTGTGGTAAGGAGTGAAAAGCTAATCGAACCTGGTAATAGCTGGTTCTCTCCGAAAGAGCTTTTGGGTTCGCGTCAGATGTTTGTCATGGGGGTAGAGCACTGGAAGGTCTCGACAGGGAGCAATCTCGCGAGACCTATCAAACTCCGAATACCATGACCCATAGTCTGGCAGTTAGACGGCGGGGGCTAAGCTCCGTTCGTCAAAAGGGAAACAGCCCTAGATCTCAATTTAAGGTCCCTAAATCATAGCTAAGTGCACTTAAGGCGGTGAAATTTCTCTGACAATGAGGAGGTTGGCTTAGAAGCAGCCATCCTTTAAAGAAAGCGTAACAGCTCACTCATTCAGAGATTCTGCGCCGAAGATAATCGGGGCTAAGCTATGTACCGAAACTGAGGGTCTCCGACGTTTACCGTCGGAGGCGGTAGGAGAGTATTTGAAGCCGCGCTGAAGGCGAAGGGGTGACCCACGCTGGAGCGCTTTGAAGTAAGAATGTTGGCACAAGTAACCACAATGCACCTGAAAACGGTGCACGCCGAAAGACTAAGGTTTCCTTTCCGATGACAATCAGGGAAGGGTTAGTCGGGCCTAAGGGAATGGCGAAAGCCGCACCCGATGGACAGAAGGTTAATATTCCTTCACCTGCATGTATTTCGATGGAGAGACGAAGTGTAGTATGCAAAGCGCATTATTGGATTTGACGTCTGTGTCGTAAGAATGTGTCTCAGGTAAATCCGAGCACTCAATTAAATTTGGAGTTCAAGCGATATGGCAATCTGGAGCTTCGGCAAAGGAGAGTTTGCAAAGCACGCTTCCAAGAAAAACTTCTAAGATTAAATACATGTGGACCGTACCGTAAACCGACACAGGTAGTCAGGGCGAGTAGCCCAAGGCGAACGAGTGAGATGTCCCCAAGGAACTCGGCAAAAAAGCGGCCGTACCTTCGGTATAAGGCCTTCCCGTTGGATAAAGTATCTAAAGAATCAGCTTAAACTGAATTTTTGTGAGTGTTTTGAGTACTCACAGATTTTTGGATGTTTTATCCAATGGGACGCAGCTAAAGTATCCCTGGCGACTGTTTATCAAAAACACAGCTCCCTGCGAACTCGTAAGAGGATGTATAGGGGGTGACACCTGACCAATGCCAGAAGGTCAAACAACGGCGGTTCATACCATACCTGGGCGCAATTAAAAGATTCAAAGAAGCAAAGAAGGAAAATTAATCTTTCCATCTTTAAATCTTTCCTTCTTTATAATTGTTTCTAGATTGGTGTGAGCTGACTGTTGTAAGCCCTGGTGAATGTCGGCAATAACTATAATTGTCCTAAGGTTTTGGAATTTTCTTTTGAAGATTCCAAAAGGACTGGGACAGTTATGGGTGATAAATGGTTTAATGACATAAGAGTAGAGACAGAAAAAAGTTAATTACACAAAAAAGAAGCTACCTGCAATACAGTAATGTGTTGCTAGTCCAAACATGGTTAACAAGTGCACCAACACCATGGGTCCTAAAACATTTTGAAATCAAAATGTTCGGATTAAGATAGAGTCCAACTTGAAGGAATAGTTGAGCGAAATTCCTTGTCTGGTAAGTTCAGACGCGCACGAATGGTGTAACGACTGGGGAACTGTCTCGAGGACTTGCTCGGTGAAAATACAATACCGGTGAAGATGCCGGTTACCTGCAGTTAGACGAAAAGACCCCGGAAGCTTTACTGCAACTTGACATTGAGGGTATGTTTTTACTGCGTAGCATAGGTGGGAGGATTTGAGATATCTCTTTCGGGAGGTGTTGATCCGTCAGTGAAATACCACTCTGTATTGACATACTTTCTAACCTCTTCGGCAAAACCGGAAAGAGACAGTGTCTGGTGGGCAGTTTTAGTGGGGCGCTATCCTCCTAAAGAGTAACGGAGGAGCCTATTAAGGTCAGCTAGCCGTGAATGGAAACCATGGCGATAGTGTATAGGCACAAGCTGGCTTAACTGCGAGACGT
>CAZVUY010000002.1:0-31656 GCA_964630525.1 uncultured Candidatus Saccharibacteria bacterium
CCACCGCTCCTCAACTTGCTCTTTCTGCTGGCGCCGGTATCGCTCAGTGGGTACAAAGAAACGCGGGAGGTAACTTGTATTTCGCGACAACCACAGTCGCTGGGACCGCAACGACAAGTATTTCAGCATTAGAAATCTCCGGTTCAGGCTTCGGCACCACCACCGTCCGTGGTTTGAATATTTCTGGTCAAGCTACCACCACATCAAATGTCGGTATCAATCTCTCTGGTGGTTGCTTTGCGGTGAATGGTAGCTGTATCTCTGGAGGTGTTGGTTCCAACTCCTCATCAACCCTCCTCGCTGATTCCAACACCTGGAGCAATACCAACAACTTCACTGGTAGCGTAGGCTTTTCTTCTTCTACTCCATTCGCCCGTCTCTCTATCAACAACACCGCCGGTGAACATGCTTTTGTGATCGGTTCATCGACCGCTACTCAGTTCATTGTCGACAAGAATGGATATGTGGGAGTGGGGACAATGGCACCGGTGGAGAAATTCCACATTCAGTCTGCTGGTGCTAATGATGCTAGATTTGTCCTTGCTTCTGGGCATGAAAATAACGATGCAATTTTGTATCTAGGAACACCATATTCAGGAGATGCTAATAATGGGTTGAAAGCGGCGATTATTGCAGAGGGGATCAATAGTTTTAGCAGGTCAAAATTGCACTTCTCTTTGGATGACACACAATTAAACGGTAGATCGTACGATGCTTCTATAAGTAATGCCAGGATGACTATTCAAAGCGATGGCAACGTCGGTATTGGTACTACCACTCCTGTCTATCGTCTTACTGTTGCTTCTTCTACCGCTCTCACTGATGGCGCCGGTATCGCTCAATGGGTACAGCGAAACGCTGGTGGTAATTTGTATTTTGCCACGACAACTGTTGCGGGAACTTCAACCACCACCACTTCGGCACTTGCTATCATCGGGAGCACTGGTCAAGTTCAGGTGGGGCCAAACGGGGGCAGTCTTCTAGTTGGAGGCACCACAGCTGGACAATCTGGCTCGATCTCTGTCAGGGGTAATGAGGGTACTGGAAGTTCGGTAGGAATTTCGGTTACTAACAGTAATACTGGAAGCTTGAGTGCCGGAGCGGCCAGGTTTAACTTAGTTGAAAGTACCGCTGGTTCTAACATGTACATGGGCCTCGGCTATTACAACGGAGGTGATGGGGCTGCCGTCAGGTTCAATATAGGAAATACCAACGTTGGCAGCTACTTTGTAATTAATACGAATAATTCTGGCACTGGTATCGGTCAACAAAATGACGCTCCTTTTGGTACTTTGTTGGTTAAAAATGGCGGCGCTTCAGCGGCAACTTCTATGTATATTCAAGCGGGTTCAAGCCAGGGCACCACCAACCTTTTGTCATTGCAATCAAATGCTGCCGCTGGTAGTGCGGGCAATACTCTCTCATTCTTCAACGCTTATGGTAACGCTGGTATCGGTACATCTACCATCGCTAGCAACATCGCTCTCACTGTCTCTTCCTCCACCGCCCCCCAACTCTCCCTCTCCGCCGGAGCAGGCTTCGCTCAAACAGTTTTCCGAAACGATGGCACCAACTTCTATATCGCAACTACCACAGTAGCTGGAACGGCCACCACATCAATATCAGCTCTTGAGATTGCTCTTGGTGGCTTTGGCACCACCACCGTCCGTGGTTTGAACATCTCTGGTCAAGCTACCACCACATCTAACGTTGGTATCGATCTCTCTGGTGGATGTTTTGCAATAAATGGTATATGCGTTGGTGGTGGGGTTGGCGGTGGAACTCCAGCGGGATTGACAGGTGAAATCCAATTTAATAATGGGGGCTCTTTTGGTGGCGCAACCAATTTATTCTGGGATAGTACAAACAGTAAACTTGGAGTTGGCTCTACTACCCCATGGGCAAAGCTTTCAATACACGCATTTTCGACGGATTCAAACGAAATATTGTTTGCAGTCGGGTCTTCAACAGCCGCAGCAACGACCACGTTATTTAGTATAGATAGAACAGGTCTCACGAATATAGGAGACCAGAATGGGGTCGGAGATGCATTATTCCAATTTGCTTCTGATATAAATGCTTGGACAATGGGTTATGCGTCTACAACAAAAGCTTTTCACATAGCCTCCTCAACTAACTTAAATTCTAATGTGGCATTATCCATCACAAAAAATAGTTCTGTCTCTGTTGGTGTTGGGACTACCTCACCTTGGCGAACATTTTCAGTAGATGGTACAGTGAGCTTTGCTAACCTAACTGGATCTACTGGAGCTTCATCACTTTGTATAACATCCACAAACCAAGTAGTATTTAACTCTGCTTCCGATGCTTGTCTTTCGTCAACAAGAGCAACAAAACATGATATTCAAAAATTAGATATCAATGGCTTGTCCGTATTGGACTCTCTACAGCCAGTTTCTTTTGTTTATAACGATGGTGACGGCAGAGTAAGGTATGGTTTTATAGCGGAAGATACTGCGGCGGCAAATCCATACCTGGCGACATACATATCTGCCTCCACAACAATAACAGGCATAGACGATAGAGCAATACTTTCAGTAGTGGTAGAAGCAATAAAGGAAATAAATTTAAACCTTAACTCTATATCCTCGACAACAGCGAGTTCCACACCAGAATCAGCAGGCTTTATTGGAGGGTTTTTTACAAAGATAGCACAATGGTTGGGTGACAAGGCAAATGGTATCAACGATTTCTTTGCTAACAGAGTCAGAACAAAAGAATTGTGTGTGGGGGAACCTGGGGGCGAAACTTGTATAACAAAAGAGCAATTAGATGGACTTTTGTCTCATACGATTTCTACAACAAACTCAAACACAAATAATACTGATCAAAACAATAATCAGATAGGTAGCAATAGTACAAACACAACGAACGTTGGAAGTGGTCAAGTTGATCAAACTGATAATACCACAGATAATAATGCGGGTGAAAATGTTGATAATGTAAGTAACGAAGGTAATACAGAAACAGATGAAAACCAAAATAATACCACAACAACACAAGACGCAGAAGAAAATAACGAAACACCAGATACTGACATTGTTGATAATGGTAATAATGAGACAGTCCAAGATATTATCGAGTCAGAAGTCAACGCGCCTGAAACCACACAAACAGAACAAACTACTATTAACCCAGAAAACACCACCGTTAATAACCAAACAGAATAAAAATGAAGTTTTCAGATAAAAGTAAAATATTGATACTTATATTGTCTTTGATTATTATCTCTTTGTTTATATATATTTTAAATCACAACCACAACGATGTAGACAAAAATATTTCAAAATATCCATACATAGATATTTCGCGACACTTGATAGATCAAAAACACTACCTTTCAACCATAGAACCGCTTAGAAAAAAGATAAGACAAATTAGCCAAGATTTTGAAAAAACTGGTAGAGAAACGTCTATCTATATAGAATATCTAAATACAGGAGCAAATATCTCAATAAATCCAGAAAAATATATATTTCCAGCAAGCTTAATAAAAGTGCCGATATCAATGGCTGTCATGAAAAAAGTACAGGACGGTGAGTGGAAATTGACAAACGAGCTAGTTCTTTTGGAGGGTGATAAAGATAACTTATCTGGAGACCAAGATACATTGTTAGGTCAAGAACCTGTTGGTACCAGATTTACCATAGAAGAACTACTAGAAAGATTAATTATAGATTCTGATAACACTGCAAACGCAATATTACTTAGGAATATCGGAGAAAAAAATCTACTCGAAGTTATAGAAGCTTTGGGTTTAGATAAGCTGATCAATGTTGATGGTAGTATTTCATCAAAAGAGTATTCCAGAGTCATTAGATCTCTATACTCCGCAAGTTACTTGAACAGAGAAAATTCTAATTATTTATTATCCCTACTGGACCAATCAAAGTTTGATGATTTTATTTCAAAAAATTTTCAAAACATACCATTTCCACACAAATATGGAGAACATATAGACCTGCGCATATACGCTGATTCTGGAATAATGTATGTACCAAATAGACCAGTAAGTATCACGATACTGGTAAAGGGCGATTCCTCAATTCCCCTTGAAAAAGATCTGGAGGTTTCAGTTTCTTTTTTAAGAAAAATATCTGATGAGATTTATAGTTTTGTATCAACCTATAATAATGATTAATTTTTTTAAAAAAAAAGAAAATAAAAAAATATCCAAGAATACTCTGTCTGCCCTTTTAATTTTTGTCTACTTTTTTTTGCCAGTTACAAGTGTGCGCTCGGCACAATTCATTAACGAAAACAATATAGTAGATAGTTTATGGGAAGCAAAGAGAGATTCAAATGTTGTGGATACATTTAAAACAATAAGAGAAACTCTTGATGAATTAGAGAAAGAAAGACTTGAGTGGAGGGCTAGGAATCAAAACTTTTTGCAAAAAGAATTTAATAAAAAAATTGAATATTTGGGGTATTCAGAAAATTCAAGTGGATCGGTTAGTCAAAAAAACGATTATACCAAGGAACCTATTTATATTAGCTCACTTAATATAACTAACGAACTAAATATTTTACCAAACCTCCATAAAAAGAATAAAAACAAGATAGAAGTACTAACAGAACACAGGCACCCTAAAGAAGGTGAAGAATGGATAGTAAGGTTTAGAACACAGGAAGCGGGTAAACTTTCTATAATACCAGCTGATCAAAATACGGTAGATGAAGATGAATTTATTGGGTTATGGTGTGGTGACAAAAAGATTAACGCCAAAATTTTAGAAAAAGACAAAATAGAAGTTGATAATTGGAATTGCGATGATATAGCAACCGTATCTCACAAAACCCTAAAAGAAGGTAAGCATCTTTTGCATATATCACTAGATGAAAAAACAGCATCAGCACACAACGGACCAAACACAAGGAGAGTCATGGGCTCCTTCAAAGATGGGGTGACTACAGGAACCTTTGCTGGTAATGCATCTATAAATGTAAGGCAGCCAGACCCAGCTCCTGGAGACCTTATGGTTGCAGTTATAGCCTTGAGACCTCAGACAGATATAGTAACAACACCATCTGGTTGGACGTCGCTTGGGAGTATCTCCGGTACTGATGGTGCTGCAGAGGGTATTGATACTGGTTCGGCTAGACTCTACACAATGTATAAAGTTGCTACCGGATCAGAGGGTACCACAAACCAAACATTTGCAGAAACTGGAACACCTTCTGTTTGGGGTGTGAAAATATTCAAATTTAGATCCTCAACTGGCACCTATGATATAGCTACAACATCTTACTCTATAAATGCTGATACAACAGCGTTCGGATCAACTCTCCCAAACACAGATACCGGCTTTCAATCAGGTGATGTTGCTTTAATAGCGGCTACTCAAAATGGAGATCTTGCAACCTATAGTGGCTGGAACATCACAGCCACTGGTGCGTCTTTTGGTACTGTAAGTGAGGTGCTTGATTCAAACTCGACAACTGGAAACGATGTGCGTTTTGGTGCGGCAATGTCATATGTAACCTCGGGTACCGCCCATGCCACACCGGCTACCACCATAACGCTTTCCGCTGCCGCATCTGGCGCTGTGAGCGTACTGCGCATAAGACAAGGAGATGGTCCGAATAGAAACGATACTTTCTTAAGAAGTTGTGGACTAACAGCAGCTGGCGGAACATCAGTGGCTCCAGTATATCCAGAAAATGAGCCTGGTGATTTACTGCTACTTATTGTTGGAACAAGGAACTCTACAGTTAGTCCTTCAACTCCAGCCAACTGGACAAACATTGCAAATTATACTGGAGGGGTTGGTACATTTGGGTCAGACGCAGGTAATGCAAAAGTACAAGCATTCTACAGAGTACCCACAACGGTACTTACCGGAACCCAGTCAGTCACCATAACATCAGGAAATACTTCAGCCGGACAAATATGTGCTATCCATAGAGATGGAGTATACAATTGGTCTATAGATAACGACGGGGGAAGTGATAACACAGCAGGCACAGCGTGGTCTGTTACGGGTGGTGGTATAGACTTTACTTCCAACGATGGCGGAAACGTCGTTATTGTTGGTAATGCTATAAATACAGATGCTTATACATACAGTGCTCATGCATTATCCGCAACAGCCATGACAATTTCAGATTTTAACGAAACAACAAGGTTGATAAGTGGAACGGGTAATGATATGGCTCTAAATGTAGTATCAGGAGAAGTAACCGCTGGTTCTTCAATGGGGGTTGTGCCAACTTATACAATGACATCAAGCGGCTCCGGCACCAACGCTCCAGCTGGCGCATCGATTATACTCGCGGTGCACGGCAATCTAAAACCTTACGATGGTAGGAGAGTTAGACTCATATCAAACAAAATAAAACTCAACGAAGGGGGTAAGTTAAAAATAAACCAACAATGATTACCAATCAAATTTTTACCAAAAAAAACATATACTACACTATCAGTTTTATTATTTTAATAATATTTATTGTTTTTATAAATTTAAACAGTGTGGCTTCAGAAGAAAATGATAACATTGATTTACAAGCAGGTTACTCAGATCAACCATACATACCAGGTCATATAAAATCGAGGATTATTCCACCAAACTACAATCATTATTGGAATACGGAGTACCAATTTTCCTTATTTCACAAAAAATCATTTGTGGTAAAAGAATACGTAGAGGACAATAGAAGTATCACAATAGTATTTCAAGACCAAGAATCAGGGCAGGGGTTTCAAATTTATATAACACCATATTTTAAGGATAATATTACAGAAGAACAGTTTTTAAAAGATATACCAAGTGGCATAAAGAATAATGAACAAAAAACTTTTATAGATGGTGTGGAAGCGGTAGCTTTTAGGAGTGAGGATAGCATTCTAGGTGAGACGATAGAGCTCTGGTTCATAAAATACGGATTACTTTACGAAATAACAGCCGAATCTGGTATGGAATCGTTGATAAAAGAAATAGTGAGCAGTTGGAGATTTTATTAAAATGAAAGAAAATAAGATATCAAAAATTAAAAAAATTTTCTATTTGCTATCGATTAGTTTTTTTCTAGTGTCTAATATTTCTTCTGGACAAGTATTTTCATCTGAAAATTATAGTATTGAAAATCCAACCATTAATCCTTCTGAATACTCTACTTCTGCAAATTTTAAAGTTTGGAGCACTATTTCTCAGGTGGCCATCGGAACTAGCTCTTCGGTCGGGTTCAATCTCAACTCCGGATTTTTATATTTCCCTTTTGCCTCCTCACCGGCGGTTTCTACCACGGCGGGGGATGGTCAGGTCTCACTCTCTTGGAGTGCTTCGACCGGCTACCTTGGTTGGACACCTACCAGTTATAGTGTAGCGAGGGCCACCGTTGCTGGTGGTCCGTATACTTATACTTCTGCCGGCGGCAGTACTTCGGCGGTAGAGAGTGGTTTGTCGAATGGCACGACTTATTATTTTGTGGTGGTGGTCAAAGACGCTTTTGGTAATCAGATCGCTAGCTCAACTGAAACTTCAGCCACTCCAGCTTCTTCTGGTGGTGGCGGGGGTGGAGGAGGTGGTGGCGGGGGAGGAAGCGGGGGCAGCTCTGTTTCAGGAGGGGCAGTGAATTTCACGGGTAGAGCTTACCCTCTAAGCAAAGTAATTATCTTAAAGGATGGTCAGCTGGCCTTGAGTACGATTGCTGGTCCGGATAGCCGTTTTACCGCTAATATAGGTGATCTGACCACCGGGCGTTACAATTTTTCTGTTTACGGTGAAGATAAGGAGGGGACTAGGTCAAGCCCGTTTACCTTTTCGGTCTATATTACCAGCGGAGCTGCTACCAATATCGGTGGAATATTCATTGCCCCCACGATTTCAGTTGATAAAAGTGAGGTTAAGAGAGGTGATAATATAGCCATTTTTGGACAGAGTGCTGCCAATGGTCAAGTAGTTATAAATATAAATTCTGAGAATGAATTTTTTATCGAAAGACCCACTGATGAAGATGGTATTTATTTGTTAAATTTCGACACTTCGGTATTGGAAGTTGGTAATCACCAGACTAGATCCAAATCATTATTCAAAGAAGAAGTGAGTCCGTTTGGGGATACTGTTGCTTTCAAGGTGGGCAATAAAAATGTTCTGGTAGAAAAGAAATGTGCTCAAAAGGGAGATTTTAACAATGATTGTAGGGTCAACCTGGTTGATTTCTCAATCGCGGCTTTTTGGTATATAAAACCGCTTAAAACTGATTTGGCACTGAAGTTGGATTTAAATGGAGATCAAAAAGTCGATTTGGTAGATTTTAGCATAATGGCTTATTATTGGACTGGATAAATCATGTCAGAAAAAATTTTCAAACGTATATACTTTTTATCACTAGCCGTTTTTTTATTGGCGCTACCCATTTTGAATATAAAAGCCGCGAGTCTTTATTTAGAAGAAAACAAGATAAATGTTGTGGGTAGCGATGAGATCTTAATTGATCTGATGGTTGACACTCTAGACAAATCGATTAATGCAATAAAAGGGGAAATTAAATTTGACAGCCAGGATCTAAAAATAAACTCGATTAGAGTTGGCAATTCGATAATCAATTTTTGGGTTGATACTCCAAAATTAGGTCCAGATGGGCCAATAAAATTTGCAGGCATCATACCCACTGGATTTACAGGTAAAGAAGGTCTTGTTTTGCAGCTTGTTGTTGCCGGACAAGTAAAAAGTGATACCAAATTAAATTTTCAAAATTTAGAAATTTTTTTAAACGATGGTCTGGGAACCAAAGAAAGTCTTCCTAATATCAGCTTTGATCTTAAAGAAAATATGGTTTCAATGAATGAGAATCCAAAATCGGTAGATAGTTTGCCACCCGAAAATTTTACTCCAGAAATTGGTCGAGACCAAAATATTTTTGAAAACCAATGGTTTGTAGTCTTTGTGACTAAAGATCGGGGTTCGACCGTCCAGTACTATGCTATAAAGGAAGTGCCAATACCATTGCTCGCTTTATTCAAAAAATACAAAAAAGTTGAATCTCCGGCTATTTTGGAAAACCAAGACTTGAAAAGTTTTATTTTAATTAAGGCGGTAGATGAAAGTGGTAACGAGAGGGTGGTGACGGTCGATCCAGCTAACAAAACTTGGTGGCAACGTCACTATTTCTATCTATTTATATTTGCGGTTGTTATAATTATGAATACTTTATTCTCTTATAATAAAAATAAGCAGAAAACTCAGCCAAATGAATCATAAATTTTTAAAAATATTTTTTGTCCTGAGTTTGTTTCTTCTACCCATGTTGTCTTACGCGGCTAATTTATCAATCGAACCGAATAACAAGACTTATGAAGTTGGAGACAGGGTGATGGTCAGAATAAACGTTTCTGCCGACCAGTCAATCAACGCTATTTCTGGTTCAATCGTTTTTCCTAAAGACAAATTATCAGTCGAAAATATATCAAAATCCGGTTCAATTTTGGATTTTTGGGTAGCCGAACCATCCTTTTCGAATCTGGAGGGTTCACTTAGGTTTGAAGGAGTTTCTCTCTCTGGTTTTACGGGAAATGTCGGTAATGTACTCTTGATTTATTTTAAAGCGTTGGCAGAAGGTCCAGTTAGTATAAAGTTTGATTCAGGACAAGTATTGGCCAACGATGGAAACGGGACAGATGCAACCGGATCTTTAAATCAAGGTTCTCTGACTATTGTACCCAAAAAAATCGTTGAACCAAAAACTGAACCAGAAAAAGTAAAAGAACTTGTCCCGGAACCATCACCTCAGCCAACCTATTTGCTGGTGCCTAAAATAAAATTAGGGAAAAAAGGTGGGGTGTTGACGATTGAGGGTCAGTCAGATTATTCAAGATCAGATGTATTGTTGCATTTTGTTTCCGTTGATGGTTCAAAGGTTTTCATCAGTGGTTTTACTGGCGCTAGGGGAGAATTTAGTATTTTGGTTCCAGAATCGCTCAGAGACGGTTCTTACTCAGTAAGTGCAATTATCATATTAGACAATGGTGATCATAGTGAACCGTCAAACATTGTTGAGGTTAGAATCGGTGATTTCTGGTCTCTTGCCAATATGCTAGCTTTTGTTGTTTTTGTTCTGCTGCTTTTATCGATCTATCTTTGGCGCAAGAAAAGTTTTTACAACCAAAGAACAAAAATTAGTCATGATAAAATTGAGAAAGCGGAGAAGGTTTTAAAAGAATCAATCGAAGTTGTAAAAGATGACATCAGGGATTATGAGGCCAACTTCAAGAGTGTCGCCAGAAGCAAAATTTCAAATCATGACTCAGATATTGATTTGATAAAAGCTGATCTCAAAAAGGCCGAAAACAAAATTGAAGAGGAGATTGAAAATTTGAATTCATGAAAAAGATAATCATTACCATTTGCTGCGTCGTAATTGTTCTTATACCAGCTTCTTCTTCTGCTCAAATCAAAAATGAAATAAACGCGGGACAACTCCTGCCTCGGGCCTCAGTTTTGATATCTCCCAAAAACGGTACTTTTACTGAAGGGGCTACTTTTGAAGTGCCAGTGATACTTAATTCCAAAGGTAATGAAATCAACGGTATCAATGTGATCGTTGGCTTCGATCCGCACAAATTAATGGTGGTCAAACCATCAGGTGGTCAATCGATAGTCGGTATTTGGGTGGAGGCCCCATCTTTTGACAACACAAGAGGTGTCGTTAGCTATGTTGGTGTGGTACCAAATGGTATCAAGACTGATTCGGGATTGGTTGGGACCATTACTTTCAAGGCCAAGTCGATCGGTAATGCTGTTGTGAGTGTGAGATCAAACTCTAAAATTTTGCTTAACGATGGGGTAGGTACTGAAGTGGTTACAGAGCTTGGTCGAGCCGAATACAGTATCGTACCCAAGACTCCCGAGGGGGTTGAGGTTTTTTCGGAAACGCACCCTTTTCCAAGTGAATGGTATAGCAATAACAGTCCGGTTTTTTCTTGGGAAAAGTCACTGGGGGTAGTTGGTTTTAGTTATGTTTTGGATAACAAACCAAATACTATTCCGGAAAACAAAATAATAAGTGAAGAAACTCTGGTTGGTTTTGAAAACTTGTCAGAAGGATTGTGGTACTTCCATATTAAGGCTTATAAAAATGGTATCTGGGGCAATACAGGGCATTTCCTGGTAAGGATCGACAATACTCCGCCGGCCGCCTTTGAACCAAAGGTTGACTATGTGTTGGCGGCGGCTTCTTTGGTAGAACGTTCTTTGGTTTCTTTTTTTACCACAGACAACCTTTCCGGAGTTAATAGATACGAGGTAGGATTGATAGATAAAAACGGATCGATCACCGAATCCCCGGTATTTTTCCAGTCCGACAGTCCATTTCAAGTACCCCTCAATAAAGATACGAATTTGCGGGTCATTGTGAGGGCAATAGATAACGCTGGGAATATCAGAGATGCTTCAATCGATATCCGTCGTCCGTCGACTTTGAATATTTTTATAAAAGATTATGTTGGTTATATTACCCTTGTTTTATTGTTGATTTTTATGATTTCTTTTATGGCTTATCATTTTATATCCAAACACTTTTTCAGAAAAAATAAGAATGATCAATTAGACCAAAATATTAGACCAAACCAATCCTAATCTAAGAGTGTTCCGAGGCCAGAGCGTCCGTTTTGGTTTGGTGCACAGTACCTTCTGGGTGTTCTGGTGGAGTGTAGACAGTATAGATTTTCATTTTGCCGCTCCCGGTATTTATGATGTTGTGTTTGGCACCGGCTGGCACGACTATTGCCCAGTCATCCCTTACTTCAAACTCTTCCCCGTCCAATACCGCTTTACCAGAACCCTCCTCTATCCTGATAAATTGATCAACATCATGCACCTCTTCGCCAATATCTTCACCAGGCAAAAGAGACATCACCACCAACTGGCTTTTGGTAGTCGTGTTTAATACTTTACGAAAATTATCATTTTCCAAAGTGTCTTTTTCAAGATCATTTACGTAGATCATGTTATTTAAGTTAGGCTTCTAATAGTATTTTCATTGTAGCACCTATATGTTATATTAGAAGCCATGAAAAATTTAATTTGGTTAGGTGCTATTATTTTAATAATTGGAGCTCTATTTTTGTTTGGCAATAAAACAAGCTCAATTGAGCCGCCGTTTGAGGTGGGAGTCATCCACCCTCTTGACTACGTTAAGGGGAGTGCTAGCTCTTCAGTCATACTGATGGAGTACAGCGATTTTCAATGTCCGGCCTGCCGAGCTTATTACCCGGTAGTCAGAGAGATCGTGGCTGAGTTTGGCGATCGAGTTGCGCTGGTATATCGCAATTTCCCATTGATCAGTATTCATGCCAATGCCGAGTTTGCCGCCATGGCAGCGGAAGCGGCTCGCAAACAGGGTAAGTTTTGGGAAATGCACGATCTGCTTTTTGAAAAACAGAATGAGTGGGCAAATGTAGCCGATGTCGTGCCAATGTTCCAATCATATGCCGACCTGATCGGTATCTCATCTGATCAATTTAAAACTGACTTTCTTTCAAAAGAGGTTAAAAGTTTTGTCAGAGCTCAGAGGGCGCATGCGGTCAAAGCTGGTTTGCAGGGCACCCCTTCATTCTTCTTGAATGGCAAACAAATTGTAAATCCGGGATCGGCCGATGAATTTAAGCAGATCATCCGCAATGCTCTTTCGAGTGCCCAGTAAAATTGATCGTGACTCTAGGGAAATAGTTCTTGAGTGATATTCCGCAGCGCGACGGCGCGAGGACAAGGAAATTTTCAGCAGAAAAATTTCCGTATCGAATGAAAGAAGCTATTTTCCTAGAGTCACTGTGGGTTAATCAAGAAGTAATCAACAGTTTTGTTTTGAATGATAATTTTATTACTATAAAATTATAGTAATGGATTATTACGAAACTTATTTTGCGATCGCTTCAGTCTCAACTATTATTGTTGCTGGGTTAGTTTTGGTGATCCTGATTTACATACTTGCTATTTTCCGTGATATTAAAAAAGTCTCTCGAGTGGCCAGGAAAGAAGTAGAAACAATAGCTAAAGGTTTAGAAAAAGGTGCTCAGCTATTTGGGGCGGAGCTTTCCGACGAAGCCAAAGGTTTTGTCAAAACTGTCTTTGCACTCCTACTCTCACATTTTGCTCCAAAAAAGAGCCGTACCGCTAGACCCACTAAGATTAGGAGTATCTAGTTTGAAAATCTATTTTTTTTATTAGAGTTCTCTAAAATGCCATTTTATTTGGTATCAACTTTGGGAATGAAGATTAGCCCGAGAAGGGCAAAGGCGGCGATTAGGTAAAAAGAATTGGAATAGGAAAAGTAATGAATCACGGGTAGGGCGACTAACGGAGCTAGGATAAAAGAGAGGGGTCGAACCATCCTAAAAAGACTAATAAGGGCAGTATTGTCTTCTTTTACGTGCTTGAAGAAATAGCTTTCACTTGAGATTTCGACCAAACTGGCACCGACTCTGGTTCCAAACAAGACGAGTGCCCAAATAATAAAAGATGCTTGTCCCAGAATCGGTATGACAGCAGTGGTGGCGGCAATGATGATAAAGCCAGCAATCAAAAATTCTTTCTCGCCGAGTTTGTGGTCGCCGATCAATCCAACTGGCCATTCAAAAAGCAAAAATGGTAAAAGCATGATTGTAAAAATAATTCCGATTTTGTCCCAGCCAAAGCCAATCTCTTTAGTCAAGAGAAGTGGTAGGTAGATCACCATCCAAGCGTAAAAGAAATTTAAAACAAATTGGGCGCCAATAATTCTAGTCTCATCCGAGATTGTTTTAATGGAGCGAAGTGCTTGCCAGAGGTTTGATTCGATCCGATCAGCTTTCTTGGTATCCTTGAACAAAGTAACGACGATCAAGAGTAGTGGCAAAAGTAACAAACCAGAAAGTATATAAGCACGGCTATAATTTTGGCCGGTTATCAAAATACTGAGTAGGAAAGGAGAACTGATCCAGGCAATGTTTTGAATGGTGAGAAAAGCTCCTCGTTTGCCACCAGTTGTGTCTTCTGCTCCAGTTTCCTGTTCGAGGTGGACATCGAGACAGAAGTAGAGCACTGATTCAGTTGCTTGGTGAAGCAAGAATAGGCAAATCAGTAAAATAGCTGTTTGGATAGCTCCAAGACCTAGAATGGCAATTATTTGTAAACCGATAAAGATTGTAAAAGTGAGCACACTACCGTATTTTCTGAACAAAATTGGTGCCAGGGAGAGGCAAGCAATACTAAGTAGGGAGCCAACAATATACAAAATGTTGAGGTAGCTGTTGCTGGCAAAATTGGAAAGTAGGGAAGAGTTGACGTAAGCCACCAGTGCATAATGTCCGGCGATCAAAAAACCGCTCAAATAAACAAACCACAATCTCCGACTTAATGTCATAGATTTTAATTGTACTTTAAAATATCAAAAAACCCCACCCCCAAAAAAGGTGGGATTAAGATTATACCCCCAAAATGACTGGGATAACGATCGGGTGTTTAGCGGTTTTTTGGAAGAGGAAGCGGGCGACGGCGTCGGTGACATTGTTTTTGATATAGTCGAAGTTGATCGGGTTCATACCCTTGGTATTCTCCTCAATAGTTTTTTTAATGATGAGGCGGGTGTGACTCAAAAGTTCTTGAGATTCGCGTAGGTAGACAAAGCCGCGAGAAATCAGGTCGGGCGATTTGCGGAGCTTACCGGTTTTGAGGTCGATCACGGCGACGATCACAAACATACCATCGTCGGCGAGCATTTTGCGGTCGCGCATCACTACTTCTTGGACGTCGGCAATAGCAAAACCGTCGACCATGACCGGCGAAGCAGGCGCTCTTTGTTTGAGGGCGACCATTTTCTCACCTTTGTCTTGAATCTCAATTATCATGCCGTTGTCTGGTACGATAATATTTTTTTCTGGTGTCCCGAGGTTTTGAGCGAGTTCTTCGTGGATCCGGAGCATGTAATGATTGCCATGGATCGGGATGAAGAATTTTGGTTTGATTTTCTTGTGGAGCCATTCTAGTTCACCGCGGTTGCCGTGACCGGTCGAATGAATGTAGACATCAGAAGTACGGTAGTGAATGATCTTGGCACCTTGGCGAGAGAGGTTGTCTTTGAGTTTTTGGACCGCTCTTTCGTTGCCGGGAATTATTGAAGAAGAGAGGAGGACAGTGTCGCGCTTGGAGAGTTTGATGTGTTTGTGACTCTTGTTGGACATGCGCATCAGGGCAGCAAACTCGTCTCCCTGGGCGCCAGTCGCCAAGACTACCACTCGGTCAGGCGGATAGTTCTCGATCTCTTCGACTGGGACGATAGTTTCTTTTTTGACTTTCAGCCGACCGAGCGATCGGACAATTTCGATATTTTGCTTCATGCTTCGTCCTTCTACCACCACTTTTTTGCCATTGCGTTCAGCTGCTTCGATGATGGCGATGATCCTCTCTAGTTGGGAAGCGAAAGTACCAATGATCAGACGCCGCTTGGTGTTACGGATGATTTCTTCCAAATTTTTATGAACCAATCTTTCTGGAGTTGAAAATCCGGGATTGTCGACGTTGGTCGAATCCATGAGTAGCAATAGTACTTTTTCGTGATCGAAACGACTGTATTCTTTTTCTTCTCTTTCGCTTGGTATACCGTTTTCGTGCTCGAGCTTGATATCGCCCGGCGTGACTATCTCTCCGTAGGGAGTATCGATTATGATACCCATCGAATCAGGAATGGTGTGGGTTACCGAAAAGAATTTAACTCGGATTTTACCTAGGGTAATAGTATCTTCTTTTTCAACAACTTTGATATCAAGTGCTGGTAAGTGGGGAAACTCCTCCTGGCGTTTCTTGATCATGATCGCGGTAAGTTCTCTGGCATAAAGAGGTGGGTTGCCAATGCGGTGCATGATGTAGGGGATACCACCAATATGGTCTAAGTGTCCGTGAGTGACCAACATGCCTCTAATTTTTTCCTTCCTTTCTTCGAGGTATTTGGTGTTTGGCAAGATGTAGTCGACACCGGGAGTATCCTCATCTTTAAATTGGAATCCGGCATCAATAACAATGATATCGTCACCGATTTCAATTGCGGTCATATTTTTACCGATCTCTTCTACTCCACCAAGCGGGATAATTCTGATACTTTCACCAACTTGAGGCAAAGACAAAGTTTCTGCTGCTGTCTTAACTTCGGGTTTTTTATTTTCTTCTGCACCAAAACGACTATTGGTATTTACAAATCTTTTTCTGCCAAAAGAACTGGTGGCCCGGCGCTGACCAGTATTTGTTGTTGGTCGGGCTGGCCTGCTCCTTGGTGTTTCTTTGGCGTGGTAGCTCCTGATCCTGCTGTGTCGATGATTGGATTGATTTGATTGTTCGGTCATGATTATTCAATATTGTTTTTAACGAAGATCTCCCAAACTTTATCGGTTTCTATGAACCAATCTTTGATGGTCAGAAACCTTTCGCTTTGAGTAGAAACTGGTTTTAATAATACATTCTTTACTTTTTTTGGTTTTAAATAAATCAGCTCAGGAGAGAAGAGGAAAATGGCCGGTCGATCTTTTTTGATTTCAGAAATAACAATCTCTCTTTGGTCGGATCTTTCTTTTGGGTCGCTGATCTCTCTCAATTTTTCCAACGCCTTATCGACACTGATGTTGGCATAGAGGGAAATATTTAGGCCAGGATCATTTCGGGCCGAAGAGTGCCAAAAAGGATAAAGATCGCTTGTATCGCTCACGATTTCGCCGAAAAGGAGGGCGTCATACTTTCTATTTTTAATAATATTTTGACTTAGGTCGGCTGATTCAAATACTTTGATGTCTACCTGAGCACCTATTTGCTGCCAAGCTTCTTTCAAAATATTGGCCGTACTTTTCAATTCTGGAGCATCAGAGGTGGTGAGAGCAAAGCTCAGTAAGGTGGTGCCGGTTTTGGCTTTTTTCTCCATAACCCCGTTCTCGTTCATCACCCAGCCATTTTCGGTCAAAATATTTCTGGCTTTTTCAATATCGTAACCATTGTCCACTTCTTGGTCGAGAGGAGTTGGGCCACTTAATGGTTTACCAAAACCGAACAAGACTTCGTCGATTATTCTTTTTTTGGGAGTGGCGAGGTCTAGTGCTTGTCTGACTTCTTGGTTTAGAAAAACGGGGGCAAGGTTTTGGTTGAAAAAGACACCAAATACTCGGGGGAGCAAAATGTTTTTAGTCTTCAGATCGTTATTGACCGAAGTTTTCAGCTGAGAGCTAATCCCTGAGGCGCTCTCAATAGACCCGTCTTTGTAAGCTCGACCTAACTCCACTTCATTCTGGAAAAATTTGAAGGAGATCTCATCTATTTTGGGTCGGCCAAGGACGTAGTCATGAAAAGAGGTGAGCGACAAAGAGGTGAGGACGCCGCCACCATTGCGGTCAACCTTTTTTATTTTGTAGGGCCCGGCTCCGATAGGAGTGATATTAAAATTACTGAATGGAAATTCTTCAGAAGAAGCTTTTTCCCAAATATGCTTTGGTAGAATGCCGACAGTCAAAGCCTCTAAAAATGGAGCATACGGCTTTTCGAGGACAAACTTGATGTGGTTGGTATCAACTTTTTCAGTGGTGACACCAATCCAGCTGCTATAGCGTGGACTTTTGATGACCGGATCAAGTATTTTTTGAATGGTAAATATGACATCATCGGCGGTGACTGGCTGGCCATCGTGGAAATAGGCATTGCTGCTTATAAAGATGTCATATTCACGCCCATCCTCGCTCACGGTGTATGATTCGGCCAAGTCGGGGACAACTCGACCTTGCTCACCCGTTCTCAAGAGGCCGGCGTAAACTAGAGAGACGATGTCTTTGTCGCTGTCAGAAATGGCGAGAATAGGGTTGATGAATCGAGGGGTGCCGACCACTCCTTCAGTGAAGCTGCCGCCATAAGCTGGCACCTCTACCAAGAAAGAATTGCTCACTCTTATAAGAAGAGTGAGACCGCTTATCATGCAGACAAAAGCGACTATAGAAAAAAGTATTTTTTCTGAAGGATTCATCTTCTGAACCACTCTTTCTATTTTGCCAATGATGCCAAGTTCTCTAAATTCGACAAACAAAGCATTAAAAAAAGATGCTATTTTACTTTCAGATTTCATTAATTTCCGCGATAATTTTAGATTAGGTTTGCGATTGATCGCAACGAAGTTTTAGTTTGGAGCCGGTTGTTTGATTAGTATACCAGGTTGATGAGGGTAGAGGCAACGAACAAGCAGGCGACTACTATTGTAAGTCGGAAGATCCAAAGTTCCGGACCACGCCTGGTCCTACCACCTCCATCCAAGCTACTACCGCCAAAAGCACTACCGAGTGAACCTTCGGATTGCTGGAGGAGTATGAGGGCACCCAAAAGGACGCCGAGGATTATCTGAATGTAGGACAACATTACAATATTGCTAAAGAGCTTAGCATAACCCAAATATTTTGCAATACCGCAAAAGGTCTTGACTTTGTTTGAATAATATGTAAGATGGGCCGGGTGCCTGAAAGCTGACTAAAATCAGCTATTGGGTGCTAATTTTGTTCGTTGATGGAGGATGAATGAGAAAGATTCTCTCTCTCGGCGCTGTCCTGGCGCTTTTCTGTCTTTTCCTTGCCCCGGCAACCTTGCCGGCGGCGTACATCACCGGCGGTGTGAACTTCGGTTCTCCCGTCGCCAATGTCCAGATGCCCGATCTGAACTCGGCCAACTTCATCGGAGTACCGAGTTTTACCGTCATTACTCCTGGTAGTGGCGATCTGGGGGCGGTTATCGGTGCTACCGGTACGGCGGCCAACATCGCTGGCCTGGGTCCAATTGCGGCCTTCCTCACCTTCGGCGGTTTTACCGTCGATGTGACCAGCTTCTCAGGTGCCAATCTCTGGTCCTCTGTCACCTTACCGAATGGCGTGGAGATCAGGGGTCTCGGCTTCAATGGAGTCGTGAAGGCGGTTGGTTTTGAAGATACAGCGGCAGTTGGCACTCTCACTGTCCAGTGCCCGAGCGGTTGCAAGGATGATGAAATATACGCCTGGTCGGCGAACATGGAGACCGTCGTCCCCGAGCCGGCGACACTGGCGTTGGTCGGCTTCGCACTTATGGGTGCCGGACTATACCATCGCCGGCGGCAGTAGTAGAAGTTCTTTCGCGGTCAAGGGCCGGTCTTCGGATCGGTCCTTTTTCTTTTGCTATTAAATCTTGCAATCGTAGGAAATTGTAATATAATATCGGCGCATTATCAGCTAAATAAAATTAAGTCGTGCTCCAGTCGACGTATCGCACGACATGATTTCGCTAAATCATATGAAAAAGAAAGCCAAAAAAGTCAGCAATAAAAAGAGAGCAAGCTCGAAACCAAGAAGTGTTTCAATAAAACAATCAACCCGATCTCAAGGCAAGATTTTGCCTATCAACGATAGAGTTTTGATCAAGCCTCTATCAGCCGAAGAACTAAGTACGACCACTTCAGGTATCATCATTCCCGACACCGTAAGCAAAGAGAAACCAGAACAAGGTGTTGTGGTCGCGGTCGGCCCTGGTCGTTGGGAAAATGGGGAGCTGGTGCCGGTCCAGATCAAGGTGGGAGATCGGGTCGTCTTTTCTCGTTATGGCTATGACGATATCAAGGTTGATGGCGAAGAGTATTATATTTTGAAAGAAGAAAACATTTTGGCGATTATCAATAATTAATTCGACACTAAAACTATGGCAAAAACAATATTGTTCAATGAAGACGCAAGGAAGGCTTTGAAGCGCGGGGTAGACACGGTCGCCAACGTGGTCAAGGTGACTATCGGCCCTCGGGGTCGCAACGTTGTTTTGGACAAAAGCTATGGCGCGCCGACCATTACAAACGACGGTGTTTCCATTGCCAAAGAAATCACTCTGCAAGACAAATTTGAAAATATGGGCGCGGAGATTATCAAAGAAGTGGCGAACAAGACCAATGATGTGGCTGGCGACGGCACCACTACCTCGGTGGTACTGACCCAAGCCATCATCACCGAAGGTATGAAGCATGCGACTATGGGAGTAAATGCCATGAGTTTGCGTGCTGGTATTGAAGAGGCGGCAGCCAAAGCAGTTGCTGTACTCGGGTCAATCGCCAAGCCGATCAAGAACAAAGATGAAATCAGGCAAGTCGCTACTATTTCGGCTGAGTCAGAAGAGATTGGTGCGATCATTGCGGATACGATCGAAAAGGTGGGTAAAGATGGGGTGGTGACGGTGGAAGAGTCTCAAACTTTCGGTGTTGATTCGGAAGTGGTAGAGGGTTTGGAATTTGATAAAGGCTACATTTCCCCATACTTAGTGACCAATGCTGAGAGGATGGAGGCCGAATACAAAGATGTGCCGATCCTGCTCACTGATAAGAAAATTTCTGGCATCAAAGAAATTTTACCCCTGTTGGAATCCTTGGCTCAGAGTGGCAAAAAAGAATTGGTGATCGTGGCTGATGATGTCGATGGTGAAGCTCTTTCGACCTTTATCGTCAACAAGTTGCGCGGCGGCTTTTCGGTTTTGGCGATCAAAGCGCCAGGCTATGGCGACAGAAAGAAGGAAATGCTTGAAGATATTGCGGTCACAGTCGGTGGCAAGGTGGTTTCTGAAGACGTGGGAGTCAAACTGGAAAACGCTACTCTGGAAATGCTTGGTCGTGCTAGCAAGGTGGTGGCCCGTAAAGACAGTACGGTGATCGTCGGCGGCAAGGGTGGCAAAGCAGCGATCGACAACAGGGTTAAAGCTCTCAAAAAACAGCGAGAGACTATTGATTCTAAATATGACAAAGAAAAGATTGACGAGCGCATCGCCAAACTCTCTGGTGGAGTGGCAGTGATCAAGGTAGGAGCCGCGACCGAGACTGAGATGAAATATTTGAAACTTAAAATCGAAGATGCCGTCGCCGCTACTAAAGCAGCGATCGCTGAGGGGATTGTGGCTGGAGGTGGTAGTGCTTTGGTGCGAGTGGCTAAGAAGATGCGAAGCATGAAGGCGACCGACTTTGCTACCCCAGAGATCGCTCTTGGTTATGAAATAATCCTACACGCTCTTGAGGCACCGCTCCGCCAGATTGTTTTGAATACTGGCAATGCCGATGGTTCGGTCGCGGTTGAAAAGATCATGAACTCAGAAAAGGAGAATGCTGGCTTCAATGCGGCGAGTGAAAAGTTTTCTGATGATCTGATCAAAGACGGCATCATTGATCCGGTCAAAGTCACTCGGACCGCGCTTCAAAACGCTGCTTCAGCCGCTTCGATACTCCTCACTACCGAAGCAGCTATCGCCGATGCTCCAGAACCCAAAAAACCCGCAGCACCTGATATGTCTGGTATGGACTACTAATTTTGGATTAAGTATTAAAACTAAAAAACAAAAATTCCGACTGTTCTTCCCTAAAGGGTTCCCACACAGATCGGAATTTTTGTTTTGTTAGTTTTGCTTTATAATTTCTCTATGGATCCTGTAGTAGAAAATGGCATCAAAAAGCTTTTTTAGTCGGGTTCAATTGAAATGTCGATATGTCACTTCATTACAAATTTAATAAATAAGATGGAGGCTTTTCAAAAAGCAATGCCATTTTTTCACTAACAGGATGGATGTTTTCGCACACACTCTTTGGACCAATGTGGTCTTTTATAAAAAATATCGATTGGAAAGGCTGAATCGCTTTATTGCGGTTGTGTTTGGTTTGTTGCCAGACCTTTTTTCTTTTGCACCCGTATTTATTTATTCTTTTATCACTCGGACGGATTTTTTTGAACTAATAGGGAAGAGAGTTTGGGTAGTGCAGTATGCGAGCGAGTCTTATAACTACACTCATAGTATCGTGGTCTTTGCGGTTGTTGTATCAGTTGTCGCAATTATCAGGTTGATTATATATACACTAAAAACAGACGGTCGTCAGAAAATAGTGTATTCGAAATTGGTGTATTGGCCGATGTGGGGCTGGCTCTTGCATATTTTGATTGATATTCCGACGCATCGCGGCTTTTATGAGACCCCGTTTCTTTTCCCGCTCTCTGGCTATCAATTTTCCCACGGCATCTCTTGGGGCCACCCGGTTTTTATGATTATAAATTACGGCGCTCTTGCCGCCATTTATATTTTCTGGTTTTTGGTTTTGAGGAAGCAGAACAAGCCTAAAACTCCATGACCTCTTGCGCTTTTTCCATGCTTGTGCTATAAAGTCTCCGGACTGTCCTTTGATGTTTGAAGAACAGTTACATTAAATTGTGGAGTGTTTGCATGTCAGATTTTCGCAAGCTGCTGCTAGCGATGGCAGCAGTTGTTTTGATGGTCGGACTGCTTTCCAGTCCGGCATCGGCGGCCATGATTGAGTGTCACACTGGAGACGGATGTTCTTATTGGGGCGGGGATGTCCAAACCCCAATTACTGACATCGATTCTCCGCCGTGGGCGCCGAACGGAACTACGGCCCCGGGTGCGGTTTGGGTCAATCGTGTTGATTCGGGTTTTCAGGGCGGCGGTCCGGCTCTCGGATTTCTTACCACCTACACCTTAACGGTGGCGGACGTCGTAAGTTTCCGTATTCGAGCGCTCGCAGATGATGGGAGCCATATTCGAGTAAGTGTTGACGGGGGTGCTTTTGTAACTCTCGTTAACAGCAGTGGTGCCCCGCAAGGCACTAACTGCAGTTCGCTCCAACCGTCATGCACATCATCGATGGTCTGGGATAGCGGCGTGATCTTGGTGAACGGTGGTAATGGGGGTGATGTGCTGGTTGAGAACATCACCAGTCAGGATTACCCCAATTCACCTATGGCTATTCAGATGTCCTTTTGGGGCAACACATCGGACCAAGAACAAGTCCCCGAGCCGTCGACGGTTTTCCTGCTGATCGCCGGACTTTCTCTGTTCGTAGTCGGGAAGGTTGCAGCCAAAAGCTGACCTTCCGGCATTCTCCCTCGTATCCGCGGTGTGTGCTTGTATAGGCACACCGCGGATTTTTTTGTGCTATAATGTCTCAGTTTATCCTTAACTCAAACATATGGAATTTTCTACTATTCTTTTGATTGTTGTAGCTATCTTGGTCGTTTGGTTTATTTTTGCTTACAACCGTTTTGTTAGGCTGCTCACTCGAGCCAAAGAGGCCTGGAGCGATATCGAGGTGCAGATGAAGCGCCGCTACGACCTGATCCCTAATCTGGTCAATACCGTCAAAGGATACGCTGCTCATGAAAGTGAGACTCTTGATCGGGTGACCAAAGCTAGGAATATGGCGATCAATGCCAAAAGTACTCACGAACATGCGCAAGCTGAAAATATGCTGACCGATACACTCAAGTCAGTCTTTGCTCTCTCGGAGAGTTACCCTGATCTCAAGGCGAATCAAAACTTTCTTGAGTTACAGAGGGAGCTCGCTGACACGGAAAACAAAATCCAAGCAGCTCGCCGCTTCTACAATACAAATGTACGTGATCTCAATATTGCGACCGACACTTTTCCTGCCAACTTGGTTGCCAAGACCTTCGGTTTTACCAAAATGGAATTTTTCGATCTGGATGGCAACGAAGCGGCTCGAGAGCCGGTGAAGGTGGAGTTTTAAAAACTGGTAACAACAAGTATGGAAGTAAAAGATAGGGAATTACATAGGGTTGTTACCACAACGATTATCTACAAAAGAGATAAGAAGGGTTTTAAATTCCTGATAACGAAAAGGTCACCACACAAGAAAGTTCATCCAAACAAATGGACGGTGCCTGGCGGAGGTCTTTCGGTAGATGATTATATCAACCTGCCACCGAGTACCAAGGGAGCCCCTCAGTGGTATAATGCTCTCAACAATTCTTTGATCCGGGAAATCAAAGAGGAGGTAGGGCTGAGGGTTGGTAAACCAGAATTTTTGGTTGACCTGACTTTTATAAGACCAGACGGCATACCAGTGATTGTTTTTAGTTATTTTGCTAAATATCTTGGTGGGGAAGTAAGGTTGGATGAAGATGCGGTTGATTTCCAATGGGTTAACATAAAAGAAGCAAAGGGGTATGATTTGATAGACGGTATTTGGGAAGAAATGAGAGATGTGGATAAAATTTTAAGAAAAAGAGTAAAATAATTAGTAATTTAATTTAAAAAATATGCACAACGTTACCATTTATTCGACCCCAACTTGCCACTTCTGCCATCTAGCCAAAGAGTTTTTCAATGAAAAAGGTGTCAAATACACCGAGTATGATGTCTTGTCTAATCTGGAGAAAAGACAAGAGATGGTAGACAAGAGCGGTCAGCTCGGTGTACCGGTGATCTTGATCGACAATGAGGTGATAGTAGGCTTCGATCAGCCCCGAATCGCTGGTTTGTTAGGTCTATGAACAACAAAAGAAAATAATTCTCCCACTTAGCTATGCAATCCTGTAGTAGAAAATGGCATAGAAAAGCTTTTTCCATTGGATGAGATATGATGTAGAATATTTATATGATTACAAATTTAATAAATAAAATGGGTAGGCTTTTCAAAAAGTAATGCCATTTTTCACTAACAGGATGCAACCAGACGAAAAAGAAATGCTAAAAAAGACTCTTGAGCTCGCTCAGGAGAACAACAAGATGCTTCATTCGATCAACCGCTCAATGATGTGGGGGCGGATCGTTCGCTATGTCTACTGGTTATTTATTATTGGCGCTGCAGTCGGTCTTTATTACTATATAGAGCCCTATATTGATGCGGCGATCGGCGCTTACGGTGGCGTGAAGGGCGACATTCAGAGTTTTGGAGATTTGTTTAAATAATGATATAAAGAGTGGGGGAATGCCGAGGTAGCTCAGTTGGTTAGAGCGCTCGCCTGAAGAGCGATAGGTCGGCGGTTCGACTCCGCCCCTCGGCACATTATGGCTTGCACGACAGTAAGTCGGATATTCTACAAGAAGATAGTAAAGCCCATTTTTTTCTTTTTTGATCCGGAGACGGTGCACGATTTTGTGACTCGGGTCGGGGTTTTGCTTGGTAAGGTTGGCTCGGTACGTAGATTGGTTCGCAAAATTTTTGCTTATGAAGATTCTCGGCTTGAGCAAAAAATATGGGGTATTGATTTCAAAAATCCGGTCGGTTTGGCCGCTGGTTTTGACAAGGATGGCAAGCTCTATTCGCTGATGCAGAGTGTCGGTTTTGGCTTTAGTACTGTCGGTACGGTGACCGAAGATGCTTATGAGGGCAATCCAAAGCCGAGGTTGTATCGCTTACCCAAATCCGCTGGTTTGGTTGTCTATTATGGTCTCAAAAATGTTGGTGCCAAAATCATCACTTCTTTTTTGTTAAAAAAAGAAAAAAATATTCCCCAAATTATATCTATCGGTAGGACCAACTCAGCTGCGGCGGCTACATTGGAAGCGGGTATCGAAGATTATTATCAATGCTTCAAACAATTTTTAGAAGCCAGAGTGGGCGATGTGTACGAGATCAATATTTCTTGTCCCAACCTTTTTTGCGGCGAACCTTTTATTGTAGAGGAAAGTTTGAGGCTATTGTTGGATCGCTTGTTTTCTTTGCCTATTAAAAAGCCGGTTTTTATAAAAATGCCGATCAATTTGGTTTGGCCAGAATTTCAAAAATTGCTGGATGTAATACTCGAGTTCAATATCCAGGCGGTGGTGATAGGTAACCTAAACAAGGACCATAGCGACCCGAATATCAAAGAGCCGATACCAGTCAATATAAAAGGCAGTATCAGTGGTAAACCGACTTGGGATTTGTCGAACAACCTAATATCGGCAACTTACCAATACTGTGGCGATAAATTAAAAATAATTGGTGTCGGCGGCATCTTTAGCGCCACAGATGCTTATGAAAAGATCAAAAGGGGGGCTTCCTTGGTCGAGCTTATCACCGGTCTTATCTACGAAGGTCCTCAGCTCATCGGTGAAATCAACCGCGACTTAGCCGCTTTTCTAAAAAAAGATGGCTATAAAAATATAAGCGAAGTCATCGGTGTTTTGAATAAATAATAAAAATGAAAATAACAGTAAAAGCCAGACCGGCCTCCAAAGAAGAAAAAGTAGAAAAAATAACTGAATTTGAATTTGTAGTGTCAGTGAAAGAACCACCGGTACAAGGGAGAGCTAATATGGCGATCATCAAAGCGCTTGCTCAATACTTCCGTGTCTCTCCATCCCAAGTCCGTCTCGTCTCCGGCTTCACTTCCCGTCAAAAAGTTTTTGAAATTTTGTAATATACAAAAATCCGCGGCCCCGAGAAAGTATATAATTTAGGTGGTGTTTCTATAAAAATAAACGCCCACCAGTGATGGTGGGCGTCGCGCTACCCCAGTTGCCAGGGGACATGCAGACCTCTCTCGAGATGCTAGGATAAAAAGGGGATAATTCTACCCTCTGCTGTCCGTTCACAACATTATTAAAATACTCACACTTTGTCAAATTCGAGACAGCTCTGTTGTGGTAAGTTAGTTCCCCCTCACTTTCAATCGAGTGGAGCGGTTTTTGTCGAGTTTGGGGAGTTTGATGATGAGGAGGCCATGTTTTTCGATCGCTTCAGCGCCGTCAACATCGATCTCTTGGGGCAAGACAATGGTGCGGGAAAAAGTACCCCAGTAGAGTTCTTTGTGGAAATAGTCATGATCAGCGACTGTTCTTTCGCTCTCACGTTTGCCCTTGAGGGTCACCATATCTCTAGAGATCGAAACATCCAGATCTTCAGGTCTGACTCCGGCGACCATGGTTTTGATGATGATCTCATTTTGGTTTTGGTAGACATCAACAGAAAGTTCACCCTCTTCTGGAGTGTTGTTCATCCACTGGTTGGTCTGTGTCTCCACGAGCTCGTCCTCTTCATTGTTTATACTAGGTAGAGGGATAGAGCCAGTGATTCTTTCAAAAAAAGATCTTTTTTCTTTTGCCATTTTTTTCAATGATTATTCGCTAATTTGCTAGCGTGCCGCCACCCTTTTTATTTTCTCAAGTAGCACGATAAGTACGATTACCAATGTCCAGACGCCAGAAAAAACCAAAAAGGTGTTGCTCTCAAACTTAATTATAAGCAAATTGAAGATGGTGTGCAATGTGATCGATATCAAAATGCCTGTGAATAAGAAAACTCTTTTTAACCAAGCTTGTTTGTAAAAAGAAAGGCCCATCATCACCCCGATCGCTGCTGAAGATACTACGTGAAGCAAAGTGGCTCCGATGAAGCGAGAGTTGCCGGTAACGATGCCGTCGAAGAAGAGGCCGAGGTCGATAAGATTTGAAAGAAAAAGCGCATTTTCCAGAGCAGAAAATCCGAGGGCGGCAGTGATCAGGTAGATAATCGGGTCGATCGGTTCATCAACCACACTATCTTTAAGGGCGGCAAAATAAGAGGCACCATATTTGAAAAGCTCTTCTACTGTTGCCCACAGGAGGATTGTCAGGAAAGATATTTCGGAAAAATTGATCGAAAAGATTAGTTTTTCAACTGGCAAAACCAAGAAGACTGCTGCCATACCAGCCAAAAAAGCCAAGCTGATTTTTGTGCGCGGTTCAGGATGGAGCCGATCTTCTTTCCGCCAAAACCAAAGCCAAAGCAAAGCCGGTATAACGCCGCCCAAGAGGGAAGTTAAAATAGTGGCCAGAGGATAATTGATTAAAAATTGCACTTTTTAGATTGTTGATTATGGCGCCGGCCACTTGGTGACCAAAAGCAATTCTTTTTCGTTGGGCAGCATCGACCAAATTTTTTCAGTGATAAACGGCATAAACGGATGCAGCATCTTCAATTGTTGCTTTAGCAAGAACCCGAGCATGTTTTTGGTGCTCTCTGCCTCGCTCCCATCATTTTTGAGCTTGGGTTTGCTCGCCTCTATTATTATATCGGCAAAAGCGTGCCAGCTGTAGTGGTATATCTTTTCTGAGGCCAAGTAAAACCTATAGTTTTCCATATCAGCAGTGACGTCTTTGGCGAGTATGTCAAATTCTTCCAAATATTTAGCGTTTTCCGGATCAGTGGCAGCTATTTCTCTATCGCTATTCATGCTTGGGTTATTTTCAAATACGAAGCGAGCAATATTCCAGAGCTTGTTGGCAAATTTTTTATAGCCGTTTACTTTACTTTCGTCGTACTTACTGTCGCTACCAGGTCCAACACCAGAAATTAGCGCCAAACGTAAAGCGTCCGCGCCATATTTTTCGATCACTTCTATTGGTTCTATTCCGTTACCTTTGGATTTGCTAAATTTCTCACCATTCTTATCCCTCACCATTCCGTGGATGTAAACCGTTTTGAATGGTATTTCGTCTAATAAAACACCAGACATTAAGATCATTCTGGCCACCCAGAAGAAAAGTATTTCATAACCGGGTGCCATAAAAGTATTTGGGTGATAATTTTTCAGATCCGCTGTTTCTTCCGGCCAACCAAGGGTAGAAAAAGTCCAAAGACCAGAAGAAAACCAGGTATCCAGGGTGTCAGGATCCTGAATCCACCCGTCCCCAGGATTTTTTTCACCAACAAAAATATCATTATCTTTGTACCAAACAGGGATACGGTGCCCGTACCAAAGCTGGCGACTTATACACCAATCTTTTAGATTATCAATCCAGTTGAAGTAGATTTTTCCAAAGTTGTCAGGAATGATTTTGATACGACCCGATTCGACAGCTTCCCGCATCAGTTTCTTTAAGGTCGTACCCCGAAATTCTTTGTTTACCAAGATGAACCATTGAAGTTTTGGCAGCGGCTCGATAACGCCACCAGACCTTTCTGCCAACGATACGTTTATTTTTATTTCCTCCTCTCTTAATAAGAGGTTTCTTTTTTTGATTTCCTCTACTATTTTATCCCTTGCCTCTAAAGTTTTTAGACCGACAAAAGGTTCTTTGGTCATCTTGGCAAATTCATCGATCACCACCTCCATTTCTAAGCCGTGTTTGTCGGCTAATTCAGCGTCAATTTGGCTGTGGGCAGGGGTAAGGCCGACTGCTCCTGTTCCAAAATCCATATCTATACTTTTGTCGGCCACTATTTTTATTTTCAGCTTTACCCCTACGAAGTCTCCTTCATATGTTTTACCTACAAACTCTTTGTAGCGATTATCATCTGGATTTACCGCTACAGCGGTGTCTCCAATTTTTGTTTCTGGTCTGGTGGTAGCTATTGGTATCGGGAAATCCTCCCAATATTTAAAAGTGTACAAATGCCCGTCTCTTTCTTCGTGGATCACTTCATCGTCAGAGATAACTGTTTGACCTTTTGGATCCCAATTGACCACCTTGTAGCCACGATTTATCAAACCGAGCTCATAGAGTTTTTTGAAAGCAGTATTAACAGCTACTTTCCTTTTTTCATCCAAAGTAAAAGCAAATCTGGACCAATCTAGAGACGCACCCATTCTTTTAACTTGAGAAACGATGGTTTGTTTGCTTGCTTCAGCAAAGCCCTCTACTTTTTCTAAGAATGTTTCTCTACCCAGATCTCTTTTGTGTAAATTTTCTTTGGCTAACAATTTTTCGACTTTGGATTGAGTGGCTATAGCAGCATGATCTGCTCCCGGGATCCACAAGGTTTTTTTACCTCTCATCCTATTAAACCTTACTGCTATATCTTGCAAGGTATCTTCAAAGGCGTGCCCTATATGAAGAGTACCCGTTACATTGGGTGGTGGTAATACTAATGAAAAAGTTTCTTTCCTGTCCCCGGGTAAATTGTCAGGATTAAAAAAACCGCTCTCTTCCCATTTTTTATAAATAGCTTCTTCTGTTTCTTTCGGGTTATAAGGTTTCTTCAATTCTTCATTCATAATTCTAATCATACCCTAAAATTAGGATTTTCCATAAAATTGATCAAAAAGGTGGAAATTTAAAGGACGAAATAACTTAATAGTATTTGTCCTTTTAAAATACTATGCGCCTTATAAAGATTTTTAGAGTCTATAAAAGACATAATATCGGTATAAAAGACAAAAATTAGAAAATGGCTCAAAATAAGGGTTTTTTGGAAAAAGCAAAAAATCTTACCCTTGATATTTTTTGAAATAAGATGTAGGATTTGCACGACTTAAGATTTTAAGGTTTGGTTTATATAAATCGATGTTAAACATAACAAAAAAAATACTCTTGCCGATAATGTTGCTCATGGTTGCATCATCGAGCTTTTATTATGTTGATGTGGTGGCAGAAGATTTGAGTGGTCAGTGCCCAGAAATTACCACTACTTTCTTTAGCGATACCAGTACCACTCTTTTGGACGGTACTCCTTCTGTACCTACTTACGACGAACACCCTCTTTGGACCGCCAATATTCCTGGTGCCACCTGGATCTGGTCATCTTACTATGTAGAGGACCCTTTGGTTGTAGACACTCGTGTATTTGTTAAAAACTTTAATATTTCTAATACTCAATCGATTGTTAGCGCCTCAATTACTTTGTCGGCTGACAACACCTATAAACTTTTTGCCAACGGCACATTGGTAGCTGAGGATTTGACGGAGTTTAATTATTACGAAGAAAATCGAAAAACTTTCGATCTCAAGCCACACCTCCAAGTTGGTGACAATAATTTAAAATTTGAGATAACCAATCTTACCAACCCACTCGCCCCAACTCAGGAAAGAAATCCTGCTGGGCTACTTTATCGTGTCGACTTGGTTACCAAAGAAAACAATTGTAATGGTGGTGGTCCAGTGAATACTCCTCCGACAATTACTTTGATCGGTGCTAACCCGGCTACTACTACTGTCGGTACTCAATTTGTCGATCCTGGTGCTACCGCTTTCGATCAGGAAGATGGCGATATTACAGATAAAATCGTGAAGACCGGTTTTGTCGACACCTCACTTGCCGGTACCTACACCTTGCAGTATTCAGTTGCTGATTCTAAGGGTTTGACAGCGGTGACTACTAGAGATGTGATCGTCAACCCCTTGCCGCCAGTTATCAAGCAGTGTACGATCGAAATCGTTAGTGACCAGGATACCCAAGTTATTGGCGGCGGTTTTTCACAGGCAACTTACAACCAACATCCTTTCTGGACCGCCAATATTCCTGGTGCCACCTGGATCTGGAAAACTTTCTTGGTAGACGATCCGACAGTAGAGGAATTCCAGACCTTTGAAAGAACTTTCCAAATTGCATCCACCTCCCATGTTGAGGCTGCTACTCTGGTGGTGGCCGCTGACAATTCTTACACTGTTTCAGTAAACGGCGTTCAGATTGGTGAGGACACTTCCGAACAAAATTATTTTGATGAAAACAAAGATACTTACAATGTTACCTCATATATTAACAACGATTTTAACCGCCTAAATTTCACAGTAAAAAACTGGGCGGTAGCCAGCTCTACTCCCGAATCCAATCCTGCTGGTTTGCTTTATAAGCTTTTGGTCACAGTATCTGGCGTTGGGGAAAATTGTGATGGTCAAAAGCCAGTCAACAACCCTCCTACCATCACCCTCATTGGCAATAACCCGATGAATATTGTGGTTGGTACCCAATTTGTCGACCCTGGTGCCACTGCTCTTGATCAGGAAGATGGCGATATTACAGATAAAATCGTGAAGACTGGTTCAGTCAATACGGCTGTTCTTGGCAGCTATCTCTTGCACTATCTAGTTACTGATTCCGGCGGTCTTTCTGCTCAAACTAGCCGAACCGTAATAGTCGATCCTGTTGCTACTACTACTGCACCCACCGTCTCTCTTTCCGCCAATCCAAGCAGCATCACTGCTGGCGCAACTTCCACTC
>CAZVUY010000002.1:31756-172046 GCA_964630525.1 uncultured Candidatus Saccharibacteria bacterium
CTGCTGGCGCAACTTCCACTCTTACCTGGTCTTCGACCAACATGACTTCTTGCTCAGCTGCCTGGACCACTGCCACCTCTACTTCTGGTACTCAAGTGGTTTCTCCAACTGCCACCACCGAATATGCAATCTCTTGTGTTGGTAATGGCGGTTCCGCTTCAGCTACTACCACTGTGACTGTTACTACTGGTGGTGGGGGTGTCACTCCTACCGTCTCTCTTTCCGCCAATCCAAGCAGCATCACTGCTGGCGCAACTTCCACTCTTACCTGGTCTTCGACCAACATGACTTCTTGCTCGGCTCCTTGGACCAACGCTACTTCTACTTCTGGTACCCAGGTTGTCTCACCGACTACCACTACCGAGTATGCAATCACTTGTACTGGAAACTATGGTACCAAGACTGCTTCTACTACTATTTCGGTTACCCCAGTTGTTGTCCCACTGCCCACCGTCTCTCTTTCCGCCAACCCAAGCTCGATAGTGAGCGGCAATTCCTCAACTCTAACCTGGACCTCAACCAACGCTAATTCTTGCTCAGCTGCCTGGACCACTGCCACCTCTACTTCTGGTACTCAAGTGGTTTCTCCAACTGCCACCACCGAATATGCAATCTCTTGTGTTGGTAATGGCGGTTCCGCTTCAGCTACTACTACAATTACAGTCAATCCGGCTGGTGGTGGTGGCGGAGGTGGCGGCGGAGGAGGAGATGGTGGCGGTGGCGGTATTGGTGGCCGCCGTCGTGATATTAGTAACTTGCTTGCGCCACAAGGAGAGATTCTTGGAGCAACAAGCTGTGCTTACCTTAGAGACTATCTAAAAATGGGCTGGAACAATGATCCTGTTGAAATGCTGAAGCTCAAATCATTCCTAAATGTCTTTGAGAAAGAAAAATTGTCCTTAACAACTGTCTTTGACAGGGCTACTTTTGACGCAGTCTCTCGTTTCCAGAATAAATATTTTGACGATATATTGGAACCTTGGGGTCACAAAGCTCCGACTGGGTTTGTCTATATCCTAACCAAGAAGAAGATCAATGAAATATATTGCAATACCGAGATTATTTTAAGCCAGGCCGACAAGGATGAAATAGCTGCTTTCAGGGCGCTAATGGACAGTTATGATGTTTTAGCTAGTTCACAGGGCTATCGAGATGGTAAAAGTGCCATGACCGCTGACCAATTGCAGGCAGCTCTTTCGGATGCTTTGGCAGAGTTTGAACAAGAGGGGATGGTGGTGGTGGAGCTAAAGGACAAAGATAATGCAAAAGCTTCGACTACCGTTTCTATACTCAAGAATGCTGCTGTTTCAGTCTTCTCTTTGCCTCAGTTGGTGATGAGCAATTTAGAGTATGTTGCTATCCTCATAGTGGCTATTGTCGGCGCTTACATTATCACTCGAGAATTGACAGGTAAATCGGAAGAAGTGGTTGGGGTGGGCGAAGTGGAGAGACTTTCTGAATCACCAGTCATCATCCTACCTGCTAAATCAAAAGAAAAAGAAGTATCCACCGCTAGTGAATCCGGAGAGATTGTTATAGACGGTGAGGACGAAGTGGAGGGTGAAATCAAAATCAAAAACTAGTCTATCTCTAGATTGCCATCTGCTCGGAGTGCTGCTCCAGATTGGTCACTGATTTTTTCAAGGTAGCCAGCAATAGCGATCATGGTCGCGTTGTCGGTGGCCAGGTCTTTGGTGGGAACCAGCGCTTTCAAATCTGGATAATAATTTTCGAGCTCTAATATATTTTTTCTGATGTTATTATTGGCGGTCACTCCTCCGCCAATGATCAAAGTGTGAGGGTTGTGTTTCTCGATCGCCGATCTGGTTTTTGAGATCAATACTTCGGTGACCGCATCTTCAAATTCGCGGGCGATAGCTATCTTCTCTTTAGTTGTCAGAGGGGAGGCAGCATGATTTTCTCTCAAATAATAAAGTACCGCTGTCTTTAGTCCCGAAAAAGAAAAATTGAAATCTTTTGAATGAATCATTGGTCTTGGTAATTTCCTGTCCAATTCAATATTTAAATCGCGCGCCTTTTCTGCCAAAGCCGATATTTGGGGGCCGCCCGGATATGGCAAATCAAGCATTCGAGCTACTTTGTCGTAGGCTTCACCGACTGCATCGTCCAAAGTTTCGCCGATCTTTGTTTTGTTCAACCAGTTTTCAAGTAGGACGAGTTCGGTATGCCCACCACTGATCAGGAGAGCAATCGCTGGAAATTTTATTTCTCTGTTTGAAAATTCCTCCGTTTTGTTAAACAAGACAGAGGCAATGTGTCCTTCCATGTGGTTTGTGCCGTGTACTGGAATTTGCCACTTTTGGCCTAGTATTTTGGCGAAAGTGATGCCGGTCCAAAGAGCTGGTTCGAGGCCGGGCCCTACCGTGACAGCTATGAGGTCAATGCTCGGGTTAGCCACACGTTCAAATGTTTTTTGCCAAATACGATCTATCTCTTCCTGGCGATCGGTATCAGCTATCAAGTTTTCATTTAAAATTTTCAAGGTTTCTTCTGAGATCAGTCCAGCCTTAAAAAGACTTTCAGCCAATACTGGCAATAAGTTTCGCTGGTGCTCTCTTTTGGCTAGCCCGGGCACCACTCCACCAAAAGCACGGTGCAAATCTATTTGGCTTTGGATAGCGCTACCAAGTACGCGAAAATTGGGCGCTTCTAAACTCCCGTTTCCCTCGACAACGCTCACCGCCGTCTCATCGCAACTTGTCTCAATACCCAGAATAATCATGGTGACCAAAGTATAGCGATTTCTGGCAAAAAATCATCTCGAGCGCGTTTCTGTTTGCTTTTTAATTATTTTAATTGTATAAAGTAGTTGGAGGTATTGTCGGTGAAAATCAGAAGAAATGGTTTGACCGCTCTCAGACTTTGGCTCAGGAACCTGAAGCGGGATATTTTTCCGACCGAGAAAGATGATCGGATTAGGATCAACAAAGCCAAAGGAAGAGCCAAGTTGGTGAATCATCACGAATTGTCCGTGGTTCGTTGTATTCCAACGATTGACGGTTGTTATCTTACGTTGCTTTGTATGCAGAATCCGGCAGAGGATTACTCGGTGACCGTTTTTTTTCCCGGCGTAGCCGATTGTAATGCTAATTCCCTAGCGCGGGTGGAGTTTTCAGAAACTCCGCACGCCAAACTTTTTTCTGTGTATAAATCTGGTTACGTTTGGAAGGTTGGAACGTATCTCAACGTAACCAGTGTGAGAACCAGAGTAGTTTGTTGATCGATTCAATTTTAAACCCCCCTCGGCTGGTCCGGGCGGGGTTTTGTCTTTACTGACTGACCTTATCTATTTAAATAAGTTATTGTCAGTTGCAGGCAAGTGGCAAAGGTCACCCAAAGGAAGTAGGGCACATTGGCATAAGCGACCCAACGAAGCTCCGGTGCGGACTGCCAAATGGCGTAGAGAGCCAAGCCGAGAGTGATCAAAACAAGCACAATATCGATCGAAGCTAGCAGATTATTTTTTAGTCCAAATTGCAGGGGAGTGAAAGCGAAGTTGAAAATGAGATTGAGCACGAAAGGCAAGGCGGTCATTGGCGGAATCTGCCTGGTCAGAGCTTTATAAAAAACGGTGCCAAATGAGACGGCGATGATCGTATACAAAACTGTCCAGACTGGTCCAAAAAGCCAGCTCGGCGGCGCCCATGAAGGTTTTATAATTTGTGAGTACCAATTGTAGGTGGACATGGGTGATGCAATGACCCTACGCGGAATCGAACCGCGCTTTTCGCCTTGAAAAGGCGACGTCCTAACCGATAGACGATAGGGCCCCCACTACGCTAAAGCTTCGCGGGGCAAGCCCTTAGAAACTAGTAGGTAGAGACGGGAAAATCATAACATTTTTTGAGAAGATTGCAAAAAGGTGATACCTTTGTATGAAAGGCTGTCTGAGCTATCTAAAAAGCTAGGGCAACCAACGGCCTCCTTTGTGAAAACTATGGCGGCCGAGGGAAGGGTGGCTGAGTGGTTTAAGGCACCGGTTTCGAAAACCGGCGTAGGGGAAACTCTACCGTGGGTTCAAATCCCACCCCTTCCGCCAAATGTATTTTTCTGCTAAGATACAGGCATGATCATCTCATATCAGGGGGCGCAGTCTTTCAAAGTACAGTTTGGGGATACGGTATTGGCTTTTGATCCGATTTCCAAAGATTCCCGCCTCATCGGTGGGCAAGCGAAGCTCAAGGCGAGCAGTTTTGGTGCAGATGTGGCCCTGATCTCTCTCAATCATCCAGATATGAACGGTGCGGCGCAAGCAAGCCGAGGCGAGAAAGAAGCTTTCGTAGTGAGCGGTCCTGGCGAGTATGAGATCAAAGGTATTTTTATAAAAGGGTTGCCCTCAGTTTCGCATTATGGTGGCGAGGAGAGAATCAATACCATCTACACTGTCAATTTGGAAAATATCAATCTTTGTTTTTTGGGGGCGCTCAGCGATATCAATCTTTCCAGCGCGACCAAAGAAGCGATCGATGGAGTGGATATTTTGTTTGTGCCAGTCGGCAGTGCTTCGAGTGACGAGAAATCAAATCAGGGGACTTTAAGTGCGGGTGAGGCTTACAAATTTGCAGTGTCGCTCGAACCCTCTATAATTATTCCTATGAACTACACTGACGCTTCCCTCAAAGCGTTTATGAAGGAGGGAGGTGCAGAAGACGTGAAGCCGGTAGACAAGCTAACCATCAAGAAAAAAGATTTGGAAGGCAAAGAGAGTGAGATCGTAGTTTTGGATGCTCAATAATCAATCCAAATGATTGTCAAAAAATATAGGCAAATAATGGCACAAGAAGAGTCCTATCGTCAGAAATGGGCGACCGGGCTTGCAGTCAGTTTGTCTCTGGTTATTTTTGTCGGCTTCGCTTTTTATAAAGGCTATCTCGGTTTTGAAAATTCAAAATCAGTTGCCCAAAAGCCAACTTTGGAGCTCGCGAGCGTAGTTTCAGCCGAAAAAGCCCCTTCACCGATTGATGGTTCCAAACAAAATCTCAAGTCTCTTTTTTACGAAATCGACAATCAATACCAATCTTTCAAAGATTCACTTGCCAATGTGCTCGTGCCGTTTATTACCGGGATTGAAGTTTACGAGAGGGAATGACTCGACACTAATTACGAATTGGCACGAATTTACAAATGGAATATTCGTGTTATTCGTATGAATTCGTGGATTGGTGTCGCATTGATTTTTGTTTGCTTTTTTGCTATTATTGAATGGCTAAAATGGCTAAAAAAGAGGAAAAAAACGATGAAATTCTAAATACTGGGTCTAGTGTGGTGTCGCGCTCGATCGTGACCGAGATGAAAAAATCCTTCATCGACTATGCCATGTCGGTGATCACTGATCGAGCTTTGCCGGATGTGCGCGATGGCCTAAAGCCGGTTCACCGCCGCATTCTCTATGCCATGCATACCATGGGCCTCACCGCTTCGGCTAAGTCTCGAAAGTCGGCCACAGTGGTGGGAGAAGTTTTGGGTAACTACCACCCGCACGGCGATGTCGCTGCTTATGATGCGATGGTCAAGATGGCTCAAGATTTCGGCTATCGTTACCCACTGATCGTCGGTCAGGGAAACTTTGGTTCAATTGACGGAGATTCACCAGCGGCGATGCGTTACACCGAAGCCAAGATGAGTCGGATCGCCGGCGAACTTTTGCGTGATATAGGCAAGGAGACGGTCAATTGGGTACCCAACTACGATGCCACCAAAAAAGAGCCGGCAGTTTTGCCGAGCGCAGCTCCGCAGCTTTTGCTCAACGGCACCTTGGGTATTGCGGTTGGTATGGCGACCAATGTGCCACCCCACAATCTAAGAGAAGTGGTAGATGCGACTGTTTATTTGATAGACAACAAAGAGGCGACAACTGAAGATTTGCTGGAATTTGTCCAAGGTCCGGATTTCCCACTGGGTGGTGTTATTTTCAATGCCAAAGATATCCAACATGCCTATTCGACTGGTCGCGGCGGGGTGGTTTGCCGAGGAGTGGCTGAGATCGTGGAAGATAAAAATATTTCCCAAATAGTCATCACTTCTCTACCTTATCGAGTCAATAAACAGTCTCTTGTTGAAAAAATAGCAGAGTTGGTTCGTGATAAAAAACTTGAAGGCATCAAGGGTTTGCGTGACGAATCGACCAAGGACATTCGAGTGGTGATCGATCTCAAAAACGGTAGTTATCCGCAAAAAGTACTCAACTTTCTCTATAAACACACTCAACTTGAGGAAACTTTCCATTTCAACTTGGTGGCGCTCGTAGACGGCGTACCTCAGACCCTTTCGCTCAAAGGTATTTTGGAGGAGTTTATCAAACATCGACAGATAGTGGTGCGTCGGCGCACCGAATTTGACTTGCGCGAAGCCGAAGCGAGAGAGCATATCTTGCTCGGTCTCAAAAAGGCACTTGATCATATCGACGAGATCATCAAATTGATCAAGAAGAGCAAGGACGTGGATACCGCTAGAGCAAACTTGATGAAGGAGTTCAAATTCTCCGAGATTCAAGCCAACGCTATTTTGGAAATGCGACTCCAGAAACTCGCCGGTCTTGAAAGGCAGAAGATCGAAGATGAACTCAATGCGGTGCAGGCTCTGATCAAAGAACTCAAAGATATTCTAAGCAATCCCAAAAAGATCCTCTCTATTATCAAGAAGGAACTTTCTGAAATCAGTCAAAAATATGGCGATGATCGTCGTACCAAGGTGATCAAAGGCGGTGTCAAAGTGCTTTCGATCGAAGATTTGATCGCTGACGAAGACAACACCCTTATTCTGACTGCTGGTGGCTACGTGAAGCGCACTCACCCAGACGAATATCGCAAACAAAAACGCGGCGGGGTGGGAGTGGTTGATTTGGATACCAAGGAAGAAGATTTTGTAACCAACTTTTTAACAGCCAGCACTCATTCAGACCTCTTATTCTTCACGGATCGAGGTAAGGCTTACCAAATCAAGATGCACGAATTGCCGGAAGGCAAGCGAGCGACGCGCGGCAAGTCGATCATGAATTTCCTCTCGCTTTCGGAAGGGGAGAAGGTGACCTCAATCTTACCAATGCCTAAAAATTTGAAAGAAAATAAAGATTTGTCGCTACTTATGGTGACCAGCGATGGTACCGGCAAAAAAGTTTCAGCTGCCAGTTTCCATGATGTGCGAGCGAGCGGTATTATCGCGATCAGACTTTCTGATGGGGATCGGTTGGTATCGGTTTCGGCGGTTACCAAGGGAGATACCTGTGTGGTAGTGACTGCCAAGGGCCAATCAATCCGGTTTAAGGAAAATGATGTTAGGGAAATGGGTCGGACTGCCGGTGGAGTGAGAGTGATTAAGTTGAGCAAAAATGACCGGGTGGTTGGCGCTCATCCAGTACCGAAAGAAAAAGAGAAAGACGCTGCTCTTTTGACCATGGGTGCAGGTGGTTATGGCAAGAAGACTCCGATTGGTGAATACAAAATACAAAATCGTGGTGGCAGCGGTATCAAGACCAGCAATGTGACAGCGAAGACTGGCGAGATTATCGCTTCAGCGGTGGTTACCGGTGAAGAGGAGGAGGCAGTGGCTATGTCTAAAAAGAGCCAAGTGATCCGCCTCGGCCTCTCTGAAATACCGTCATTGGGCCGCTCTACTCAAGGAGTCCGTATCATGAAGCTCTACCCTGGTGACTCCATCGCTTCTTTCATTTGTCTATAGTTCCTCCCAGTCAGTACAAAGGGTGCCCCTTTGCATGTAAATTCCCTTCGTTTCTTTTTCAAATCCTTCCTTGTTGCCAAAAATATTCGGAAAAATATCTTTTGATATTATTGGCAAACTCACATTTCTTAAATTGGTAAAATCTGTAAAACTACTCCATTTATAGTTAATTGGACTATTAGTTAAGCCGTCTTTTACTGGGTTCATATGTATATATGAAGATATCCACCTCAGCTGTTGATCTGTTTCAATCCTGACAGCCTTAAATTGATCCTGAAAAACATGACCCACTCTATTGTACTTTTTATTTATATACATTGAAAAACTGGTACACAATCTTAACATCAAACTCGAGATTGGTTGATTTTTTAATTGCTCTATAAGCAAATGAAAATGATTTGGCATTAGACAAAATGCATGTATTTTAAATGAATTTTTATCTGCCGTGAATTTAATTCTTGATTTGGGGAAAAACAACAAATCATGATCCAGTTCTTTTTTATCAAAACCCAATGCCAAGCCTAATCTAAATAAAAAAGCTCTATTATCGTCATTATCAAGAAAAACTTTTTCTCGGTTATTACCTCTATTATAAACATGATAAATAGAGTTCGGTTGAAAATTTTTATAATCTCTTTTTCTCACACTTCAATTATAACAAAGGGTGCCCCTTTGTGCTACGTATTCAACAGTTTTTAGGGATTGGGATTTTGGATTTGCTATAATATAACCATGACAAAATTTCAGTTGATCGTCACTGGCATTTTCGGTGCTTTCTTGGTGATCGGGATTATTATTTTCTCAGCTTACCGAGGTTCCTCGGAAGACGCAGCCAAGATAGTTGTCTGGGGCACCATCTCTAACCTGGCTTTCAATGACATCATCCAATCCACCTCACTCTACCAAAACAAACTTTTTGATATCACTTATGTACAAAAATCAGAAGCTAGTTTCGACGCTGACTTTATAGACGCACTGGCTTCTGGTACCGGGCCAGACCTTTTCATTCTACCGAGTAACAAAATTCTCAAGCATTACAACAAAATTTTCCTGATCCCTTACAATGTTTTCACCGAGCGACAATTCAAAGATTCTTTTATTGAAGGAGCAGAAATCTACATGGCCCCCGATGGTATTGTTGGGCTACCTATCTACACCGACCCCTTGGTAATGTATTGGAATCGGGCGATCTTTCGCGACGCCAAACTTACAGAGCCACCCAAATATTGGGATGAGTTTTACAATCTCGCCAACCTTATCTCGGTCAAAGATGGGGCGCTCAATATTTTGAAAAGCGCGGTTGCTTTCGGTGAGTTTGCCAACGTCACCAACGCCAAAGAGATAATTGTCAATTTGGCGATGCAGGCCGGTACCCCAGTCACTCTCTGGAATGCGGGTAAGGTGCAAAGTGTTTTCAATTTTACTTTTGATAAGCCGACTGTTCCAGCCGAAGCGGCGGTCAATTTTTACACCGAATTTGGCAACCCAACCAAACCCTCATACTCTTGGAACCGTTCTCTACCGAGTTCAGCCAACTACTTTTTAGGCGGAGATTTAGCTTTGTACTTTGGTTTTGCGAGCGAGGTGACTAATCTACAAGTCAAAAATCCTAACTTGAATTTCGATGTGGCGAGGGTCCCTGTCTCCCGGGAAGGAGGTACTCTGGTTTCTTATGCTGATTTTGGTGCCCTCGCTATCACCAAATCTTCTAAAAATCCAAACGCCGCTTTCCAGGTAGCCTCCATCCTCTCCGGTAGCGAGGGGGCCAGTGCCTTTAGCGCTGCTCTAAGATTGCCTTCGGCTCGGCGTGACCTGCTCAACAAGAGGCCGGAAAATGCTTATCAAAGTGTCTTCCGGGACAGTGCGATCAGGGCCAAGAGTTGGCTTGATCCAGACCAGGCGATGAGCGATCAGATTTTCAAAAACATGATTGAGTCGATCACAAGCGGTCGAGCGAGGACTACCGCCGCCGTCTCCCGTGCTCACCAAGAACTTTCTAACCTTTTAAAATAATATGAGGAAAGTTATATTCAGTATCATTTTGACGATCATATTGCTGGTGCCGGTTGTACCGGTTTTGGCTCAGGGTAGTTTTATACCTTGTGGTGGTTACGACGAGGCCGGCAAGCAACAACCGGAATGCGGCTACTATGATCTGCTCAAGATGATAAATACTATTATCAAGTGGATCATCATTGTCTCTGCGCCAGTCGCGGCTGGGGTGATGGCTTGGGCGGGTTTTATGTACATGACAAGCGGGGTAGTCGATCAGAAAGCGGCGGCTAAAAAAATGATGTGGAAAGTTTTGATCGGCTTTGCTTTTATTCTCGGTGCCTGGCTCATAGTTTCCACTTTGCTCGATGCACTGCTTGCTGACAGTTTTAGAGATGCGGTGCCTGTTAATTTCAAGTAAAATAAAGACATGTCAAAATTTTTGAAAACAATTGCTCCATTCCTTGCTAATTTTATACTGATGTTTGTTCTGGTGATGCCTCTACTCTCTCGTTCTCAAGGAGTTAACAACCCGCCTCCTGGTGGAGTTAACAATCCGCCTCCTGGCGGCAGCGGTAAGGTAATAAATATCGAGAATCCATTCAAGTGTCCTTCTGGTAGTGGTGCTAACAACAAATGCACTATTCCAGATTTTATAGAGGTCATTATCAGAAAAATTTTGATGCCGATCGGCGGGGTGGTAGCGGTTCTCATGGTCATGTGGGCGGGCTTTCTTTATGTGACAGCGGGTGGTAATGAGACCCAGATCAAAAAAGCGCACGATGCTCTGCTATCGGCGGTGATCGGTGCCGCCATCCTACTTGGTGCTTGGGCGATAGCCTCTGCCATCCAGGCCACCATCAATGAGCTGAGCGCGACAAGTTAATAAGCGGCAATGAAAAAACCAATCTACCTCAAAATATTTATAACCTCCATTCTGGCTACACCGCTGTTTGCCTGGGCCTTCCCTCGAGATTTGACTGGGATTATAAACATGTTTATCGACATTGGTTTGCGAGTCATCCCGTTCCTCGGCACGGGCGCCTTCCTAGTATTCGTGCTCGGAGTTGCCAAGTTTATCCGATCAGCCGGTAGCGAAAAGGAGATCAAAGATAGCAAAAATCTGCTGATCTGGGGTGTCGTCGGCCTTTTTGTGCTGGTCACAGTCTGGGGGATTGTCTCTTTTCTACGAAGCGAGTTTGGTTTTGAGGGTGGGGTAGGGATACCGCAGGTCAGATTGAAATCAAATTAATTTAAAAGTTATGGGAATAGTTGGTATTATTGATTCGGCTACAAGTATAATCAAAAATGTGCTAATACCATTAGCTTTCGCTTTATGTTTGTTATATTTCTTTTGGGGTGTGGTGATATACATAAGGAAAGGGGTGGGTAGCGAAGAGGCCGCCAAAGAGGGCAAGAGGGTGATGGTATTCGGTATCATAGGTCTTTTTGTGGCGGTAGCGGTCTGGGGTATTGTATCTTTTATCCAAAGTGAGCTTGGTATTTTACCAATTGAAAATATAGAAAGACCAGGATCAGAATATACCACCGAGAATATTATATACCAGTAATAATTTATCAGACTTAGAAAATGAAAATGCCAAATAAAAATTATAGTTATCTTGCTTTAGTAATATTTTGTTGGCCTGTTTTTGCTGGTGCAGAAGTATTTGGTAAAACCAGAGGTATTTTGGAAAGTTTGGCTAGTATAGTAGGCAGAGTTTTGATACCACTCGTCTTTTCTTTGGCCGTACTCTTCTTTTTATATGGGGTGACCAAGTATATTTGGTCAGAAGGCGATAAGAAAGAAGATGGAAAGAAGGTGATGGTCTGGGGGGTGGTCGCTTTATTTGTCATGTCCTCAGTGTGGGGCTTGGTGGCTTTTATTGAAAAGGAGCTTTTGGGTAGTTCTTCTCCTAAAAATGTTAAGATACCGACTATTGGAGGTTCTGCCAATGGTGGTGGTGATCCAGAGTGTGTACCGGATCCGATCAGTGGTAATCCTTGTCCGTAAATGTCCTGTGGATATTGTTTGATGTTTTATAAATAAAGTTATATACTGTTTAGGAAATTAAAATGGTCGTTCATTTTATTATTATTTTATAAAATTGTATGAGTACAAAAATCAAAATCGGAACATTGGTGGCGAGCGCATTCTTTTTGCCTCTAGTTTCTTTTGCTGCTCTTGAGAATATTACTGAATTAGTTGGCGATATCGGAGAGATCATCAACACTATTATTCCGATAATGTTTGCCATTGCTCTGATCGGTTTCTTCTATGGTTTGATCAAATACATCTTTGGTGCCGAGCACGACAAAGAGGCAGCCAAGAAGACTATGATCTGGGGTATAGTAGCTCTTTTTGTTATGAGCGCTGTCTGGGGTCTTGTCAATTTCTTAGGAACCGCTGTAGGTGTTGATCCAACGGATGCACCGGATGTTAGTGGCTTGATTCCTAATAACTAGTTCGTAAATAGTTGTTCACAAAAAACAGGACATAGTCCTGTTTTTTGATTTTATAGAAACATTCGTATAAAATATTGTTATGACTTCTTTGACCACTCTGATTAGCAAAATTGTCGCTCTCATCATCAATCCGCTTATCGTACTGGGTTTTGTGGTGGCGACCATTGTCTTCTTTTATGGGATTGTCCAATTGATCAGGGGGGCGGATGGTTCTGACTTAGAACAGCGGAAGCGCAATGTAGTCTATGGTTTGGTCGGTCTTTTCGTCATGTTTTCTGTCTATGGTATCTTGCGCCTAGTGCTCAATACTTTTGGTATCGAGTGGCCTTCATTTTTCGGGTAAAAATGAAGGGCGCGAATCTCTTCGCGCCCTATGTTACCGGGTGAATGGGTCGGTGAACCGGACCTCTACGGTCATCGGTTCCTTTTCCTTATGCCGGAAGCTGAATGTTCTTGGCACAACGTCCAAGTTTAGCACCTCGCCACACCCGAAGACCTTCTGGTCGTCTTCGTCGGCTCGGATTTCGCAACCTTCCTGCTTGTTCGGGTACCAACGAACCTTCTCAAACCGCCGGTCGTTGTTGACGACCGGGCTCCACTCTCCGTCTTTCGAAGCCACCTCTTCTTTTCTAGAGGAGGGTGGCACCTTCGTGTCTGGACTATAACCGAGAGCCATAAGTTTTGGCCCCCAGCAGGCCCGGCCGCCGCCAAACTGCTCGTCGTGGTCCCAGGGACCAAAATCTTCTTTCTCGTACAAGTACGAGAAGTATCGATCCTGTCCCTCCTCAGTATTCAGGTCGAAACCGAGATCGAGAGCGGGCTTGCGATGCATTTCCCGGAATTGGTACTTCCCGAAAGCATCGGAAGGTTTGATTCCCTTGGAGGGAATGCCTTTGTTCCGAGTTGGGATTTTGTTTCCCTTGTCATCTAGGACAAAGTTCCCATCCTTACCCTTCTCGAATTGTTGGCAGTTGGTCTCACACTCACAGACCACTCGCCGCGCCACTTCAAGAGGAACGCGAGTGGCCTGTGCTACTACTGGTCTTTGTAGGTACTGCTTATTGTCCCTGGTCCAGAAGTAATAACCCGCGAATGCGAGGCAAATTACTACCGGCGTTGCTACCAACCATTTGACTGGTAAATTTTTGGACGACCCCCCACTTTTTGCTTGTTGTGGTGGTAGGGTAGTTCGCGGTTGTTGTTGAGGGGGTTCTTGAGCAGGAGTCTGCTTTTTGTAAGGATCAATCTTCCTGTCTCCGCCCCCAAAAAACTCTTCTCTTTTGTACATAAAACCAAATACAAAGAGAAGAAAGATGAAACCTAAGGCTCCCCAGAATTCCATTGTAAAGTTCTCCTACTCTTAACTATAGCATATTTAAATAAAAAATCAAGCCGCTCCCAGTTGGTCTGGTGCGGCTTGTTAACATGGCAAAGCTTAGTTTGAACCCGGAGGCTTGGTTGCCATCAAAGTTTCTTTTAAGCTCAAGACAGATGTTAGTATAGATTGGTCTATGGGAAGGATGGTCACGTTACCTTCCTTTACCGCTCTCTCAAAGGCCTCAAGTCTCAATAATAGGGCTGCAGTCTCAGGGTTTGAAGCGTCTGCTAGATGTCTAAACCCAAGCGCTTGGGCTATCCGTTGCAGTTCCAAAGCCTCTGCCACACCAGCACCTTCTTGTGTTAAGCGATGCCGTTCTGCATCAGCTTTTGTACGAGTAGCCGATGCTTGGCCTTGACCCTCCTCCTCGAGCTTTATTCGGCTTGCTTGTGCTGTGCGAATTGTAGCTTGGGCATCGCCGTCTGCTTTTGCTATGGCTGCACCTCTCAGTGCAGTTGCTTTATTGGTGTCGTAAGGCGTCCCAACATCTTTAATGCCAACTTCCTCAATGTCGAGTCCCCAAGAGCGGGGAATGCGTTTGCCTGAAACTCGTGCTCTGGATACAGCCTCTGGGTCACCAACAAGATCCTCCACTCTTTCCTTCATTTTCTCACTAAGCGAGGCAAGTTCTTTCCTTGCTTTAGCGACAAAGGTTTGACCCGCATATTCAGAGAGAGTACGGATGCATACATCCTTTATACGCTCCATCGCTTCATCTAATCCACCAATCTCCTCAATCAGAGTTTGAAGGTTAGAAATTCTGACCCTGAAGTATAAGTGTGGATCGGTGGTTAGGGTGAGGGCGTACGGGTCATTCGCATAAGCTTTACACTCATCATCGGGAAGCCCGAGGGAACGCATATCCCCCCAGTTTATCCGCACCGGTTCTTCCATGACGTACCAGGAAACAGAGAGCTCTGCTTTTTTGGCACGCTCAATATCTCCTTTGCTTTTTTCGTCTATGGTTCCAAAATCGACTTGTACGGAGTTTCTTGTTGCTCTGCGTACGTAATAGAATGGCCACAAAGCAAAGTGAGGACCGGAGCCCCATTCTTTCAGAATGAGTCCAAAGAAAACCAGAACGGCTCTCTCGTACTCTCTGATTACGTGGATGCTCATAATCCCAAAATGCCATGTAGCCACACCAACGACGACTACCCACCAGTGAATGCCTCCAATCGCCAGTTGCTTTATCAGCGAGACTAGCAAAAGGAGAACATACAAAATGGAAAACCCTATAGGTAGTTGTTTTCCTAAAGTCCCCCATTTATTTTGTGGAGGGGTCGGATCTCCGTTTCCATTTGGTAACGGAGGAGGTGGATCGGACAAATCATATATACTCATCTTACCTCTTTTCAAATTTCTATTTCGGCTAAAGCCGATTCCGAACGAATTATATCACACTTGCAAAGTAAAAGTCAATAGAATATAATGGGAGTAGATCGTCGTTCCGAACAATTACTCCGACGTTTATAGTCGGAGAGGAAAGTCCGAACATCGACCAATTTTGTTCGCTTCGGTGGGCAAAATTGGAAAGGGTAGTGGGTAACACCCATCCGCCGTGAGGCGCGAGATGCGAGCAGAGACGTCTCTTTTCGAAAGGGGAGAGAAATCCGCAAGGATTAGTTCTATCGAAAGGTAGAAGTGAAACGGCTAAACTCTTACCTCGATGCAAGTCCGTGCCCGGCAGAAATTGCCGAGGAGTGACGCTTGATCCGTCTGGTAACAGACGAGACAGATAAATTATTGTTACTGAGAGTATCGAAACCCTTCGATAAACTCAGGGTAAACAGAATTCGGCTTATGAGAACGAAGGTCTCTCGGCACTTTATTGTGCCGCGATAAAATGCAAAATCCGCCCCAAAAAGGCGGATTTTGCATTTGGTTTACACTGAGCTTGTCGAAGTGTGCTGGGGAGGAGACTTGGTCACGCATAAAATTTTGCTAAATTTTTGCTCGACCCCGGCTCGGCTCGTCAGCCTCCGCCTTTCAAGTCAGTCTTACGCTTTTTTAAATTAAAAAAGCTAGACCCTCCCTAGCATAAAAATTCGCTAGGCTCATTTTGTGCTGGGGAGGAGACTTGAACTCCTAATCCACAAGGGAACTAGTTCCTAAGACTAGCGCGTATACCAATTCCGCCACCCCAGCTTTAAGTCCGAAAAATTAATTTATTTTTTGACTTGTCCGCCCGGTAGGAGTCGAACCTACGACAATCTCCTTAAGAGGGAGCCGCTCTACCAACTGAGCTACGGGCGGGTATTTATGAATAAGAATATACCATATAACAATTTTTATGGTAAGCTAAATTTGTTTGACCTAGTCGCCAAGTGGTAAGGCAAGAGTCTGCAAAACTCTTATACGGCGGTTCGATTCCGCCCTAGGTCTCCATCGTCTCAAACTGATTTTTAGGGGCGATAAATTGCCCGGGTGGCGGAATCGGTATACGCAGTCGACTTAAAATCGGCGGCCTCACGGCTTGTGGGTTCAAGTCCCACCCCGGGCACAAAAAATTAAAGACCAGCTTCGTTTAGGAGCTCATCTATGCGTTGACGGTTGTGTTCGCCGAGGTCGATGGCGAAGTTGATCTTTGGTACAAAGCCGATAGATTTTTTGTCCATCACATAACGGCGGAAGTCTCTGGTGCGACGTTTGGCAAATTCCAAGGCAGCCTGTTCTTTTTCTTGCGGTAAGGCAGTGAAAAAAATCGTAGCGTACTTGCCTCTGTTGCCGACTTCAACTTTGGTGATAGTTATCAGTGAATCCTTGTTTGCTTCAACTAAGAAATATTGGGCAGCAAATTGACCAAGTAGGGAAGCTAGTTTCTCATCTTTGTATTTAGTTGGTTGGCGCATATTGTTTGGGAGACTACACAAAAATAGTTCTAAGCGAGTTATTTTTGTTCAACCAGGGAAATTGCTTTTAAGTAGTCGCCTGGTACGATCTCGATTTTTGACTCAATCAACATTCCAAACTCATCACCTTCTTTTACTGAGCTGGTCTTGATTTTTTGGCTTTGGATTTCTTTGATTTTGCCTTCACCAAGCATGGCGTCTCGTCGGAAAACTTGGACAGTGTTGCCCGATTTTATTTCTCCTGTTTCGGTTTTGCCGCCGATCACTTGCTTGTCTTTATTTTTACTGAAGGTGCGGATTATTTTGGCCGAGCCGGTCATGGTCTCAACTTTGGTTAGCGGAGTCGCTTCCTCGATCCTTGTTTTTAGGTAATCAATCAGTTCGTAAATGATATTGAAGTTTTTGATCTCAATGTTTTCTCGGAGAGCGAGTTGATCTGTCCCTTTGGCGGTAGCGACATTAAAACCAATTATCAAACTTTTCTTTATATTAGCTGTTTTGATGTCACTTTCGCTGACCGCTCCGATTCCTTTGCTGACTATCCTAACCATGACCTTATCGGAGTCGAGTTTTTTCAGTTCGTGCTCTACGGCTTCTAGAGAACCCATGGTATCGGCCTTGAGGATAAGGGTGATACAGGTGCAGCCTTCTGGCACATTGCCGCCCCAGCCACTTGCCACTTTGACTGTGTTGGTTTTGGTGTATTCGATCGCCGACTCTTTTGTGGCAAAAGTTTGGAATGGATTGCCGACTATCGGTATTTGATCCCAGCCCGCTATTTTCACTGGGCTTGAAAAAGTAGCTTCTGTTATATTTTCTCCCTGAAAATCTTGGATAGAACGGACAGGTGTGTAAGCGCCGGCGCTCGCAATGAAATCACCGATATTCAAGGTGCCGTTTTTGATGATCAGGGTAGCGGCAATACCTTGTTTTGGACTCAGGTTACTCTCAATCACGAAACCCTCGGCTTTTGCTTCCGGATCACCTTTTAGTTCTTCCATGTCTACCTGTAGAGCGATCATTTCGATCAGTTCGATTACTCCCTCTCCGGTTTTAGCTGAGATCGGTACAAAAGGTATGGTCCCACCCCAACCTTCAAGCAAGACACCATGCTCGGCTAAACTCTGTTTGACCTTGTCTATGTTTTGGCCAGCTTTGTCGATTTTGTTGATTGCTACGATAAATGGTAAATGGTCCATCTCAATACATTTCAAAGCTTCTACTGTTTGCGGTTTGACACCGTCGTCGGCGGCTACCACCAGTACCGCCATGTCTGCGATCCGAGCCCCCCTTTCGCGGATGGTACAAAAAGCCTCGTGACCTGGAGTGTCGAGGAAAGTCATTTTCCTTTTTTCTTGCTTGTCACCAAACTCCAACTGGACTTCATAGGCACTTACGTGTTGGGTGATACCACCCGCTTCTTTGGCAGTAATGTTGGTTTTGCGGATATAGTCGAGCAGGGTGGATTTGCCATGGTCTATATGTCCCATGACGACTATTACGGGCGGACGGGGGATGGTGGTACTTTGAGTTGACATTGTCGCATATTATACACTAAATTGTGTTATTATCCAGAGGATGAAAGAAAAAAAGAAAAAGTCTAAAAAAAGAGTGTTTTTGGATTACGCTTCTACCACTCCTATTGATGGGGCGGTTTTGAAGACAGTAGTAAAAGCCGAGGAGTATTTTTGGGCCAATCCATCGTCCTTACACCAATTTGGCGATGAGGCCAAAGAGGCGCAGAGAGAGGCCAGATTCAAAATAGCCCAGATTTTGCATTGCCGAGCCAGTGAAATTTTTTTTACCAGCGGCGGTACTGAGGCTTTAAATCTGGCAATTTTTGGGGTTGTGCAGACTGCAGAAAAACAAAAGGTATTCTCTGGCGACTTGCCACACATCATCACTTCTACGATCGAACACCCGGCAGTTTTGGAGCCGATCAAGTTTTTGTTGAAAGAGGGGAGAATAGAAGTTAGTTTTCTCACACCAGACAAAGAAGGTTTTATCAATCCTGATTCGGTGAAAAAAGAACTAAAAACCAACACTGTCTTAGTTGCTATCCAGCATGCTAACAATGAATTGGGAGTGATCGAGCCAATTTTGAAAATCGCCAGAGTACTGAGGGAATTTAAAAAATCTTCAAATTTGTCTGTAGCGACCTATCCGTATCTGCTTGTCGATGCAAGCCAGAGCGTGCTTTTTGAGGATGTGTCGGTAGAAAGACTAAAAGCTGACCTCTTGGTGATTGATGGTATCAAAATGCACGGTCCTAGGGGGGCAGGGGTATTGGTGGTAAAGCACGGGACCGAACTTTCCCCAATTATTTTTGGTGGTGGCCAAGAAGGGGGGTTGCGACCTGGTACTGAAAATGTGCCGGCTGTTTGCGGCCTGGCGAAAGCACTTGAAATAGCAGTTGGAAAAAGAAAAACAGAAACTACCAGACTAAAAAAGTTGCGTGACTATGCAATCAAAAAAATTTTAGACGAATGGCCAGAGGTGTCGCTCAACGGTTCGGTCGCTGATCGTTTGCCTAATAACCTAAACCTTTGTTTCCCTGGGCAAGATTCGGAATTTTTGGTGATCAAGCTTGATCTCGCCGGCTTCGCTGTCTCGGCGGCGTCAGCCTGCCATTCCTTGAATCTGGAGAACGGTTCTTATGTGGTCGAATCATTGGGCAAACCAGAATGCAAGAACAGTTCTCTCCGTATTACATTGGGGCGTTCAACTACTAAAGCTGAGTTAGATCGTTTTATCTCTGCTCTCAAAAAAATTTTAAATAAATAAGAAACAAGGGGAAATAAAATTTTCAACAAGCGGGATTTATCTGCCGCTTTTGAAAATTTTATTTGTTTTTTGCTTCTAAACTATAGATTGCTTGTTTACAAATATTTTTTTTGTTAATATTTAGAGCAAATGGAAGATCTCACCAAACATCAACTTTTGCTGCTCACGCTGCTGGTCTCGTTTATCACCTCGATCGGTACTGGGATCATCACTTTTACTTTGCTTCAGGAAGCACCAGTCGAGGTGACCCAAACCATCAATCGGGTAGTGGAAAAAACCATCGAGCGGGTAGTCACTGAGCCGGGCCAACCAGAGAAAGTGGTCACTACTGTTGTGGTGAATGAGGAGGATCGAGTACTCGATTCTATTGCTAAGAACGAAAAATCAATCGTTCGACTCAAGACCTCAGCCGCCGACGGTAGTCAGCTATTCGTTGCTATGGGTCTTGTTGTTTCTCAAGATGGTACTGTGGTCTTCGACCTCGGTAGTTACAGCTCGACAGTCTTCTATGAAATGGTCTTCCATGATGGCAAGATTTACCCGATCGGCAAAGTCTACAAAGACGAAACTAACGGCCTTATTTTCATAAAGACGAGTATCCCCAAGAATGACAACTCAAAATATGTATTTTATCCCGCTGTTTTTGGCAATTCTGACACTCTCAAAATCGGTCAAACCCTCATCGCTGTTAACGGGCGGGAATCCAATGCGGTTTCGATCGGTCGGGTTAGGCAGCTCAATATTGCACCTGACAAGAAGACGGTTTCTCTCATCGATTCTGACATTGCGATATTGCGCGATTATGCCGGTAGCCCAGCCCTCAATCTCTCCGGTGAAATAGTAGGCCTGCAGTTGGGAATCAAAGAAGGGGATAAAACCTACTCCTATGCACCGTCAAATATTGTTAAAAACGCCATACCCAAAGCCCTCCCTGAGCTAGTTAATTAGTTTCTAAATGTTTGGTAAAGCGTGCTTTTTATCAAAAATCATGCTATAATTAAGTGTCTATGACGCCATTTAACCATTTTACAACCAAAGCCAAAGAGGTGATCCGTAAGGCTCACGAACTTGTTATCGAAAGAGGTCAAAATCATGTTGGCCCGCTTCATCTTTTGACGGCTCTTATCATGCAGGAGGAGAGCATGGTTCTTTCTATTCTTGAAAGGATGGATGTGGATACTATTCTGCTCACTGACTCTTTGCTCGAGGCTATTGAAAGCGGGGTCACTGGAAATACCGCTACCCCTTCTTACCAGATTTATCTGACCCCTGAGCTCGCTCATATTATCGAATATTCTTCCAAGGTGGCGGCCAATATGGGCGATGAATTCGTCTCAACCGAACACCTTTTTATTTCCTGCTTAGATGTAGCAAGTCCAGCCAAAGATATGCTATCCCGTTTCAAGATTGAAAAAGAGAAAGTTCTTTTCTTAATCCAAGAAATTAGACAAGGCAAAGGAACCGATCACAAAGTAGCTCAAAAAAATAAAAATCTCGTCAAATATACGCGCTCACTCACTAAGATGGCGCGCGAAAACAAACTTGACCCGGTGATTGGTCGCGATGAGGAGATCTCACGCATTATCCAGATCCTTTCGCGCCGCACCAAGAACAATCCGATCCTGATCGGTGAAGCTGGTGTTGGTAAGACGGCGATCGCTGAGGGTCTGGCTTTGCGGATGGTGTCTCAGAATGCTCCTGAGTCGCTGAAAGACAAAGAAGTGGTTTCTCTCGACCTCGGTCTTTTGGTGGCAGGTACCAAGTATCGCGGTGAATTTGAAGAAAGATTGAAAAACATAATAAAGGAGATTGAAAAATCAGAAGGCAAGATCATTCTCTTCATCGACGAAATACACACTATCGTTGGAGCTGGCAGTGCCGAAGGTTCGCTCGATGCTTCCAATATTTTGAAACCACCACTAGCGCGTGGTGAATTACGAGCGATCGGAGCCACTACTCTCAAAGAGTATCAAAAACATATCGAAAAAGATCCGGCCCTGACTAGGCGCTTCCAACCGGTTTATGTGAATGAGCCATCGACCGATGATGCGATCACTATTTTGCGTGGGCTCAAAGAAAAGTATGAGCTCTATCATGGTGTCCACATCACTGACGACGCGATCAAGGCAGCGGTCAACCTCTCCTCTCGCTATATTGCCGATCGATTTTTGCCTGATAAGGCAGTAGATCTGATCGATGAGGCGGCTAGTCACTTGAAAATTTCGCTTGAAAATATGCCAACTGTTTTGCAAGAGACCAATTCAAAAATTGTAAAGCTTGAAATAGAACGCGAAGCTCTCAAGAAAGAAAAACAGGCTGAAACCAAAAACAGCAAGGTTAAAACTAGGCTTCAAGAGATAGAGAAAGAGATCGCTGATTTGAAAGAAAAAACTGCCGAAATAGATCTCAAATGGAAAAATGAAAAAGAAGCGGTGGGTGAGATCAAACGAATCAAAAAAGAACTAGAATCTGCTCGCTTGGAAGCTGAGTCAGCTGAGGCACAGGTAGATTTGGGTAAGGCGGCAGAGATCCGTTATGGCAGAATTCCCGGTTTGGAGAAAGAGCTTGAAACTAACATGAAAAAACTCAAGAAGCTTCAAAGCTCGCGCCGTATTCTAAAAGAAGAAATCACCGAAAATGATATTGCGGGTATCGTAGCCAAGTGGACCGGTATTCCAGTATCCAGAATGCTGGAAGAAGAGGCGGAGAAGCTCAATCGGATGGAAGATGAGCTCCGCAAACGAGTGGTTGGTCAGGACGAAGCGGTCAAAAAGATTTCTGACACGATCAAGCGTTCCCGAGCTGGTATTTCTGATCCAAACAAACCGATCGGCTCATTTATTTTCCTGGGTCCGACTGGGGTGGGCAAAACCGAGCTGACCAAAGCTTTGGCCGAATTTATGTTCAACGACGAAAAAGCGCTGATCCGAGTCGATATGTCGGAGTTTATGGAGAAACATGCAATCTCCAAACTGATCGGGGCGCCACCGGGCTATGTAGGGTTTGATGAAGGTGGAGGACTTACCGAAATGGTGCGCCACCGACCGTATTCGATCGTTCTCTTTGACGAGATTGAAAAAGCGCATCCGGAAGTTTTCAACGTGCTCCTGCAAGTCTTGGACAATGGTCGCCTGACGGACTCAAAGGGTCGGACGGTCAACTTTAAAAATACCATTATCGTCATGACTTCCAACATTGGGGCGCAATATATCGACAAAATGGAGAAGCTTGGTTTCGGTGATCGTAGCGAGGATGGCCATGCTTACAATGACATCAAGTCGAAAGTGCTCGAAACAATGAAGGATTATTTTAGTCCCGAATTTCTCAATCGTCTTGACGACATTATCATCTTCGACGTTTTGCCGTTCGAAGCGATCAGGGAGATTGTAAGGATTCAGGTGGAGCTAGTGAAGGAACGTCTCTCGGTCAAAGAAATCGCTCTCGAGCTGACCGATGAGGCTTATGAATATTTGGCCAAAGAAGGTTATTCACCACAATACGGCGCTCGACCACTCAAACGCTTGATCCAGAATAAAATATTGAATCCGATTGCTTCGCTCATCATCAGCAAAGGTATTTTGAAGGGTGGTACAGTTTCGGTATCAATGAAAAATAACTCGTCTAAAGCTGAAGCTCGCGAGCTTGTGTTTGATGTGAAGAAAGGCCGCCGTGGCGCGATCATCGAAGCTTCTCTTCTCGAGACTCCGGTTGGGGTTGAGTAAAAATAAAAAGTTGGAATAAAAAGAGATCCGCCCCCATAGTTATTCACTGGGGCGGATCGGGTTGAATTTGGGCGCAACGTTGCTTCTTGCGACCCAAGTTTTTCGGTCGTTTGCAAATCGCGTATCGCACCTGATTCCAAAAGTACTGTCAGCGGATCTTACCTGTTCATAAGTCCCCTGGTCCACTTTTTCAGTGTAAGGATCTCCATAGGGCATAGAGTACTCTCGTGGAAGTATTGCTGGCAGGCTTTGTCTGTGACGCTGGGCAAAATAATTGGCGTGTTTCTCTGTTTCGTGAAGGGAGAATCCATCTTCTTCTGTTTCTGTTGCACTCACCCATCTTATCCAACGCAGGATCCAAACTGTAGGCATCAGAACTCCTCTCTGTTTCGTAAAATAGCATTATTTAAACTTTTTTCAAACTTTGATGCGCCGTCTGGTACGATGTTGGAACTTACTTAATACAAATAGCTTGACCTCAAAAAATCTGTATGATAGTTTACCGTTGGTTCAATTAACATGTCTTGGTGCCAAAACAAGGGCGAGCCTTGCTAGGGACTCAGCTTTTCGCGAGGGAAGTTTGGGTGAACGGTTCGACTCCGTTTGCGTGGGTTGAAAGCTTACTTGGTGATGCGCAGAATAGGTGGGAGATTTGGATTTCAAGGTTTCGGTCTTGAGGGAGTCGACAATGAGATACCACCCTTACCGAGGACAAGTCTTTCTCTTGAAAAAGAAAGATGCCGGAAACTTTTTGAACCACTGGGCTTTCCTAACGGACGGCCCTTTACTTTTATCTAAAATGGTGCGCCGGGAGGGAATTTCTCCCTCGACTCAAAATTTTTTCAGTCAAAAAATTTTGGTCTGGGCACCGGCTCATGGAAATTTTTTGCTAAAAATTTCACATTCCGCCGTTCGAATCCCTCACGCAAAGCAAGCAGTTGCTTTGCTCCGGCGCACAAAATGAAAACCCCTTTCGGGGATTCATTTTGTGCGCCGGGAGGGATTCGAACCCCCGTAGCCCGATGGGCGACAGATTTACAGTCTGTTGTAATTGACCACTCTACCACCGACGCAATATTTTACAGAAGGAGTTTAGCAGATTATTTGGTTTTTTTCTACCTGTCTAAAACTTTTGTTTCAAATCATAAAAAGTGCCCGCCCCTGTTCACAGAGGCGGGCTACGAGAGGGAGAATCCACAGCAACACAGCCAACCAAAATCGCGGGAGGGGACAATAAGTTAACAAGGGGGATTGCGCGTCCTCCCAAGCTTCTCCTTATTGTCCCCGGTCTTTCGGGCAACCGGTCCGGTCTTGCCCGTCTGACCTCCTAAAAACAATAATACACCAATTATTAAAAAACAAAAGCTCTATAGTTGCCTTTTTGGTTTTTTGGCAATACACTAAATCCAGATATGCTTTGGGAAAAAATAAGCAAAAATCCAGCGTTCCTCGTTGGGTTGGTGGTGGTCGGGATAGCTATCATTGGATTGTTTTTTTCGATGATAGGGGGTCCCCAACCGCGGGAAAGGAAAAAATGATAAGGAAGAGGAAGGGCTCCTTTAGTGGAGCCCTTTTTGTATTTCTATGATTCCAGTTTGGGATGCCAAAAAATTTTTTCGATCTGCCGACTGCCATCAAAAAGGTAACCATGTTCTCTGGGGCAACCTTCTTTGGAGTCGTTGCTGACTGCTCTGTTGTTTCCGACATAAAATCCGATATGCCTGTGCTCACCCAAGTTTTCTCTAAAGTCTATTTTGGCCCAGACCAAAATACAACCAACTCTTGGCTCCTTGATTTCCTGCCAACCAGTTTCTGCCAAATCTCTCAAAGTTCCATCGACAGTGGCGTGCGGCTCCTTGATTAATTTGAATATCCCAAGTAGGGAAGAGACAAACAAAGCACAGGAGAGATTGCCGTCCTCGGTCAGGTCCTTTTTGATTCCATCAACCTCGGCCCATAGGTTTCTAAACATCTGGGTGTCGAGACTGTTTCTAATAAAGGCTAAATAATTTTCGAAAAACAACAATTTCATCCACTATTCATTATTGAGTAATTGTTCCGTCCATTTGTAAATGTTGCCAGCACCCATAAGTACGACACAGAGTTTTTGATGTGCGATTATTGTTTCCAGTTCTTTTTTTAATTCCCCCACATTATCAACTGCTTTAGTTGGTATATATTTATTGATAGTCTCTGCCAAACTTTGATTGGTTGTCTTTCCGTCATCAATCTCTCTAGTGATAAATATTGGGGCTATGAAAGCTTGGTCAGCTATTTTGAGCGAATCTACAAAATCGTTAAACATTAGCTTGGTTCTGCTTTGTTGATGTGGTTCAAATATCGCTACAATTTTTTTGTCCGGATGCTTTTCTTTCAAAGCACTAAGAGTGGCCCTGATTTCTGTCGGATGATGAGCATAGTCGTCATAATAAACATTCCCGTTTTTTTCTCCCTTATACTCCTGCCTTCTCCAGGTGCCTTTAAAATCCTTCAAAAATTCTTTGGCTTTTTCGTTTGGGATCCCAAGTTTCTCGACTGTTTTTATAGCTGCTTGGGCGTTTAAAATATTATGCTTGCCGGGTACCAGTAAACTAAAATCTGCTATTACATTTTTATACTCGCTTTCTTTTATAACAAAGCCGTCTTTAGGTACTTTTGCTTCGATTTCCTGAAAAGCACTTTTGATATCTTCCAAATCTTTATAATAGTCCAAGTGATCGGCTTCGATATTGGTGATAACCAAAATTGACGGGTGCAGATTTAGAAAAGATCTCTTATACTCACACGCCTCGACCACCAGATACTGGCTTTTGCCCGCATGGAAATTGCTGTATTTGCCATCTTCGCCCAGCATTTTTGAGCCAACAATGATGGTCGGGTCAAGCCGAGCTTTTTCCATGATGTGGCCGATCATGGCTGTGGTGGTCGTCTTGCCGTGAGTGCCGGATACGGCGATCGTAAACATGTTTTTAGAAAGCTCGCCTAAAAATTGGGGGTAGGAGATACAAATATTTTTCCCGTTTTGTTCTCTAGTCCTTGCTCCTTGCATTTCTGGATTATCCTCTGGTATTGCGACTGTATAAACTACCACTTCAGTGTCTGCAGGTATGTTTTCTGCTTGTTGGCCGATTTTTATCTCAATCCCTAAATTTTTAAGATCATCAGTTATTTCCGACTGCGAATTGTCCGAACCGCTGACCTTTTTTCCTCGCATCTGCATCATCCTGGCAATCGCCGATACCCCGATCCCTCCGATGCCGATGAAGTGGTAACTTTTTTTATTTAAGACGTCCATAAGAATCATTGATATTACCACCAAATACTGATATAAACAAAGATAGGAGGTGGTTCGTGGAACCAACTATAACCTTTCGACCATTTGGTCTTGAAGGCCCAAGAGTCTTGCTCTTTGGAAAGAAAACAGGAGACTGGAATCCGAGCCGTCTTCGAAATGGGTATAACGCTGATCAGGGGCTACATTTCGCACTCAGTAGATTGGGGGAGAAGTATGGGTTTACAAAACTTTTTTTTCCTAAACCAACTGAGTGTAATGCTAGGCTGGTTACAGAAACTGGTTTTACAGAGTCAGTAATGAATGGAGCCTGTGGTCTACAAGTGATGATGGGAGTTTGCGCAGATGCTATGGTGTTATCACGTGGCTCGGCAGGTGCGATCGCAAGTGCAGATTGCCCGACCATTATTACCTACTGTCCGACTACGAAGAACGTGATAATGGCTCATGCTGGAGCAAAGTCGCTTGTCGACCTATCCCATTTTATCGAAGGGCAACCCGCAAGGAATCCTGGCACCGTTGTAGATTCTATAGTTAAGGAAATGATGGTTCGTCGCTGTTCTTGGTCACAGATTTTTGTAACATGTGGGATTGAACGGTACTATCATCCTGCTCTAGCCAAGCATATTTTCACTGATGTACCGAACTGTTCAGCGGTGCATGGTGATGTTGTTTATTTAAAGCACCTGATTGCTGAGCAATTCAGGAACCGAGGTTTTGGTGGAGTTGTAACTGACTTCATCGACACTTTAACAGACAGAGACAAAAAAGATTATCTCTGGCATAGCTATCGGCGAGGTAAAACACCAGAGGAAAAAGCTGGTCGCAACCTTGTTCTTGTAGTGAATCGGTGATCGTGATGGGCTCCAGAGATGGTGCCCATCCTTTTTTTATGCCTATTTTTATGTATCATATTTATGGTATGAATCTAAAAGACAAAAAAATTTTGTTGATGGGGCTAGGGATTTTAGGGGGCGGGGTGGCTACTGCCAGGTTTTTGGTTGATAGGGGTGCGCGACTTACGATTACAGATATGAAGTCAGCTGAGTATTTGAGTATTTCGCTCGAAAAATTGGCTGATCTCAAAAACAGAATTAATTTTGTTTTAGGCGAACATAGAGAAGCAGATTTTCTGAACACTGATATTTTGGTTATAAATCCTGATGTACCAGCCGATAACAAATTTGTACAAATTGCGCGAGAGGCAGGCAAGCCGATAGAGAATGAACTTACTCTGTTTTATAAATTTACTTCTTGTAAAACGACAGTTGGTATCACGGGCACTAGAGGTAAGACGACGACTACAAATTGGATCGCGCATATATTAAATGGCGCTGGCGAGAGGGCGAGAGTGGTGGGTAATGATCCGGAAAAACCATTTCTCTCTGAAATAGCAAATTGTGACAAAGAAACTATTGCAGTTGTAGAGACACCTTCTTTCCAGCTCGAAATATTCGGCGATTCGAGCATGGCTCCGCATGTGGCGGTCATTACCAATCTTTACCAAGACCACCTTGCGAGACACAAAACAATGGAGGGCTATGCCTTAGCTAAGGCAAATATTTTTAAAAATCAAAAAGAAAGCGACTTTCTTGTGTTAAACAAAGAAAACAGTTGGACAGATTTTTTCTTAGACCAAAAACCGAAATCAAAAGTACTTTTTTCTTCCGATTTAAATATCTTAGGATTTGACAAAGAAGCGTTTTCTTTGAAATTTGGTGAGCATAATCTTAAAAATTTTATGATGGCGGGAGTAGCTTGCCTGGCTCTTGGTATCAAACCAGAGCAGATACTTTCTGCAGCAGAAAATTTACCTGGGATAAAGTGGCGACAGGAGCTTGTTTATGATAGGGGTGGGCTAAAGATCTACAACGATACCGCTTCGACTTCACCCGAAGCTTTCATTTCGGCCGCTCAAAGGTTTAAGAGTCAGGATACCTTTTTCATCGTCGGGGGCACTGACAAAGAACTCGACTTTAAAGATTGGGCTGAATTTGTAAAATCAAATTTGGGTTCGGAAAATTTGGTTTTTCTCTCTGGTAGCGCTACGGAAAAAATGAAATCAGGCTTAGGGTGGGACAAGTTTAATGAGTTTCAAAACCTTGAAGAGTGTTTTGATTTTGCTCTTGAAAAAATGGGGCGAGTTGGGACACTGGTATTTTCTCCAGGAGCCAAAAGTTTTGAGAAGTTCAAAAACGAGTTTGACAGAGGAGAGAAGTTTAATGGTATAGTTAAAAGACTATTATGACCCAGTATTGCTTTCTAAATGGACAGGTGGTACCGCTCGAAGAGGCTAAGGTGAGCGTTTTGGATATCGGCCTCTTGAGAGGTTATGGTATTTATGATGGACTCGCCGCCTTAAACGGTCAGCCGTTTCGCTTTGCCGATCATTGGGCCAGGTTTAGCGACGGGGCTCATGCACTTGATCTCAATATCCCGATCACCGAAGAGACTTGTGAAAAAAAGATCAAAGATATTTTGGAGAGGTCTAATCTCAAAGAGCGAGCCAACGTGCGTCTGATTTTGACCGGTGGTTCTACTGTCGGAGGTATTGAATATGTTTTTGAAACTCCTACTTTTTACATTACAGCTGAAAAATGGGAATCTTTACCAAAGGAATATTATGAAGACGGGGCCAAGCTACTCACTTACAATCATTTGCGCGAAATGCCAGAGCACAAGACCACCAATTATATAAGAGCGGTCAGTCTCCAAAATTGGCGCAAAGAAGAAAAAGCGGTTGAGGTACTCTATGTCAATGACGGGGAAGTTTTGGAGTGCGCCACCAGCAACATTTGTCTGGTCAAGGATGGTGCGATCATTACTCCAGCTGAAAATGTATTGAAGGGTATCACTCTCAAAGTGGTTGGTGAGTTAGCTGAGCAGGCCGGCTACACGTTTGAAAGACGCTTGGTTTATCAAGATGAATTGAAGACAGCGGATGAAGTTTTCATCACCTCTTCGTTCAAAGATATCGTGCCGATTGTTAAAATCGATGATTTTTCTGTTGGAAATGGAGCGGTTGGTCCGGTCACCAAAGACTTGATGGCTAGATTTGCAAAAACCATTAATACCTGATATTATTCGCCCTACTGTTATTATATTCATTATTTCGTATGAGCCAGGATCAACTAATCAAATTGGTAAACAAAGACACCGGAGAGGTGTATTGGACTCGCAAAAATAAGCGAAAAGTGGAGCGCAAAATCGAGCTCAAAAAATACTCCAAAAAACTCCGCAAAAGGGTCACTTTCAAGGAGTCAAAGAAATAAACACTTTCTCTCTTTACCTAACTGTCATCGGGTAATAGTATTTAATATATATTAAATAGCCTGGTTTGCGTGAGAAAAATAACGCAAAAATTTTTGACCTGCCTGCTCGTTCTGTTTTTGCTATGCCTAAATTCTATAGGTAGTCTTGTTGTGGCAGAGGAAATTACTGAGCAAGAAATCTTGCCTCAGGCTGCCAACCTCCCTTCCGAGATAGTACAAACTGAAGATCAAGAGACATTTTTGGAAACTAACACAGATGTAAAAACTGATATCGAAAATACAAGCGAAGCAGAAACTCCAAGTGATCAGAACGTTCCGGGTGATAATGATCAAAACAAAAGCATACAGCCGATCCTCGATATTTTGGCGACAACCACGGCTATATCTGTTACCGATCAGGGTGTTGTCGGTTTCCACGATTCTCTTCAACCAGCTGCTATCGGCGACCAGGATATACCAACCAAAGAAGAGTCTATAGAAAATATTGATATTGAAGAGTTAACTGACCTTGAACCAGCAGGAGAAGTTCTTGCGGCCATTGCTACTTCTAGCGCGGCTTCTGCTTCCACTTCCACTTTGACTACCACTCCAGCTGATGATTTTGATGGAGTATCCTTTTTTCAAAAAAGAATGGATATGACCTTTTCCAAAAACCCGACCAATTTTCTTACTCTCAGAAGTGTAAATCATGATGAAAGATTGCGCTTTGGTATAAGTGGAAGTGTAGCAGAGCTAGATATGATTGTTGCTAGCAACACGGTTTCTTATAAAAATGCTTTTGAATCTTCCGACTTCACTTATAACATTGGAGAGAAAAGTCTAAAAGAATCTATTATTCTAACAGACAAAAATCATCCGAGCAGTTTCCTGTTTAGTGTCAATTTGTCTGACTTTGATTACAAGTTTGTAGATAAGGAAATAGTTCTTTATAAAAAGGGGCAGTCAGGGAACGCTTTTTTTAAGCTGTTTACGATCAGGGCGCCGTTTATGGTCGACGCTCAAGGTGAACGGAATGATATGATGTATGAAGTAGACGGGGACAGTATAAGGCTTGTGTTGGATGGTGGGTGGCTTAAGCAAGCATCTTATCCGGTGGTGGTCGATCCAACCATAGATATCGAGGTTTTAACAGTGCACTCACATCCTGCTCAAGGCGAGTATTGGAACGTCGATTTTATTACGGTAGGGACTTCTGATCTGACCATCACACCAGCTGATAAAGCAACAATAGAAGACGACGAGTTCTCTTCTCTTAAGTGTGGCGATGAAGATAGGACAACGGGCGTCCAGGTGCTATCTGGAGATGTTATTTTTTATCCGAACTGGAATTGTGAGGAGATAGCTACGGTTAGTCACTTGACTCTAAAGGCTGGCAACCACCATTTAATTTTTGATTTCGGGGGTGAAACTGCAGAAGCATTCAATGCGGCTTTGGTATGGACAGGTCTTGCTGGTGATGGTCTCTACAGCACGGCTGGCAACTGGTCTACTTCTAAAGTTCCCTCTGCTGCGGATACAGTTTCTTTTGATAATACTTGTACAAACTGTGATATGACTTTAGACGTTTCGACTACCACCGCTTCCTTCACCATGGCGTCAACTTATTCGGGAACCATTACTCAGGCAAACGGTACGGATTTTATTGTCACCGGTGCTTTTTCTCAGTCAGCTGGAACTTTTAGAGGAGGAAATGGCTCAAATACATATCAGGGAAATTTTACGGTAAGTGGAGGGAGTTATGTGTCCGCTACTACAACCACTTTTACGAGTGGAAACAACACAATAAACATAAATACTACTCAAACATTCTATAACCTTACTTTCAATGGTGCGGGCACCTTCAAAACCATCAGTTCTGGAGATACTCTAATTGTTGATAACACACTTACCTTAACTGATGGAGGGGTAAACACTGGTACTATAGAAGCAAGGGGTGACATAAGTACCGCCTCAACATTTGATGGGGGAACGGCAGTTATAGATTTCGCCAACGATTCTCTTGCTCAGACTTGGACGGTTTCTGGAGGTGTCTCGCCGGTAGTGAGATTTAACAGTGCCTCGGACGCTTCGGACTCTGTTGTTATTAATGCGGCTGCAACATTCTATGGAGCTACTACCACCTCTTCTTTTTCTGGAATAATCCCTTTTTCAAATCCGAGTGCTTATGATTTGACGTTTGGAACGGTCGGCTCATCTTTTACTTGGCATCAAGCCGCCGGAACATTCAATGGTAGTACGGGCACAGTCACGATTGCTCAGGGTAGTACTTTTACCATATCCGGTGGAACTTACAATGCCGCCAGCAGCACGGTTTTTGGTACTGGCAACATAACAGTCAACGTAAATAGTACCCAATCATTTCACGACCTTACTTTTAATGGTGGAGGTACTTATAAAACTATTAGCACAGGAGACACTTTGGTTGTAAATGGGACTTTGTATCTGACCGATGGAGGTATCCATAGTCCGGGAAGTTTACAAGCCAATGGGGATATAGTTCAAACCGCAAATTTTGACGGAGGCAGTGTTTATATCGATTTTGCCAATGATTCTCTCGCTCAAACCTGGACAGTGGCCGGGGGTACCGGTCCCGGTTTTAGACTGGACAGTGCAGCTGACGCTTCTGATAGCATTGTTATAAATGCCGCCGCTACATTTTCTGGAGCAAGCACCACGGCTAATTTTGTTGGGACTATTCCTATATCAAATTCAAGTAATTTCGATCTTACTTTTGGATCGACCGCTGGAGGGCTTGATGCTTGGCAACAAGCCGCCGGAACATTTAATGGTGGTACAGGCACCGTGACATTTACTTGGACTAACAATGTGGTTATATCCGGCGGTACTTACAATGCGGCCAGCACTACGGTGTTTAACGTCGGCAATATGACGATCAATGTAAATAGCAGTCAAACATTCCATAATTTAACTTTAAGCGGCGCGGGTACTTTCAAGACAATAAGCGCCGGAGATACGTTGGTGGTTACTGGCGATCTAAATTTAACTGATGGGGGTCTCAACGGTACTGGAATAATGGAAGCCCAAGGAGACGTGACAGTAGCTTCAACCTTTGATGGCGGGACTGGTCAACTAACTTTTTCTGGTTCTGCCAATCAAGATTTTGATCTTACGGGGGCGACATCTTTGTTTAATGCTGATATTGTTGTAAACAAAAGCAGTGGCGAAGTGAATCTATTATCTGCCTTGGTCATGGATGCGGCGAGTCAGGACTTTACCATAACTTCTGGTACATTTGATCTAAATGGCAACAATCTTACCGTGAATGGTTCGTCCGGGACACTGGTTGTTCAAAATGGTGGCACATTAAAACTTGACGGAAATGAGACAGTCACAGCAAACACTAGCTATCCTCAACTTCAATCTGGATCAACTGTAGAATATGGGGGTACCTCGAGCTACACAATCAAAGGGTATTCGTATTCAAACATGAGTATTAGTGGTTCCGGATCTTTTTCGGCCACTTCTGGCCCACTTACTATTGGTAATAATTTTACTCAATCAGCCGGAACATTTACGGCAGCGGGGGCGACAACGACTATTGGCGGCAATATCACGCGAACCGGAGGTGCTTTTAACCACAATTCCGGGACAGTACATTTGAACGGATCAAGCCAGACTGTAAACGATTCAACTACTTTCAACAATCTTTATAAAGTTGTTTCTTCAGCTGACACTCTGATTTTTGAGGCTGGTGCTACAACTACAGTTGAGGGCACCTTAACTTTGCGAGGAGCTTCTGGGAACGTTTTAACTTTGGAGAGTTCGATCAGTGATTCCCCGTGGTACATTGACCCACAAAGTACTCGTAGCATAGGCTATCTTGCGGTTAATGATTCCTATAACTCCAACGCCACAGTGATTGAAGCGGCTGGTACCAATTCTACTGATGGGGGAGGCAACACTAACTGGAGATTTGAGAACAATGCACCTACCGCAGGTAGTGCGGCAGTGGCCGATACCGGTACCAACACCATGACCATAAGTATTTCTGGGGCTTCAGATGATACCGCGCTCGCTAGTCTCCCTTATGTTTTTCATAATATAACGACCGATTATTACTTTGCCGCCACTTCTTCTACTTCAGCGATCTTCACTGGACTTACCGAATCAACTTCCTACACATTTGAAGTTGGTGTGTATGATATTTATGGTAATAGTGCGACTACTAGTCCGGTTTCTGGTACAACCGATAGTGCTCCCGCACCTGGATCGTCGGAGGCACCAACTGCTCCGCCTTCAGGTAGACGCAATAACACAAACATAAGTACAAGTACCCCACCCCAAACTAACCCAAACCAGATTGAACCAGTGACCCCAGAGACCCCAAAGAATACGAACAAAAAGCCAGAAGAAACCCCACCTCAAGCTCAAAACGAACCAAAAAGCAATCCGAATACTCCGGTGGCCAATCCGGGCCACGGAACTGCCTCGTCTACACCTGAATCAACCAATCAATCATTCTCGGTTTCAATTTTAGGTTCCCTGAGCAGAAAAATCTGGCTACCAGTTTTGGAAGTACCAATCAACTCAAAAGTGAGTCTTCGGTTTGAATCAACAACTAATGTTGCTGGTCGGTATACTCACATTGTTGACTGTGACTCCGATGGTGTTCCGGAGAGAACCTATAGAAACAGCAGAAGAAATATATACATTGCCAGAAACACCTGCTTGTTTTCTGAGGCGGGTGTTTACAAGATAAGCTTGGAAACACTGCATTCTGGTCTTACTGCAAAAGCTAGCATGATGGTTGTGGTTGGTTCGCCGGTCGTTACGCCACCGCCGGTGGTGGTGGAGCCAGTTGAACCGCCGCCTGTTACCGAGTCCACTTCTACTACCCCAGTGTTTGGAGGTGAAAATCAACCTATAATAGAGGTTGTCGTTGAAAACAGGGATACATCATCCCGGTCTGGTGGCGCTGTTAATGGGGAAACCAGAATAGACAAAGTTTATGCAGATGTTTTCGTGCCTTTTGTTGATTATGCAAATTTGGCTGTTGCTTATCTGACCGCAAGTTTGGGGCTTGGGGTTTTGTTGGGAATTATTGCCCAGCTTATTTCTGAGATTAAAAATACTCTAGGTTTGGTGTCGGAAAATTATCTCGGGCCGGTTATTACAACTGTATCTACGTTGGCAGTTGTAACTTTAAGGTCGTCACTTACACCAGGCCTGAGTAACTTTACGGATGTTATAGCCTTCTTTTCTGGGTTGTTGCGCAACCTGTTTGTCTGGCTGCACTTGAGAACAAAAAGAAGGTATTGGGGAACAGTTTATGATAGTGAGAGCAAACAGCCTATAGATCCGGCCATAGTTAATCTTGTCGATATTACAGAGAATAAGGTTGTGGAGGAAGCGATAACTGATCTTTATGGCCGTTTCGGATTTTTGGATCGCTTAGGAAAGTTTAAAATTACCGCGGCCAAAACCCACTATTCATTTCCATCAAGAAATATTTCTGGCAACGATGATGGGATTTACCAAAATATATATCGAGGCGAGGAATTTGAAATAAAAGAAATCGATAATGTTATAACTCCCAACATTCCGATGGACCCAGAACAATTTGATTGGAATCAGCAGGCTAAGCAGAAGTATGTAAAGTTTCATCCAGTTTTTGATTTATTTATCATGCGAACTTTAGATTTCCTCTCATTCGTGTCAGTGTTAGTTGTTGGTTTTCTGTTGCTTTACAACCCATCTGTATTAACCTCCGTTTCCTTCGTAATCTCCTTTGCTGTTGTTGTTTTGAGTTTGTTTTTACCACCTACCAGGCTCTGGGGAAAGTTAAATGGCTTACCGTCAGGTATGAAGGTGATGATCTATCTGTACCCAAAAGCTCTTCCTACAGTTGTTGTGGGTAAGGCTCATGTTGATGTTGATGGTAGGTATTTTCTAAAATCATCACCAGGCAACTTTATCCTAAAGATAATAAATTTGGAGACTGGAGCCGAACTCCATGTCTCTGAGGTAAAGATTAGTGGGAACGGGGTTTTGAATCAAATAATCGATTTGTAAAAATATTAGGAAGTAATTTTCAAGGAACCTAAGAAATAGCTTAGAGCTTTAAGCTAAAAGCTTAGAGTTTCAAAAATTCGCCGAAAAAGGGAATTTTTGCTAGTATTCCAGTTATGGGTCTATAGTTTCAATGGTAAAACATCGGTCTCCAAAACCGAGGTTGCAGGTTCGAGTCCTGCTGGACCCGCTAAAAATGGGATGGCCATGCGGTTAGCATGGCCATTTCTCCCGCCCTCTCCAAGAGATGTTGTGGCGTTTAAATTTCGATATTGTTGGCAGCATCACCATTACGCCAAGCGCTATTAGGCAAATGGTGGGGTACAACCAAAGACGAACAGCAATGTTTTTGATGATGTTCATCTAGAACTTCTCCCTAATTCAATATACACTAATTCCCTAAAAATTTCTTTACTTCTTTTTGGGCAGATTTTATTTCGGCCGGTTTAATCCAAACAATTTTTTTATCTTTTTTAAACCATGTCATTTGGCGTTTTGCGTATTGCCAGATTTCTTTTTCTAAAAGGGCGGTAAGTTCCTTTTTAGAAATTTCGCCTTCCAAAAAATCTGCCAAGCGGCGGTATTCGAGCCCCAATTCTCTCAGGCGCTTATAAGAAACACCTTTTTGGTAGAGCCACTTAGCTTCTCTGACCATACCCTTTTTAAGCCTTTTTGCTAATCTCAGATTTATTCTTTGTTTTAATTCCTCATTCTCTATTTTGATTCCGATTTTACATACTTCATAATTCGTACTTCTTGATTCAAATTTTGGTACTTTGCCCAAAGCTTTGCAGATCTCGATCGCTCTCACGAGTCGTCTTGGATTTTTGGAGTCAATATTTTTGGCTCTTTCCGGGTCGAGTTTCTGGAGTATGGCGAAAAGTTTTTCGGTCGATTCTGGCTCCAGTTTCTGGCGTAACTCCAGGTTTGGTGGTGCTGCTGGTATTTGTTTTGCACCCAATAGAGCGTCTATATAAAAGCCGGTCCCGCCGCAGATAATAGGTAATTTATTTTTCTGGATAATATTTTCAATTGCTCGATGAGCCAACTGGGTATAATCGGCGGCGGTAAATTTTTGGCGAGGATTGGCCACATCGAGTAGGTGATGAGGCACTCCCCGCATTTCTTTTTTGGTTATTTTGCCGGTACCAATATTTAAATTTTTATAAACTTGTCTTGAATCAGCCGAGACCACCTCGCCATTAAATTTTAAGGCCAAGTCAACTGCCAAGTCGCTCTTGCCGCTCGCCGTCGGCCCCAAGATAATCAAAATTTTTAGCTTACCCGTTTTCATGAAAATAAAGAAAGGGAGAGAAGCCCCACGTAAAAGCTTACTCTCCCCTGGGAGTGAATTGTGGTTGGCGGAACGAGGGTGAGTGCCAACCACTTCTTCGCTTGCCCCATCCTCATAATACCAGCATTGTAATTTTTGTCAATCGTTAGGTTTGACTAGAGTAAAACGTGGTCCTTTATAACCAATCTCGGGTTTGTCTATCTTCTCTAGAAACATCTTGATTGGTCTGATCCAGATTTTCCTCTCTCCATAAAGCGCTTGATAGACTACGAACTCTTCTTTTGTTTCAGAATGTAGACCTACACCAAAAACCTGGTATTCGTTGCCCTTGAAATGTCTATAAATACCCTTTTTGATTTGCATATGCTAATTATGATTGATTTTTCGTTTATTTTCAATATAATAAAACAATTGCCGCGGTGGCGGAATGGCAGACGCGATAGACTCAAAATCTATTGATGGCAACATCGTGTGGGTTCAAGTCCCACCCGCGGCACAATGAAAAAGCGTGTAAGTAGTGATAAAAAACTTCATGCGTATATCGTCGGTCTGGCTCTCGGTGACGGAAATCTGTCAAATTCGAATGGGAGAGCTGTTAAGTTAAGGGTTACTTGCGACGCAAAGTATCAAAAACTGAATAAACACATTTTTGAATCTTTACAGAAATTTCTACCTGATAATAAGGTTTTTGTTTGTAATTCCATTAAAAAGACTTCTGTTGATATTGTTTGTTACTCTAATTATTTAGAAAATTTATTAGGTTGGAAAGCTAAAGGAGGTTCAAAATACTACCAAAAAGTTGAAATACCAGATTGGATCTTAAGAGATAAAGACTTTATAAGGGAATGTTTGAGAGGTTTGGTTCAGACAGACGGATCGATTTATATAGATAGAGGGTATAAAATGGTAAATATGGTAAGTAACATAGAATCTTTAGCTAAATCAACCATAGGGGCAATAATCTCTTTGGGGTACAAACCTAATACACAGGTGCATAACGATCCAAAAACAAGAAAATATACAATAAGAATTTCAAAAGATGTAAATAAGTTTATTAAGGATATAAAACTATGGAAGAAATAGAAAAAACATTAATTATGTTAAAATACCAACATTATGAACAGTAATTCCAATTTTTATCAAGATTCAATCTTTTGGGTTGAAGTCGACAAGATAAAACCCAACCCATTTCAACCTCGCCGCGAGTTTGATGAGACGGCACTTCGCGCCTTGGCTGATTCGATCAAGCAATACGGTGTTTTGCAGGCATTGGTGGTGACTCGCAAAGAAGTGATCAGAGATGATGGTTTGGGGGTGGAGTATGAGCTAATCGCTGGCGAAAGAAGGTTGCGAGCTTCCAAGATGGCTGGTCTTGTTCAGGTGCCAGTTATCATCAGAATGGCCGAAGAACAGTCGGCCAAAAATGACCTGATGAAGCTCGAGCTTGCTATCATTGAAAATGTGCAACGTGAAGATTTGAACCCAGTCGAGAGAGCTAAAGCTTTCAAGAAATTGGTTGATGAATTTGGTTTTAGGCATCATCAGATTGCTCACAAGATCGGTAAGAGCCGAGTTTATGTGACCAACAGTATGCGCATTCTCGATCTGCCGGAAGAAATACTCCAAGCCCTTTCGGAGGGTAAGATCAATGAAGGTCATACCAGGCCATTACTGATGCTCATCGATCGTCCGGAAGAACAAAAGGTTCTTTTTCAAGATATTATTTTGCGGAAGATGAATGTGAGGGACGCTGAGCAGGCAGCAAGGCAGATCGCTATTGAAAGAGTGAGGAAAATCAATTCGGTGCTTAGTCCTGATTTGGCAGAGATGGAAGAGAAATTTATGGAATCGTTGCGCACAAGAGTGAAGATCGAAAAAAGAGATCGGGATCGGGGTGGCAAATTGCTCATCGAATTTTTCTCAGACGAAGACCTGATGTTGCTGCTCAATATGATCACTCGCAACAGGGGGGTGGGGACAACTGATCCTAATCAAGGCGAAGTTGTCATTGGCGAAGGTGTCGATGATCGGACGGGTGAAGAGATAAAGCAAGCCGAAGATCGGCCGATCGAAGACGACCTTTATTCAATCAAAAATTTTAGTATTTAAAATTTTTGATATGTTTTTTGGCAAAAGTGGTTTTGGTTGCCTCGAGCCACTTTCTGTTTGGTTTGGCGTTTTTGCTTGTTATTATCTCAACAATCTCACCTCCTTTTAAAATACTATCGATCGCTGAAAGTTTGCCGTTTATCTTTACGCCGGACATTTTGTTGCCTATATCCGAGTGGATTAGGTAGGCGAAGTCGATAGCGGAGGCGCCGACCGGTAGGTCGATGACGTCACCTTTGGGAGTGAATACGAATATTCGTTCACTCAAGAAATCGGTTTTGATTTCGTCTGGATTTTTGCCGCTGATATTTTTGATCCAGTTTTCTATTTCCTTTTTGTTGGTATTTTTATCACCCTCTGTTTTGTAGCTAGCATGAGAGGCGACACCATACTCCGCTTCTCGGTGCATTTCTTCAGTTCGGATTTGGATTTCGACTAAGTCTCCATCGCCGGTGAAAACGGTGGTGTGCAGACTCTGATAGCCATTTTGTTTTGGAAAAGCGATATAGTCTTTGATCTTGCCGGGTACTGGTCGCCAAGTCGAATGGATGATCCCTAATATTTTGTAACAATCTTCAGTTTTGCTTACCAAAATCCTCATTGCCAAAAAATCGTAGATCTTGTCGATATCCTTTTTGTATTTCAAATATTTTTTGTAAGCACTGTAGAGTCCCTTGACTCGATAATCAGAATGGAAGTCGGTAAAGCCAGATTTGACTATCTCTTTGGTGACTGATTTTCTAAACTTTTCCAATTTTTGCACTCGTTCCTCGTAATCTTTTTTTATGAGGTTAGAAATTTCAAGATACCCCACTTTATTGGCGTAGGGAAAAGAAGAATCCTCCAAATCTCTCGAGAGTTTGCGGATACCCAAGCGGTAAGCGATCGGCGCATAAATCTCGATTGTTTCTTTGGCGATACGTTCTTGTTTCTCCTTGGCTACAAATTGAAGGGTTTTTACATTGTGCAGTCGGTCACAAAGTTTAACCAGGATCACCCTGATATCTTTTGAGGTGGCGATCAGGAGTTTGCGCAAAGATTCGTTGTGGCGGTCGGTGCCGTGATATCTTAAGTTGCCAAGCTTAGTCACTCCTTCGACGATAAAACGTACTTCTTTGCCAAAATTTTTTTCTAAAGTTTCGGCATTTACCTCGGTATCTTCTAAGACGTCATGCAGCAATCCAGCGACGACCGTGGTTGCGTCGGCTCCAATCGAAGCAATATTTTTAGCCGTTTCCACCACGTGATAAAAATAAGGTTCGCCGCTGTTTCTCTTTTGCCCCGCATGAGCTCTTTCGGCAAATTCGTAAGCTTTTTTTATTAGATCAATTTCAGTTTCAGTGTGTCGCTGAAGCAAAGAGAGGAGGTTGTTTATATCTGTCCCCATGCTTCATTATACGCATTTTTATAAATATTTTGTCAAGCTTTTTTGGTTTTGCGCCGACCAAATTTTTTAGGTTCCTTCAGTATTTCTAGGGCGCGAGGAAGGTCGATGCTGTAGACGTTATCTGTTTTCAGTGAGCGAAAATCTTTTTGGTGGACAATGTAAGGTCCAAATCTGCCAATGTTTGCGCTAATCATCTCGCCAGTTTCCGGGTGTACTCCAAGTTCTCTCGGTAAACTTAGATAGTGCAAGGCGTCTTCCAGTGTCACCATCTTTGGGTCTTTGTCTTTTGGTATACTAGCTCTTCTTGGCTTCTCTCTCTTTACCTTTTTGGGCTTTTTTTCTTTTTTATCCGCACTATCAGCTTTTAGCTCTAAGCTCTCAGCTTCTTTGCCACCCAATTGTACATACGGTCCAAACCTGCCATCCATCACAAAAACTGGCAAACCACTTTTTGGGTCGATGCCCAAACTTTCGGCCTCTTTAATTTCACTGCCGTCAATATTGCGCATACCCTTACAATCAGGAAATCTTTCGCAGCTTAGGAATTTGCCGCTTTTGCCAAGCTTGACTACCATTCTAGAGTCGCAAATTGGACACTTTAGTTTTGGATCAGCTTCACCTAGAGTTGTGAGCTTGGCGGTTTTTTCTTTCTCTTTTACTTCTTTAATAAATGGTTTGTAAAAATCTCTCAAGGTTGGCTCGTATTCTCGCTTGCCTTCTGCGATCTCGTCGAGCTCGTCTTCCATCTCAGCGGTGAAGGTGTCGCTGATATATTTTTCAAAATTATCTTCTAGGAAGGTAGAGACCACGTCGCCAGTATCAGTCGGCTTCAAAGTGCGCCCATCTTTCTCCACATAACCTCTCTCCACAATGGTATTGATGATTGAAGCATAAGTGGATGGTCGGCCGATACCCCTCTTTTCCAGTTCTTTGATCAAACCAGCCTCGCTGTATCTGTTTGGTGGCTCGGTTTGTTTTTGGGTGCTCTCGATGTTTAGAAGAGAGAGATTGTCCGCCACTTTGACTTGAGGCAATATGGTGTCTTCACCTTTGGCTTGCGGATCGGCGAGCAGCCAACCTTCTCTTATGACTCTTGAACCGGTAGCAGCAAAGTCAGGTGTCGGCCCATTTGTACTTGTTACTTTGGCAGTGATCTTGGTCCGCATCGTGAGAGCATCCTGCATTTGACTGCTCACCGTCCTCTGCCAAATGAGGCGGTAAAGTTTTTTCTGATCGTCGGTGGTACCGGCTACTTCTTTTTCAAAGTGAGTTGGTCGGATTGCCTCATGAGCTTCTTGAGCGTTTTTGGATTTGTTTTTATAAACTCTGGTCTGATGTAAATCGGTGGAGAATTTTTTGGTCACTACATTTTTTATTTGAGCGAGAGCGACCTTAGCTAGGCTCAAGCTGTCGGTACGCATGTAGGTGATATGGCCAGCTTCATAAAGTTTCTGAGCAGCCATCATAGTCCTTTTTGGAGAAAAGCCGAGGCGAGTTGAAGCCGCTTGTTGCAAAGTGGAAGTGGTGAAGGGTGGTCGAGGTTGGCGTTTGACTTCCGATTCGACCACCTCTTTAACTGACCAACTACCATTTTTAGCAGACTCATAAATCCGATCCGCTTCTTCTTTGGTTTTTGGCTGTAATTCGCATTCTGTTTCAAAATCCTCTCCTTTGTTGGTGCGAAGTTTGGCACCGATTACAAAAAAAGTTTCCGGCTTGAAAGCTCGGATTTCTCTTTCTCGTTCCATAAGTATTCGCAAAGCAGGGGATTGGACTCGACCTGCCGAAAGGCCGTAACGCACTTTTTTCCAGATCAGACCAGAGAGGTCGTAGCCGACTAGTCGGTCAAGGACTCGGCGCGCTTCTTGGGCTTTGCGCAAATTTTGATCAATCGACCGCGGATGTTTGAGAGCCTCCTCGATCGCCTCTTTGGTGATCTCATGATAAGTCACCCTTTTAATCTTGGAGCCGTTCAAATCACCTTTGATGATTTGGGCAAGATGCCAAGCGATCGCCTCTCCTTCACGGTCGGGGTCGGTGGCGAGCAGAATCTCATTTGATTTTTGGGCCAACTTCTTTATCTCTTCCACTACTCGTTCTTTGCCTTTGGAAATCTCGTAGTGGGGAATGAAGCCGCCTTCGATATCGATCGCCTTTTTGTTGGATTTTGGCAAGTCGCGCACATGACCAACACTTGCGACCACGTTGAAATCAGGACCGACATATTTGCCGATTGTTTTGGCTTTGGCGGGCGATTCGACGATTAAAAGTTTCATCCTGTTAGTGAAAAAATGGCATTGCTTTTTGAAAAGCCACCATCTTGTTTTTTTAACTTGTAATAAACGATATAATCAACATTTTAATTTAACCCTAATGAAAAAGCTTTTCCATGCCATTTTCTACTACAGGATTCATGTTTAGTTAAGAATAAAGAAAAATAAAATAAAAAGCAAAAAATGCAAAAGAAAAAGCGTCCAACTCCTCTCGCTTGCGCGTAGAGTCGTTGGACGCTCGGCCGTATTGTTGTTAGTAATACGGCCGTCCATTTGTGCCGATGATGTCACGGTTCTGGAACACGAAGTCCCGAGAGCCGTAGCGACTTCGGAAGTTTGAGGACACTGATACCGTCCGGGGACGGCTGATCCCCATATACTGCCCCGGCCTACAGGAGACATTCTCCTGGTTGCGAGTCCGAGAGGTCCGACCGCTCGTGATACTGCCGCTTGGCGGGCAGTACGCTTTTACTACTAGTGACACTGTCCGCCGATTGTGCCACTGGAAGTAACTTAGTGGCACCGAGTCTCCGGTCTGGAGTTGCAGGTGTGCAAATACAGGCCGGTTTTTCTCACCGGTTGCCAATTGAAGCTCAACTGGCAAGCCGTCCTCCTGGGGTACCAGTAGGAAATCGGAGTTGTTGTGTATTGATCGTGTTTCGGTCGATATGCTCACGCGTGTCCGTGAGTGGACCGGCGGGTAGGCAGCGATGCGCCGGGTGGCGCAGCCGCCCAAAAAAACAACGAAAATCAAGGCCAACAAAGTGGCCGCTGTATTCTTTTTCATGGTACTCTCCTCTACCTCTAATTATAGCATAGTATAAAATAAAAAGCAAGGGGGAGGGTTGGGAGGGGATTAGACATTATGTAAGTCTAATTTCGCCTAGAGTTTCTTTGATAAGACCTTTGAGTTCTAGTAGTGAGAGGAGCATTTGGGTTTCGCTGGTCGGAGTCTGGTGCTCGTCTTTCATGGTGCGGAGTATTTGGTCTCTCGGTAGTGGCTCGCTCAAAATTTTGATAACTAGCATTTCTTTTTCGGAGCAGTCGAAATATTTGGTATCGTCCGCTGTGGTGTTGGTGGAAGCGGACTGATTTTCCAAATGTAGCGCTTCCAAAATATCGTCGCTCTGGCGGATCGGGGTGGCACCGAGGCGTATCAGAAGGTGCGGCCCTTCACCGGTTGTATTGAAAATACTGTGGGGGACAGTGAGCACGTCGCGGTTGTATTCGGTCGCCAGTCTGGCGGTGATCAGGGTGCCAGACTTTTTCTCTGCTTCGATCACCAAGGTGGCGTGGCTCATGCCAGCCATGATTCGGTTGCGCTGGGGGAAACTCCAATAAGTCGCTTTGAACTCCGGTTCGAATTCATTGAGCAGAGTGCCACCCTGCTCAACTATTTTTTGAGCCAGCAAGGCGTTGGATTGGGGATGCAATACTTCGAGTGCGAGGCCGGAGCCGGGTACGGCGATGGTTGGCAGGTTGTTCCTGAGGGCGGCTTCGTGAGCCAAAGCGTCGATACCAAGGGCAAGACCGGAGACGATGCTGACCGGGTAATTCTTCAGGCCGTCGATCAAACTTGAGACCACCTCTTTGCCGTAACCAGTGTATTTTCGAGCGCCGACTACGCAGAGTAATTTGCGGCTCCAATCGGGCAATTGCCCGGCATAAAAAAGTTTTTCCGGCAGCTGGTTGATCTCTTCAAGCAGTGGCGGCCAGTTTGAACGAGTGAGAGTTTTTATTTCGTATCGAGCAGTATTTGCCATTTCACATTTATCATAACATTTGATAAGCTAAGAGCTAAGAGCTTTAAACTCAGAGTTTATACTCTAAGCTTTTAGCTTTAAACTCTAAGCTTCATGCTAGACATCAAATTTATTCGCGAAAATGCCGAGCTCGTCGAACAGGGTGCCAAGAAAAAGCACATCGATTTTGATGTTAAAAAATTGATCGAAGCCGACGATCGTCGCAAAATTCTCAGTCAACAAGTCGAAGAGAAGCGGGCTATCCAAAACAAAGTAAGCAACGAAGTCGCCAAAGCGATTCAGGCTCAAAACTTTACCGAAAAGGAGAGATTGGTGAGAGAGATGCAGCCACTCAAGGAAGATTTGCAAAAACTTGAAGAAGAATTGAAGGTGGTGATGATAGAGTGGCAGAAGCTGATGGTCTCAGTACCCAATATTCCTGATATGTCAGTACCGGATGGTGATGATGATAGTCAAAATGTTGAAGTTAAGAGTTGGCCCGCCCGCCACGATGGCGAATCGGGCGGGGGTGAAAGACCAAAATTTGATTTCGTACCCAAAGATCATATTGAGCTCATGGAAAAGTTGGATTTGGCTGATTTTGAAACAGGAGCTAGTGTCGCTGGGTTCAGGGGTTATTTCTTGAAAAATGAGGGAGCGGAACTGGCGTTTGCTCTTTGGCAGTTTGTTGCCGATCATTTCAGGAAAAATCATCCCGAATATTCGGCTATGCTCGCGCCTTCTTTGGTGAGACGGGAGACACTGCTTGGCACCGGCTACTTGCCTCAGGGTGAAGATGATCTTTATAAAACTCAGGACAATGACTACTTGGCTGGGACCGCTGAAGTGGCGACGATGAGCTACTTTGCTGATAAAGTGCTGGACAAAAAAGATTTGCCGATCAAGCAGCTCGCTTTCTCCCCGGCTTTCCGGCGAGAGGCGGGTAGTTATAACAAAGATGTGAAAGGTTTGTACCGAGTTCATGAATTTATGAAATTTGAACAGGTGATCCTCTGCGAAGCGTCGCATGAGGAGAGTGTCAAATATCACGAAGAACTTCTCAAAAATGCCGAAGAGCTCCTGCAAGCACTCGAACTCCCTTATCACGTGGTGGTCAACTGTGGTGGTGACTTGGGGTTGGGGCAGGTGAAAAAATACGACATTGAGACTTGGATTCCTTCGAAAAATAAATATGGTGAGACCCATTCCTGCTCTTATTTCCACGACTTTCAGACCAGGCGACTCAATATCAAATATCGCGATACTGACCAGAAACTCAAATTTGCTCATTCGCTCAACAATACTGCTCTGGCGACTCCGAGAGTCTTGATCCAAATCATCGAAAACAATCAACAGGCTGATGGCTCGATTTTGATCCCCAAAGTCCTGAGACCTTACTTGGGCGGCAAAGAGAAAATTTCTCCAAAACTTTAGAAGTTTACGTTTTCCTAGCCCGCAAAATAGCTTCTCTTGCTCGATACGAAAATTTTCTGCTGAAAATTTTCTTGTCCTCAGCTTTAGAGCAGCTTCCCCGACCGAATCGCTTCGCGACTCGAAGCGGGCGGGCGGAATCTCGCTCGAGAACTATTTTGCGGGCTAGGCTACAAAATGAAAATTTTCTGAGGTATAATATTGACAATGTACACCAAAAGTCGCCACAGAGGCGCTTCTGACCGGATCGCTCGCAGACGTCGGGCCAAACAAAGCGCCACCCTTTTTTTTAAAAGCGCTGTTTTGTTATTTATTTTGGTTGGTGCTGGTTTTTTGTTGCGCGCCGATTTTCTCAAGGTGCGTGAGTTTAAAATCGAAGGCGCGCTCTCTACTCCTGTCACTGATCTCCAAAATATGGCGGCTGCATTGGCTTCCGGCACTCGCTTGGGTCTCTTGCCTAAGTCGAATATTTTGATTTTCGATGGGGAAAATCTGACTCGTACTATATTGGAGAAATTTACTCGACTCGAAAAAGTAGAAGTAGACAAAAATATTTTTAGTCGCAAGGTGGCAGTGAAGGTGGTTGAGCGGGGAGCGGCATATCTATGGTGTTCTGAAAACGAAGAATGTTTTTTTATGAGCGGAGACGGCCTAATTTTTGAAAAAGTTTCTCCTGAGAAATCTGCTGAAGCAGCGGGCAAAATAATTTTTAAGGGCAAGTTAGCTGGAGCACCCTTGCTCGAACATTTTGAAACTAGAGAGCGGATGAAAAATTATACCAATCTTTTTGAAGTACTCTCGAAAAACCAGATCAATATCACCGCTGTCAATTTTGAATTGCCGGACAAAGCTGTCGCCGCTACTAACCTCGGGTCGATCATTTTCAATCCGGAAGAGAAAGATCTCTCCGAAGTGGCTTTGAATATCGTCCTCCTGATCGAAGATTTGAAAGCCAAAAATCCTACTCCTCATTTCGAATACATCGACGCTCGCTTCGGCAACAAGATGTTTTATAAGGTCCAAATATAAAGCTCGCGGGAAAAAATTTTGCTATAATTTAAGGCATGTCAGAAGCGTATGAGAGAGATTCTTTTTTGGTCGCTTATTTGAAGTGGCACTATGTGCGGGGTTTGGCTGAACTTTCGGCCGTCGCCGAAAATTTCCTTTGGTTTGTGAGCCATTTCTTTTCTTTCAAACTACTCTCCAGAACTCTTTTCAAACCCTGGAAGCGTCTCGGCGAACATTATGGAGGAGGGTTTGATATCGAAGCTTTCGCTTCAGCGGTTTTGGTCAATTTTTTGATGCGAGTGGTCGGTCTGTTTACTAGATTGGTGGTCCTAGTGATCGGGAGCTGCTGCTACCTTGTGGTGCTACTCGCTTCTCTTTTGATGCTTGCAGTCTGGCTGTTGGCACCAGCTATTCTCTTGGGAGGAGCAGTGCTCTCAGCGACTTTTTTTGCAATTTAAATTATGTCTTATTTTCCTAAAATAGTTCTTGAGCGAGTATGACATTTAGACAACTTCAAAAAATATCTTCTGCGCACCACTACCCGCTTTGGCTTGATAAATATTTCCCCAAGCTTGCCCGTAGTGTTTTGAGGAAACTATTTTCATTGGCGGCCGCTTTGGCTTTCATCTTTTCTTTTGATTCATTGCCCCTCTATTTTGGTAGCGCTGATGGACTATTCTTCCTTTTTGCCGATCTCTACTTGATACTCTTTTTTCTCGAGATGTTTTACCGTTCGATGAAAGGTAAAGGAGTGAGGACTAGGGTCAGAGACAAACTTTCGGCGGATGGTTTGGAAGTGGATTATGCGCTTTCAAGTATTATTTTTGAAACAGACGAGATCGATGTGACCAGAGCCCTACTTGAAACAGCTATTGGGCAACAGGTCTTGTTGCGTGCGGGGGTGGCTGAGTCGGATTGTCGGGATTTTGTTTATGGCAAGCGCTCACCGGTGCTCGCTACCTCTCTCCACTTGGAAGGCGAGGCAATAAATCTGGAGGAATACGTGGTGGCTGTCTACGAAGCGGATCGCTCGCTCCAATCTTTCCTTGCTTCTTATGGTGTCAGCAAAGAAGAGTTTAGAGGGGCGGCTCGCTGGGTGATGTCGCTTTCAGAACGTATGCGACGCGCGGAGCGTTTTTGGAGTCGAGAAAATTTGGGGTCGATTCCTTCGGTCGGCAAAAGCTGGTCTTATGGGGAAGCGGCTGATTTGGGCAAATATAGTAGCACATTCCTTTCTTCGCATGACATTTCTTTTTTGGATATTGAAAATGGTTATCGTGAGCGTGAGGTTTCTTTGCTTGAAAATATTTTGGAAAGGCAAGCTGAAGCCAATGCAGTCATTATCGATGATGATGAGGGTGTGGCGCGAGACATTGTCGGCCGGCTCCTCAAAAAGATTAAATTAGGGTCGGCGCTACCCCCGATCGAACATAAAAATATTTTTGAACTCGAGTGGAATTTGTTGGTGGCTGATTTCAAGAGCAAAACCGAATTAGAAAGGGAATTACTCAAGATATTGGATCAATCGGCAATGGCTGGCAATATTATTCTTTATGTTAGAGATCTGGTCGGCTTCGTGGGTAGCTGCAAAGGGCTTGGGGTGAACTTACCTTCTATTTTGGAACCATATTTGGCTTCACCAGTCCTACAGATCATCGCTTCGGTGACCAACACTGATTTTCATTATTTTATCGAGACCAGTCCGGCTTTGTTGCAAAAATTTGAACGGGTGATTCCGGACAGGGTGGGGGCCGAGGCTTCGCTGCCAGTTTTGTTTGAACAGGTAGCCAATATAGAAAAAGAATCTTCGCTGCAGTTTTCTTATCCAGCGGTTTGGGCACTTGCCACTTCAGCGGAGCGCTTCAGTACTTATGGCGAAATGCCAGGGAAGGCTCTCGATCTTCTTTTTGAGATCACTCCTTATGCTATTAGCAAAGGAATCAAAATACTGAGAGAAAAAGAAGTTATGATTTTTGTTTCTGAAAAGACAGGGGTAGCACAGGGTATAGTCAAAGACAGTGAGCTCGAGCAGATAGCTCATCTTGAAGAAGTTCTTCATAAGAGGGTGGTTGGTCAGGAAGAGGCGATCAATAGTATTGCAAGTGCTATGAGGCGAGCTCGTTCGGGAATCAACAATCCGAAGCGACCGCTCGCCTCGCTACTCTTTCTGGGGCCGACCGGTGTAGGCAAAACAGAAGTCACCAAAGCTCTCGCGGAAAACTTTTTTGGTGGCGAAAGCAAGATGATCCGATTCGATATGTCTGAATATAGCGGGGCTGATGCTCTCAATATTTTGACTGGTGATTTCGCAGCGAGCAAAAGTGGAGTGCTCGCCAACAAGGTGAGGGATGCGGGGACGGGGGTGCTCTTGTTAGACGAATTTGAAAAGGCTTCTCAGGAAGTTTTGGACCTATTTCTCCAGCTGCTCGATGAAGGCCTCTTCACTGATGCGCTCGGCAAGCCGGTCAACTGTCGCAATTTTATAATAATCGCTACCTCGAACGCTGGTAGTACCGATATCTGGCGAGTGGTCAGAGAAGGTGGAGAGCTTGGCGCAGAGCGCAACAATATTTTGAATAAAATTATCGAATCCAAAGTTTTCAAACCAGAACTCCTGAATCGTTTTGACGGAGTGGTGCTTTTCCGACCACTGGTGAATGATGAACTTTTGGGGGTAGCCAAGATTGGTTTGCAAAAATTGGCCGATAGGCTTAAAGAGAAGGATATCGAATTGATCATAAGCGATAGTTTGGTGAATTATCTGGTAGAAAAAGGGGCCGATCCGCAATTTGGTGCTCGAGCAATCAACCGCTTCATCCAAGAAAAAGTAGAAGACCTGATCGCCCGCAAAATGCTCAGTGGGGAAGCGGGGCCGGGGAGTGTTTTAGAAATAAAAACGAGCGAACTGGAATAAAAAATGCCCCACCCCCAACCCCTCCCCAAAGGGGAGGGGAAAAACACAAAAAATCATTTCTTTGATCGGAATAGATAAAACAAAATATTTTTTACTTTCCAAAAAATGGCTCAGTTGAGCCATTTTTTGGTTACCAAACCAAACAAAATGCATTTTTCGTGTCAAAATCCTTGACAATATTTGTGGTTGTGCTACACTATTTCCAGTTAGCTTTTTCAATTTTGTTTGAATTTTTCGTTCGCAAGGAGTCAGTATGAGTCACCACGCAAACCGGGTTGGCCCGGCGACCACCGTCGCCACCAGCCATAAGATAACGGCCTGAACTGCCGGCGCCGGGCCGCGAGCGACCAAAAGGTCGCTCGCGGCCAGCGAAAATGAAGATGGTGTTTACCCCAAGCCCCGCCCCCAAGTCTAAATGACAAGGGAGCCGGGGCTTTTTATTTGCTATATTTTGTTTGACACAAATTTTTATTTTGCTATTATTTTTCTCATGACCAAGAGCTTCCTCTTCGAGTCACCAGCGTCGGTTTGCTCCGGCTAAGCCACTTACGGCTTTAGGAGTAATCCGATGCCCACCCCGCCCCTCTTATGGTACCTACCCAGAGAGGGGTTTTTAATTACTCAAGTATGGTTCCGGTAGGGTTTGGGTGTTAGGATATTTCAAATGAAAAATTTTTGGAACAAAATGAAAAAGTCCCACGACGCTGAAGCTTTGCGGGATAAACCAATACTTTGCCTTGCTCCCATGGCTGATGTGACTGATGCGGCATTCCGCTACATTATCGCTAAACACAGCAAAAATGACAAAGGGTGCCCCTTTGTCATTTGGACAGAATTTGTTTCGGCTGATGGGCTTGCTTTGGCGCCGGAGGAAGGTCGAAGGAAACTTTTGAAAGATTTGGAGTACAGCGAGATCGAACGGCCGATAGTCGCTCAGTTTTTTACTTCTCGGCCGGAAAACATGGAGAAGGTAGCTCGGCTAGCGCTTGAACTTGGGTTTGATGGGGTGGATATCAACATGGGCTGTCCGGACAAGAGTATTGAAAAGCAGGGTGCCGGTGCTGCTCTCATTAAAAATCCTAGTTTGGCCAAAGAAATCATTTTGGCAGCGAGGCGGGGAGTAAATGATGAGATACCAGTTTCGGTCAAGACCCGGATTGGATATAACAAAGACGAAATCGAAACTTGGATACCAAATTTGCTAGAAGTTTCTCCGGCTGTCATCACCATTCACGCCCGCACTCGCAAAGAAATGTCAAAGGTAGCCGCAAGGTGGGAGCATGTGAAGCGAGCAGTTGAGATCAGAGATGAAATACAAAATTTTCCTCCACCACATCCCCAGAAATGCACGGATATTTTTCTGCTGAAAAATTCCTCGTGCTCGCCTCAGTCAGGCTCGCAAGGCATTTCTGGAGATATGGTTTCAGAAAATTTAAGAAAAACCCTGATTTTCGGCAATGGGGATGTGGCAAGTGTAGCAGATGCTTATAAAAAAGCGGAGGAAACAGGAGCAGATGGAGTGATGCTCGGCCGAGCCATTTTCGGCAACCCGTTTCTATTTGCTGGTTATGAACCGACTTGGCAGGAGAGGTTAGCGGTACTTGTAGAACATACTTTTTTGTTTGAAAAGAAATTTGGTGGGGTAAACCCTGTAGTAGATTTTGGCATAGCACAAAGTGCGGATAAAAGATCCAATGCCAAAATTCACTACGGGGTAAAAAGCTTCGCGGTCATGAAAAAACATTTTAAATCATATTTATCTTATGTTTCTCACGCCAAAGAAGATCCCGCTTGGCACCAGGCTGTCAAAAATTTACGCGAAGAATTGATGCTGGCTGAGAGTGCCTTAGCTGTGTCCGAACTGGTAGAAAAATTTTTGCTCAAGTATAATTAAACTATGGAATTTGATCTGATACCGTTTTTGAGCTTTTCTTTTTCTGCTGCCACTTTGGCCAGGTTGGTCTTTTATCTGGTGGTTTTGTTTGTCGGTGTCACTTCTGCTATTTTGTTTTTCCACTGGCGCCGCTATGGTCTGTCGAAAGGGGTGATCGCGGTGACCGAGACCATTTATTTTTCAGTCTGCGTACTGCTTGTCGGAGCCGCTTTTTTGGCACTACCTTAGTATTTTATTATTTTTATGACTTACGCAAAAATAGTTCTTGAGCGAGATTCCGGAAGCTGCCGGAAAGCTGAGGACAAGGAAATTTTTAGCAAAAAATTTCCGTATCGAGCGAAAGAAACTATTTTGGAGTAAGTCTTATTTTTTTGAAATGATTAAATTTGAAGAAGGCGAACAGAATCTCAAAGTGATCCGGAGGCACTGGTTTGTGATATTACCGATCTTGATCGGTACTGTTATTTTGGCTCTGGCCCCACTTGTTTTGTTTTATGTTTTCACTTCAGACCTTATCCAGACTGACAATTTTATAGCCAAAGAGAACATTAGCCAATTTCAATCTTTTGTTGCAGAGTGGCAAACTTTTCTTTATGCCATCTGGCTCCTGTTGCTCTGGACTTTCTTTTTCATCGAGTGGACTGATTATTATCTAGACCTTTGGGTTATCACCGATCGGCGGATTATTGACGTCGAGCAAAAAGGTTTTTTCCATCGCGAAGTGACCAGCTTTGCTTATAACCAGATTCAAGATATCACTGTCGAAACCAAGGGTTTACTCGAGACATTTTTAAAATTTGGCACCCTACATATCCAAACTGCCGGTCACAACCGAGATATCATCATCAAATCAGCTCAAAGTCCGGAAGAGGCTAGGTCTTTGATTTTGAGAATACAAGGGAAATTGTAAGCCAAATCGCTCCCAGTAAATAACCAGCCAAAACATCAGAAAGATAATGAACTCCAAGGTAGAGCCTACTGATACCGATGAGTAAGATCAGTATTGCTAGCAACAAAATCAACGGATTTTTAAAATGGTGTTGATCGTGCTTGTAAGCGAAGTAGAGGAGGAAGCCGTAGAGGGCGACAGCGATAGTCGCGTGTCCGCTCGGGAAAGAGTGGCTACTTTCCAAATAAAAAGCTTGAGCTGGCCTCGCTTTTCCAAAAAAATCTTTGATTAAAAATACAGTCGAGGTGCTACCTATAACCGCTAGTAAGAGGGCGGCCGCTTTTTTAAATTCACGGTGCAAAAGAAAAGAAGCGACGGAAAAGGTGGCTACCAACGAACTTACTAAGTACCCTCCGGTGTAAGTGACAGTAAGCATCATAAAAGAGAGCCATTCAGTCTGGTAAGTTACAAAAAAGGAGAGGATGGCAGAATCTATTTGTTCCATGGCTCAATTATAAAACAATATTCAATTTTTGACTTCAAGCCGGAAAAACCATACAATGGCTATTTGTTGACCCATGGAAGAGAATAATATTGACTTGAAAAATAGTTTAGAGTTAGCCAGGAAGAAATTTTATGTTCTGGCCTTTGAAATTTTTTTGATATTCGGCTTGCCGGCGGGAGCCGCTTTTTTTCTGGGCAAATATTTGATCGAGAGTCACGGGTTTGGCAAACTAGCTCAGGTCCTGGCTCTAGTAGTTGCTTTCGTGTTGAGTTGGGTTATTTTCATTTTTAAATTTAGGGAAATTTCTAAGGAGATAGCCGATCTCAAGAACAAGATCGATAAGAAACAATAGAACAGATGAATTTTTTACAAATAAAACAAGAGATACCAACAGTAGCTCCAGAGATCGTTTTTCGGTTGGCCGATTGGCCCATCTCCAATTCTTTTTTGATGTCTGTATTTGTATTGGTACTTTTTGTGTTGCTGTCTTTCTACACCAGTCTGGCAGTACGCAAACCTTATGGTTACTTCTTAGCGATGGTTGAGACGGTTTATGAAGTGCTCATCTCTTTTTTGCGAAAATTAAGCGGTAGCGAACGTGTTGCTAAATTTATTTTGCCCCTCTCGGCCTCGATTTTTATGTTTGTAGCTTTGTCCAATATAATATCGATGGTGCCCGGGCTTTCAAGCATCACTTATGACGGAGTACCTATTTTCCGGACGCCCACTTCTGACTTCAACACCACTTTTGGGTTGGCGCTCGGGATGATCTTCGTCATCAATCTCTTGTCAATCAAAGATTTTGGTCTGATAGAATACATCGGAAAATTCATTCAAATTAAAAATGTAATAAATGGATTTAGAAGCGGTATTAAAGATGGGGTCTTTGCTCTTATCAATTTTGGCATAGGCTTACTTGACATAATTTCTGAATTAGCGAAAATAATATCGCTCTCTCTGCGTTTATTTGGCAACATCTATGCCGGAGAAGTGCTAATTGTGGTTTTGTTTGGAGCCCTGGCTTACATCGTACCCAGTCTTTGGATGTCGATGTCTCTCGTTTTTGGTCTGGTGCAGGCGATTGTCTTTTCGTCCCTGATCACCGTTTATTATGTCCAATCAAGGAAGCCGGGCGATGACTAACGAAAATCATCGCGAGAGCTTTTTTATTGGTTATTAATTTTTAGCAAATCTTATGGAACAAGCAGCTCTTTTGTCAGTAGAAGCGGCCAAGATGATCGCCAAAGGCATCATTGCTTTCTCAATGGTGGGCACTGCGATCGGTGAAGGTTTGGTGGTGTCTAAAGCCCTTGAATCTATCGGCCGCAATCCAGCCGAGACAGATTCGATCTTTAGCAAAATGATTATCGGTGTTGCGATGTGTGAATCGACCGCGATTTACGCTTTGGTCATGTTCTTCGTTATCTAACAAATGATTGTCGAGATTCTTTCAAAAATAGGTTTTGATTGGCATCTTGCTCTGGCTAACACAGTCAACTTTTTGGCTATCTTTTTTGTTCTCAAAAAATATTTTTTTAGACCACTCGCGGATAGTCTGGAAAAAAGAAAACAAATGGTTAACGACAGTCTAAGTAGTTCTAAACTAGCTGAAGCCAAACTAGCAGAAGCGCTGGAAGAGAAAGATCGTATTATTCTCGAGGCTCACCAAAAAGCTAAGCGGCTGACTGATAAGGCTGAAGCCAAGGGTGAAGAGATCTTTGCCCACTTCAAAGATGAGGGTGCGCGTGAGAAGGAGAGGCTGATTGCTCTCGGCGAGACAGAAGTTGCTCGCAAAGAACAAGAAGCCAGAATAATGATCCAAAATGAATCGGCCGAACTTATAGTCTCGGGCGCAGAGAAGCTGATTGGCGAGGATTTGGACCAAAGTGTTAGAGATGATTTTATGAGAAAAATATCCCAATCAATATGATTTCCCACAAAGTGATCGCTGACCTTATCAACGAAGTTGGCCAGAGTGACAAAGGTGCTGATCAAGCTCAGCAAATTTGGGATTTTCTCAGCAAATATAATTTAGAAACTTTGGTGGAAAAGTCGATCAGGGTACTTGAGCTAAGGCAAAGAGAAGATTCAAATTTTGAAACCCTCATTATTCGTAGCCATCAAGCCAAAATCGACGAGAGGGTGATCACTAATATCAAAAAAGCTTTGGTAGTTGACCCAAAAGCTCTAATAAGGATCGAGGTTGACCCACAAGTCAAAGCCGGATTCATAGCTTCTTATCGAGGTAAAATGTTTGACGCTAGACTTGAAAGTTTGGCTAGAAAAATGTCAAAAACATTAAAAGAAAATTTTGAAAATTAATTTATGAAGACCGAATCACTAATCAAGAATTTAAAGCAACGCATTCAGGATTTCAAATCAAATCCTGAAATTGAAGAAGTCGGTTCGGTAGTCGAGGTGTATGACTCGGTGGTGAAAATTTCTGGTCTGACCAACTGCAAAGCTTCTGAGATGCTCCAGTTTGAATCAGGAGCGGTTGGCTTGGCACTCAACCTAGAGGAAGATTTGGTTGGAGCGGTTATTTTCGATCAAGCGGCGACCATCAAAGAGGGCGATATCGTCAAAAGGACAGGGGAAGTATTAAAGGTGCCAGTGGGGGAAGCTTTTTTGGGTAGAGTAGTGGATCCACTTTTGCGACCGATCGATGGGGCGGGGAGCATTAAACCTTCTGCCGAATACTTGGTAGAACGTAGTGCGCCGGGTGTGATGGAGAGAGAGCCTGTCTCGGTATCTTTGGAAACGGGTATCAAATCAGTCGATTCAATGATTCCGATTGGTCGGGGTCAGCGAGAACTAATCATTGGAGACCGTCAGACTGGTAAAACCGCAATCGCTCTCGATACGATCATCAACCAAAAAGGCAAGGGAGTCATTTGCATCTATGTTGCTATTGGTCAGAAAAAATCAAAAACAGCCAGAGTAGTAAATTTTCTTAAGGAGCACGGTGCTCTTGATTATACAACTGTTGTTTTGGCTGGTAGCTCAGATGGGGCACCGCTTTCTTTCGTGGCACCATATGCGGCGACGGCTCTCGCGGAGTATTTCATGGATCAAAAAAAGGACGTTCTCATTATTTATGACGATCTTTCCAAACACGCAGTGGCTTATCGGGAAATGTCTCTCCTTCTGCGTCGACCACCGGGTCGCGAGGCTTTTCCTGGAGATGTGTTCTATCTCCACTCAAGACTTCTAGAGAGGTCTTCGAGAAGGTCAGCCGAATTTGGTGGTGGCTCGATCACCGCGCTGCCGATCATTGAAACTCAGGCTGGTGATATCAGTGCCTATATTCCGACCAACGTTATTTCTATCACTGATGGTCAAATATTTTTGGAGAGCGCTCTCTTCAATAAAGGTGTTAGACCAGCCATCAATATCGGACTCTCAGTTTCTCGAGTCGGTAGCGCTGCTCAGATAAAGTCAATGAAAAAAACTTCTGGTCGTATGAAGCTTGATCTGGCTCAGTTTAGGGAACTAGAAAGTTTTGCTCAATTTGCTAGTGACTTGGACGAGGAGACCAAAAGGGTTATCGAAAAAGGTAAGAAAGTGACCGAACTTCTAAAGCAGAAAAATGGTGAACCTTTGCGAGTCGGTGCCCAAGTAGTTCTTTTCTTTGCGGTAAATAACGGTTATTTGGATCAAGTTCCACTAGACCAGGTTAAGAAGTGGGAGAGCGAGCTGCTGAAACTTTTACTATCATCAGAGGAAAGTTTGTTGCTCGAGATAGAGTCTGGATGGAGTGAAGAGGTGGAGCAAAAGCTCAAAAATTTCATGGAAGATTTCACTATGCCGACCAAATAATTAATGCTATGGCAGAGAGTACCAAACAATTAAAACAGAAAATAAAAACAGTCCGATCATTGCAAAAGATTACCAAAGCAATGGAAATGATCGCTCGAAGTAAGATGAAAAAAGCGATCGATGGTGCTTTGGCTACTCGGGTTTATGCACTGCTGGCACTTGAAATGTTGGTCAGTATTTCTGCAGATGTTTTTCATAAAAATGTTTTTCTGAAAAAAGGATCGGGGGATCGGGTGTTGCTCGTCTATATTGCGAGCGACAAAGGTCTTTGTGGCGGCTACAATGCTCAACTGTTGAGGGCGGCCAAGAAATATTTCAGCTCACACCACTATAAAGGTGAATTGGTTGATTTTGTGGTGGTTGGCAAATATGCTTTTTTGCATAGCCAAAAGATACCAGGCAAGGTGGTCAAGTCTTTTGGGTATACCAAGAGCTTTACCCACTTTGCTGATGGTCAAGAGATCTACAAATTTGTTCTCGATGCCTACAGGAGCGGAAATTACAAAAAGGCCATAGTGATTTATACAAATTACTTATCAGTTTTTTCGCGAGAACCGATTGTCAAAGAGCTACTCCCTATTTCTCCAAAAAGTCTCAAAAATATGATCGAGCATTTGGGTAGCACAGAAGATGATATCGTTATCAAACATTTGAGGCACCGGCAAGAATTTGAGCGTTACCTCTACGAACCATCTCGAGAAGAGGTGCTCGACAGAATAGTGCCAGAACTGGTCTCGATCCAACTTTACCAATCAATACTCGAATCGAAGGCCAGCGAGGAGTCGAGTCGGATGGTAGCGATGAAATCGGCTAGTGAGAATGGTGAAAAGATGGGCAAGACGCTTGAGGTGGCTTACAATCGAGCTCGTCAAGCTCTAATCACCAAAGAGATCATCGAGATCGCTTCGGCGACGGAGGCGATGGTATAAATTTATAAATTAATTTACAAATAATGAAAGGATCAATCACTCAAGTCATAGGTTCGGTAGTCGATGTTTTTTTTGACGGCAAAGTGCCGCCAGTACTTTCTGCATTACGGACGAAAGTGGGGGATCGGGAGATCATACTTGAAGTGGCCCAACATCTCGGTCTTGGGGTGGTAAGGGCGGTTAGTATGTCGGCAACTGATGGTTTAGAGAGGGGTACTCTGGTGGAAGATTTGGGCCGGCCGATCTCGGTGCCGGTTGGTAAAGAAGTGTTGGGTCGCCTCTTTGACGTGGTCGGCAATACGATCGATGGCAAGGGTGATCTGCAGACCGAAAAACAGTACTCTATTCATCGAGAATCTCCAACTTTGGTCAATCAAAATACAAAAAGTCAGATACTTGAAACGGGGATCAAAGTGATCGATCTCATCTGCCCATTTCTTAAGGGGGGTAAGGTTGGGCTCTTCGGTGGTGCGGGAGTGGGCAAGACAGTGATCATTCAAGAGCTTATTCGCAATATTGCAACCGAACACGATGGTTATTCTGTTTTTGCCGGAGTTGGTGAGCGCTCTCGAGAAGGTAACGATCTTTATCGTGAAATGACCGAGAGTGGTGTGATTAAAAATACGGCGATGGTATTCGGTCAGATGAATGAACCACCTGGCGCTAGAGCAAGAGTGGCTCTCTCGGCTCTTTCGATGGCTGAATATTTTCGTGATGAAGAAGGTCGGGATACGTTGCTTTTCGTCGACAATATTTTTAGGTTTACGCAAGCTGGTTCCGAGCTCTCGGCTTTGCTTGGCAAGATGCCTTCTTCGGTGGGCTACCAACCAACCCTGGCTAGCGAAATGGGTGCCTTGCAAGAGAGAATTACCTCGACTGATAAAGGTTCGATCACCTCGATCCAGGCAGTTTATGTACCAGCCGACGACTATACCGATCCCGCTCCAGCGACCACTTTCAGCCATCTTGATTCGACAGTAGCTCTCTCCCGATCATTAGCTTCACTTGCTATTTACCCAGCAGTTGATCCGCTCACCTCAACCTCAACCATTCTCGAGCCTCACATTGTCGGTGAACATCATTATCGGGTCGCTCGGGGGGTCCAGGCTACATTGCAGCGCTATCAAGAATTGCAGGACATCATTGCCATCCTTGGTATGGATGAACTTTCTGACGATGATAAGCTGACGGTGGAGCGGGCCAGAAAAATCCAAAAATTCCTCTCCCAACCATTCTTTGTAGGTGAACCGTTTACCAATATTCCGGGGACTTATGTACCCCTTTCAGAAACTATTTCTGGTTTTGATGAAATTCTTTCCGGCAAATTAGACCAAGTGCCAGAACAAAATTTCTATATGAAAGGCAGTATCAAGGAAGTGACAGAGGTCAAGTAAGAAAGTCAGAAAATAAAAAGTAAAAAATAGATATGAATTTAAAAGTTGTGACACCAGACGGAGTAGTTTGGAATGCAGAAGTGGATTTCGTCAATCTCAAGACGACTCTTGGCGAGATCACTGTTTTACCCAAACACATACCACTAATAACAACTCTAGAATTTGGGATGGTACGGGTCCGGAGCGATGGTCGCGATTTTCGAGCCGAATGTTCGGGTGGCGTGCTTGAGGTTAAAAAAGACAGTCAGGCGATAATCATAACTGAACATTGCTCCAAGTTTCTCGCTGAAGAATAAGAAATTTTTAGATTTGATTAGGCTGCGGAATAAATTTGAAAGACTGAAGAAGCGGTTCAAAATCGCGATAAAGATTTGAGTTTGTGTCTAAGTAGGCTCCACTGATCACATACATGTTTTCTCCGTGAGCGACCACTATGTTGTTTGACCGGTAGAGCCCGTCAGCAGAATATCTGATCGCATTTGCACCACCAAGGACCGTCTCTTCCATGTCTCCTAGTTCAAGATTGATATTGGTCCACTCTATATTTTCGCTAGACCAAACCAGCGGCCACTGTTTTTTAGTGTTTTTGACTACGTGAATAGTGATGGTGGCCGGCCCTTCGCCGAATTCTCCATTGTTTTGCAAGCCCACCTCATCAGTTTTTTGCATCAAGACCAATGTTTTTAGTAAGTTTGGATTGGTGCTGACTGTTTGAGGGTCTTTTTCGATCAGGGTGTAACCCTCTGGTTCGATGCGATATTGAAATTCAAAACCGAGTTCCGGGCTGGAAAAAGTTTGATAAGTAGCGACCGTTTTGTTGGCACCATTTTTAGGCTTTAGAAACCAGTATCCAGCAGACGCAACAAGCAAAACAAGAATAATGACAAATATTTTTTTCATGACCCAATATTAGCAAATTTTTATGATCTCTGACAAATAAAACCTTACTTCATCACTGCATAGGTGAAGAGTACGCTAAATTTTTTGCACCAAATAACGACAGTCTGATAATCCTCTGTACCCACTGGCAATTCATAATTTTGGTTGCCTTGGGTGCCTTTGAGTAGACCCAAATTAACAAAGTCGCCGAGACTTTCAATATCATTGGTTGGAGCAGAGGAATTTGATAGATATACATACAGATCCGGGCCGCTGGTCACGCTAAAATCTTCGAGCCGGATAAACTGTTTGCCATCGACTTCTACCAGCTTTGCTGTACCCGATCCCTTGTGAATAAAATCTATTTCTCCGAATGTTCCCGAAGCCAAAGTTTTCGATTCGCTCAGCGTCCCTTGCGTCTGGTTAGTTGGGGTCGGTAGAGTTTCTTGCACTTCTGTTTTAATAAAATAAGTATAAACGCCACTCCAGTATACGAAAAATCCGATCGCCAATATCACCAAAACTAAAATAATCTTTTTCATTTTTTAAGGTTTGTAGTTTTTTATAAATTAAAAATCTTTTATTTCTATATTTTCCGGCAAATCTCTTTCAGAAACCTCAATCACTTCTAATTGCTATCTCTTTATTTTTGGTCTTTGATTAGGCTGCCAACATACTCCTCAAATTCTTTCATGTCTTCACTACAATTTTCCAAATGCTCGTAGTTATCTGATACGAGTTTAGAGTATTGAAGTAGTCTGTCCCTCACTTCATCGGACATAGGTTTAGCCCATTCTGTTTTCCAGATCTCTCCTTCCACCTCGTCAATCTCGCCTTTATCTATCCACTTGGTGTGTCTCTTATTTAGAAATTTACCATCTTTAAGTTCAATTACATCCCATTCAGCGGTTGGATTAATTTCTTCTTGGTTATCTGCAATGTAGTCTTTTTTATCAGTAAGAACTTGTTTAGTAATTCTCTGACCTTTTATAATGTAGTCAAAAGAAATTGCCTCCTTATCGTTCAAGCCAACACTGATAAAGAAAGTGTTGGAGGGACTAGGGTTGTAATCTACATCTATATACATTCTGTTTATTATTCTCTGGTTAGTTTGAAATCAACCATTTTCACAATAGTATCTGGGGTGACTTTGTCACCGTAGTACTTTCTGTATGTCTCATACATTTTTTCATCGCTTTCAAATTTTTCGTGCCCCTCAAAATCGCTTTCTTCCAAATCTTTGAGTTTCTTTTCTTCTATTTTGGTTATTACTGCTTTGGCAAATTCTTCTTTTGTTTCCCAATTCAAAAGAGATAATTCGTCTCCTTCTTTCAAATCTTTATCGTCAAACAATCTCCATGTACAAGTTTTTTCTCCTCTCAGCACAAGTGGGATTAAATAAGGTCTAAATTTAACTGTTTTCATAAAACTAGTCTAAACGAATTTTTTATAAAAGAAAACCCCCTAGAATAAAGAGGTGAGTTGGTTATCTAATTTATCACTTCAGAACTAATTTATTCAAAACAAAAAGCCCTCGCATTCCCCGAATGGGTACTAGCTTGGGCTGGGTGGGTTACAGACTATATTCGTGCTGTTGAGGGAGAAGTCTGGATTCCCTCGCACTAGCTCACTGGGTGAGCAAAGAACTGGTCGGGGTAAGTAATAGTTTAGGTTCCTATCACTACGACTTACCCCACGGAAGACAGAAAACGGAAAACAGCATATTGTCGGTCAACTCCTTTAGGAACCTATCAGGAATATCACGACTCACCCCTGTCGTATCACTCTAAGACCGAAGGACGTCTTTCGAGAGCTCGATTTGCGCTTACTGCATTGCCAAGGTCTAAATCGAGATGAATAACCCTGGCACCATTAGTATAACAAATCGGCATTTTTTGTCAATCATAAAACACATTTTGTAAATGTCAAAAGCAGAAAAGCCTTATAAAATAAGGGTATTTTAGGAAGTTAGAAAAAATGAGTTAAGATTTGGTAATCTTCCTTTTTACAGAATCAACAAACAACCTGAAAGCGGGTCGTTTTTCCTTTTCGTAAATGATTTTAACTCCAAGCAGATGACCTTTAGGACAAGATAGGTCTTTTTTCAGAATAGAAACTTTAGGCTCCATAATTCTATCTATATACATTCTCCTAAGATTCCCTGGCCCATCTTTTTGGTAGAGGCAAATATTTGCCCCACACTTCTCGCAAAACATTCTTAGTAGCCTAGAGTAGCCTCCCCTGGCTTGTTTATATTTATCTCTTTTAAAGACAACTTTGTTCATATCCAAATCGTATTTGAATAAAGGTAAGTTGTAAAGAAAAAACTCAATTTTTTATTGATTGATAATATTCATAACTAGTTCAAATGTTTCCTCGATGCTCTTTTGTGTAGTATCAATTTGTATAAAATCTAAATCCTCCTTGCTCTTAAAGAAACCAATATTTTTTCTTACCTGTTCTTCAGATGTTGGGTTATCCCAATTTTTCATCCTTTCTATTATCCTTTTGAATGCAACTTCAGGATTAGCAAACATTTGAATTTTGTAGATTGGAACAGAATATTCTTTCGCAATATTTTCATATATATCTATTTCATTTGATCTAATTGGTTGATCTACAATTACAGAAATGTTGTTGCGGAGATATATTTTTGTGGCTTCAATAATGATTTCTCTCCCAATATTGTTGTCTCTGTCGCCTCGTTCAAAATCATTGATAAACAGTTTAACTTTATCTAGCCCTATAGTCGCAAGTCTTGGAATTCTTCCTGCTAGTTTATTTGATACGGTAGTTTTGCCTGACCCGGTCATTCCGTCCAGCAGCAGTAGAAATGGTGTCCTCATAAATTACAGTATAACAAAAGTTCACATAATTTTTAAATATATTTTCCAGGAGCAACAACAAAAAACCGCCCTATAAGGGCGATTTTCATGTTGGCTGCTCCGGGAGCAGGGGGTATCTCCCTCGACTCAAAAATTTGTCGGCCACAAATTTTTGGTCTAGGCACCGGCTCGCTAAATTTTGTGCTCAAAATTTTCAGCTCCGCCGTTCGATCCCTGACGAAAGTGCAATTCAATGCACTTTCTCTCCTCGGAGCCACAAATGACAAAACCGCTTTGCAAAAGGCAAAACGGTTTGTGTCAGTGGCTCGCACTGGCTGACGATTTTAGAACGATAGATTGGGTCAGCGAGTATCCTTATCCTACCATAGCCCTAGCCGAGATAAAGGCATTACTGGAAGAAGTTCAAACCGTCTAAAAATGAAAGAGGGTAACCAGACATTTAGTAGTAAAGATGTTGTGGAGGGGTTGGTAGAACTTTTGAATGCTAAAGAATATAAAAAATCTTCACTATCTCCGAGATTTACAATTCAAGAAATAAGTTTTTTGGCTGATATTATTTTCAATAAACCTTACGAGAATATACCATTGGCATTTGTGGAATACATAGAAAAGAGTTTTATGATGGGTGTCCGTCTTACAAGTCCCATGACATACAGACGCATCCAATTTTATAAACACTTAGTTTTGACTCGTGGTAATGCCAAGAAAGCTGCTATTTCCGCAGGCTATAGTCCAGTTGGAGCTAAACAGCAAGCGTATAGGATATTGAAAAACTTTGGGAAAGGTCTTCGGTAAGCAAAAGTAAACATTTTTTATAAAAGAAAGAGCGCCACCCGAAGATGGCGCCCTGCGATCAGATTGAACTGATCAATACGGCTTCAGAAAGGAACACTGGTAGTCGAGTCGGATCGGCTGGTTGGCCGCCTTGGCAATGCCGACACATTCGCGGATTTGCGTCTTGCGCTCCTCCACGAGCTGCTTGAGAGACTGCTTGCGTTCTCGATCGTTCTTGCCCTGAGCTCGAGAAGCGAGGACCTTCTCGTTGAAACACTTGTCCTCACCAAACTGCTCTGCGATCGCAGCGGCAATGCCGAAGTTTCCGGCAATGACCGCCTTGTCGAAAGTCAGAGCAGCACACTCGTCCAGACTGACCTTCTCGTTATCACCATACTTCGGGAAGAACACCTCACCCACCAAGTAGTTGACGTGGTAAGCGTATGCGAGCTTGCCCTCAGCCAGCTTGTCTGCAAGCCAGTTGATGAGCTTGGAACGAAGCGTCGGATCAGTGTTCATGCCGTGCTTGGCAATGACTGCCGCGATGTATGCATGACTCATGTAGCTGTCGATCACCCTGTCGGTCATCTCACACATGAGCTTCCTCAACCGAACGCTGTCGGATCCCCACGGCAAGACCTGCGATTCGAGAACCGCGGCCATGTAGTAGAGATCGAGGCCGCCCTTCTTGAACTTCTCGATCCACTGGAAGAACGCTTCCTGCACCTCCTCTCTGCTCATACCGAGCTCTTGGAGGCGCTTTGCGAGGGCGCGATACTTCATTGCGTTGTGGTCGATATTCTCCTCGAGAGCACCGTGATCATCATGATAAGTGTGGTACTTCTTCGGAAGAGTGAGACCGAGCCATTCGGCATAAAACTTTTCGCCGAGGTAGTCGGTGAGGTGGTTGCTCTCGTAGAAATACGCGAGCAATATCCATCGCTCGATCTGGTCCGCGAACTTCTTGTTCTTGGGCCGATACTGCTCGAAGACCTTGCGAGTGGCGCTGATTTCCCACGAGCCAACCCAAGACTCAATGACTCTCAAGTTGACCGGATTGATCTCAATCGCCTTGGCCAGAAGGCGCTCGATGAAGCTCCTCGTCTGGCGCTCCTTCCACCCGAAAAACTTTGCAATTCCCGGAATGGTGAAGAAGCAGGACTTATCGAGAGAGTAGACGACGGGGTCGCCCTTCTCACTACGATCAAACTCGGCTGAGTCGATCTGGGTGGCATCCGCACGATACGGATTCTGAAAGAAGATGCCATTGTCGACGAGAGCGTTGAGCTCCGTCAAAGCATCAATCTTGAGATTCTTCTGGAAAAGCAGTCGAAGCCGCTCTCCCGGATTCTCGATGAATGCCAACTGGCGTCTGGTCTCCTCAACGGCTGCGCCGCTGATTGTTGCGTTTCTCATTTCTTGCTCCTTGTGCGTGCTCTGTCCCATTCGGGCGAGCGTGCTCTATAGGGGTTGAAGTTGTACTCACCAATTGCACAAACTCTTTCGGGAAGTCCCTACGAAGTTTGGCAAGGAAGTATGTGGCACGTGCCTGACGGCGCGGCCAACGGAACGCTGCAAGTTCTTGAGCCCGATTCGGATTGTTATCCTTGGCGAACCCAACGAGCTCTGGATACCCGAGGGCACCCATACACTCTTTTTTCAATTCTTCGAGTTGGTTTTGAGGGCCATCTCGAGGCATTGTTTACTCCTTTCTGACAAAGGACTTACTGGCTACAATTGTAGCACGATATAGCAAAAATTGCAATAGCGGTTCTATTTTCTAAAATCATTCAGATATTTACTAAAAACACGCCGAAAAAGAAGAGTTTTTTCATAAAGCCAGGTAAAATTGTTTGCAATTTCAATTTTAGAGAATAGGTCAGATATTTCTTTCTTAATTACAATACGAGAAGCTACTGCGGCATCTATCCACTCTGCTTTTACTCCAAGTTCTTTCTCAATTTCATCCATATGATCTTTCAAATAACTGAACAGGTCTTTGTTTCTGTTTATGTATATCTCACAACCAAGCAGATTTTTACGAGAATCGATTGTGAGTGCTATATGAGCGTCAGAAATCCCAATACTAATATTATACCAGTGTTGTGGGCGTGGTGAGTGACCAAAGTGAGTCTTTGGATCTTTACTTTTTACATAGTCCTTGAATCTAGTCCAAAAATCTAGTTGTTGTAACTTAGTTTCAGTAAGTTCTCCACCAGCTGGGCCAGATTTTATTGCTTTGGCCCATTCATTAGGACTAACAATCACTTCAAACTTTGGAGCAGGATTTGAACCTTCAATTTGCCACAGTTCTACTTTGATCAGAAAGAATCCAGTTTTTTCGTCAGTATGTTCATTGAGCCATTCTACTGCTCGCTGATGTTCATCTCTAAAATCCCGAACGATCCAAATAATTATTTCTGCGTCGTAACCGGAAGCATAGGTGATAATTTTTCCAAGATGATCATGATTAGTATCTTCAAGTTGGTTTTCAATGATTATTTTTCTCCCAGAAGTCTCTTCTTCGGCTAAAATATCAACTTTGAAAGTTCCTACATTTGCCTCTGTCTTTATAGGCTTAATTTCTACTCCAATTTCTTCGCTTAATAGATCGATATTTTCCCGTAAAGCGAGCCAATTAGTGAAATCAATGGCTTCGTGATTCCATACCTCACGTAAATCTACTTTCTTAAGTCTAGCCAATTCTTTTTTCATGTTTTTACATTGCCATAATAGCATTTTTACACTTCTCAGGATAGATTATCTTTTTCTTCCAATTGTTGTATTATGGGTATAATTCGAATATTAGTATGGCTATACCCTTTAGAAAACGGCTCCAAAGAATAATAGGTCAAGTTAGCTTTAGACCAACTCTTAAAACCTGGGATAATGCCATGTCTGCTGCCCAACTTCTAGAAGAAAAATACGAACATTGGAAACTAAATAAATCCAGCAACGGGCATGTCACTCTTTTTTCTCCACCAGAAAAAAGAGTTCTGAAAGTGTCATACGATACAATTCACTACTCTAACGAATTGACTGAAAATACAAGTGAGTTACAAAAACACATAGAGACTGTCTATAAGGCATACGTAAAAGAATCTAATGTAAATGTTTTTACACATATAGGATATAGAAGCATTCAGATTTTAGAGTCAGATCTAAAAGCACAGGAATTGGCAGAAGTAATATTTGAAAAGTTTTATAATCAACAAGGTGATATAAGAAAAATATCTGCAGATGATATAGGAGATACTGTGTTTATATTGGACGGAGTAAAAGATGGGCATTTGAACCATGTAAAAATAGGCCCAACCAGAAAGGATGAGGCGATCGCTTATTTCAACAGTGCATTTGAATTAGATAGCTCTAGGCTTGAGACAGATTGTTATTTGTATGTAGACATAGATGTTTATAAAGGCGAGGGAGTAAATAAAGATAACGCATTGCAGATATTAGAAAAAAATATTTCAATAAATAAAAACATTACCGAGCAATACATAGAATACATCAGTAAATAATTATGATAAGCGAAAATATTCTCACAGTAAAAAATGCCTCTAGGGAAGCTGTAAAGAAAAGTGATATAGATCAGTATGTGGATAGATTTGATGATGGCCGAAAAGACGAAAGTTCTACCTCTATGGTTGTTAGATGGGATGGTAAAGAAAATGGGGATACATTTGGGACGCTCTACCCTTTATATAGTTATAGTGAAAAGACACAAGGCGATGTTTCTATAGAAGAAAAAGAAAAAGCCCCGTATAAACCAGTATCTTTTACTAAAGATGTCATAAGTGACAGGTATATTAGGCACAAAACAAGCCAAATGGTTCAGGTTATAGGCGAACTTTTAGAAAAATGGTCGAAGGTGGAGACAGTTGACGCACTTGGTTATATTTCTTCTGTAAAAGATAACCTAGATCAATACTCAAAATATTTAGATTATAAAGATGAGAATAGAGCACTTGTTGGCTCTCTGCAACTCATTTTTGAAAGTGATATATGGGAAAAATTGGAATCAAAACATGTGAAAAAAATATCACAGGAAATAAAGAGATTTAGCGATGGCAATGTTGAGTGGGAAAGTTTTGATAAGTTTTCTCAAGAATTATTTAGAGCTGGTATATCAATCTTCCAAAATGCTGAATAAAAACAAGAAAAAGGAGTGTATTCTTTTAGATACATCGGTCCAAATCGAAAATATAAAATCAGGAAACACCTTTCTAACTCAAAAAATAAGAGAGTATAAGTTGCAGGATAAAAAACCAACCACATTATTTTTTGTAAAATATGAGTTCAGAACAGGCTTATTATTAAGCTGTGTAGATTTTTATTTTCTAGCAAAACTTAAATCTAATAATATTGCGGACGCCTACAGTAAATGGTCGAATAATTTCAAGGTAAGAGATCTGAAAAATATCTTGATAATAGAATCAGTAGTTTTTCGAATGAACCAATCAATACCTTCAGGCGATTCTAAGAAGTTTTTAAGGATGTTAGAAGCAGCTATTTTACAACTAGAGAATTATTTCGAAGCAAGTATAAGAGACAAACACGGGTGTTTTTCTTCTGATCCGATAGTAAGCACAAGTATTAGAAACTACGAGGATTTTCAAAAATTGAAAGACCTATACGTATCCAGAAAAATAATACCAATGAAAGATTTTTGGGAAAATAACAAACAAAGTCTCGAGGCCCTACTCTCTTCTAAAAGTAATTATGATAAGTGCGGTAAAAGTGGCAAGGCAACTCTCGAAGTCCTGGAAAAAATATTCTCCGAACCAGACCAATCGGAAAATTATAATAATAATCGTAAACTAGGCGACTCTATTGTGGCGGTAGATTGCCCTAAATCTTATACTCTTCTAACCACTGATCGTATATTTGAAGTTTTGTGTGGGTCGCTAGGGAAAAAACATATCGTTTTGGGTAAATAGATGTTACATATTTGGAAAGCAATTCATAATCTTTTACTTGTCTAATACACGGCGTATTAAGATGGTAATGCCAATAGTGAGAATAATCACGCCAAACATTTTTTCATCAATATGGTAATCAGCATAACCACTTAAAGAAGGTAATTTTGGTAAACCTCCATTTTTTTCTGTTGGGCGAATTATATTATAAAAAAGAATCCATGATCCAATATTGATAAAAATATCCGGTAGGTATTTTTTGAGTAATTGTATTTTTTTCATATATTTTTTATTTTGCAAACCATTGCTTATACATAATAAACACAACAAAACCTGTAATCGGAATCAAAAATGTTATGACTGGATGGGTCAAAGAGGTATAGAGAAATAAAAAAAATATAGAACCAATAAAAACATAGAACAGTATGACAAGAACAATTATCCTAACCGCATGCCATTTTGAAGTTGGTTTTGTTCTAACCTCGGCAGGATTTATTATCCTTGAAGCAATCCTTTCTTCTGGGGTTAGATTTTCTTCCTTGATCTCTTTCAACGCATCAATAACAAGCCCTTGCAATTCTTCTTTTCTCCTAGCTCTCATAGATCAGGGTTAGAGAGAGTAGATAAATCAGAGAGAAAGTAATTCCCAAAGTAAGACAAATCAGATATAAAATACGATCCTTTTTGAGAATAGAAGTTTTGTAGGACCGGAAACCATTGATAATTACAGTGATGAAAAATAGAGGCGGAACCAGGTATATAAGCCAAAATGAAGAAGAGTGTATCTTAGCTCCTAAAGTGTATCCTAGAGCCAAATCTGGGCTTTTAGAGGCAATGTAAAACCATAGTTTAGTAATGCCGGGGAATAGGACGAATGGCGCTAGAAGTAGAAGTACCAATTGAACCTGTTTATACGTTCTTTCCATGTTATTGATCGTGATTTACTAATAAACACAAAGCCCGCCGCTAGGAAGGTCCGAAGACCTCTATGGAGTTTCCCCCATAACACGATCAATGCCCTAACGACGGGTTCTCTATCATTGATCGTGATTTACTTGGACCATGCCGTTTCCGGTTTAGGTCCTGCCCTCGCGGGCTATTCGGTTGTTATTGCAATAATACCAAGTTTGGAGGAATATAGGAATATGGGGCTGGATAGAGAAAAGTCAAAAAGAGTTCGGGCAATACAAGAAAAATACGGCAATCTGCTTTTGAAACTGGATGGATTTATAAGAACAAATAATCTGATGCCAGTAGATCTATTTACTCAATACAAGGAGATTGTTGATGAATATAACGATTTGGACAAAAACGTCTCGGAAATACTTTCATCCGACCCGTCCTACTCTCATTACTATACGGAATGGTGGCTTTATTCTTTAGAACTTCAAGAAATCACCTCGCCTAACAATTTCAAAAGAGATCAGAACACTAGATTGCAAAATCTCATGGTTATAAAAAGCAATCTCGTAAAAAAGCTGCCGATATTTAGCAGATTTATTGAGAAAAATGTAGTCGGGAATGTTAGAAATATTGAAAGGTACGATTTACAGAAAGGAGTTTTTTATTTCGGCAATTTGGAAATACTAATGGAAAGAGGTCTTGGCAGCATGATGGATACATTTTTGGAAGAACCGAGGCGAATAAAGAATGGCAAACTAACACAAGGGGGCACTCCAATAAAAAGAACAGATTTAGAAAATGTCGGTGGCTATAAGAACGAAGCTTCATTTAGAAGGGCTTTAGGAAAATTACGCGAAATAATAAAAGAAAATAAGCTGCCAATGGCAATCTTAAATCCGCAGACAAATCACTACTTGCTTCAAATTGATGGGTAGGACTTTTTGATACTTTTTGATTTTGTAAAAACTATATAACTGAACATCTTTGTAAAAAATATCAATCAGCCCAATATACAAGGGCTTCTTAGACGAAGAAAATGGGTGTGTGAACTCGCAAGAAAACACACTTAACGACGAAGATATATCTCTGCTCGCAGACATTTTTGACTTGCTTGCGCAGGGAGATTTTGAAGACCAAAAAATAAACATATCGGATCTCAACAAGGACTCTACCGGACCAGCCCCGGAAGGGTCCTTGTTGGTATCTGAATAAAAGCAAAATCTATGTGGCTGGATAGATCTAAAAAAATATGTGAGAAAGGCAATTGGTTTCCAATACCTTATGAGTTGGTAGATGAGTATGCAAAAGAGGTAAAGACCGGCCCTTTTTCAATCTATATTTGTTTATTAAGGCATAGGAACGAAAAAGATGATTTTTCTTTCCCATCCCAAAAACTTATAGCCAAAAAACTCGGTATCAGTAACAGAACGGTAATCAAATACTTAAAGGTTTTAGAACAGCTAGGGTGGATTAAGACCGCAAAAAAACGCGAACACAATGGGACCAGGAGGAAAAACCGCTACTTCTTTACCAAACCCAGTTTATGGAAAAAGCGATTAGACCAGGTGAAAGATAAGTCGCCTCCATGTGAATAATATTCACCTACATTGGTGACGGATATTCACTGTAAATATATAAATTATAAAAATATAAAAAATAAATAATATGGAAACTTCTACAAAAACAAGCAACAATGATAAAATAATTGAAATGAATAACAAAGCAGTAATTTATTGCAGAGTATCATCCAAAGAGCAGGAAGAAACCGGCTATTCATTGCCGGCACAGGAAAAACTACTTACTGAATATGCTCAAAAAAGAGGTTTGGATATAGTAAAGATATTTTCTATATCTGAATCAGCAAGTGGTGCAAAGCAGCGGCAAGTATTCTATGAAATGATGAGCTTTTTGGGGAATAAAAACATCCCTCATCTGTTATGCGAAAAAGTAGATCGCATTACTCGTAATATGAAAGATGCGGTAGTAATAAATGATTGGATTGAAGATGATGCAGAAAGACAAATCCACTTCATAAAACAGAATCTTGTAATTCATAAGAATGCAAAGTCAGACGAGAAGTTTCGCTGGGATATTGAAATTGTCCTAGCCAAAAAATATATCGCAAACCTATCGGAGGAAGTGAAAAAAGGACAAGCAGAAAAAATTAGGCAGGGATGGCTACCAACAAGACCACCCATCGGGTATAGGACTGTCGGAGAAAAAGGCCATAAAACTCATGTGATTGATGAAAATACAGCTCCACTCATAAGGAAAGCTTTTGAGTTGTATGCCACTGGCAATTATTCTATGAAGCGACTAGCTGATGAGTTGTATAAAGACGGCCTCCGAACGAAATTAGGAAAGAAGCCGGCCAAAAGCAGGATTGAAGATATTCTCAAAGAGCCATTTTATTATGGTGCGATCAGGTGGAATGATGTGCTTCACAACAATGGCGCCCATAAGCCGATTATAACCAAAGAGTTGTTTGATAAGGTTACAGAGGTCCGGACAAGGGGTGATACTCCAAAATATCAGAGGCATCAGTTCACCTTTCGTAAACTTCTAAGATGCAAGGAGTGTGATGGCACGATCACGGCCGAGATTCAAAAAGGAATTATTTACTATCACTGCACTCATTACAAAGGTTGCACTCAAAATAAATACACCCCAGAGAAGCAAATAGAGGAAAAATTATTAGGTGTATTTAAGTTTTTTGAGAATATAACTCCGGGAGAGGCAGAGCGTATCAAGGATAAAATAAAGGCCAATCACGCTGTTGAGATTGAATACAAGGAAAACACCATAAAGTCCCTCAACGAGCGGTATAGCCACTTACAGAGGCGCGTAGACCAGTTATATGACGATAGGTTGGACCATATAATCACCAACGAGCATTGGGAGAGAAAGCAGAAGGAGATAAACGACGAGCAGGCAGTAATCAGAGATCAGTTGGCCCAACTCAAAAGTGAGGAAACGAAATATTTTGAAATCTGGCTCAATATCTTGGACCTTGCTAGGAGGGCAAGAGAGATATACCAAAAGAGAAGCCCGGAACAGCGTAGGACCCTTATAAAGTATATTTTTCAAACCCTTATGCTAAAAGATGGAGAAACCGAATCCACCCTAAAGCCGACTATTGAAAAAATAGCCAAAAGAGTGCAACAGAAGCTAGATCAAGAAAAGATTTTCGAACAGACACAAAAAACCGCTAAAAGCACTGCTTCTAGCGACTCTTTGCGTTCTTCAAAACCAAATAATCCGTTAGAACTTTCGGAGGGTCAAAATAATTTTCGAACCTCAAAAAAGCTCTCTGTTAAGGCACGACACAGTGATTTGCACACTGCTTCACGCCCTCTGCTCCGGGAGCAGGGATCGAACCTGCGACCAATCGCTTAACAGGCGACTGCTCTACCGCTGAGCTATCCCGGAATATTTAAATTGTAACAAACATTTTTCCGTGATATCTATCCTTGAGTAGTCGCCTGGACAGGCGCCCTCCTTACAGGAGCTGTCTACTCATTGGATTTTTTGCTTTGCGAAGCTTGCAAAAATTCTCAATGAGTCTTGCAGTTGGGTCCCATCCCAACTTCACTCCACCGCTGAGCTATCCCGGAATATTTAAATTTGTAACAAAGGTTCTCCTTTTTAAGAGAACAGGTTCATTCTACCAAAGATTTTGGGCTGTGCAATCTAAAAAATATTCGGTATTGACACAAGCCGATTAAGTAGTGTATAATTGGGGAGAATATTTTGTGGTAGGGTTGGGGATAGAGCGATGCGTTGCTTTGTACCCCTGTTATAATAGAAACATTAAGATACTAGCTAAAATTTAAATGAAAAATTATTTGAATCTAATCAGTTTGCTCGCATTGTTTTTTGTTTTTGGGTCGGTAGCTGAAGCGGCTTTTTTCGAAACCCCACTTGGTACTGGGGCAAACAATCCAAAGACCGAGGTTCTCAAACTTCAGCAATTCCTTTTTGATAGAGGTTTTTTGAAAGTTGCTCCTACTGGCAATTATCTCGGTTTGACCACTGTCGCAGTAAAGGCTTTCCAAAATTCGCAAGGCATTGAAACCACTGGTTTCTTTGGTCCATTGAGTCGAGCAGCTGCCAACAAAATATTGGCTAACGCTGATATTTCTGAAGTATCTTCTTTTTCCGTTGGTCCCATCAAGGGTAGCAATCTGGTGGCTAGTGTGGCACTCTCTAATACCAGGGAAATAAAATGGGAGACAAAAAACTATCCAGACAACGTGGGTGTAAACATAAATCTACTTCGCAAGATCTCTGACAATCCTACTGAATATGTGTTAGTTAGACAGATCGCCAAAGATACCCCCAATGATGGTATTGAAATCTGGACGCCGGTAGTTAGCGATGGTGACAAGAGCTCGCTTTTTATTGAAGTTACTTGCTCAACCACCTATGCTTTTAGTGGCGAATGCCGTTTTTCTGGTAAAACTCTAAAGGCTTTCTAACTCAGGTATTCTTTGTTAAAATCAACGAGCAGCTTATATAAGCTGCTCGTTGATTTTTTTATGAAATTTAGTCTGAAAACAAATCTTTATCCGATCATAGCGCTTGTTTTGGTAGCTGCTTGCGCAGCAGTTGGTTACTTCTACTACCAAAACTCTTTAGAACTCACTTCGACCAAAGTAGAGTTGCTCAACACGAAAACTGATCTGGATCAGCTGGTCGAACAAAACATGATTTTGCAAACAGAGCTCGAAGCTGAAAAATACAAAAACAGTATTTTTAGCGGCCAGATTAGTGAAATCGCTGGAACAGTGGGGACACTCAATAAGTTGGCTAAGACCGACCGAGAACTGTTGCAAAAATATTCGAAGGTTTATTTTTTGAATGAACACTATGTACCTGATGACCTGGTAGAGATTCCACCTGATTATATCTATGAGAGTGGCAAAAAAATTCAATTTCATGCCAAGGCTTATCCTTATTTACAAAAACTTTTGGTTGATGCCAAGAACGCTGGTTTTGAAATTAAAATTATATCCGCCTACCGTTCTTTTGGTGAACAAGGGGTATTAAAAAATGGGTATATGGTCAACTATGGCAGCGGTGCCAATCGTTTTTCGGCCGACCAAGGTTATTCTGAACACCAGCTGGGGACCGCGCTCGATTTCACTACCCCAGCACTAGGAGCCGGTTTTACTAGTTTCGCCAAAACCGAGGCTTATAGCTGGCTGCAAGCCAATGCGTACAAATATGGTTTCGTTATCTCCTACCCAGAAGACAATACTTATTATCAATTTGAACCTTGGCATTGGCGTTTCGTCGGGGTGAGTCTCGCCACGATGCTTCATGAGGAAAAACAAAACTTTTATGACGTTCTTCAGAGCAAAATAGATGCTTATTTGATCAAGATTTTTGATTAAATCAAGGGTGGTCTGACTTGGCGCCAAGATTTTTCGGAGTTATAATATAATAAATCCCATTGTGAGCGGGTTACTGAGGGGGATATTATAATTAATTTTCAACCGTATGAAAATTAACACCAAGGCCACCAATATCAGCCTAACCCCAGCCATCTCAGACTATGTTGAAAAGAAAATCAGTTTACTAGAAAAGTTTTTCAAGAATCCGGGTGAAGTTTTGATCAACGTGGAAGTCGGTAAGACTACCAAGCATCACAAGTCAGGCAATGTCTTTTTGGCAGAAATACATATTGTCGCTGATGGAGAAGAATATTATGCGACCACCGAAACCGAAGATTTGTATGCGGCGATCGATCTAGTCAAAGATGATATCGCAAGAGAAATGACCTCGAGAAGGAAGAAGGCGATCCGCATGTTGCGTCGCGGCGGTGCTCATCTCAAAAATATACTGCGCGGTATTGTCGATATCAGAGACCGCAGCTGGAAAAGGATCAAAAATTTTAGAAAGAAGTAGATCGGTTTTGTCCACGCAAGAAATCTTCGTAAGGCATTTCTTTCTTGCCTTCGGGGATCACTCTTTCAATTTTTAGTTTTGAATCTTCTATACAAGCTTTTTTTATAAGGACTCTTTTATTTCCTTGAAAAAAGTAGGTGCCAGGCCAACCTTCCAGGGCCCTGATTTTGAGTAGGTTTTGGTGAGGATCGTCCTGGAGGTCTATTTGCCCGTCTTCTTTTTTGATTTTTTTACAATAGGTAGCCAACTCTTCGTTCTGAGGAATAGGGTCGATAACTCCTTCCAACCATTCGGGTAAGATATGAGCGAAAAGGCGAGCACCTTCGATTGCCAGGGTCCTTTCTAGCTCCTTCCTAGATTCTAGTTGCTGGCTTCTAGCTACTGGTTTTTTAGCTACTACTGGTCCTTCATCCATTCCTTCGGTTATAACCATGATGCTCACTCCAATTCCTTTTTCATCATTTAAGATTTGGCTTTGGATTGGAGAGGCACCGCGGTATTTGGGCAAGAGAGAGGGGTGGATGTTTAGCGTTTTCTTTGCCGGGATTTCAAAAATTTCTTTAGGAATTATTTTGCCATAAGAGGCGACCAGGAAAAGTTGAGAGCTGAGAGCTTGGAGCTTAGAGACAAGATCCGGATTATTTTTTAAAGAAGATGGATCCAATACTTCTATACCATTTTCCTTTGCCCAAACTTTGACTATATTGGGGGTGAGGATCAGCTTGCGACCTTGGGGTTTGTCGGGAGCGGTTACTATCAAAGTGGGCACTAGGTGGTGCAACTTTAGTTCGTCGAGTACTTGGACGGAAAATTCGGAAGAGCCGAAGAATACAAATCTTGAATTTTGAATCATGAATCATGAATCATGCATTTTGCATCATTCATAATCCTTAACTCAAACTTCTTTTTGGGGCGGGATTTCTTTTAGATCGCTCGCTTTGTCTATAAAGAGGATACCATTTAGATGATCGATTTCGTGTTGAAAAATCTGAGAGAGAATACCAGAACCACCAAAGGTGAAAGGTTGGCCTTGCTCATCATATGCTTTGACGAGGGTTTTGATTGGTCGTTCGACCTTGCCATAAAGCCATCTGACTGATAGGCAACCCTCCTCGACTGGCTCCTTTCTTTTGGAAGTTTTGATGATGGTGGGGTTGATGAAAACTAGATCTTTGTATTCTGGCTTATCCTTGGCAAACTCGTCCAGGTTTTCCCTTTTTGATTTGCTCCTACTTTTTTCTTCGGCTATCAAATCAAAGACTCTTTTTGAGACCACAAAAATCCGCAGACTTTCACCGATCTGGGGGGCAGCGATCGCCACTCCGTCTTCTTCTTTATCCAGAGCTTTGATCATCCTTCTGATGATCGTGTCTATTTTTTGGCTCCTGATTTCTTCTAAGGGTACTTCTAAGGCCACTTTTCTAAGCACCCGATCGCCTTTTTGGACAATTTCACTCATATTTTCAATTTAACATGGTTTTACCCTATAACAAAGAGCTTACAACAAATTGTCTGGATCGATCTTTATTTCAAAATGAAGAGGGAGGGTTTTTAAGACAGAAATGATTTTTTTGTCTGGCCAATTTTCCCGAGGAATTTTGATGACTGCATTTACCGCCGCCTGTTCACCCTTTTTTTCTTGGGAAGAGCTGAAGAGGGTGGTTTTGTAATCATGATTTTGACCGTACACTTCCTGATCATCGTCTGGAGACTTTTTGAGTTTCGCCAATATTTTTTTTAGGTTGTCGATCTCTTTGGTAACAAAATTTTTCGAACCACGAGTAGTGATTTTGATAAAAATACCGTAAGGCGGGTATTCCAATATTTTGCGATCTTCAGTCTCGTTGTTATAAAAACCAAGCAAATCTCCGGTTAGGGCAAGCTTGACCGTCTCTTCTTCCGGGTTGCGAGTTTGAATCAAAAAATTTTCTTTGGCTATTTCTTTGGTTTGTAGAATCAACCTAAATATTTTTTCGCGGATTTTGTAGTCTGGTACAAAAAACAAGGAGTCAAATGAGGCAATGATGGCCGTATTGATCTTTTTTTGTAAGTAAGAAAAAGCAAGCTCGGTACCGAGCAAGACTCCGCCGCGAGTGTTATAAAAGCTATCCATGATTTTTATAGCTTTGGTACTACTATCGACCACATCTTTGTTCATTTCAAAAAGGTTGAGGTTGGGCAATTTTTCCTTTAGTTCTTGAGCGACTCGGTCGACACCAACACCATAAGCGGCCAATTTCCAGCTACCACATTTTTGGCAAACTTCAGAAGCGTCTCTGGTTTCGCCACATTGCGGACATTTGAAAAGCCCCCCATCTTTTATTTTGTAAAGAATCATGGCCGAAGCGCAGTTGGAGCACTTGACTTGTTCGCCACAATCTCGACAGATGGTCATCGGAGCCAGACCTTTGCGGGCGGCAAAAATAAAAGTGTGAGCTCCTTTTTTTGCAGTTTCTTCGATCAAGGTTAAGAGATCGTCAGAAATAATCCGAAAATCTTTTTCTTTCTTGGTCAGGGTTTTTAGGTCTATCAGGTAAGTTTTCAAATCGGAGGTTAGGCGCCATTTGAGGTTATCAAGTTCGCGGAGCTTGTTTTCTCGATAGCGGTATAGAGTCTCGATTGTAAGGAAAGAGTCGCCGATAATACAGCGAGCACCTATTTTTTGAGCATAACTTTCAACGAAAAAACGCAGATCAATGAAAGGTCTGGAGAGGGTTTTCCAACCGTTTTCATTTTCTTTGTCGATAATGATTGTGCCGATGTCATCTCTACCGACACAAAGCCACTTAGCAGTACCAATGATGAGTACAGGATGATCAGTGTTGGAGGTTTTTTGCCATTCGGCCTTTAGTTCTTTTTTGGTCATTTCTTTTTGGAAGCTAGCCACATAGGTTTCGATACCCCGACTCAATCTTTCTTTGGCCTGCCTCACATCTTCATTTTGGGGTAGACAAATAAAAACAGATTTCTTTTTTGCAAATTCTTCCCGAATCAAAAGTCTATAATTGCTAAAACGCTCTTCTTCACTTGCCTGGAGGATTAGGGTTTCTGTTTTTTGTTCGGTCATTTTCCCAGACTTTTGATTATAATTTTTGGCACTGATCAATCTAGGGTTTTCTAAAATGAAAGAGGGGATGAGATGATAAAGCACCCCACCGGTGGTGGCCACGAAGTAACCAGCAGTTTCGTTTACCGCTTTTAGGAAATTTTTGCCAAGGAAAGGTTTGGAGATGGAAGCCCCAATTTTTTTTAATTGAAAGCTGGCTGAACGAATCTCTGTTTTTAATTCTGCGGCGTCTTTACTGCTGACTACTAGAGCCGGTACATTTTTACCCCGGAGATTGATCCTAACCAAAGAGCCGGCTTCAAAATGTTGGGTTGAAAAGTAAGATAAGGATTCGGCATTTAGACTTCTAGAAAATGGCAAACATTCGACGATAAACATATAAAGATTGTGTCAGATATTTGCCTAGCTCTCAATATTGCTGATTTGCCGACTTGCTTGTAGTATTTAAGCAAATGGCATTTTTCTCTAAAAAACTAGGTATTGATTTGGGGACGGCGAATATTTTGGTTTTTGTGCCTGGCAAGGGGGTGGTATTAAACGAACCTTCGGTGGTCGCGATTGGTGTTGAAAATAATCGGATTTTGGCGGTCGGAGCGGATGCTAAGGTGATGATCGGCCGTACCCCAGAGGCCATCATTGCCTATCGTCCAATGAAAGATGGTGTGATTGCTGATTATAGAGTGACAGAAGCGATGCTACGTTATTATATCCGAAAGGCGATGGGTAGCTGGAATTTTATCAAACCGGAGGTGTTAATATCGGTACCGGCTGGTGTGACTTCAACCGAAAGAAGAGCGGTGATCGAGGCGGCTATCAAAGCGGGTGCCAAGAGCGCGTATGTTATCAAGGAGCCAATCTTAGCAGCGATCGGCGCTGGTATTCCGATCTATGAAGCTAAGGGTCATATGATCACTGATATTGGCGGTGGTACTACTGACGTAGCAGTGATTTCGCTCGGTGGCATTGTTGCTTCTACTTCGGTCAAGTGCGCTGGCAACCGGATCGATGAAAGTATTGCTGATTATGTAAAAAAGAATTTTAACCTAGCGATTGGCGACAAAATGGCCGAAGATATCAAAATCAATATTGGTTCAGCACTGCCTCTTGAAGAAGAGTTGCGGATGGATATAAAAGGGCGTGATCTGGTGACTGGTTTACCGCGTTCGATCGAAGTGCGCACCAATGAAATTGTGAAAGCTATCTCCAAAGAGTTGAGAGAAATGATCAAGGCTATTAAAGATGTTTTGCAAGAGACACCACCCGAACTTGCTGCTGATATTATCGACAATGGCATCATTATGACCGGGGGCACTTCTTCTTTGCGCAATTTTCCTGAATTGGTATTGGCTAAGGTTGGTGTCAAAGCCACTTTAGCCAAAGATCCGCTTTTTTGTGTCGCTCGGGGCACCGGAGTCGCGCTTGATTACCTCGGTACTTATAAGAAGACCATTATTTCAAAAAGACAGTCATGACCGGAAAGCTGCATCACGCCAACGTGATTCTCGATGATCAGAGTGGAGTCGATGCCCTGACTTCTTTTGTCGAACAGAGTCTCTCTTTTAACTCAAAACAAAACCCAGATTTTTTATTTTTAGAAACCGAAACTTTCGGCATTGAAGAAGCGCGTGATTTTACGAAATGGGCACTCGGAAAACCACTAGCTGGCGATAAAAAGGTGGCATTGCTCAGAGTCAGCTCTCTGACTCTAGAGTCCCAAAATGCCTTACTCAAAATTTTTGAAGAGCCATCAGTCGGCACTTATTTTTTTCTGGTAGTGCCTAATCTTGGTAATATCTTGCCAACTCTTCTCTCTCGAATACAGATTTTGCAAATAGCAGGGAATCAAACAGCAGACAACCAAAAGAGTGATCAAAATTTGGCTTCCAAATTTACTAAACTTTCTGTTGGACAGAGGCTTGGTCTGATCAAACAATATTCAAAAGGGGACAAATCAGAACTAAAAAAGGTTTTGCAGCAATTGGAAAAACTTGTTCCAACCGAAGGTTTTGACCATGAGTCTAAGAAAAAAATACTGACTGCTAAAATTTTTTCGACCGCTAGGGGGAGCTCTGCTCGGATGCTTCTCGAATGGTTGGCTTGTGTGCTATAATTGATACCAATAACAATGTTCAACTTTCAGGATTTAAAGGAAAAAATAAAGGGTGTTGAGGAGTGGTTGGCAAAGGAATTCTCGGTTATCCGAACCGGCAGAGCCACTTTGGCGATTTTGGATTTTCTCCAAATAGACGCTTATGGTCAGAAAATGGGTATTAAGGAATTGGCCAACATCTCAATCGAGGATGTAAAAACGGTCAAAATTGAGCCGTGGGATCAAAGTGTTTCCAAGAGTATCGAAAAGGCGATCACCAATTCTAATCTAGGTCTCTCAGTCGCCCCTTTTGAGAAGGGACTAAGAATAATTTTCCCTGATTTAACGGCCGAACGGCGTGAACAATTTGCTAAAGTGGTCCGATCAAAATTGGAAGAAGCAAGGATCTCTTTGCGAGGGTTGCGCGACAAGACTTGGAAAGAAATAGAGGAAAAAGAAAAATCTGGCGGCATGGGTGAAGATGATAAGTTCAGATTGAAAGAAGAATTGCAAAAAATGATTGATGCTGCAAATCAGGGGCTCGAAAACTTGGCGTCTAAGAAGGAAGCTGAAATCAAGAACGGATGACCATAATTATTTTTATTATCATTCTCGGACTTTTGGTCTTAGTTCATGAACTGGGGCATTTTTTGGCTGCCAAAAAAGCCGGAGTGAGGGTGGAAGAGTTTGGTTTTGGCTACCCTCCAAGGGTTCTAATAATCGGCAGAAAATGGGGAACCATCTTTAGCTTAAACTGGATCCCTTTTGGGGGCTTTGTAAAAATTTTTGGTGAAAACTATGAGGAAGCTGAAAGTTTAAAGCTAAAAGCTAAAAGTGAAAATTCTCCAACCTCTAACCCCCAACCTCTTAGCTTTGTTGAGATTTCTAAAAAGTGGCAAGCACTTATTTTGGTAGCGGGAGTCACTTTCAATCTTTTATTTGCCTGGTTGCTTTTTTCCTTAGGTTTCCTGATCGGTTTGCCGACTCCGGTTGAAAATGATTTTGGTGCTACAGTCACTGATCCAGTCCTAACCATCATAGAAGTTTTGCCTGATTCACCAGCTGATCTGGCTGGTCTCAAATCCGGGGACAAAATCCAAAGTATTTATACTGCCAAAGGTGAGACCAGAGGAGTATTTGACTCAGCAGAAATCTCGACCTTGATCAGTCAATCGGAGGGTGAAGTTCAGCTCATGGTGTTGCGTGGTAGCAAACCTCTAAGTTTTGATATTATTCCAGTAGAAGGTTTGGTTGATGATAAAAAAGCGATAGGAATTAGTATGGATATGGTTGGCACTCTGACTTTGCCGCTGCACCAAGCTTTTTATGAAGGAGGCAAAACTACTTATCGGCTAACCCAACTGACCGTTGCTGGACTAGCAGATTTATTGGTCGATGCGATCAGGGGTGAAGCTGATACCGCGAGTGTGACTGGACCGATAGGGATCGTTGGTTTGGTTGGTGATGCTTCTCGGCTAGGTTTTACTTACCTTATTACATTTACCGCTTTGATCTCAATCAATCTAGCGATTATAAATCTGGTACCTTTTCCCGCTCTTGATGGTGGCCGTCTTTTGTTTGTTGCGATCGAAGCTTTGACTCGTCGACCAATCAATAAAAACTTCGCCCAAGTTGCCAATACTACTGGTTTTGCTCTACTTATCGGACTTATGATTTTTGTTACTTATCGAGATATTGTTAAATTGTTTTAATTTTTGCTATCATCATCCTCAATGAGACAGTCTCAACTTTTTACAAAAACCAGACGGGAGGCCCCAGCTGATGAGACGGCTAAGAACGCCCAACTCTTGATCCGAGCTGGCTATATAAACAAGGAAATGGCTGGTGTTTATTCTCTCTTACCACTAGGTTTAAGGGTGGTAAATAAAATAAAAAAAATAGTCGGAGAAGAAATGGAAATACTCGGCTCAAATGAGCTGCTCATGTCTACTTTGCAGAACAAGGAAACCTGGGAAAAGACAAACCGATGGGATGATACAGCAGTGGATGTGTGGTTTAAGTCAAAACTCAAAAATGATAGCGAGGTTGGTTTTGGCTGGTCCCATGAAGAGCCAATCGGCGAGATGATGAGATCTCATGTGTTGAGTTATCATGATCTGCCTCGGGCGGTCCACCAATTTCAAAATAAATTAAGAAATGAAGTGCGAGCCAAAAGTGGTATCATGCGCTGCCGAGAATTTATCATGAAGGACATGTATTTCTTTGCTGCAACCGAAGAAGAAAATAATGATTTCTACAATAAAGCAATCGAAAGTTATAAAAAAATTTTTAAGAAAGTTGGCTTGGGTGATTTGACTTACGTGACCTCGGCTTCTGGTGGGGTGTTTACTGACAAATTTAGTCACGAATTTCAAACTGTTTGTGACGCCGGAGAAGATGTTATCTATATAAATAAAGAGAACAAAACTGCGGTGAATGAAGAGGTTTACAATGGAGAAGATGGTTTTGAGAAAATGAAGGCAGCAGAAGTGGGCAATATCTTCAATTTTGGTAATAAAAAATGTGATCAGCTGGGTTTGAATTTTTCAGATCAAAATGGAGAGAAAAAATCGGTTTTTTTGAGCTCCTTTGGTATCGGTATTACCAGACTGATGGGTGTGCTTGCCGAAGTTTTTGGAGATAATACTGGTTTGGTCTGGCCTGAAAGTGTTGCTCCGTTTAAAATCCATTTGATTGAAATTCCTTCGGGGAATTCAGAAGTTAAAAAAGTGGTTGAAAATGTTTACCAAAAAATCGGAGCTGAAAATGTTTTATACGACGATCGGGATGTGCGAGCGGGAGAAAAATTCGCTGATGCGGATCTTATAGGTATACCGTATCAGGTTATTGTGAGTGAAAAAAATATCGAATCTGGAAAATTTGAAATGAAAAACAGGAAGACTGGAGAAGTGAAAATGTTGAGTGAAAGAGAAATTTTTGAAATGCTGGCAAATTAAAAAATCCAAGCATCCTTGCAGGAAAAACAGAAAACTAAAATTTCAAAAGCTGCAGATAAATCTCGCTTATTGAAATTTTAGTTTTCTGTTTTTCTAAGTGGATATCAAATTACAATCAATTAATTAACAGCGACGATTTCTAAAAACTGTGCTAGATTATCGTCATGTTTAGAGAAAAGATGGAGCAATGGTGGCGCATGATGCGCAATGACATTGGTATTGATCTTGGTACCGCGAACGTACTGGTCTATGTGCGTGGCAAAGGGGTTATACTCAACGAACCCTCGGTTGTCGCTGTAAATCAAAAGACCGGTCAGATCGTGGCAGTTGGTCGGGAAGCCAAAAATATGCTAGGTCGCACTCCGCCGCATATCATAGCTGTCCGACCAATTGTTGGAGGAGTAATTTCTGATTTTGAGGTGACGGAAGAGATGATTAGCTATCTTTTAAAGAAAGCTCAGGCAGTTTCCAAAAAGTTTTTTGGTCCGAGAGTGGTGGTGGGTGTGCCATCACATATCACCAATGTGGAAACAAGGGCGGTGAGAGATGCGACCCGCAATGCGGGAGCCAGTGAAGTCCATATTGTCGAAGAGCCGATGGCTGCAGCTATTGGAATGCACTTACCAATCAACGAACCAGTTGGTAACATGGTGATCGATATTGGTGGCGGTACAGCTGATATAGCAGTTATTTCTTTGGGTGGTGTGGTGAGTTCTAAAAATGTCAGGATCGCTGGCGATAAATTAAATAACGATATAACTTCTTACATTAGGAGTGAATTTAAGATAGTGATTGGCGAGAAAACAGCTGAGAGTATCAAGACTACAATCTGTTGCCTTTTACCCGAAGAAAATCCGCTCGAAACTAAGGCGCGAGGCAGAGATCTAATCACTGGTTTGCCACGGGAAGTGGTAGTCACCGATGCTGATATTAGGAATGCTGTTTCCAATTCGATCGAAAGACTCGTCGAAGCCACCAAAGAAGTTTTGGAATTAACCCCACCGGAAATATTGTCAGATATCATGCATCGAGGTATTCACTTGGCGGGTGGCGGCGCTTTGATTAGGGGGTTTGCCGAGGTGCTCCAAGAAGAGGTAAAGATTCCGGTCTATATAGCCGATGACCCACTTTCTTGTGTGGTGAGGGGTACTGGTATGATCCTTGAGAAGTTAGATAAATTTAAAGACATATTGGTAGCTGACGAAGATGATATATCAACTAAAGCATACGAATAGTAAAAGTGGTTTGCGAGGAAATCGATTTTTTAGGACGATTGTTATTCTGCTAGTTGTTCTGGCTCTGTCTTTTGGTGCCAATTTTTTTATTGGACGTTATTTTTCCAGCACTTTCTCTTATCTTTTTGAGCTTGGCGACTATTTTTATCAAGATTTTGCTCTCATTCCTAAAAAGGTTGGTGACCAAACAAGTCTAGCCGAAGAAAATGCCAAACTGGCAACAGAGGTGGAGGTTTTGCGGTCAGCCGTCTTTGATTACGAACTTTTAAAATCTGAAAATCAAAAACTTTATGAAGAAATCAAACTTAAGCCGGCAAGTGGGCTAATGGCAGCCAAAATTATTGCTCGTCCGCCCCAATTGCCGCTCGATTCTATTTTGCTTGACCGAAGTTTCGAAGATGGGGTGGTTGTCGGTGATTGGGTTTTGGCGAGTGACAGGATCGTGATCGGTAAAGTATTGAAGACGGCGGAAGGACGCTCGGTGGTGGCTTTAAATTCTTTTGCTGATACTGTCTCTTATGGACATCTCGAGCGTACCAATGAATGGATAGAGGTGGTTGGTGACGGTGGCGGTAGTTTGACTGCTAAAGTACCAATAGATTTTGATGTTAAAACCGGTGACCGTATTTTGATTGAAGGCCAGCATCCTTACCTGTTGGCGGTTGTTAGTCTGATAAAAGAAAACACCGCTTCTGGTTTCAAAGAGATATTGCTTTCATTGCCTATCAATTTATCCAAGATCAGGATAGTTTTTTTAGAAAAATCAGGTCAATGAGGAAAATATATCGCATCGGCATCTTATTGTTCAGCATTTTGCTACCGATTATTTTCGGATGGTGGCTATTTTTACCACTCATTCTCATATCTATTTATCTGATCAAATTGCCTTACGAAATCATCCTGGCTGCTGCGATCTTGGATTCCTTCTATTATTTTGGAGACAGTTTTTTGTCTAACCACAGGCTCACCTTGGCCGCCTTTTTTGCTATACTGATAGCACTTTTCCTGAGCGATAAGCTCAATTGGCAAAGAAGAATATAAAAATGCTAGGCATCATCAGGCGGTTTTTTGGTAGATTCAATAGAAGAAGTTATACCGATATTGATCCGGATTTGATTTTTCTTGATTCGAAAAATTTGCCAGAGTTTGATACTTACCAGCTGGAGGGTCGTCTCGAAAAACCTATTTCTAAAAAAGCATTTGGGGTTTTCCAGGTTTTGTGTTTGCTCGTATTGTTAGTCTTTATTTCCAAGATTGGTCATTTGCAGATCGTCGAGGGTCAAGTTTATCGAGAGCGAAGCGAAAATAATAAACTCAAACAAATTTTGATTGTCGCCCCTCGAGGGATGATCGTGAGTCGCGATGGCGAATCCCTCGCTTGGAATCAACAACCACTTGGTGCAAACGGAGAAACGCAGGATTTTTCCCATCGCAAATATACCGATCGTGAAGGTTTCGGCAATCTACTCGGGTTTATCAAATATCCCGCTAAAGACAAATCAGGTTTTTATTACGAAGAAGAATTTTTGCCCAAAGATGGGTTGGAGTTGTATTTAAATGAGATTGTCGCTGGTCGCAATGGTTTGGAATTTGTGGAAACTTCGGTAAACGGTGAAGTAGTTTCGGAAAGTGTGGTAAAGCCGCCAAAAATAGGCGACAATGCTCGGCTTTCTGTAGACGCAAGAGTTCAGGAGAAGTTTTATCACACCATCAAAGAGTTGGCCGGAAGAGTGGGTTTCCAAGGGGGTGCTGGTATTATCATGGACGTGCATTCGGGAGAAGTACTCTCCATGGTGAGTTATCCAGAATACGACCCGGAAGTGATGACCGAAGGTGAGGATGCCAAACTGATTGACAGTTATTTTAAAAACCCCAATAACCCGTTTTTAAATCGAGTAATTGCTGGACTCTATACCCCAGGATCAATTATTAAACCTTTTGTCGCTCTAGCGGCGCTAGAAGAGAAGGTGATCAGCCCGCAGAAAGAAATAGTGAGCACCGGCCGGCTGGTGATCCCAAACCCTTATAATCCGGATAACCCGACTATTTTTCGTGACTGGAAAGCCCATGGAGCAGTCGATATGAGGCGAGCGATCGCTGTTTCTTCGGACGTTTATTTTTATCAGATCGGCGGCGGGTTTGAGAATCAGAAAGGTTTGGGTGTTGAAAAGATCAAAAATTATTTAGAAAACTTCGGCTTTACCAAGAAAACAGGTTTTGATAACTCAAAAGAAGAGATGGGTATAATACCTAGCCCCGAATGGAAGGCCAAGACTTTTAATGGTGAGATTTGGCGAGTGGGCGATACTTATAACACTTCGATTGGCCAATACAGCATGCAGATCACACCTATACAAGCGGCAGTCGCCACGGCTTCACTCGCGAATGGCGGCCACTTGGTGACCCCGTCTATTCTATTTACGGCGACCAGTACTGTAGCTTTTGGTGAGAAAGTGAAAGGTTCTCCAGAAAATTTCCAAATTGTAAAAGAAGGTATGAGACAGGCGGTACTTGAAGGCACGGCGGCGGGTTTGAATATGGGTGCGGTCGAGATCGCCGGCAAAACTGGGACAGCGGAACTCGGCGCCAGAAAACAATTTGTAAATTCGTGGGTGATTGGTTTTTTCCCTTATGAAAATCCAAAGTATGCTTTTGCGACCGTGATGGAGCGCGGTCCAGTCACCAACCTAACCGGTGCTACTTATGTCATGCGCCAACTTTTTGATTGGATGTCGATCAACACCCCGGAGTATTTTAAGAATTCTCAATAAAAATTTAATAAATAGAAAAGGGACCGATTGCTCGGTCCCCTGTGTGGAGGGTGTTTCGCCTCATCCCTTTCCGGGATTGATGTCGACCCTCCTGTAGAAGATCTCGGTTTCGCACTTGCCACCTTGGCAGATGGTAAGTGTGGTTGGCCCGGGTTCAGGCAGAAAGAACGTGTCGATCGGGAACCCTACTCTGAAGACGTTGTTTCCAATTGGTTCCACAATGCTCGATACCGCTCCGCGGCCGATCGCGACCACCACACCTTTTTGGACTCTGGGCGAAGATAAATGGATCAGGTATCCTCCTCCGAAATCCACCGATTCCGCCACAACCTGCGTTGGCGAGTTACTCGGCTTTGCTGCCAAGTAAGTTTCCAGCTGCTGGACCTCTCCGCTACGGGTGAGACGGAAGACGTTCACCCAGCAAAGTCGGGGCGAAGATGGTGCTGCTTCGAGCAGCTTCGTGGTGTCTACTACCAGTAAGTGGTTGATGCCATTTACTATGTTGTAGTACCCAGTGTCCCCCAATCGCATGGGGGCACCTTCACAAGTTACCCCGCTGAAAAGATACAAGCCGGGTTGGGAGAAAGTTAGGAAGACCTTCTCCCCGGAGCCGTTGATTTGCTGCTCCCGTATGAGAGCAGCCCTTGGGATCGGTTGCATTTCTGCCGCCCGGACGCCTTTCGGTGCCGCTGACTCGACTGTTACCCAGGCTTGTGCCCGGGCTTCTTCAGAAAGCTTCTCTTGCCCGAAGGCGAGAAAAGCGGAAAATAACAGAAGTGAAAGTGTTTTCAAGGTTGTGTCTCCTGCGTCCAATTATACATCTATGCTGTATACTTGTCAAGTAGGCTGAAGGGGGAGGTTGGGATAGAATGAAAGGCAATGAAATCTCTCCTCAAAAGTATTTTAGTAGCTATTTTGGGCAATCAGGTGAGGAGGTTGCGAGCGAGGCGGAACCCAAAGATTGTCGGGGTGGTCGGCAGTATCGGCAAAACCAGTACCAAGCTCGCGATCGCCAAAGTACTCAGTTCTCATTATCGGGTGCGCTACCAAGAAGGCAATTATAATGACATCGTGAGTGTGCCTTTAGTTTTTTTTGGTCATCCAATGCCGAAATTGTGGAATATTTTTGGTTGGCTCAAGATTTTTTTTCTCAATGAATTTCAAATCTTATTTCAATATCCTTTCGATTTTGTAGTGGTGGAGCTTGGTACTGATGCTCCGGGCCAGATCGCTTTATTTAGAAAATATTTGAATCTGGATGTAGCGGTCATCACCGCTGTAACACCCGAACACATGGAATTTTTCGATACTTTAGAAAAGGTGGCCGAAGAAGAGTGGTCGGTGAGCTTTTTTAGTAAGCAAGTTTTTGCCAATCGAGATTTGGTGGAGATTGTACCTGATCAGGTCGATCATCAGAAAATCGTTTTCTATGGCAAAAATCCCGGTTCTTATTACAAGATCGATAATTTGCAAAAGAGGGCTGATAATTTTGAATTCAACTTGTTTGCTCAGGGTAAAGAAATCTTAAATTTGTCTTTGGCTACGGTCTCGGAAGTAGCGGTTTATAGTGCGGCTATAGCTGCCATCTTGGCTTTGCAATTTAAAATAGCTCCTGAAAAAATAAAAAAATCAATCGGTGAGCTGAAACCTTTTGCTGGTCGAATGCAAAAACTTTTAGGTAAGAAGGGTTCGATCATCATCGACGACACTTACAATGCGAGCCCAGAATCGATGAGAATAGCCCTTACTACTTTGTATGCTCAGGAGGCGACCGAGCGGATCGCCATTCTCGGTATGATGAATGAATTAGGTACGATTTCCAAAAGGGAGCATGAGAAAGTCGGCGCTCTTTGTGACCCTAAACTTTTAGACTTGGTGGTTACTATAGGCAGAGACGCCAATGAGTATTTGGCCAAGGCAGCTGAAGCTCGTGGTTGCCAAGTCTACCGAGCTCTAAACTCGAAAGATGCCGGCGAGTTTGTCAAAGAAAAAATAAAAAGTGGTGCAGTTATTCTTGCTAAAGGTTCTCAAAACGGCGTCTTTGCCGAAGAAGCGGTTAAGGTGTTACTCAAAGATCGGGCTGATATCAGGAGACTGGTCAGGCAGGATAGGGATTGGCTATCTAAAAAGTCGATTGACTTTTAGTCAAAATCAAATACAATATCTGCCATTATTTATATTCAAAATTAAATGTCAGAAAAAGAATATCTTACAAAAGAGAAGCATCAAACTCTAGTAGAAGAACTCGAATATTTGAAGAAAACCAAGCGCAAAGAAGTAGCGGAGCAGCTTGAGTATGCCAAATCTTTGGGTGATCTTTCTGAAAATGCCGAATATCACGAGGCGAGGGAAAACCAGGGCTTGATCGAAGACAGGATCAAGAAAATAGATTTAATTTTGAAAAATGCGGTTATCGTCTCTTCTCATAAAACCGAATCAGTGGGTGTTGGAGCGGTGATCACGGTGACAAAAGAGGGAGACAAGAACGAAAAGACTTACACTGTCGTTGGTGGTGAAGAGTCAGACATTGCCGCAGGCAAAATATCGATTAATTCTCCATTTGGTCAGGCAGCGATGGGAAAAAGGAAAGGGGATAAGTTTACCTTTCAGGCACCAGCTGGACCTGTTACTTACAAAATAATTGAGATAAAATAACCAAGTGAGGTTAGATATCGAAAAGTCCCTACAAAGAGGCGAACATTGGAGTGAGGTGACAGCGAGGGAAGTCAAAGCTGTTTTTGGTGATGCTACTCTTTTTACTACCGCCGCCGGTATTAGCCCATCAGGAGTGGTGCATTTTGGCAATTTTAGAGACGTGATCACTTCTTATGCCACCCACCTCAAATTGAAAGAACAAGGTTTAAAGACCAAGATGATTTTCTCTTGGGACAACTTCGATCGTTTTCGCAAAGTACCAGTCAATATTCCGGAGGATTTCAAACAATATATCGGACTTCCTTTGAGCGCCGTACCGTCTCCTGTAGATGGTTTTTCTTCCTATGCCGAATATTTTCAAAAGCCGTTTGAGGAAGCGATGAAAGAGCTCGGCATAGATCTTGAATATCGTTATCAAACAGAAGAATACAAAAGTGGGCAGTATGATGAGTTTATTTTTCAGGCATTGAAACGTCGCCAAGACATTGCCAAGATCTTGCTTTCATTTATGACCGAGAAGGGTAAAGTCGAAGCGGGTATCGTCGAATCTGAATACATCGAAAATTATTACCCGATCTCTGTTTACTCGAGGTTTACTGGCAAAGATGCGACCAAGGTGCTTTCATACGATGGCGAAAGATCGATCACTTACTATTGTGCGGAAACCAAAAATACTGAGACTGTTGATTTAGGCAAGGACAGGATCGCCAAATTGGCGTGGAAGGTGGATTGGCCGATGCGCTGGAAAGTAGAAAATGTCGTCTTCGAGCCGGGTGGCCATGACCATGCTTCGCCCGGAGGCAGCTTCGATGTTTCGAGTGTTATCGCCAAAGAGATTTTCGGTATTACCGAGCCGGTGTTTGTCGAATACAAATTTGTCGGTATCCAGGGTGGTGGTACCAAAATGTCTGGTTCTAAAGGCAATGCGATCTCGCCCCAACAACTCTTGGAAATTTACGAACCGGCGCTTTTGAAATGGCTATATTTGCGCAAAAATCCGAGCCAACCATTTAGTTTGGCTTTCGATACCGAAATCTATCGCCAGTACGACGAATTTGATCGAGCTTTGCAAGCAAACTCTGGTGAAGTCGCTTTGAAACTGAGTGGTGCAACCAAGCTTGAAAACCCGATCCCTTTTAAACAAGCGGTCTCGCTCGGGCAAATCACCCAATGGAATGAAGAGAAAGTTTTGAATTTGCTTGCTGATCTGAAAGCTGACTACGATCCGCTCTCGGTCAAAAATAGATTGCCCAAAGCCAAAAACTGGCTCAATGAATACAACCAAGAAGAAATGATCGGTCTCTTGAGAGAGGTCAATGTAGCCTATGTGACTACCATGAGCGAAGCGTCAAAACAGCAGGTGTGGAAGTTGAAGGAAGAGTTGGCCAAAGAATATTCTTCGATTGAGGAGTTGGAACATCTTGTTTACTCGATTCCAAAAGATAATACGAAAACTGACAAAGAAAATGCGCCAGCCCAAAAAGAATTTTTCCGTCATGTCTACAACCTTTTGATCGGCAAAGACGCCGGTCCCCGCCTCTCCACCTTCCTCTGGGCCGTCGATCGAGATCTTGTGCTTAAATTGTTGAATATATAACCAAAACTAATGAAGAAAAGGAAAAGCGGGCTTGTGTTGCCCGCTTTTTTGTATCCAAGTCTTTTATCCACAGAAGGGAGTGGTAGACGATGGTGGTCTAGTGGTATAAAATGGAACCAAGTGGGAAGAAGTGGGGTAAATTTCGAAAAATGCTTATTGGAGAATATACACACACGATAGACGACAAAAACCGGATTTCTATGCCAGCCAAGTTCCGGTCTCTGATGGGTAAAAAAATCGTGATCACCCCGGGTTTGGACCAGTGTTTGTTTGCCTTCACTGCCAAAGAGTGGGAAAGGATCGCGGTAAAACTTTCAGAAAATGCTTCGATGCTTTCTTCTGACATGCGCAGCTTCACTAGATATATGTTTGGTGGGGCCAGTGAAGTGGAGGTCGACAACATTGGACGAATTCTGGTTCCGGATTTCTTGCGAGAAAGAGCCAATCTGAAGTCGAAAGTCGTATTGATTGGTGTTCAAAATCGCATTGAAATATGGAACGAGAAGTCGTGGGCCGACTATAAGAGGCAGGTGGAAAAACAAGCCGACGGTTTAGCCGAAAAGCTTTCCGGTCTCGGCATTATGTAAACCACCATGATCCACGAGAGTGTTCTTTTAAAAGAGGCAATAGACGGGCTCGACCTCCAACCAGGAGACGTGTATTTGGACGCCACTCTTGGTTCTGGTTTTCACGCTGAAGAAGCTTGGAAGAGACTTCGCAAACAGGGGACGGTGGTTGGCATCGATGCCGACCAAATGTCACTTGATATTGCGAGGGCCAACCTGGCTCTTTCTGGAGTGGAGGCCAAAACCACGGTTCTAAATTTCCGTCACCTTGACCAGGTGCAGGAGATTTTGGGGATAGAGAGACCAAACAAAATACTTTTTGACTTGGGTTGGAACTCACCACAGTTTGCCGAAGGTGGGAGAGGATTTAGCTTCCAAAAAGACGAGCCACTTCTCATGACTTTCAGTCAGGAAGTCAAAGAGTCCGACGTGACCGCCTATGATGTGGTCAACGACTGGAGCGAAGAGAGTTTGGCCGACATCATCTATGGCTATGGGGAAGAGAAATATGCGAGACGGATCGCTAAAGCAATAGTCCAAAAGCGCAACGAGAGACCGATCAATTCTTCCTTGGAGCTGGCGCAGGTGGTGAAGTCTGCGGTACCGATCTTTTACCGCTTCGGCAGGATCCACCCAGCCACCCGTACCTTCCAGGCTATCCGGATCGCGGTCAATGATGAGCTTGGGGCGCTAGAAGAAGGCTTGACCAAAGGTTTTGAGATCATTCCTGATCAAGGTCGGCTAGCGGTGATTTCCTTCCACAGCTTAGAAGATCGAATCGTCAAAAATTTTTTCAAGTCAAAAAAAATGAGCGGTGAGGCAGAACTCTTGACCAAAAAACCCATTTTACCGACCGAAGCTGAAATAAAAAGAAATCCCAGGAGTCGTAGTGCCAAACTAAGAATAATCAAAAAGGTAAAAACCAATAATCAATAAAATAAAAATCAACATGGCAAGTATCGCAAAAGAAAAAGCAATAAATCTGATGACCAGCCAATGGCTTGTTTATATTTTGGTTGCCATGATTTTCGCTTGTGTAGCCATGTATGTTTATTTGGCCAATTCGACCGTCAGGACGCTGGCCGTTCTAGAAAAAACAAAAACAGAAGTACAAACGCGCAATATTGGGGTGAGTGAGCTCGAAGCCAAACGACTCTCGATCGACAACAGCTTGAGTAGCTCTATGGCTAAGAGTCTGGGTTTGCGAGAGGTGACTGATCAGACTTTTATAGTGAACAAGGCTAAGAGCAAACTTTCTTTTAATACCGAATAATTTTAGACTAAGATAATGAACGGTAGGATACGACTTATATCGGGTAGTATCGTTTTCTTGGCGCTACTTCTGATTGCTAGGCTTTATTTTTTGCAAATCGTACACGGTGAATCCTTCGTCGCTGAAGCCGAGCGTCAATATGTAAACAAAAACACCGTTTCTTATGATCGCGGTGAAATTTATTTTGAGACCAAAAACAGTGAAAAGGTGCCAGCCGCTATCTCTCGTTCTGGCTTCACGATCTCAATAAACCCAAGTATCATCAAAGATCCGGAGGCTATCTATCAATCACTCAGAAAAGTGCTGCCACTTGATCGGGAAGAGTTTCTGGCTAAGGCTGGCAAAGCAAACGACAAGAATGAAGAAATAGCCAATCGTTTGAATAAAGAGGCTGCTGATAAAATAAAAAATCTCAATCTTTATGGTGTGAATATCGCTACCGACAAATGGCGGTTTTACCCGGGTAATAGTTTGGCGGCACAAAGCATTGGTTTTGTTGCTTACAAAGACGACGCTTTGGCCGGACGTTATGGTTTGGAGAGGTATTATGAAGATGTCTTGAGGCGCGATCCAAGAAGTGCTTATGATAATTTTTTTGCTGAATTTTTCTCAAGTGTTAAACAGACTTTTGGTACTGGTTCGAATCAAGAGGGTGATATTGTGACTACGATTGAGCCATCGACCCAACTTTTTCTAGAGGATGAATTGAAAAATATAAAACAAACATGGGGGAGCGATGGTGCTGGAGGTGTTGTTATAAACCCCAAAAATGGTGAGATAGCAGCACTCGCTTGGTACCCTTCTTACAATCCCAACAACTTCAAAGAAAGTGAAGTCTCCCTGTTTAATAACCCGATCGTAGAAGGGGTATATGAAATGGGTTCGATCATCAAACCGATCAGTATGGCGGCCGGTATCGACAGTGGCACCGTCTCAGCTACTAGCACGTATTATGATGCGGGTTTTTTGGTTTTGAACAACAAAAGAATTTCTAATTATGACAACCGGGGCCGAGGTCTAGTAAATATGCAAGAGGTACTCAACCAATCTTTGAATACCGGGGTGGCTCATGTGGCGATGAAAATGGGTAATAAAAAATTCTCTGAGTACATGAAGAGTTTCGGGGTGGGTATGGAGACCGGGGTAGATTTGCCAAACGAAGCGAGAGGGCTCATTGACAACCTTGATAGTGAACGGGAGATTGAAATGGCAACAGCGGCCTATGGTCAAGGTATTGCGATGACTCCCATTGCCACCGTACGTGCTCTTTCGGCTCTAGCGAACGGTGGTACGCTAGTGACGCCGCATTTGGTTAAAAAAATAGAATACGAGACCGGACTTTTCAAAAGAATATCTTTCCCCGAAGGTAAGCAGGTGATCAAGAAGGAAACTTCGGATGAGATATCGAGAATGTTGGTGAAAGTGGTAGATACTGCGCTCCGCAATGGTACGGCCAAAATACCTGGCTACTCGGTCGCTGCGAAAACTGGTACGGCTCAGATGACTGATGAGGGTAGGCGAGGTTATGCCGAGGGCAAGTATCTCCACTCCTTTTTTGGTTACTTCCCAGCTTACGATCCGAAATTTCTAGTTTTTCTTTTCCACATTTATCCTAAAAATGTACGTTATGCTTCAGAAACATTGACCGATCCATTTATCAATATTACAAAATTTCTAATAAATTATTATCAGATCCCACCCGACAGACCAGAGGATGTGGCAATTAAAAATATTTAAAAAGATGTGCCCCCAACCGTAAGGTTGGGGGCATCCCATTCTCTTTCAATGTCGTCCGCGATATCCACGCCGCCGACTTCTCTGCTGCAGTACCGATGAGTGCAGATGAAATTTAACTTTTCTTTTTCTTCTAGGATGAATGATCCCGAGAAGTTGCCCGGCTTTGCCACGAAGTTTTTTGGACAAAGCGAGCGCCACAATGATCTTCTGGAAGTCACTCCTAGTCGGGTTGACGACTCCATGCTCAAGCTTGACTATCACCTCAACCTGGAGACCTGTCCGTTGCGCAAGAGTCTCTCTATCGAGTCCCTTTTTCTCCCGCACCTTTCGGAGCAGGGAACCGAGCCCGTCTCTGGCCTCATGACTACTCATCTAAAACACCTCCTTTTATTATCTAACCACTTCTTGGTTGAGGTTGCAAATTAAAAATCGAATAAATTAATAATATCAAAAGATGTCAAAGGGCACCTTTGACATTTGAAAACGTGGTGTGATAAACCCCATGACCCTACGCGGAATCGAACCGCGCTTTTCGCCTTGAGAAGGCGACGTCCTAACCGATAGACGATAGGGCCCCACTACGCTAAAGCTTCGCGGGGCAAGCCCTTAGAAACTAGTAGGTAGAGACGGGAAAATCATAACACTTTTTAGGTTTGATGACAAAATACTATACAAGTAAGGAGGCGCCTTTAAGCGCCCCCAGAGAAGGTTACAGGTATCTTGTTTTCAGCTCCTCAAACTGTCCTGGGAGTATATCACTCGACTCCATGAGAGCCGAGAGTACTTCCGCTGCTTTTTCTTTGCCCCCAGCCTCGAAGGCTGTCGCAACGGCCCCTTTTCTGTACTCGATACCCTCAATTGAGGCACGGTCACTCAAACCGGCCAGTTGGAGATAGTCATTACATATCTCCTCCCACTGCTCTTTGGCTAGGTCGGCGGTGGCTTGTCCGCCGGATTGGAGATTCCTGGCCATCTCAATCTTTTGAGCCAGCTCCCCTTTAAAACTTTCCATGTCCATGTTAGTTAACCTCTTTTTTATTTATACCACTAAAGATTCTAAATCGTCAAATTTTGAATTGGTCAAATATGCACACTTTTTGATTTTATTTCAAAATAGATGCGATATAATAGAAGGGTAATCATAGAGGGTCGAGTAAATTTAATAATAAAATTTAAGAAAAAAAGCTATCTCTTAGCGGACGTTGAGATAGCATGATTTCGCAAAATCATATGCAAAAAGCAGCACATTGGCTCCTAGTGATCGGCGGTCTAAACTGGCTTCTAGTGGGCCTTTTGAGTTGGGATGTAGGGCAATTGTTTGGTGGCCAAGAGGCTATGATCTCAAGAGTGGTTTACATTCTTGTTGGTCTTTCCGCTTTGGTTTCTCTTAAACCAAAATCTTCTTCCATGCCTCAGATGTAACCAATTTTTTTGAAAATTTTGAAAACCGCTCCAATTTTTTGGGGCGGTTTTCTTTTTCCCCTCTCCTAGATCTAGGAGAGGGGCTAGGAGTGAGGTATAATAATATTTATGGAGCACAAATTTTCTTCACCAGTATCGCCCTTCAAAAATTCTGAAGAAGAAATTGCGCATTTGCGCCAGCTCATATCTGAGAAGGAACGAGCCTTAGAAAATATAGGTTTAAAAAGGGAGGATCTGGTTGAGGCACGAGAGACACTAGCCCAATACAAAACTGCCAAACACGCAGAAGTCTTACACCCTTCTTTTACACTCAATGAAGCCACTGTTGGAGAGCTGGCTCTCAAGTTGGCACCCGAAGAGCATGATACTCAGATCGCTGAACTCATGAAATTAGTCAAAGAGAAAGGGATCAAGAATGCTCTTTCGGTTGTTGAGAAATTGGCTGATTTTCATATCACCGACGACTTTCATCGCTTTGTCGCCGAATATTTAAAGGAAGGGTTTACCATCCCTGGTTTGGTAGAAAAAGAGGCAATAGCCAAGGGTTTGTCGATGGTGTTGTATGAAGTTTTGATCCCAGAAGAGGTTGGCAGGGAAGAGACAAAAAGTTTGTCGGATATCATCGCCGGGATGGAGCAGTTTTATGCCAGCATGCTCTCACTTTCACCTGATGGCAAGAGTGCCGACAGTTGGATGTCGCTTGAGATCGCGAATGCTAATTTTTCTCAGGAAATTGTTTTTTATGTAGCCGTGCCAACTTCTCGCAGAAGCCTTTTTGAAAAATCGATCATTTCAATTTTCCATAACGTCAAGATTAGAGAAATGCCCGATGATTACAATATTTTCAACAAAACCGGTTTTACCGCCGGCGCTTATGCTGCTTTTGCCAAAAAACCGATTTACCCGATCAAGACTTATGAAAATTTTGTCCATGATCCGCTCAACCTGATCCTCTCCAGTTTTTCCAAAGTCAATCGTGACGGAGAGGGAGCCGCGATTCAGCTTATTTGGTCGCCGATGGGAGATCGTTATTTGAAAAAATACAAAGAAGCACTTGAAAAAATAAAAAAAGGAACACCTTTAAAAGAAGCTATCGATATCCCAGACAGTATCGGCGGTGAATTTGTCCACACTTTTAGAGATCTCTTTTCTTCCAAGCCAACCAAGAAAGAAGGTGAGCCGGAAAAGCCGGAAATCATTGATCAGGCGGCGCTTGAAGAAATCGGCAAAAAGATAGCGGCGCCAATAATCAAATGCAATTTGCGTTTGCTCGCTTCTGCTCACACCAAAGAGGAAGCTGAGGAGATCCTCGATAGTCTGAAAGCGAGTTTCAATCAGTTTACCAACACGCTGGGCAATAGTTTCGAATGGAAGAAAACGGAAAAGGGCGCTTTGCGGTCGCTGGTGCGCAACTTTGTCTTTCGTCTTTTTGAAGATGCTTCGGCTCTGCCAATGAATCTCAAGGAGCTTAACTCTGTTATTCATTTTCATACCAAAGCCCTCAGTGCTTCTGAGGGTTTGCGCCAATCACGCTCGGCCACCGCTCAGGCACCACTCGATATTAGTAGAGAAGGGTTGTTGTTGGGAGTGAACAAGCACCGCAACATAGAGACCGAAGTCAGGGTGTCGGAAGATGATCGGTTGAGACACTTCTACTGCATTGGGCAGACCGGTACCGGCAAATCAACTCTGCTGAAAGAAATGATCATTCAGGATATAAAGATGGGTAATGGGGTTTGTATGATCGATCCACATGGTAGCGATGTGCAAGATGTGCTCGCCAATATTCCAAGTGAGCGGTATGAAGACCTGATCTATTTTGATCCTGGCTTCACTGCTCGACCGATGGCACTCAACATGCTCGAGTATGACCCAAACTTCCCAGAGCAAAAAACTTTTGTGGTCAATGAACTTTTCAATATTTTCCGCAAACTCTATGGCAATGTGCCGGAATCGATGGGACCGGCCTTTGAACAATATTTCAGAAACTCGGCTCTCTTGGTAATGGAAGACCCCGCTTCCGGCAATACTCTAGTGGATATGTCGCGTGTCCTTTCTGACAAAGCATATCGCGATCTCAAACTTTCTCGTTGTAAAAACCCGCTGGTCAAGCAGTTCTGGATCAATGCCGAGAAGACGACCGGGGAGCAAGGTTTGGCCAACTATGTGCAGTATGTCACTAACAAGTTTGATGTTTTCTTGGCCAACGAGATTATGCGGCCGATCGTCGCTCAAGAAAAATCCTCTTTCAACTTCAGAGACATTATGGATGGTAAAAAAATTCTTTTGGTCAATTTGGCCAAAGGTCGACTCGGCGATCTCAATGCCAACCTTATAGGCTTGATCCTAGTGGGCAAAATACTGATGGCGGCGCTCTCCCGGGTAGATATGTTTGGTAAAGATTTTCCACCCTTTTATCTCTACATAGATGAATTTCAAAATATTACAACTGACTCAATTGCTACCATTCTTTCAGAAGCGAGAAAATACAAGCTCTCGCTGAATATTGCTCACCAGTTTATCGCTCAGCTTGAAGAAAATATCAGAGATGCTGTTTTTGGTAACGTTGGCTCACTTTGCTCTTTTAGGGTGGGGGCCGAGGATGCTGAATATTTGGAAAAGCAATTCACTCCGACTTTCGTAGCTTCCGATCTGATGAATATCGACAATCGCAATGCCTATTTGCGGCTTTTGGTAAATGGTAAGCCCGCTAAACCTTTCAATATTGCCGTCTTGCCACCGCCAGTAGGCAACCTAGAACAGGTAGAAAATCTGAAACAACTTTCTTATGTCAGCTTCGGGCGACCTCGAGAAGAAGTGGAAAAAATGGTTTTAGAGAAATATAAAATAACTTAAAAAAGATTGCCGTGTCGAGCTTCGCTCGACACGGCGCATCTAATCGTTGAGAGGGCAGATGTCCTCATGTGCCTCCCGCTGGGCTTCCGCAGCTCCAGAGAGACGCATAAGGATTTTTATCCGGATTCTTTTTTTTCTAGAATCCGCCCCCTTTTTTCCAAGTCGCGATAGCTCTTCTTTGTCTCCGCAAGCTAGCGCGACGTCGACAGATTCATAACCTGTCATCTTCATCATACTGTCTAATATTATATCACGTATAAAAAATAAAGCAAGGAGCTGTGGATAGCAAAAGGGCGCCTCCTTGCGGGGCGCCCTAGATTCGACTACTACGGTTGGAGTTCTTTGATGCTCTCCAGCATTTTGTTCCAGTCTGGCTCGGGCGGGTCAGATGCTCTTAGAGCCAAATACCCATAAATCTGGTTTTGGTCAGTATTTTCAAAATGACCAAAACGGTACGCAAGGTCTAGCAGTGTGGCCAACCTTTCCTTGTATTGGTCAGCCAATTCTTGGGCCGAAGTTGCTTCCGCGATCTTTTTTGGATCGCGGTCGGCGTCAAGACCACGCAAGGTAAACCTTGCGATCGTCTCATTCACTACAATTTCATTCGCAGTGTTCCTTATCTTTTTCCAAATCACGAGCTCGCGATTTTTGCGAGCTGATGAATCGAGGTCTTTAATTTCCACTGGTTGTCCAAATTCCATCCGGAACCGGATCTTTAAAATCTCGTTTTCTTGGGTGTGTGCCAGGTACATCCCAAACCCAAATGCCGAAGATAGCACAACCACCAATCCCACAACCCGCACAATCGGGTCTTTTAACAGTTTTTTCATGCGAACCTCCTTTTTGTTTATAACATCTAAAATAGTTTTTGTAAAATTTGGATAGAAGCTGATTTTGGTGTATATTTAAAGTGTGTTTGGGGGCCATTAGCTCATTTGGTAGAGCGCGCCCATGGCATGGGCGAGGTGAGCGGTTCGATCCCGCTATGGTCCACCATACGAAACTTGTTCGGAATTACTTTTGCTTGTGGATTATTTTTCAAAAGTGCTTTCAGTGAATCAACATGAAAATGGTCGGCGTGTTCGTGCGTGATAAGTACAAAATCTATATTTTTTACTTCGCTCTGTTGTGTTGAATAAGTCCCAGGGTCGGTCAAAATTCTGACTCCTTTTTCTTCTATCAATAAGCAACAATGTCCAAATTTTGTGATTTTCATAAAATTATTTTTGACTCTCAATAAGTTTAGAAGCAAGTTTTTTAAGTTCTTCGGAGTCGGCCATTGGTCCACTCCCCGAAGAAATCCAACCTTCGTATTTATCAAACCAAAATTCTTTTCCGCTTAAAACTTGCTTCCAAACACCTTGCTTTAGGTTTTCTGTTCCGTGAAGCGGAACAAGTTTAATATGTGCGTGGTCTATACCTGTTCCTTCCATCATCAATCCAACTCGTCCAACATCGTCAAAATAATTTTCTAAAATATTCGCCACTTTTTTGGAGGCAATTATGAATCTTTGCAAAACATCATCAGGCATTTTCAAGACATCGCTTCCAAAATGTTGCTTTGGAATTACGCAAGTAAAACCCTTGGTGTTCGGGTCAATGGCAAGCCAAGCCATAAATTCCTCATCTTCCCAGAACTTTCCAGCCGTTTGCATATTGCCCGCGACTATCTCGCAGAAAATACATTTGTTGTCTTTGGTTGTTGCTTCGTAGTGAGTCATAACTAGATAATTTTTCGCCAGCGTTTGAACGCCTTTATATCAGTTGCGTTGAGGTCAAACCATTCGCCATTCATTCGTTTTGCGTCAAATCGCTTATGCCAATATGCCTCAACGCCGCTGGGGTCGTCAGTCTTTATTTCGTGAATCAAGTCAAGATTTTCTGGTAATTGGATTCTAAGCTCATTTCCTCTCCGAACAGTGTCAAAAGTTTTTCCAATCTTGTAATACTTGCCATGCCTGAAAAGATAAACTGCACCTTCAATTTCTCCAGAGTCACCCTTTTCAGTTTCAGTTTTTGAGTTTTGTTCAATGATAGCAGTGCAGATTTTTACAATATCTGCGTATCCTTTCTGTTCGGCATATTCCAAAACCTTATTGACTCTCCCATTTTTATTTCCAAGACGATCAAAACTTCCTGGGCTTGGAAAGTCGGAATCTCTATGTCTTTTCCCAATTAAATCCGCATTGGTCGGGAATCTGCCAATTTCCCGCATTAAGACAACTGCGCTTTCCAACAAAAACTCCATATCGTGTGCAGATTGCAAAGTATTCGGCTCAAAACCCGCTTCACGCTGTGCTTCACCAAAACTTGGCCAAAATTTCAAAATTTCGTATTCATTGATTCCTGTTTCTTTTCCGAATCTTCCACGACCAAGCGGAACGCCACCATTTTCTTTTGCGGTTTCCTGGATTGCCTTGATTATATCTTGTTTTGTTGCCATATCATTTCAAAAGCTCATCAACGGAAACATCAAGCGCTTTGGCGAGCTTTTCTAAAACTGCCAGCGTAACATTGACCTTTCCTCCCTCAATCGCACTCATGTAGCTTCTGTCCATATCTATTGCTCGACAAATGTCGCCCTGCGACATTTTACGGCGAAGCCGTATGCGCTTGATGTTTTCTCCAAGTTTTTTGGAAATTTGAGCCATATTTATATTATCACTTTATCAACTATTGCGCCATGCCTCAATATGGAGGTATAATCCCATATATGGATTCTCTTTTTGTAGCCGCCGATTTTTTCAAAAAAGAAAGCCGAAGCCCGCGCGGATTCCTCCCCAGACCCCTCCTCCGCGCGGGCGAGTCCATCGCCCCGCCTCCTTTGCCCCAGAAAAATAGTGGCGGGGCACATCAGGAGTTCCGTTCAAAGAAAGTTCGAGCAAATGCTAGAATAACACCACATGTTTAATAATAATTAAAAATATGTCTACCATTTTAAGTTTATATGCAGTAGAAAAGGGGAAGGTTGAAAAAATTATTAAAGATAAAGATGTTAGCGTATTGGATCAGATGCCTGACGCTGAATCCAAATCTTACCTAAATAAAATTTTTGATCATGAATACGATCGTGATCCAGATACTTACGAACATCCGGAAGGAGGTCAGTATATCTTTGCTTTTCATGAATTGTGCAAATTGTCAGCTACAAAATCTACGAGTGTTGAGTGTAGTGTAGATGACGAGCAGACTCCCGAATTTTGGCATTTCGTTTGGAGTGATTGGGAACCAGAAGATTTTTTGGAATTACCACTTTCACCAGATGGTTTACCGGCGGTGACTTACAAAGGTTCAACCATGTTGCAAAAATATATAGACCAACTGAAGGGGGTGGAAGCAAATGGTGGTTATGATTCAAGATTTCTTAAGATCGATGATTTGAGAGAAATTATCAGTTTTCTTCAGGATTCTACATCAGCGGGTACGGATGTGTTTGTTTTTATATCAGAATAGATTGAGTTTCTCTGTAAAACTAAAAAATTTTGGTGTTGTCGATGGACACGGTATGAGGTTGCTTTTTGCTGATTTTAAACTAATAATTAAATTGGCAGTACTTTGATTTTTTAGGAGGAGTAGATGGGTAAACTGTTGCAAATGGATATTAACCCGATGCGTCTCTCGGAACAACTTTTTAACCAAGCTCTCGAATGGGAGCCAGTCAACGTCGAACGCGCTGAAAATCTCTATCAAAGAGCAATCAGAGTTTACCCCTACAACGTAGGGGCTCTACTCAATTTGGGCACGATTTTTTTTCGCCGTGACGATTTTAACAGGGCGGAGCAACTCTATCGTCAAACTATCGTAATTAATCCTAATTACGCTTTAGCTCATTTTAATCTAGCCAATCTTTTGGATAAACGTTGGCGGAAATGGGAGGCGCTAGAGCATTATCGCACGGCAGTTGAGATTGACCCAAACTATGCGGATGCACACTACAACCTTGCTAGCACTCTTCACGACGTGGGGCGCCCAATGGAGGCAGCGAAACATTGGCTTGCTTTCTTGCGCCTCGAACCTTACGGTGATTTTGCCGAAACTGCCAAGAAAAACTTTTCGGCTATTGCTGACAAGCTTACTGTCCAAAAAAACACAAATCCGGAGGTGCCTCATGATGGAAAGTTTGGCGCGGTGGTTGGAGAAAATGATGGTGGTGATCTCGTGTGAATCTTTCTGGTGGGGTTATGAAAAAACTTGTGGCCAGGGTGACTACCCACAACTTTGGGCAGAAATGGTAGGCAAGGAAATCATCCGTAGCCTTACCAAGATGGTTCATTGTGGGGAGCTCACTGATAAGTTTGTGGTTACCGGTTTTTTGGTTGGTCGGTTGTATCGGGTCAAAGTTTTTTGTGGTGGAAAGGAGGTGATGAGGGTTGATATATCTCATCCAAACCAGTTGTTGCCGATGATGGTGAGAGACGGCCAAGTCCTAGGCCAACCTTTTCATTATTGCACAAACCCAAAACAACTCCTGGAATCATCCGAGGAGTTGCTGACTTATATAATTTGGCCACATACGAAAGTGGCCACTTGAGACCGTCAATCAATGGTTGGTTGGCGGTCTTTGTTTTTTGGCTATTAATTAGTTTCTGGTCAATTCATCTATTTTAGAAGCCAAGATAAAATCGTTTTCGGAGAGGCCACCGATCGCATGAGTGGAAATCTTTACATCGACGTTTTTAAAGTCGTGAAGCTTGATATCGGGGTGGTGCCCTTCTTTTTGGGCCACCATCGCTACTTCATTCATGAAATTGACAGCTTCGCGAAAGTCGGTAAACTCGTAAGTTTTTTCTATTTCTTTGTCTTCAACCAATGTCCATTGGCTGACTTTTTCAAGTAAACGTTCTGATTCTTCGTGTGATAGGGGAGAAGTGTCTCCTTCGCATGGTACGCAGTGTTTTTGAGAAAGGGCGGTGAGCGGACCTTCGCCGTTCCCCTTATTGTTTGAGTTGTTTACATCTTCTGATTTCTCGTCGTATTTTAAACCTATCCTGACAGGAGCATTTTTTATCGCCTCAAGAACTTTTTGTTCGTCATCTGTTATGAGGTAAAGTTCCAAATCTTTTTCTTCGATCATGGAATTTGAAATCAGAATTTCTCTGAAAAAATTCTCAAGAGGTTTCCAGTAACTTTCTCCAAAAAGGATGATGGGTACTCTTGGTATTTTATTTGTTTGAACTAGTGTCAAAATTTCCAAAAACTCATCTAATGTGCCAAACCCTCCAGGAAAGAAAATATAAGCTTCCGCAGAAAAAGAAAGACAAACTTTGCGACTAAAAAAATAATGAAAACCCATTTTATGGGTCAGATATTCGCTTGTTACTTGTTCGTGGGGGAGTTCGATCGTGAGGCCGACCGAATTGCCACCGGCTTCGTAAGCGCCGCGACTCGCCGCTCTCATGATACCTGGCCCACCGCCAGTGACGATCGAATAATGTAGCTCTTCGACGATGCGGCGAGCCAAAGTCCTGGCCTTCTCATAATATTCGTCACTTTCTTTGGTTCTGGCTGAGCCAAAAAAAGTAACCGAGCGGGGATAATTTTTTATAAATTCGAAACCATCGGCAAATTCTTTGGAGATAAGAGCAACCCTTTTTTGGGCAGCTTGGCTTAGCTCGACTAAGGTCAGAGGTTTGTTGTCCATGCTGATCATTTTAATTGTTTTAAATAATAAGGCAATATGATAAAATAGACTCCGAGGCTAAAAGTTATAAGTTTAACCTGTCTTCGCTGAAGCTTCCGGTCTAGTGCCAAGGCTGACGGCGAGGCAAGAAATTAAAAAATGAGGAAATTATCTAAGAATGAGTGGGTAGCGACAGTGCTTGCGATCGCTTTCGTTGCTTATACTTTGTTTGGAGGCAGTATTATGGGATTATTCAAAAAAAATTCAATGAATGAAAACTCGGCAGCCGCTATCAATACTACAGCTAATAGCAGCAATTCCTCGGTTATTATAAATGACATTACTGTTGGTAATGGTCAGGAAGTTAAAAATGGTGATCTGGTGTCAGTACATTACATTCTCTCGCTCTCAGATGGTACTGTTTTGCAGAATTCCAAAGATGTTGGTGCACCATTTCAGTTTACTCTCGGTGCTGGTGAAGTGATCCCTGGGTGGGAGCAAGGTTTTGCAGGTATCAAGGTTGGTGGTGTCCGTACCATTGTTATCCCACCAGAGCTTGCTTATGGCGCCAACCAGGCTGGACCAATCCCACCAAATTCAACTCTAATCTTTACTATTGAAGTTGTAGATACTACTCCTGCTCCAGCTGCTGCAACCACTCAATAATCAATGTTTCGGATTGAAAAAGAGATACCTAATTTTCTTGGCCGAGCCGGTGTTCTAGAGACTTCTCATGGGTCTATCAAGACACCGGCTTTTGTGACGGTAGGTACCAAGGGTACGGTCAAGTCTTTGACTCCTGAACAAGTGAAAGATCTTGGGGCTCAGGTGGTGTTGGCTAATACTTATCACCTATATCTGGAGCCGGGCGATGAAATGGTGAAAAAGATGGGTGGTTTGGGTCAAATGATGCAGTGGTCGGGTCCCACCATGACTGACTCGGGCGGCTTCCAAGCTTTTTCTTTGGGTGTGGCTTATGAGTATGGTATTGGTAAGTTCATTTCGAGTGAAGCGCCTCAAGAGCAGGTGGTGGAAGAGGCTTATGATACTACTCGCAAGAACAAAAAAGCCAAAATCACAGAAGATGGGGTCGAGTTTCAGTCGGTGATCGATGGTAGTACTCACTTTTTTTCACCGGAAAAATCTATCCAGATTCAGAAAAATATCGGGGCTGACATAATATTTGCTTTCGATGAATGTACTTCGCCTCACGCCGGCTATCAGTATCTCAAAGAGTCAATGGAACGCACCCACCGCTGGGCGGAGAGGTGTTTGGGGGAACACAAAAAGAGCCCACCCTCCCAATCCCTTTTCGGTATCGTCCAGGGTGGTCGGTATCAGGATTTGCGTGAAGAAAGTGCCAAAGTGGTAAGTGCGATGGGTTTCGATGGCTTTGGGATCGGCGGTTCATTTGTCAAAGAAGATATGCATGATGCGGTGAAATGGGTCAACACTGTTTTGCCCAAAGAGAAACCAAGACATTTGCTCGGGGTGGGTGAGCCAGCTGATCTTTTTGGAGCGGTGGAAAATGGTTGTGATCTTTTCGATTGTGTCGCCCCAACCAGGATCGCGCGCAACGGTACTCTCTACACTCATTTTGGCAAAATCAATATTTTGAATAGTAAATTCAAAAATGATCTAGTTCCCATAGATGAAGGGTGCGATTGCTACACCTGTCAAAAATATTCTCGTGCTTACGTGGCTCACTTATTTCGAGCTAAAGAAATGTTGGGGGCCACTCTCGCCTCAATCCACAACCTACGTTTTATTGTGAGGATGGTTGATGCTATGCGTGAAGCTATTTTAAACGGCACTTTTTTTGAATACAAAAAAAATTTTCTTGATCGCTATCAACAAACAATATGATATATTATCCGCATGAAATTTGAGCTGAAGGCCAAATTTGATCCTGCCGGAGATCAGCCAAAAGCTATTGAAAAATTGGTGGCTGGTGTGCGAAAGGGCAAAGATCATCAAACACTGCTCGGGGTGACAGGGAGCGGCAAGACTTTTACTATTGCCAATGTGATAGAGAAGATCAATAAGCCGACTTTGGTCATTGCCCACAACAAAACCTTGGCCGCCCAACTCACTCAGGAATATCGAGAATTTTTCCCCAACAATGCTGTTCATTATTTTGTTTCTTATTACGATTTCTACCAGCCGGAAGCTTATATGCCGGTCACCGATACTTATATAGAAAAAGAGGCAATGATCAATGAGGAGATCGAGCGGTTGCGCCACGCTTCGACCGAAGCTTTGCTCACCCGAAAAGATGTGATCATCGTGGCCTCTGTTTCTTGTATTTATGGCTTAGGTTCTCCGGAAGAATATGAAAAAGTGAATCTCAAAATCGAAGCGGAAAGCAAGATAAACCGAGCCGAGTTCTTACGAAAACTGATTTATATCCACTATGAGCGGACCAACGCTGACCTGACGCCCGGTACTTTTCGGGCGATCGGCAATATTATTGAGATCATGCCGGTCTCTGAAAAACAGGTTTATCGGCTTGAAGTGGTGGGCGACCAGATCAAATCTATCCAACAAATAGATGCTATTTCCAGAAGTATTTTGGCTGAACCGAAAGCTTTTTATCTTTTTCCGGCCAAGCATTTCATTACCGCCGAAGAAGATGTTAAAAGAGCGCTAAAATCGATCAAGGCTGAGTTGGCAGCACAACTTAAAAAATTTGAAAAAGAAGGCAAGCTTTTGGAGGCTGATCGACTAAAACGTCGCACTGGCTACGACCTCTCTATGATCAAAGAGGTTGGCTATTGCAACGGTATCGAAAATTATTCCAGGCATTTTGATGGTCGCGAGGCGGGCGAACCACCTCACTCTCTGCTCTCTTATTTCCCAAAAGACAAAGATGGTAAGCCGGATTTTCTCACAGTGATCGATGAATCGCATGTCACCGTCTCTCAAATTGGTGGTATGTACGCCGGCGACGCCTCCAGAAAAGAAACCTTGATCGAGCATGGTTTTCGCTTGCCAAGCGCCAAAGACAATCGACCACTCAAGTTCCCTGAATTTACCGAACGGATTGGGCAGGTTATCTACACTTCAGCTACTCCGGGCAAATATGAACTTGATAAAAGCGGGAAAGAAGGGGTGGCAGAACAAATCATTCGTCCGACAGGACTCTTGGATCCGGAAGTTTTCGTAAGACCGATCAGTCAGACCTCACCCCCGACCCCTCTCCTTGGTAAGGAGAGGGGAGAAGTGGTTTTTTCTGATTCCCCCCTTAAGGTAAGGGGGGCTAGAGGGGATATGAATAAAAAAGCAGGTTACCCAGGCCAGATTCTCGATTTCATCAATGAGGCGGTGAAAGAAGTAAAGAAAGGCAATCGGGTTATTGCTACCACTCTTACCAAAAAGATGGCTGAGGATCTGTCTGAGTACTTAAAGGAAAAAAAGATTCGAGCTGAATATTTGCATAGTGATATCAAAACTATTGAAAGAATAGAAATTTTGACCAGGCTAAGAAAAGGGGAGTTTGATGTGTTGGTTGGGGTCAATCTCTTGCGAGAAGGTTTGGACCTGCCAGAAGTTTCTTTTATCGGCATTCTCGATGCAGACAAAGAGGGTTTTTTGCGAAGCGAAACTTCTTTGATTCAGACGATCGGTCGGGCAGCCCGCAACGTCGAGGGGCGAGTCATCCTTTATGCCGATCAGCTGACTGGTTCGATGGAGCGCGCAATCTCAGAAACAAATCGTCGGCGTGCTTTGCAGATCGCTTACAACAAAGCGCACGGTATCACGCCGCAGACCATCAAGAAAGAAATAAAAGATATCACCGAACAAATGCAACGAGAGCACAAAAAGGCGGTGGGTACGCTCCTTGCGATAGATTTGAAGAAGGGGGGCAAGGACGGACTCTCTGCTAAACAGGTGGCCAAATTGATCAAGACCAAAGAAAAACAAATGAACGCCGCCGTCAAAATCCTCGATTTCGAATCCGCCGCCATCCTCCGTGATGAGATTAAGGAATTGGAGAAAATGATCTCGGGCTAGATCAACTTGACATCTCTTGCTATATATGTATATTAATGCTGTAGTTCATTTTATGGAGGTTATATGATTTTGCAGCTGCTCACTGAGCTGAACCAGGATCTTCCAGTGGATGATCCGCCACAACAGAAGGTCCAACCGGGTGACAAGGTCCTGGGAGTGGTCGGCATACAGGCTCAACGCCTGTTTTCGATCATTCAACGCCATGCCAATCTGGTCGACGCGAAGGCCGCCCAGCTCAAGGATGGAAGTATTTCCATCAATGATATGAGGCGTATTGTGAGGGAGATCAAGGATGATCTGCGCCGCCTGACGTTGCTGGGGCAGGTCTTTTGGACCGAGATCCGGGAAGAGGTGGGTGTTCCGGATGGCGAGCTATTGATCTGTGAGGACTGGAAAGTGGTTGCATCAGAGGTCGTCGACGAGGACTGCGGCGATCCCAACTGTCCGGCCCATGGCCACAAGCACACAAGTGAATCTGCTGCCGACTAATCGGGCTCAGGCCCCCATCGCTTTGCGATGGGGGCCTTTTTAAAGAAAGTGTTACTAACGCTTGAAAAATGTACACAGACAGTTGACTTTTTATATAACGAATGATATTATTCGGTTAGAATTTTGTCCTTTTAAATTAAAGGAGATAGAGACAATGAGATTTCTTTATGCTACTGATTTGCATGGAAATCGGGATGCTATTGAGCAAGCTTTCCAAGTGGCTCACGAAGAGCGGGTTGGGGCTATTGTATTTGGTGGCGACCTGACTCCCAAGTCAGTGGCAATCAAGTTGGCCCACTATCCTGATCCTTCTAAAGAAGAAGTTGAGTTTGAGGGAGAAATTCCTCTGCTTGGCGGCGAAGTATTACCAACTCACCTACTGGAAGACGAGCAGCACATCCACACTTTTACAAAGAGTCTGGAGCGTGTGAAAAAACTCAACCAACAGTTGGGTTCGGATGTCCTTGCAGAACAACTTGTTCGTAAGGGATCAATCCTTCACGAGCTTAAAAACCAATACTACGAGATTGAGTCTATGCTCTCAGAGCAGATCCTTCTCGACAAATTGTATGCTTTCTTTCGCGATGCTGGCACTAACAGTCGAACACGACTTGAACTCTCCGATGAGGAGGTTGAGATCGTCAAAGACTGTGTGGCCGAGTGGCTTGCAGAATACGAGAAAGGACTAATGGATAGTCAAAAGTCAGCTTTTTTAGCTAAATGTAAACAAACATTTGGTTACGAGGGTGATGACTTTTTGGCCGTCGCACCGTCGCGACACATCTTGGAATGTATCCTCTACGAACTTTCGAGTGGAAATCTGTCAGATGTTTTTGTTCCGATTGAAAATTTGCTTAAGAGTAAGAAGGGGTACATCGCGGGGCGACTTCTAAAGTTTTTCCACGACGAGCAGAATAGAATTTTCCGATCCGGTGCCTACAAAGGCATGATCGAGGAGTCTTGGATTGGGGCCTTGCCCTATTACTCAACTATCGCTCAGCTCAAACGAGACGTAGAGAAAACGGAATTCTTAGGAGCGGAGCAAGCAAAATTCCTTCGGGAGTTTTTCTTCCCGCTTGTTCGGGGATGGAATGCGACACACCCAAACCAGCCCGTGTACGCCATGCTTGGCAACGACGACATCATCGAAAATGTCTCGTTGCTAGATGAAGCGGAACGGGAAGGTCTACTCTGTCATATGCATGGCGACAAAGTCAGCATGTTCGACGGTGATCTTAATATCGTCGGCTACAGCTTTGTTGAAACTCTGCCTCCCAAGGTTGAGTACCGTGCATGGGTCAAGAATGCTAGTGACATCCTATGCGATCTGAAGTCTCTCTGGTTTAGCCTGAGACACAGGAAAGCAATTTGGGTGATCCACAATCCGCCGTTCGGCTACGTCGACCAGATCGTCGGCGGCCACGCTGGAAGCCAAGGGGTGCTAGAGTTTTTGGAGCAATTCAAACCCTCCTTAGCGCTTTTCGGACACATTCACGAAGCACCGCGACTCGCAGGAGATTTTACGGCTAAACTTGGAGAAACGCTCTGCGTCAATCCAGGAGGAGAACATGAAAATGGGCTCCAAGCTGTTATTATTAATTCAGAAACTTTGGAAGTGGAGAGGAGGTGGCTATGATGCAGATGATGAGATTTAATCTAGCGCCCCGTTTCGAGTTGCGTCAGGAGCAGAGGATAGCGCACTTGCAGATTCTTTGCGCGCCGAAACCGCCTAATGCAGTTTGTGGTATTGAGGGTATGAAAGTTGCTGACAGCGTACTCAAGGAAATGGGAGTTGTTGGTATGTTGATTGGTGGCTTGGCTAAAGAACTTTGGTCTGGCGTATCGGACGAAGAACGTTTGTTGAAACATAAGGATGTTGATGTGCTGGTGCTTTCGCACGACTGCACATTTCATCCGAAAAAATGGGCGAGCGGTATCGATTGGTGGGTAAGCCATGATCCACAACAGCGCCCAACGAATGGCAATCCGGTTGGATTGCTGTGGCGGGTGCGGTTGGATTTGCATGCGCGAAATATCCCAAAAGGGTTGTATTTGTGCCCGCTGCAACTTCTTCGTGAATCGGTTGTGATGGAACGACGCTTTCTCAAGGGTCGTAAGGTGGTTGGCGGACGTTTTAAGGACAATCCCGCTTCTCTGTATCCGTCTTTGGACGAGATGCAGCTTCGATGGGACTGGGCAGGTTTAGAAGACCCTGTTGCGGACTATTGCTGACAACGTTTGATAGGTGGCTATGCCTTCGGCTGGCCACCTTTTTGTTATCGCAGGAACGTATTTTATATATTTGACTCTTTTGGGGGGATTTGGTAGCCTTATTCGGTATGGCCAAAAAGTCAGTTATAGCAAGAAGTCTTAAAAAGCCAAAGTTTAGTACTCGGGCTGTTAAGCGTTGCTTCAAGTGTGGCCGAGTCCGTGCTTATATGGGCGATTTCGCTCTTTGCCGCATCTGCTTTAGGGAGCTTGCCAATGAAGGCAGGATCCCCGGCATCAAGAAATCTTCTTGGTAAACCCAAAGAAGATATCAATATTAAAGATTAAATTTATAAAAAACAGTCAACCCAGGAGAGGAAAATATGGAAACCGTATAACTCCTCCCCTCTAACAGAAACAGAATGAACGATCCAATAGGAGATTTTATAATCAGAATAAAAAACGCTAGTCAGGTCAAAAAGACTGAAGTTTTGGTGCCTTTTTCAAAGATGAAGTTGGCTATCGCCAAATTGCTTGCAGAAAAAGGTTTTGTCGGTGAAGTGAGCGAAAAAACCAAAGGCAGCGCGAAATATCTGAATGTCGGTTTGATTTACGACGAGAGCGGTAACCCAAAAGTTTCTAATGCTAGGCGTATTTCTAAGCCGGGTCGCCGACTTTACACCAAATCGAAAGATATCAAGCGATTTCGTCGAGGCTTTGGTTTGTCGGTATTCTCAACCCCAAAAGGCATCATGGCTGATATGGACGCAAAGAAAGAGAACTTGGGTGGAGAATTTTTGTTTAATATCTGGTAACCCAGCACGAAATATAATAATAAAATGAGTAGAATTGGTAAAAAAGGAATAGTAGCTGACGGAAATGTTGAGGTCAAAATCGAAAATGGCCTGTTTTCTGCTAAAGGACCGAAAGGGTCTCTAGCGAGAATGTTTCGTCCGGAAGTGTCTATCCATATCGATGGGAAAAATATTTCTTTAACTATCGAAAAAGAGAATACTCAGACCAAAGCTCTCTGGGGGGCGTATGCTTCCCATATCAAGAATATGGTGAAGGGCGTTGTTGACGGCTTTGAGAAGAAGTTGATTCTCGAAGGGGTTGGTTATAAATCTCAAGTGAACGGAGACAAATTGGTTCTGGCACTCGGTTTTTCTCACCCAGTCGAAGTCTTGATACCCCAAGAATTAAGTGTGAAGGCAGAGAAGAATCTCATCACTATTTCGGGTATTGATAAGGAGTTGGTGGGTAGCTTTAGCGCTAAACTTAGGGCACTTAAGAAACCAGAACCATACAAAGGTAAAGGTTTCCGTTATCACGATGAAGTGATCAGAAGGAAGCAGGGCAAGAAATCCGTATAGTGAAATAAGAAAGCAAAAAGAAATGGATACTAAAATCAAAAAAATAAAGAGAGAGAGGCGTAAAAAGCGTATTAGAGCGAAAATTTTTGGTACTGCGGCCAGACCAAGGTTTTCCGTTTTTAGATCAAATAGGTATATGACCGCTCAGCTAGTGGATGACGCAAATGGTGTTACTTTGGCTGCGGCTACTACCAAAAATGTAAAAAGTGGTAATTTGTCAGATAAGGCGAAAATGATCGGTCAAGATATCGCCAAGCAAGCTTTGGCCAAAAATATCAAGGAAGCAGTGTTTGACCGGGGAGGCTACCTTTATACCGGATCAGTCATGTCACTTGCTGAAGGGGCGAGGGAGGCTGGGCTCAAATTTTAAATAAATTATGATCAAAGACATGGAAGAAAAAGAAATCACAACAACCGAAGGAGAGGCTACTACCAGCGCTGAAGTCGTAGAGACTCCAGTTGTTTCGAGACAGGCGCCAGCTTCGATGAAAGAAAGGCGCAAGAATGAGCGCCGACCTTCAAGACGACCGGAAAGAGCCCGTCAAGAGTTTGATAGCAAAATCATCAGTATCCGACGAGTGACCCGAGTAACTTCTGGTGGTCGCCGATTTAGCTTTAGTATCGCTATCGTGGTGGGTGATAAGAAGGGGCGAGTGGGGGTAGGTGTCGGTAAGGCTGGGGACACACCTATTGCTGTCGACAAGGCTATGCGAGCCGCTAAGAAAGAGATGATCGTGGTGCCACTTACCAAAAAGGGTTCGATCGCTCACGAGGTGGAAGAAAAATACTCAAGTGCTCGTGTTTCCATTATGCCGGCACCAGGCAAGGGAGTGATCGCTGGTAGCGCTGTCCGTATCGTACTCGAACTTGCTGGTATAAAGGAAGTATCTTCCAAAATTCTTTCTCGTTCGAAGAATAAACTAAATATCGCGAGAGCTACCATCAAGGCATTGAGTAAGTTAAAAAATAAAAAGGGATAAAAGTAAAACAATGCAATTCCATAATTTAAAAAGAAATACAGCGAATAGGAAAGCCAAACAAGTTGGTCGTGGGGGTACCAGGGGCAAGACTGCTGGTCGTGGTACCAAAGGTCAAAACGCTCGATCTGGACGCAAGAAAAGACCAGAGATGCGCGACTTCATAAAGAAGTTGCCCAAATTGCGTGGTCGCGGCAAGAACTTTCTAAAATCTCGTTTTGTAGATGCAAAACCAATCAACCTTTCGGTAATAGACAATAATTTTAAAGCGGGAGAATTGGTAAATATCAAATCCTTGCTAGAGAAAAAATTGATTGAGCAGAAAAATGGTAAAAATCCAGTGGTCAAAATATTGGCAGCTGGTAAACTTACTAAGCCACTCAATTTTGAGCAGGTGGCAGTTTCCCTAAATGCTAAAAAAGCAATAGAAACTGCTGGCGGGAAGATAACTAATGAATAATTTTGCTCACAAAATTAGACTGATTTTTGGCGACAAGGTCCTACGGGGCAGGATCTTGTTTACTCTTTTTGTGCTGGTGCTTTTTCGAATGCTCTCAACCATCCCGATTCCTGGTATCGATACTCTAAGGTTGGAGCAATTTGTTTCGGGTAATGATTTTTTGGGTCTTTTGAATATATTTTCTGGTGGCGGTCTGTCTAATCTTTCGATCATTATGCTCGGTGTTTCGCCGAGCATCACCGCCTCGATCATCATGCAGCTTTTGACGGTGATGTTTCCTAAACTGAAAGCCATGTATCAAGAAGATGGGGAGGTGGGTCGTCGCAAATTTGCTCAGTACTCCAGATTGCTCACGGTGCCACTGGCCTTCATCCAGGGCTATGCTTTCGTTACCCTTTTGCAAAATCAGAGTATTCTGGCCAGACTAGCTCCTTTTGAGCTCATTACCAATATCATAATCATCAGTGCCGGTTCGCTGCTACTTATGTGGTTGGGTGAATTGATTAGTGAGTTTGGAGTCGGCAATGGTCTTTCTCTGATTATTTTTGCGGGTATCGTATCGGCTTTGCCGGGTGCTATCGGCCGATTGTGGTTTGCTTTCGACCCATCCCAACTACCTACCTACATAGGTTTTCTAGCTGCCACTTTGTTGGTGATTTGGGGAGTAGTAATGATCACCGAAGCTGAAAGACCAATCCCGGTAACTTATGCTAAGCAAGTGAGAGGCAACAAGGTTTATGGTGGGGTTTCTACTTATTTGCCACTTCGGGTCAATCAGGCTGGAGTGATCCCCATTATCTTCGCCCTTTCTATCTTGCTATTTCCTCAGATGATCGTCAGATTTCTAACCAATGTTGATAATGCAATCGTACAAAAAGTGGCAAGCACCATACTCGCTCTCCTCTCTAACCAAACTTTTTATGGAGCAGCTTATTTCTTGTTAGTGTTTATGTTTACTTACTTCTACACTGCTATTACTTTTGATCCTGATTCTATCGCCAAAAATTTGCAACGCAGTGGTGCTTTTATCCCTGGAGTGCGACCTGGTGTTTCTACCTCAGCCCATATCGCAAAGACCCTCTTCCGTCTTACCATGGTTGGAGCTCTATTTTTGGGAGTGATCGCTGTTTTGCCGATCGCGGTCGGAGCTTTGACTGGTATCAATGCGGTTACTATCGGTGGTACCGGGCTGTTGATCGTAGTTTCTGTAGTAATTGACCTGATGAAGAAGATCGAAACTCAAGTTTCAGCTAGGGAATATTAAAAAGCTTAGAGCTAAAAGGTAAAAGCTTAGAGAATGAAATCAACACTTGCAACTTTAAGCTCTAAGCTCTAAGCTTTAAGCTATGATGCAACCACAAACTTTCATATTCTTTGGTCCATCGGGTTCCGGCAAGGGGACTCAGGCCAAGCTTCTTATTGATAAAATTAAAGAAAAAGACAGCAGTAAACCTGTTTTATATGTAGAAACAGGTCAAAAACTTAGGGACTTTGCAACCGAAGCTTCTTTCGCCGCTCGAGAAGCCAAAAATATAATGGAGTCAGGCGGCCTGCTTCCAGAATTTTTGCCGATTTGGATCTGGACAGAATATTTTATTCGACATGTTGCAGGCGATGAGCACTTGGTACTTGACGGGCTTTCGAGGAGGGCTCATGAAGCACCTATCCTTGATTCAGCCATGAAGTTTTACAAAAGAGAAAATCCTTTTGTGATTTCCATAGATTTGCCGCGCGAAGTGGCTGCAGATCGTTTGCGCAACCGCAAGAGAAGTGATGACACAAATCTTGATATCGAAAAGAGGCTTGACTGGTACGACGAAAATGTTTTACCTGCAATCGAATATTTCAAAAGAAATCCTTACTATCGTTTTATTTCTATTGGTGGTGATCAAAGTGTTGAGGTGGTCCATCAGGAAATTTTGAATAAAATCGGCTTTTAATTTATGGCTATTAGATACAAGACAGAAGAGCAAATAGCTATAATGAGAGAGGGGGGCAAGATTCATGCCCGGATCTTGAAAGAGGTGGCCAAAAAGGTAAAACCCGGGATCAAGACAGATGAGCTCAATGATTATGCTGAGAAGTTGATCGATGAGGCTGGCTGCACTGCGTCTTTTTTGGGCTACCAACCCTATGATGCGAAGCGTCCGTATCCCGCTTCCCTCTGTGTATCAATCAACGAAGAGATTGTTCACGGTATTCCAAACGAAGGTGGTAGGTTGTTGTTTGAGGGCGATATCGTGACGCTTGATTTGGGTCTGACTTACAACAATTTGATCACTGATGCGGCGATCACGGTACCTGTCGGCAAGGTTAGCAAAGAGGCAGAAACTTTGATTAAAGCAACGAGAGAGGCATTGGACCGGGGTATCTCTGCTATGCGCGTACGCGGCCATATCGGTGACATTGGTGAAGCGGTGATGCAAGTGGCGATGAAATATGATCTTGGGATTATCGAAGGCCTTTCTGGCCACGGGGTCGGTTTTGATGTGCACGAAGACCCTTTTGTACCAAACAGAGCCGAGCGGGGTGAAGGCCCAGAGATAAAGGCTGGTTTGGTGATCGCTATTGAGCCGATGCTTTCGCTTGGGAGCCGCGATGTGAAGCGGCTTTCTGATGGCTACACTTTTATCACTCGAGACAAATCACTCTCAGCTCACTTTGAACATACTGTGGCGGTGGGTTATGATGGTAAGGTCGAAGTACTCACCAGGCTTTAGTAAGCTGTTGGGTCAATTAGAAATTAGAGCAATTTATCCTATGGCGCACTATAAAGAAGAACGCACCTTGGTTGTTATTAAACCAGATGGTATCCAACGATCGTTGATTGGTGAAATTATAAAAAGGTATGAGAGACTGGGTCTTAAACTGGTTGCTACCAAAATGTTGGTCACTACTCCAGAATTTATTGAAAAGCATTACACTCTTGATCCAGCTTGGCGTAAAGTCACCGGAGAGAAGACAATCAAGGGTTACAAAGACAAAGGTCTAACACCCCCGTCTGAGGATCCTTTTGAGATTACTGACAAAATTCTTACTAATTTAAAACACTATATGACAAGTGGTCCAGTGATTGCGATGGTTTGGCAAGGAGCTCACGCTGTCAAAATAGTTCGCAAAGTTACTGGAGGTACCGAACCGTTATCGACCGATGTGGGGAGTATCAGGGGTGACTTTGTAGTTGATTCATACCAGATGTCAGATACTGACAACCGAGCCATTAGGAACTTGATCCATGCGTCAGGTTCGGTGGAGGAAGCGGAGAATGAGATAAAACACTGGTTTAAAGAAGGAGAAATCGTCAATTATCGCTTAGTGGGAGAACAAATACTTTATGATGTAAATCTTGACGGTATTTTAGAGTAATCTATTTTATCGGAACATATTATCTACTGTTTTTGAACTATTAAACTAACCTGATTTTGTTATAATTGCCTCAGGGTTACTCGGATATTTTCTAGATTGCACATATTCAGGGAGGCTAACTTTTTGCGGTAAATATGCCGTGATCGAGGCCACCCACCTAATATTTTTCAATTAGGGAATTATACTGGGTAACCCCACAAGGAGGCTCGTCCTAAAAGACGAGTTTTCTTGTAAAACACAATAGCTCAAGAATCGGTTTGTGGTAAGATAACAGTATGTTAAGAAAACCGCTTTTTTTGGAGATGTTTGCCCTGCTCCTCATTGTCGGGGTAGTTAATTATTTTGCTACCGTTTATAATCTTTACTGGTCAGTCAATGAATTAGATAGTGTAGTGCACTTTCTGGGGGGTGCTAGTTTGGCTGCTTTTTTTCTGTGGTTATATTTTTTCTCTGGTTTTTTTAATCCGAGAGATAGGGGACTAGCTAGATTTTTTTTCGTTGCAATGATTGGATCTTTGGCGATCGCGGTTGCTTGGGAAGCGTACGAGCTCTTGCTTGGTGAAGCGGTGATCCAAAAAGCGGCTTATCCTTATGACACGACACTCGACTTCATTATGGATTTTTTGGGGATGGTAGCGGTGACTTTTTATGGTTATTTGAGAGAAATCAATTTTAAGAAAATCACTATTCAACAAAATGAAGGTTAATTCGAAATTAATTTTTTATGGCGGGGTCGGGACAACAACTGGGGCCAACATTTTGCTTGATGGTGGTGACAAAAAAATAATGGTTGATTGCGGACTCCTGCAAGGAGCTAGACAATCTGAAATGAAGAATTTTAAACCTTTTGCTTATGACCCTAAATCTATCGATTTTTTGCTTATTACCCACGCCCACATGGACCATATAGGCAGAGTACCCAAATTAGTCAGGGAGGGTTTCAATGGCCAGATCATCTCTACTCAGGAGACCTTGGAGCTTGCCCAACCAATGCTCCAGGATGCTCTCCGGGTGATGCAGACTAGACACAAAGGCAGCACTCTTTTTGAGCTGAAGGATATCGAAAAAGCGCTTACCCTCTGGCGGGGCTATAAATACGGTGAAGTGATCGGTTTGGGTCAGTCTTGCCAACTTAGCATGATAGATGCTGGTCATATCCTCGGTTCGGCCATTTTAAACATTACTTGTGGTGATGGGGAAAATAAGAAAAATATTGTTTTTACTGGCGACCTAGGCAATTCACCATCGCCTCTTTTGTCAGATACTCAAATTCCCAAAGACGCAGATTATTTGATAATGGAGAGTGTCTATGGCGATCGCAATCATGAACCCAAGGCGGAAAGACGGGCCAGATTAAAACAAGCAATTCTGAATGGTATCGAGAAAGGGGGGACGATTGTTATTCCAGCATTTTCGATCGAACGAACCCAGGTGTTGCTCTACGAAATAAACAATATGGTGGAAGACAAAGAAATTCCGACTATACCGGTTTTTCTGGACTCACCATTAGCTAGCAAAGTTACTCATATTTATAAAAAGCATCAAGACAATTTCAAAAAATCGGTCCAGGAAGAGATCAAAAATGGCGATGATATTTTTGATTTCCCGAATCTCAAAATAATCGGCCGGTCAGCTGAGTCGCGAGAAATCGAAAACGTGAAGGGAGCTAAGATTATTTTGGCTGGTTCGGGTATGTCAGAGGGTGGGAGGGTGGTCAATCACGAGCTCAATTATCTAGGCGACCCGAAAGCCACTATTCTCTTGGTCGGATATCAGTCGGTCGGGTCGCTCGGTAGAAAAATAGCCGAAAAACCAAAAGAAATTGAAATAGTGGATAATGGTCGGCGAGAAAAAATAAAAGTCAGAGCCACAATAGAAAGTATTATGGGCTATTCTTCCCACAAAGACTCCGAGCATCTTTTGGAATTTGTCGAGCAGGTGATCAGCAAGTCTGCCCATCTCAAGAAAGTTTTTGTGATTATGGGCGAACCTAAATCCTCTCTTTTTCTCACTCAACGCGTCCGCGACTATCTAGATATCGAAGCTATTTATCCGGAAGTGGGAAAGGAGTATATTTTGGAGTGAAAACATGCTAGTATGATATTTATGAAAAGGGAATTTACAGCTATATATAAAAAAAGCGGAAATTGGTTTCTGGCTTGGGTAGAAGAAATTCCTGGTGTAAATACTCAAGGTAGGACATTGAAAGAAGTAAAAGAAAACCTAAAAGAAGCTATTCGGCTTGTCATTGAATCGAATAGAAACATCTATTCCGGCAAATTTGCCGATCTTAAAAGAGAACCAATATCAATAAAAATGTCGGTCTAAAATGAAAAGACTGAAGTTTGTTTTGCATCTAAATTTTTATCACTGCATTTTGATCAGAGAAGGGGCTAAACATTCTGTTTTCTACAATACAAAAACGGGACAAACATCAACCGTACCAAGACATTCTGAAATAAATAATTTTCTTGCTCGCAAAATTTGCCGAGATTTGGGGATACCAATAATAAAACTAAGATAGAGTAATAAAAGCCCCGCGTCTGGTGAAGGACGCGAGGCGAGGTGAAGTTTAATAGCGTAGGTTTTGAGGTTACCTCGCAAATTCGATGGTGCGGGATTCGCGGATGACGACGACTTTGATTTCGCCTGGGTATTTGAGTTCATTTTCGATACGGACGGCGATATCGCGAGCCATGTTCTTGGCTTCTAGGTCGGTGACTTGAGCTGGAGTGACGAACACCCGCAGCTCGCGACCAGCCTGGAGGGCGTAAGCCTTTTCGACCCCGGTGATTGCAGTGGCGATCGATTCGAGGTCACCAAGTCGTTTTAGATAATTTTCCACACTGTCTCTTCTTGCCCCTGGTCTGGCTCCAGAAATAGCGTCAGCGGCTTGGACGATATAAGATTCTAGAGTGGAATAAGGATATTCGCCGTGGTGGGATTCCATGGCACGAATGATCCGCTCATCTGCCCCAAATTTTTGAAGGATTCGGCGACCGATTTCAACATGGGTACCAGCGATCTCGTGGTCTACGGCTTTGCCGATATCGTGAAGGAGAGCACCCGCTTTGGCGATGGCGACATTGGCACCTATTTCAGTAGCGATCATGCCCGCTACGTGTGCCATCTCAACTGAGTGTTGGAGAACATTTTGGCCGTAAGAAGTGCGGAAATGGAGGCGACCAAGTATGCTAATAATTCGAGGATCCAAGTTGAAGACACCGCATTCGTAAGCGGCTTGTTCACCCTTTTCTTTCATTATTTTGTTAATTTCCTGTCTCGCTTTTTCAACCATTTCTTCTATTTTGGCTGGCTGAATACGACCGTCTTGGATAAGGTTTTCAAGGGCTACCCGAGCGATCTGGCGACGTACTGAGTCATACGAGGAGAGGGTGATCAGGCCTGGTGTATCATCTACTATCACTTCTACTCCGGAAGCTCTCTCAAAAGCTTTGATGTTGCGACCCTCTTTACCGATAATTTTACCCTTGATTTCATCAGAAGGGATGGCGACCGTGGTCGAGAAGACTTCAGATGATACAGAATTGGCCAATCGCTGGATTGAGGTGGTCAGTATCTCTTTGGCACGATTTTCAATCTTTTCGTTGCCGCCATTTTCTAATTTTTGCATCCTAACGATCACGTCCTCTTCCGCTTTGCGCTCGATTTCCTTCATCAACAGGTCTTTGGCTTGTTCTTCGGAAAGGCCGGCTATCCTCTGCAAATCAGCTGTCTTCTGCTTTTCTAGAGACTCTGCTTTTTCACGAATGATTTTTATTTCGGCTACTCTTTCTTTGACCTGCTCTACTTCTTTGTCGATATCAAGTTGTCTTTTGTCCAAGAATTCCTCTTTTTTGATCAGGCGATCTTCGGTCTTTTTTAACTTTTCTTCTTTCTCTTTAAACTCATTCCTGGTTTCTTTGGCTAATTCTTCAGCCTTGGTGGTCGCTTCCTCGATGATCTTCTTGGCCTCTTCCTTGGCGTGCAGCTCCATCTGCTTGATGCGCAACTCTACCGAACCTCTTTGGCCCAACGAAATGATCCAGCGCAAGAAATACCCAAAAGCCACACCCAATAGGGCAGCTAGACCTGAGAGCAGTATCGCTAACTTTAATGACAGCATATATTTGACTGTAATTCCGTCCAGGTTTTAGAAAAATAACGAGATTTTATTTATTTTTAGGTAAACTAAGCTCATTTCAGGTGAAAAATCAGACGAAATCACTAATTTAAATGTTAATGAAGATATTATACAAACTTTAGCCAAAAAGGCAAAATTTAGAGAATTTTGTCGACAATACCGTATTTCTTGGCTTCCTCGGCTGACATGAAGAAATCTCTCTCTACATCAGCTTCTATTTTTGATAGCGGCTGACCCGTATGTTCGGCTAGCATTTTGTTGAGGTTATCCTTTGTTTTTAGGATATGTTTGGCTGAAATTGCGATATCAGTGGCCTGACCTTCCGCGCCGCCTAGAGGTTGGTGGATCATGACTTCTGCATTTGGCAAGATAAATCTTTTACCTTTGGCACCGGCGGAAAGTATCATGGCTGCACCGGAGGCAGCGATACCGATACAATAGACTGCCACATCGGGCTTGATAAACTTCATAGTATCTATTATGGCCAAAGTCGAAGTGACAGAGCCTCCGGGTGAATTGATATAGACAGAGATGTCTTTTTTCGCATCTTCTGCCTGCAAGAAAAGCATCTGGGCGATTATAAGATTGGCCATGGTATCTTCAATCGGACCGCCCAAAAAGATGATTCTATCTTTCAAAAGGCGAGAGTAAATATCATAAGCTCGCTCTCCTTGATGGGTCTTTTCGATCACTGTTGGTACTAAAATACTCATATGTTTGTTTAATTTGTAACTTACGCAAAATAGTCCTTAAGCGAGATTCCGGAAGCTGCTGGAAAGCTGAGGACAAGGAAATTTTTAGCAAAAAATTTCCGTATCGAGCGAAAGGAGCTATTTTGCGTAAGTGTTAATTACTAAGGTCAACAATATAGCATAAATTTGGCTTTTGCGCTAGGATAAAGATACCAATGAGACTGCATCGTTTTTTTGTTGATTTCAATATTTCTCAGACTGAATTTAGTGTTAAGGATGAGCGCCTAGTTCATCAATGGCGCAATGTGTTTAGATACAATACCGGTAGCGAGCTAATTCTTTTTGATGGCAGCGGGTACGAATACGACTGCTTGATTCAGAACCTAAACAACAGGGAAGCTGTTTTAGAAGTGGTTAGAAAAAGAGAGGGGGTTTTGCCAAAACATAAAATTACTCTCTACCAATCAATCATCAAGAAGGACAAAATGGAATGGATAGTCGAAAAGGCGACTGAGCTTGGAGTTTCCAAAATCGTACCAATCATTTCTGAAAGGAGCGAGAAAAAAGATTTGAATCTGGAGCGAATGCAAAAAATTGCGATTGAGGCTGCTGAACAATGCGGTAGGGCGGATGTACCAATTATCAGCGATGTTACAAGTTTAGATGAGGCTTTAAAATATTGTGAAAATGCGGTGACTTGTGATTTGTCTGGAAGCTTAGAGCTAAAAGCTGAAAGCTTAAAGAAAACTCTTAGCTCTAAGCTTAAACCTCTAAGCTTGTTCGTCGGTCCTGAAGGTGGTTGGTCTGACAATGAGATTGAGCTATTTAAGCAAAAAGGAGTGCAAATATTTAGTTTGGGAAAGCTTACCCTAAGAGCAGAAACGGTCGCTATTGTAGGTTTGTCAAAAATTCAGACCTCAAACCAGCTACTAATTTTCCAAAAGCTTTAGCACCTCTTGATTAAGGAGGACTGTAGTTACGTAAACACGTGCATTTTGTTCGCTTGCGTCTTTATAGTGGTCTAAAATATGCTTTACTTCCTGTTCCAAAATTTCTTTATTCGGTTCTAGTTTTTCTACCTCTGCTATTTTGTTAAATATAAGTTGGATTTTGGCCTTCTTTTCCGAAGAGTCTCTCAAATCTTTTTTCAAATCCTCCTCCGTTTTTTTAGTATGCGTTAGATAATCTTCCCATTTTCCTCCAATTCGAGTTATATCGTCTTTCATTTGAGCAAGAGACTTGTTTATTTCGCTTTCTATCAAAATATCCGGCACTTCAATTTTTGTATTTTTTAGAAGTTCCTCCATTAGCTCTGCGCGCCTTTTCTCATGCTCCTTGTGTTTTTTGTCTTCAATTATATTTTGCTTCACTTTTTCCTTTAGCTCGTCCAAGTTTTTGAAATTGCCCGCAGATTTTGCAAGTTCATCGTCAAGTGGTGGCAAATTTTCCGGCTTTTCTAAATCTACTCCTGCGTGATCGTGATTTTTGTCTTCAGGGTTATTCTTATGCCAATCAATGTGCGCTTTATTTTTCCTAATTTGCAAAAGCACCTCATCAACTTCTTTTTCTGTCGCCTCAATTTTTTCTTCTTTCCTAGATGCTGACTGCTTGCTACTAACTGCTATTTTCTTGTAATCAGGCAAATCAAAAATGGGAAGCACGGGGAAGTTTGCTTTAAATTCAAGCGGATTACCGAGCGCCAATTTGGTTATAGAAATTTTTGGGCTTCCCAAAATATCGAACTTCTCTTGCTCTACGATTTTAGGAAAATGTTCTTTGAGTAAAATATCAGCTACTTCTTCCAACAGCCCTCCCTCTCCTACTTTTTCGATTACCACATTTTCTGGTATGTGGCCTTTTCTAAACCCATCTATATTTAAAGAGTTGCTAAAATTTTGAATGGCTTTCTTCCTTGCTCCATCCAGTAAATCAGCAGGCAAAGAAACCTCTATCTCCACCTCCGACTTAGGCAACTTTTTAGTTTTTATATTGTATTGCATTCAAATAAATTAACACAAATTATTAAAAACACAAGGTCAATTTTAAATAAAAACCTGATTTTAAGTAGAGATATACAAAAAACCACGACCGTGGGAAAGTGTATAAAACACCTTTTTAGCAAACTACTAATTAATTTTGTATCCAATCATCCAATTTTAAAGAGCGCCTACCTGCCACAGATAGACGCTCTTACTTACCCCAGTGAGGGGCTCTTTCACGAAAAAATCTAGCTACGTCAGGGGTGAGGTGGAACCAAAACTTTGAAAAACATTTATGGCATTCAAAAATCGCAATTCCTACCCGTGCATTGCTCTCAGAAGTTTCCGGTCGAGCTCCCTCTGTAGTAAATCCAACTAGAAGCGGTATGCGTGCTTGAAGATTGAATGGTAGGTCAGCTCCACAACTACACTCGTGGTCAACTCCGTGGTGCATATCTGACGAGAAAGTTGTGCCCCAAGTCTTGAATTCCATACTTATCACCAACCTTTCTTACTTGAATTTAATCTAATTTAACTTAAAAATCAACTTTTATTTCATAAAAAGAATTAGAACATAAAATGTCAAAGACCGTCTTTGACACTAGCGTCTGCTGTGGAATTTTTTGTGGATGTCGCGGAGGTGGCGGTCGGTGACATGAGTGTAGATCTGGGTGGTGCCGATATTGGCGTGGCCGAGGAGAGCTTGGACAGAACGCAAATCAGCACCGTTCCCAAGCAAGTCGGTGGCAAACATGTGGCGCATGGTGTGAGGAGTCACTTTTTTAGAGATACCAGCTTTGATAGCGCGCTGTTTGATAATCCGCTCTATCGAGCGCCCTGTGAGGCCGATATTACCTTTTCTTTGTTTGGTAGTTTTGCCGTTGCGAGAGAGCTGGACAAAGAGGGCTTCATCGAGATCTTTTCTTTTGTCTAAATATTTTTTCAAAATTTTCTTGGCTTCATCAGAAATGAAGACGACCCGCACCTTGCTACCTTTGCCGCGGATAGAAAGTTCGTCGGTTGAAAGGTCGAGGTCGCGAGTGAGCGAACAGAGTTCGGAGACTCGCAGCCCAGTGGAGAAAAGTAGTTCCAAGATGGCTCGATCTCGCAGATCAGTGATTTCTTCGCCATCGGCAGAAGCGAGGAGCCTTTTCAATTCCGCTTCAGTGATCAGTTCGAGTGAACGCTCGGGCACCTTGGCGAGCTCGATCCGCTCGGCGGGCAGAGTCTTTATTTCTTGCCGAGCCAAGTATTTGAGAAAAGCGCGGAGAGCGATCAAATAATAATTTTGAGTTTTTTTCGATATAGTATCGCTGGTTTTCTTGTTTTTGCCGGTCACTTGTCGGTTGAGCCAAAGGCGGAATTCGCGCACCGCGTCATCGCTTATGTCGGCGGGGGATTTGAGACCTGTGTGTTCCAAAAATACACTCAAGTAATGATCATAATTTTCGACCGTCTTCAGCGATCGCCCTTTTTCGATTTCCACATATTCGAGAAATTGTCTTTTGAGTTGTTGTAAGTCTTTCATAATAACCTCACTCCTCGCTATCGCGCAGACCCCCCTTTTTGGTCAGGAGAGGGAAGAGGGAAATAGAATTGTACCATATTTTAATGTCGTAAAATAAATAAAAAGTTGGGGAAAGGTTTGTTATGAAAAGAGATAGGCCGCCTCGCGCATGCGCGAGGCGGCCTTAGATTATCCGAGCGCTTCCACCGGGTCGTAGTTTCTCACGGCTTCACATAAAGCCGCGAGCTTTACCGCATCCAATTCTTTTGCCAGTTCTGAATTTGTCCCTCGACGGATTGTTATCGGCAGAGTTTTTTGGTGGGGTCTGATCTCAACCCCCAGCAGCCTACTCCCCTTTGTGGGATGAAAAGCGTAAGAATCAACAACTACCATCTTTACGAAGTCGGTGCTGATTTTGTGCACTCGCAACTTCGCAGGCCGGTTTTCATTCGCTGCCCTTTTGAGGGCTTCTGAGATTTGCATGAGAAGCTCTTGCCCAGTCCTCTCTCTCAGAAGGGTGTAGGCTCTCCGTTTTTTCTTTCGCCGGACTCTTTTTGTGAGAACGGCGATGCCGAGTATCCCTAGAAGTAACATTACCTCAAGGACCATTCCAACGGGGGATATGAGGAAATCCCCCAAGTTAAGCATCATCTTCTCGAAATTTCTCATCAGGTGCCTCCTGTTCCATACTCTAAACTATTATTAATAATATGTCAAATTTTGGCATTGGCTGGCTAGCAGAGGGGGTCGGTGAGGGGTTTTGGGTGAACTTGCACAAAAAAGGCTTTCGTGATATCCTTTAAGCACAATGTTAACCAAAAATAAAAAGCAAAAAATTATCAAAGAGGTCAAAATCCACGACAAAGACACCGGTTCCCCGGAGGTGCAGATAGCGGTCCTTTCTCGTCGAATCGATGATTTGACTTCTCATTTGAAGAAAAACAAGAACGATAAGCACTCTCGTCGAGGTCTTCTAAGTCTGGTGGCTGACCGCAAGGCTCACTTGAAGTATCTAGAGAAAAAAGACACAAAGAGGTATAATTCTCTCGTTAAGAAGCTAGGATTGAAGAAAGCTGCTTAATTTTTAATAAAAAAGTTTGAAACTATATGCCAAAAGCTTTTAGCTTCAAGCTCTAAGCTAATTTTTTATGGCTGTAATTAAACACAAGAATCAGCGCGTTGGTATTTTTATTGATACTCAAAATCTCTACCATAGCGCTAAAAATATTTATAAGGCACGGGTCAATTTTGACCAAGTGGTTAAGGAGGGTTTGGCCGGTCGCCCGCTTACTCGAGCGGTCGCTTATGTCATCACCACCGAGACAGGTGAAGAAAAGAACTTCTTTGAGGCTTTGGAAAAAATGGGTATTGAGACCAAGACCAAAAACCTACAAGTCTTTGCTGGTGGTGCCAAAAAAGGTGATTGGGACGTTGGCCTGGCGATCGACGCCATCAAGCTCGCACCCAAGTTGGACGCGATCATCCTGGTCACTGGCGATGGGGATTTCGTTCCTCTAGTGGAATATCTTAAAAATGATGGTTGTCAGGTAGAGGTTGCTTCTTTTGGTAAATCAACCTCGGCCAGATTGATCGAAGTGGCGGATGACTTTATTGATCTCGACAAAAATCCGAGAAAATATCTGATCGGTCAGGTGCGTAGCCGCAGCCGCAGTACTTCGCCAGCGAATCCACTTAGTTAGTCAGTTGTGCCCACTTTTTATTTCTGATTCTACATTTATTTTTGATATAATCTTCACAAGCACGTATGCATGTTGAAGATTCACAAATAAAAGATTTTATCATTGATGCTGGGCTGATCTCCAAATCAGAGGCTGAAGAATTTGAAAAAGAAGCCAAATCCAAGAAGAGGCCAATGAGCGACCTTTTGGTCGCCAAGGGTAAATTTTCTGATGATGATTTGAGGCGTATGCAGGCCTATATTCTAGGTATTCCTTTTATTAACCTCAAAGGTCAGACACTTGATCGCGATCTCCTCAATCTTATTCCCGAGCCGATTGCTCGCAAGCACAATATTATCGCTTTTCAGAAAAGGGACGATTCTCTTGAGGTTGCGATGTTAGATACCGATGATTTGCAAGCACTCAACTCGATCAAGAAAAAAGTCGGCCTAAAGATCCTGCCGAGGTTGACTGATTCCGAGTCGATGCGCAGCGTTCTTTTGCAGTATCAAAAAAATCTCAAGGATGATTTTGGAGATATTATCAAAAATGAAGCCGACCAGATCAAGACCATTGCTGAGAAGGTGAATGGTGATGATACCCCGGTTGGTGATCTCAAAAAATTAGCAGAGGAACTACCGGTGGTGCGAATCGTCGACACGTTGCTCAAACACGCTATTATCCAAAACGCCTCCGATATCCATATCGAACCATTGGAAGACCAGATCATGGTCAGGTACCGTATCGATGGTCTACTGCACGACGCGATGGTTTTGCCCAAACATATCGGGCATTCTCTAGTCGCTCGTATCAAAGTTCTTTCAAACTTGCGTCTCGATGAGAAACGTTTGCCTCAAGATGGTCGCTTTAAGATAGATATGAGTGGAGAGAAGGTTTCTTTCCGAGTCTCTACATTGCCTGTTTATTATGGAGAGAAAATTGTAATGCGTCTTTTGCGTGAGTCGGTTTCTGGTTTTACGCTCGAATCCCTCGGTTTTCATGGCGACGGTTTGGATCTTTTGCACAAAACTCTTCAGCACACCACAGGTATGATACTTACCACCGGACCGACTGGTAGTGGTAAATCAACCACTCTCTATACTATGATCGATATTTTAAATACGGCCGATGTCAATATTTCTACTATTGAAGATCCGGTAGAGTATCAGATGAAAAGGGTCAACCAGACTCAGGTCAAGCCAGAAATCGGTCTTACTTTCGCCTCCGGGTTACGTACTTTAGTGCGTCAAGATCCGGACATTATTATGGTTGGTGAAATTCGTGATGGGGAAACCGCTTCACTCGCGATCAATGCTGCTCTGACCGGCCACTTGGTGCTATCTACTTTGCATACAAATTCAGCAGCAGGAGCGATACCGAGGTTGGTTGATATGAAGATCGAGCCATTTCTGATCATCTCCACTTTAGACGTTATTATTGCTCAGCGATTGGTGCGTAAACTTTCATCGGAAAAGAAAGAAAAATACTATCTTTCAAAAGCCGAGGTTGAATCTATTTCCAAAGCAGTCAATATGGATGTAGTCCTCAAAGCACTCAAAGAAGAGAAGGTGGTTGGCAAAAATGACGACTGGGAGAACGTGCCGTTCTTTAGACCAGAAAAAGACGCCGGCGAAGAAGCGTTCAAAGGGCGTATCGGTATTTATGAAGTGCTCAATGTTTCCGGTGCCATCAAAGACCTTATCATCAAGGGTTCGACTACCGAAGACATAGAACTTCAGGCCAAAAAGGAAGGAATGCTTACGATGCTTGAAGACGGTCTCTTCAAGGCCGCCCAAGGTATGACCACCATCGAAGAAGTTTTGAGAGTGGTATCGGAGTAGCTAGTGTCTTGATTTTTATTTTATTTTAAAAAATGCCACTCTATAAATACAAATATATTAAGGATGGGGAAGAAAAAGAAGAATTGAGAGAATTTAGCAACAAAGCTGAACTTTATGGTTTTGTGAGGAACGAAAATGGCTCTATTGTTTCAGTTGAAGAGAAAAAACAGGCCAGATCTTTCAATTTATTTACTATCGGCCGGAGGATCAAGCAAGAAGAAATCATTAATTTTGCCAAAAATATGGGAGTTATGATCGATGCTGGACTTTCCATATCTAGAGCCATATCAGTTTTACAGAAACAATCAAAAAACAAGAAATTTTCTGATTTGCTAAACTCTATTTATCAATCTGTCAATGCGGGCGAAACCTTTTCTGCCTCTCTAGAAAAATACCCAGCTACTTTTTCTCAACTTTTTGTTTCAATGGTGAAGGCTGGTGAAGAATCAGGCAAACTCCCAGAATCATTAAAAATGATAACTATCCAATTGGAGAAGAACTACCAGTTGTCGAAGAAAATAAAAGGAGCAATGATCTATCCTTCTGTGATCATTAGTCTGATGGTGGTGATCGGTATTTTATTGATGGTTTATATGGTGCCCACTCTCACAGAAACTTTCAAGGGTTTAAATATTGATTTGCCGCTACCGACGAGAATCATAATATCGATCAGTGATTTTTTAAGAAATAATATATTTTTCACTTTTGCTGGTCTAATCGTTGCTTCGGGACTTTTTGTTTCTGGTTTGAATACTAAATTTGGCAAAAATACTCTCGATTATCTGGTTTTAAAGATGCCGATGATTAAAAATATGTCAAAAGAAGTCAATGCTGCGCGTACTTCCAGAACTCTTGCTTCTTTGATTTCTTCGGGGGTACCGATAGTAGGTGCTTTGGAGACTACCAAAAATGTTTTGCAAAATCATTATTTTAAAGACGTTGTCTCAAAGGTAATAGAAAAAGTCCAAGTGGGAGAATCTCTTTCGAGCTCTTTCGATTTGTTCGGTAAAGATGTATACCCTCTATTTTTAAGTGAGATGCTTTTGGTTGGTGAAGAGACCGGTAAAATGTCAGAAATGCTAGATAATATTGCCAACTATTATGAGGGAGAAGTGGATCAAAAAACCAAAGACCTTTCTACTATTATTGAGCCTTTTTTGATGGTATTGATTGGTATTGCGGTAGGTGTATTTGCGGTGGCTATGATGTTGCCAACATATTCTCTCGTAGATGCTATCCAATAAAACAAAAATCCATAAAGGTTTTGCTTTGGTCGAAGTTATTTTTGCTGCCACCATATTTGCCATAGTGGCTGTCGCTATATACCAAGGACTAGCCTCTATTACTACTGTTGTTTCTGTATCCAGAGACAAAGTTGCCTCAACTAATTTAGTAAATAGTGAATTTGAGCTAATCAGAAATTTGGCTTTTAATGATATTGGTTTGCAATCCGGCATACCAAGTGGAGTAATAGTGCCTAGTAGTGTTGTAGATATAGACGGCCGTTCTTTTAGTGTTACCAGGGTCGTTCGCAACATAGACGATCCTTTTGATGGTACCATCGGTGGTTCACCAAATGACCTTTCACCGGCTGATTATAAAATGGTTGAGATTAGAGTCGTTTGTAATGATTGTAAGAAGCCCATTGATTTAAGGGCTAATTCTTATATGGCTCCTAAAAATCTAGAAACTGCTTCTACCAACGGAGCTTTGTTTGTTAAAGTTTTTGATGCGAGTGGTAATCCGGTACCACAAGCAAATGTACATATCACAAACTCAGGACTTGGTATCGATATAAACGAAACTACTGATAATAACGGCGTGTTGGCAATAGTAGACGCCCCTCCAGCTGAAAATTCATATAGAATTGTTGTCACTAAAGCCGGATTTACAACAGATCGTACCTACCCACCGTCGGTAGGAAACCCAAATCCAGTTAAACCAGATGCTACTGTTCTTTTGCAGCAACTAACAGAAATTTCTTTTATTATTGATCGGGTTAGTAGTATCGATTTAAATACGGTAACCAACACCTGTGGCCAAGTCCTGAATGTTCCTTTCCAGGTGAATGGAACAAAGCTGATTGGTACTAGCCCCGATGTGTATAAGTGGACAGGAAATTTCACTTCGGACGCTTCTGGTTATAAAAATATTTCAGATCTCGAATGGGATGTATTTTCTTTCATAACCTCGGGTGGGTTCTATTTGGCTGGCACTAACCCAATATCTCCAATTTCGATTTTACCAAACTCTAATCAAGAAGTAGATTTGGTCATTACCCTAGAATCACCATCATTTTTGCTAGTGAAGGTGATGGATGCGGCTACCAGGTTACCCATATCAGGCGCAACAGTTACTTTGGATGGTGGTTCCTTCAATCAGTCGCTAGTCACTGACCAGGGTTACTTTAGGCAAACCGATTGGTCTGGTGGATCGGGTCAAACAGATTTTTCTGATCCTACCCGCTATCATTATTCCGACGGCAATGTTGAAATAAATGGACCGGCTGGAGAGCTAAAACTTTTAAGCTCGATGGGGCATTTCGTTTCGAATGGAGAAATTATTTCTTCTGTGTTTGATGCTGGTGGTCCGGCGAATTGGTCTGTTATCAGTGTTTTGCCTACTGATCAGCCACCAGAAACTGGTCCTAATCCGGTTAGGTTTCAAATAGCTACTTCAGCGCTTAACGAGCCAGAAACAGTTTGGGATTTCGTTGGTCCCGATGGTACTGGTAGCACCTTTTACACAATCAACAATAGTGGCATAAACCCTATCCATGATGGGCATAGATATTTAAAATATAAAATACTTTTGAGTACAGTAGATCAAGACTTCACACCCAACATTTCAGAAATATCTATATCCTTTGCTTCTGCTTGTATTCCACCAGGCCAAGTTTTATTCTTTGGTTTATCGCAGCAAAATTACGATCTCAACATTTCAGCTCCAGGGTATCTGCCTCAGTTAATCAGTAATATAAATATAAATTCAAATTGGCAATCAGAAGATATACTATTGTCACCATGATCAAAAATAATACAAGAAAAAAAGGTTTTGCTTTGGTAGAAATGCTAGTCGTATTAGCTATCAGTGTGGTTATTTTTGTTGCGGTTTTTAATTTTGGGCAAAGTATATTTTATTTTAATTCGGAAGCACAAAAAAACTTAAGTGCCCAATCGGATGCAAGGAGAGTTCTGAAAACTATAGCAAAAGAGTTGCGCAGCGCTTCTCCTTCTAGTCTTGGGGCTTACCCAATCTCTCAGGCCAACGGGACAACGCTAATTTTTTTTAGCAATATAGATGGAGACCCATATAAAGAACAGCTAAGATATTTTTTGGATGGTAGCAATTTAAAAAGAGGAGTAGTAAAGCCTTCTGGTACACCCCTCACTTACAATCCAGCAAACGAAGTGGTATCTTTGGTGGTGAGAGATATCAATAACGCTGGCAATCCGATTTTTAAATATTTCGATTCTACTTTTACAGGCACAGAAGCAAGTTTGGCCGAACCAATACCAATAACTGATATCAGACTAATCCGTGTGACTTTTTATATAGAAAAAGATCCAAATAGATCTCTTGGGCCTATTATTGTTGAGAGCCAAGTATTTTTGCGCAATCTAAAAGATAATTTATGAAAAATTTTTTATTTTCAAATTCTTCACGCGGGATAATCCTGATACCAATCATTATATTTGCTTCTATTGCTATTGTTATTATGGGAGGGGTGATGAATTGGACCAAGGTTACTATTCAAGCAAACAGGGAGCTTTTGTTGAGAGAAGAGGCTATTCAGCTAGCCGAAGCCGGGATTGATTATTATAGATGGCATTTGGCTCACGATAGAGACGATTATCAAGATGGTACTGGCGGTCCGGGCCCCTATATCCACGATGTGAGGGATAAGGATGGCAACATCATAGGCCAGTATAGTTTAAACATAACCCCCCCAATTTCCGGTTCTACCAAGGTGGTAATCGAATCCACCGGGACACCGCTCGGGTCTACTGTTTCGAGAACTATTAGAGTAGAGATGGCGATCCCATCTTTTGCTAAATATGCAGTAGCAGCCAATGATGTGATGAGATTTGGGTCTGGTACCGAAGTTTTTGGTCCGATCCATTCAAACCAGGGTATCAGATTCGATGGTCTAATCCACAATCTTATTACGAGCGCGCTCTCTTCTTATGATGATCCTGATCATACCGGACCAAACGAATTCGCAGTCCATACCCATGTAAATCCAGTCGACCCGTTACCTCCTAATCCTGTACCAACAAGGACGGATGTGTTTGAAGTGGGGCGACAATTTCCGGTACCAGCAGTAGATTTTACTGGACTCACAAATGATTTGGCTAATATAAAATCTCAAGCTCAGGCCAGTGGTCGTTATTTTGCTGCTTCTGGAGCTCAAGGGTACAGAATTGTTCTAAATTCAAATGATACTTTTACTGTGAGAAGGGTAAATTCTCAGTATAACGACAACAATTGTGATAACGTAGCGAATCAATCTGGTTGGGGTGTTTGGAGCGTCAACAATACGTCAGCGGTTGGCACTTACCCGATACCGGCAAACGGGTTGATTTTTGTAGAAGACAATGTATGGGTTGAAGGAGTGATCAGTGGGGCTAGGGTTACTATTGCAAATGGGCGTTTTCCAGATAATCCAGCCAATAGACCTCAACTTACTGTTAACAATGATCTTACTTATACCAACTATGATGGAACTGATGTGATCGCTCTTATTTCGCAGGGGAATGTAAATGTTGGTTTGGTTTCCGATAATGATTTGAGAATTGATGCCGCCCTAGTTTCTCAGAATGGTAGGGTAGGCCGGTACTATTATGAAAGTGATTGTTCTCCTTATCATATCAGGAATTCAATAACGTTGTATGGTATGATCGCGACTAATGTACGCTATGGTTTTGCTTATGTGGGCACTTCTCATTGTGGTGGGGTTACTCATAATGGCTATTGCGATAGGAACATTATCTACGACGCTAATCTGCTATATGGTCCGCCACCATCTTTCCCATTGACCTCCGACCATTATGAGATACTATCTTGGGAAGAAATATAAAATATAGTGTGAGTAGTCAGAATCTAAAATTTGGGTAATAATAGAATGATGAAAAAAAGGAACTTGGTAATAGCCAATTGGAAAATGAATCCAGCGACTCTGGCTGAGGCCAAAAAGATATTTGCAGCAACCAGATCGGCTGCCAAAAGTCTCAAAAATACAGATGTTATTTTGTGTCCACCGGCTATCTATGCGAGCACTCTGGCCAAACTGGATTATCCAAAAAATCTTTTTCTTGGCGCCCAAAATATAGCGAGCGAAATATCCGGTGCTTTCACTGGCGAGGTGAGCGGATCAATGTTTGCTGATCTTGGATTTAAATACACGTTGGTTGGGCATTCTGAAAGGCGAGCGATGGGTGAAGAGAGTGAACTGGTCAGTCGGAAAATAGTGATGGCCTTCAATATAGGGTTGACCCCGATACTTTGTATAGGTGAAAAAACAAGAGACAGGGAGGGTACTCACTTAGCCTTTTTGAAGGACCAACTCAAGGAATCATTGTCCGGTATTCAGAAAAAAGACTTGATCGGTTTGCTGATTGCTTATGAACCGGTCTGGGCGATAGGCAGGTCTTATCGGGAGGCAATGACTCCAACCGATGTTCATGAGACCACTCTTTTTATCAAAAAAGTAGCCGGAGAAATTTTTGGTAAAGATATTGCCGACTCCTTCCAGATACTCTACGGTGCGGCAGTCGAACCAGAAAATACACCAACCTTGTTTGCTCAAGGCAATATAGATGGTTTGCTGGTCGGGCACGCTTCTCTCCAAGGCGAACAATTTCAGGCTATCTTGAAATCAACTGATTTTAAGAAATAATCGACTTTATGAAATCAATCAAAGAGGCAGAAATAGGTCATGGGACAAAGGTCTTGATTAGAGCCGATTGGAATCTGCCCATCTCCGATGCTGGCGAAATTTTAGATACTTCGAGACTGGCGGCAACCAAAGAGACAATTGATTTGGTTTTAAACGCCGGAGGCTCAGCTATCGTGATGAGCCACTTTGGTGAACAAAAGGAATCGATCGTAAAAGTAGTCGCCGAAGCCCAAAAATTATTCCCCAAAAATGAAGTCATTTTTGTGGCAGACCCTTTTAATGAAGAAGGGAGAGCGAAGCTTGCCGCACTCTCGATTGGCCAAATAGCAGTTTTGGAAAATCTTAGATTTTGGTTGGGCGAGAAAGACAATGACCCTCAATTTGCCAAAGATCTTGCTTCCTTGGCTCATCTCTATGTAAACGAGGCTTTCCCGGTTTCTCATCGTCGGCATGCTTCGCTGGTCGGGGTACCGAAATTCTTGCCCCATTTTGCTGGCCTCCACTTTATGAAAGAATTTGAAAAACTTTCAGAGGCCTTTAATCCGGAACATCCGTTTTTGTTTATTTTGGGGGGTGCCAAATTTGAAACCAAATTGCCGCTAGTCGAAAAGTTTTTGAATATCGCCGACGAAATATTTATTGGCGGCGAAATTGCTTTCCATGTTCTCTCTTCAGCAATCGCTGAAAATCCAAAAGTTGTTTTACCGGTTGGCGACCTTACTGCTTTAGATGCCAACCAGGAGACCTTGGAAATGTTGGGTCGGAAAATTGCTCGTGCCAAATTTATTGTTTGGAATGGGCCATTGGGTAATTATGAAAATGGCTATAAAGATGGTACCCTAGGTTTGGCCAAACTTTTGGCCGATTCTGGGACCAAAGTGATCGTGGGAGGCGGAGATACCTTAGCAGCTATCAAAGAGCTTGATAGCGAGAAAAGTTTTTATTTTATCTCGACCGCCGGTGGTGCGATGCTTGATTTTTTGAGCAGCGGTACTCTGCCTGGGGTCGAAGCTTTAGACTCGACACGAATACACGAATAAAAAACGAATGACACCAATAAATGAAAATAGAGCATTCGAAAAATTCGTAAATTCATGCAAATTAGTGGATTAGTGTTATGTAATATGTCAGAAACATTCAAAAAAACTGTTGAAAATTTTGTTTGCGAAAATTGCGGTGAGGGAGTAGATGGCAATGGCTACACCAATCATTGCCCTCATTGTTTGTGGAGCAAGCATGTTGATATTCATCCGGGTGATCGAGCTGAAACTTGTGGGGGACTGATGGAGCCAGTCGATACCGAAGGGACAGGCGACAATTGGTGTGTGATCCAAAAATGCTGCAAATGCGGCAAGGTTAACAAAAACAAGCTCTCTGTCCACGACAACTTCGACAAACTAGTCAATATCGCTAAAAACAAGAATTAAATTTAAGAAAATTGGGAGAGGGTAGGGTGAGGTTTGCAAAAGAAGTTTGGAGTAGGGTACTTCTGTGCTACAATGGCCGGAAAGCGGGTATAGTTTAGTGGTAAAATGCGAGTTTTCCAAACTTGAGTCGGGGTTTCGATTACCCCTACCCGCACCAATGTTGCTTTTGTTGCAAAGCCCCCTCATTCTTTTTTATTAGAATTTTCCATAACACTCCTCCTGCAAATAACCCACCTGCTCTGTCGGTGGGGATTGCAGAGGATGGCCAACTTTATTTCTTACGATATATCGTATAATATTTATAATTCTTTACTCCATGTGCACTGATTTTTGGGAAGCGAGATATTTTTGGAGCAGGGGATAATTTTTAAGTTCGACATCTTTTTCGATCAAGGCTTTGGCTTCTTCGCGAGCAGCTTCGACCATCTTGATATTTTTCAAAGCTTCCATTGCCAAGTCAGAGATACCCCATTGCTTGGCACCAAAGAGGTCGCCGGCACCGCGTTGCTGAAGGTCAGCTTCGGCCAGTTCAAAACCATTTTTGGCAGAGACAAACGATTTGAGGCGGCTCACGGTTTTGGCTGAATTGCTCTCAGCGAAAATATAACAATAAGGTTGGTAGGAACTGCGTAAAACACGGCCACGCAGTTGGTGCAGTTGGGCGAGGCCGAAGCGTTCGGCATTTTCGATAATGATGATAGTGGCATTGGGTACATTGACCCCGACCTCGACGACTGAAGTGGCTACCAGGATATCGATCTCACCGTCCTTAAAACTCTGCATGGTCTTTTCTTTTTCGGCTGGAGTCATTTTGCCAGTGAGACCGGTGATTTTGAATTCGGGAAAAACTTTGCTTTGTAGGCGATCAGTTTCTGATTTTACTGACTTGGCATTGATGCTGTTTTCTTTATCGGGGTCTGGGTCATTGATCCTGGGGCAGATGACGTAAGCTTGGCGACCTGCATTCAGTTCTTGACGGATGGCGTTGTAAACACTCTCTCTTTCGTGAGAGAGGACTATTTTTGTCTCTGGGAATTTCCTACCTTTTGGTAGTTCGTCTAAGAGCGATAGGTCGAGGTCGCCGAAAATGGTCAGCGCCAAGGTGCGCGGGATGGGGGTAGCGGTCATTGAGAGCAGGTGAGGGGTGATATCTAGTTTGCGCCGCAAAGCTTTTCTCTGGTTGACACCAAATTTGTGTTGTTCGTCAATGATGATTAGGGCTAAGTTTTTGAATTCAACCTTTTTCTGAATGAGTGAGTGAGTGCCGATCAAGATCGGGATTTCGCCATTTTTGACCCATTTTAGAAGCTGAGTTTTTGATACTTTGGTCGATTTTTCTCGATCGCTTTTAGAAGGAAACTTTTTGGCTCCCGAACCGGTGATCAGGCCGACGGGTATTTTGTATTCCGCTTTGGCGCGAGACAGGTTGGTAAAATATTCAATGAAAGATTCAAAGTGTTGCTCGGCCAATATTTCGGTCGGTGCCATATAGGCGACCTGCAGGTTGCCAAACTTTCGTTCCGGCGGCGGAGTGCTTACGACCGCAAAGCTGGCAGTCGCTGCGACGGCTGTCTTGCCACTGCCCACGTCTCCTTCCAAAAGGCGCGACATCGGGTAGCCAAGCTTAAAATCGTCCAAAATAGCTTCGATCGATTTGTTTTGAGCGTTGGTCAAGGGGAAGGGGAAGGTTTTTACAAATTCTTCAATTTCTTTTTTGGCTTTTTGGATAATAAAAGTTTTTTCTCTTTGAGCAATGTATTTTTCTTTTTGGCGATCGAGCTGAATCAAAAACATTTCTTCAAAAGCAAATCTTTTCCTAGCGATTTCGGCATCTTCAAATTTTTTAGGAGCGTGGATCCAGATCAAGGAAGTTTTGAGAGAAGGAAGATTGTACTTTTTCAATATTTTTTCGGGGATCGGGTCTTCCAATGCTTCTAAAATTCCGCTTTGGAAAATTTTTTGCAGACAGTGAAAAATCCAATTGGAAGAGATGCTCCGACTTTCGCCGTAGACGGGGTGGAGGTTGTGATTTTCGGGGTTGGAAAAAAGAGAGTCGCTGGTACCTTCTGGTATTTTCAAAGCCTTTTCTATTTTGGGGTTAGAAAAGTAAAGTTCGGGAATATCATTTTCATTTTTCACTCTTTTTTGGCTAACCTTACCTTCGATCCTAACGATGCTGTTTTCGGCAAACATCTTGGCAATATAAGGTTGGTTGAACCAGACAATTCTGATCTTGCCAGAATCATCTGCCACTTCAGCTGTTGAGATCGGCATCCTGGATCGAAATGTTTTGGTTAGTTTCAATTTGGAAATATGACCGAACACTACTGCATTCTCGCCTTCCTTCAGAAACTCAATAGACTTCACTGGACTAGTTTCTCCATAGCGAATAGGGAAGTGTCTTAGGATATCGCCAATTTTCCTGAGTGACATTTTGGCCAAAGCTCTTTTTTGTAGATAAGAGAGCCTCGCGACGCTTTCAATGGGACTTTCTATTGAGATGCTGGTATTGCTTGAGGGCATGGCGCAAATTCACATTTTGGTCCGACTCGACCAACGTAGCTACCATCAGGACACTGCTTGGCTTCCATGGTACAGAAAACCGGTTCTGGTTCATTAGGGTTCTTATATTCTTCGGGGCTTGGGTTATAAATATAAAGCAAAGCACCAAGGATAAAAACCAGAGCGACAAAAATTAGAATTAAAACTTTGTTGTGCATATTGATGTATTAAATCCTATTCCATTTGGGCTTTTTTGCAACTTTGATAAAAGCTTTATTTTATGCAAGAATAGAGCCATCTGAAACCAGGGGATGTCTAAGCTAAAGCTGTGGCAACCAATGGAAGGGTGTCAGAGTGGTCTATCGTGCATCTTTGCTAAAGATGTGAGCCCTTTAAACGGCTCCGAGGGTTCGAATCCCTCCCCTTCCGCAAATTTTCGAAAAGGGTTTCGGAACCAAAAATATGGTCGGCGCGAAGCGCCGTCTGTTCTGAATTCCCCCCAAAAAATCCTAATTCTGCAAGGATTCGCCACGCTCCGCGTGGCTCAAAAAGTACGGTTCGATCCTTAATTTGAAAGTTCGAA
>CAZVUY010000003.1:0-141306 GCA_964630525.1 uncultured Candidatus Saccharibacteria bacterium
GAATGGAAACCATGGCGATAGTGTATAGGCACAAGCTGGCTTAACTGCGAGACGTCAGTGTCGAGCAGATGCGAAAGCAGAGCTAAATGAACCGATCGTACGCGTTAGACGCGGCGAAAGATTATCTGACAAAAGCTACTCCGGGGATAACAGGCTGGTTCCGCCTAAGCGTCCAGAGCGACGGCGGAGTTCGGCACCTCGATGTCGGCTCATCTTATCCCGGGGGTGGAGAAGCTCCCAAGGGTATGGCTGTTCGCCATTTAAAAAGATACGCGAGCTGGGTTCAGACCGTTCAGAATGAAATTGAAAAATTCAAAGAAGCAAAGAAGGAAAAATTAAAAAATCTTTCCATCTTTAAATCTTTCCTTTTTCAATTATGTTTTGGATAATCTGAATCCCTTCGAGACAATTATAAATTTAATACTGTTATTTAAAATATTTTCGTTTATGAAAGAAAGTCCCAATTTTGCCTATTGAAAATAGTTGCAAAATTGAGGATCCCGAGCTGAAAAGCGAGGGAATAGAAATCAATCAAATCACGGCGGACCCGTGAGATAGGCGAAGCCGCCATCTCATGGGTTTAAACTGACTAATATCGGGAAACTCCTGAAAAGGATTATTCCGAGGGAAATATGTTCTTTCAAAAAGGAGTGGTGGACCATTGGGAGTTGATTCCTTTGGTACTACTTGTAGCCAGGATCTTTCTAGGGGATTCGAGCTTCGCCTTCAATGGCAATCAAGTGGGTATGCGTGACAAAGCACTACTCCTCCTTTTTGAGAGAATATATACCCGTAGAGACTAAACGTCAGTCTCCCGTAAAATTGCTAACGCAATCACGGGATGAAGCTATAGTCCGATCCCGCCAGTAATGGCGGCGTTGAAGCTCTAAGCTTTTAGCTTTAAGCTCTCAGCTACTGTTGCGTGAGACAGGTTGGTCTCCTATCTACTGCAGGCGTTGATTCTTGAGGGGATTTGCTCCTAGTACGAGAGGACCGGAGTGAACTGACCTCTGGTGTACCTGCTGTCGTGCCAACGGCACCGCAGGGTAGCTAAGTCGGGAAAGGATAACCTCTGAAAGCATCTAAGAGGGAAGCCCACCCCAAGATTAGGAATCGTTATGAGAATCGTGAGAGATGATCACGTTGATAGGCGCTAGGTGTAAGTACAGTAATGTATTGAGCCAAGGCGTACTAATTTTCCATTCTATTAGGAAATTCGATAATCACATCACGACACCAATTACGAATGAAAAACGAATGACACGAATAAAAAATTTATTATTCGTAAATTCGTGTGAATTCGTGGATTAGTGTCATGTAATATTTTATCCTGCCTTATGGGACTTCTCTAAAAAAGTGGTATGTTTTTTGTATATTTTGTTTTGGTGCCTCAACGCCGGGGTCACACCCGTTCTCATTCCGAACACGGAAGTTAAGCTCGGTAGTGGCGATGATACTCGAAAGGGGAAAGTAGCTAGGCGCCAGAACAAAATACGCAAATTTATCGCTCATGGTCCCGCCTTACAGGCGCTGTACACCTGTTCTATTTTTTTATTTCACTCTGTTCATAAAAAATTATCACAGGTCTTGCGGTCGGGTCCCACCCCGACCTCACCCGTTCTCACCTGCCCGCCCGTAGCTTCAGCGAAGGCGGGTTCCGAACACGGAAGCATGCCCCGTAGTCAGCTTTGCTGTACTACTCGGGGTTAAGCTCGGTAGTGGCGATGATACTCGCAAGGGGAAAGTAGCTAGCCGCCAGCACAAAATATTTAATGCAAAAATCTCGCCAGCTTTAAACTCTTTTGTTTTTAATCTATAATTAAGTTATGGAAGAGCAAAGCGATTGGGCGTCGCGTCGGAAAAGTATCTATCTATGGTTGATCGTGCTGATCCTTTCGGCAGCCACTTTTTTCATTTTCTGGCAATTTTGGTACCAGACTCCTACTTGTTTTGATGGTTTTAAAAATGGCGACGAGACAGGTGTGGATTGTGGTGGTTCTTGTACGCTGGTTTGTAGTGCGAGTGCTCTCTCACCGGTTGTTAAGTGGGACCCTCGTTTTTTTGAAATAGACCAAGGGGTGTGGAATGTTTTGGTTTACGTAGAAAATCCAAATATCGATACTGTTGCCACCTATGCCCCTTACACTTTTACTTTTTATGATGCCAACAATCAGGTTCTGGCGACCCGCGAAGGGGCCACTATTCTACCTAAAAACAAAACAGTCGGTATTTTCGAAGGAGGGATCAAACTCGGAGATAAAATTCCTAAGAGAGCCTCTTTTGATTTTGGTAAGAGAATGGTTTGGCAAAAAGATGAAAATCCAAACCCCGATATTACGATAAGTCATAGCCCGCTACTCAGAATGGATAGCACCCCTCGAGTGGAAGCTAAGCTGGTAAATAATGAGATTTACGATATCAAAAATATCGAACTGGTAGCCGCTGTCTTTGATGGTGCCGACAACACGATCGCTACGTCGAGAACCTTTGTTGAAGAATTGAAAAAAGATGGGAGCGCCGAAGTCTTCTTTACTTGGCCGAAACCTTTTGATTTGGGTCTAAAAGTCTGCGAGACACCATCCAATGTAGTGTTGGCGATCGATCGGTCTGGTTCGATGCAATCTCTGGGTCAAAATCCTCCAGAACCCCTGACCAGTGTCAAACAGGCTGCGGCCTACTTCGTTTCTCAGCTTGGGGGAAGTGATTCGGTTGGGCTTATCTCGTTTGCTACCAATGCCGGCAATCCTGCGCCATTTGATTTAACCAAAAATTTTAGCGAAGCGATTTCTGCCATTAACCAGATCACTATTTTGAAAGATGGTACTCAATATACCAACATTGCTGACGCCATCGTCTCGGCCATGGAGAAGTTTGGAGACGATTCTTCTAATCAAAAAATACTGGTACTCTTGACCGATGGGGTGGCGACTCGACCTAGCAATCCCAAAGGTTCCAGATCAGAAGCAGAAGAAATCGCTTATGCCGAGGCAGTGGCCAAATCGGTGGCCGAAATGGCCAAAAAAAGTGGCGTTATTATCTATACAATAGGGTTAGGTAAAGGCATCAACCAGCCATTCTTACAGCAAATATCAAGTAGTGCCAGCCATTATTTCAATGCGCCAGCCACCTCTACTTTGATGGCTATATACGAAAATATCTCGTCTACCATTTGCAAAGAAATGCCGGCTAGGATAGAAATAACCTATAAAATATTTGGCAGCAAAGTACAATGATTTCTATTTTTATTAAGATTTACCGGTCGATAGATTGGCTGCTTTTTGGTTCGCTGGTTCTTATCACTATCGCCGGTATTTTAACGATGGGTTCATTTGGAGGTGAAAGTTTATTCTCCTTTCGTCAGATGATCTGGCTGCTTGTTTCATCTCTGGTACTTGGTTTGGCTAGTGTTGTCGATTGGCGATTTTTGCGCCGAACAGAATTTATTGTTTTTTTGTTTGGCTTATCTTGTTTTGTACTACTAACACTTTTCGTTCTAGGTTCAGTGTTTAAGGGTGCTAGAAGCTGGTTTGATTTCGGGTCCTTTGCTTTTCAACCGGTTGATTTTGCCAAGATTGCTATTATTGTATTGCTTGCCAAATATTTTAGCCGACGCCATATCGAGATTGCCAACGTAAGGCATATTTTAGTTTCCGGTTTATATACCCTGATTATTTTTACGCTGGTTTTGTTGCAGCCAGATTTTGGGTCGGCCATCATTATTTTTTTGATTTGGTTTGCCATGGTTTTGTTTTCTGGTATTTCTAAAAAACATTTGGCGGCGGTACTACTGAGCGGTATTCTAGCCTTCTCTTTACTGTGGTATTTTGTGTTCCAAGATTATCAAAAGGCCAGAATAATTTCTTTCATCAACCCACTCACCGATTTGTCAGGAGCGGGTTACAATGCTTATCAATCTATGATTGCGGTTGGTTCGGGCGAAATAATCGGTAAGGGGATTGGTCTTGGTAGTCAGTCGAAGCTTAAATTTTTGCCAGAATACGAAACTGATTTTATTTTTGCCGCTTTTAGCGAAGAGTGGGGTTTTGTCGGAGTGCTGATCCTGTTTGGTTTGTATGGAGTAGTTTTTTGGCGGATTATTAGTATTACCAAAAAAGGAGCGACTAATTTTGAAATTTTATACGGTCTCGGTCTGTCCTCTTTTTTGTTCTCTCATTTTGTAGTAAATGTTGGTATGAATATCGGTCTTTTGCCGATCACTGGGATCACGATGCCTTTTATGAGCTATGGCGGGTCTCATTTGCTGGCCGAATTCCTAGGTATCGGCATTTTGATGGGGCAGGGGGTTTATGCCAGATCAGCTCAAAAACAAGAAGTAAAAAATGAAATAGTGGGGGTGGTGTGAGGAATTGAAAGAAGGAAAGATTAAAAGATTGAAAATTAAGAATAAAGAGAAATGGTCTCGGCGAGCATTTTTTCGAAAGAGAAAAAATTGGTCACGGTGTTTTTGAGTGCTTGACCAAATTCTTTTTGCTTTTCTTTATGGTCAAGCAAGTAAATGATTGCCTCGGCTATCTCTTTTGGATTTCGAGGGTGAACCAAGATTCCGTTTTGCATATCTTTGATTATTTCCGGTATACCACCAACGGCGGTGGCAATGGTTGGTATGCCGCAAAAACCGGCTTCTAACACCACGAAAGGCAAGTTTTCTGTTCGTGAGGGGACCAGTATTAGGTCTGTGCCCGGTAATATTTTTTTGGCATTTTCGATTTGGCCTACAAATCTCACAGATTCCCGAAGTCCTAGGTTTAAAACTAGCTCTTCGAGCTTGGCTTTTTGTTCACCTCCACCAACGATGTAGTAGATTATTTTTTTTCTGATTTGAGTGGGGAGTAGGGCAATGCCTCGGATAGCGATATCGATCCCTTTGTTGGGGTGCAATTCTCCGATGGTCAAGATTATTTTCTGGTCAGTCTCCTCTCTTTTTAAAATTTCTGCGGATTCTTTTTTAGTAAGTGGTTTAAATTTCTCGATCCCATTATGGATGACGGTTATTTTTTGGTTAATAAATGGTAGCCAAGCAATGTCTCGTTTGGTTTTTTCTGAAACAGCGATGGTGAGGTCGCAAATAGCGACCGTCAAATAATGAGCAATATAAAAAATTATTTTGGAGAGTACTGATCGGTGGTCCTCGTTGAATGCCCAACCGTGGCTTGTAAAGATACATTTAGGAATTGAAAGATGGAAAGATGGAAAGATGGAGGATTTAATTTTGAGATAAAGTATTGCAAGGGAACCCAAAAAGCCGATCTTGGAGGAGTTGAGGTGAAGGACATTTGGTTTTTCTTCTCTTATTATTTTTATTAGTTCCTTTATTGTTTGAATATCTTTCTTTAAATTTATTTCTCTTTCAGAACTACCAAGTTCTATTGTTCTAATTTTTGCTTCTTTCAGTTTTTCAATCAAAGTATTTCCTTCTTTGGTGCCACAAGCCACCAATACTTCAAATTGGTCTTTTGGCAGTCTGGTGGCCAGGTTGTAAACATACTTTTGGGCGCCACCGAAATTACCCTTGGTTATCAGAAAGAGGATTTTTTTTCGACTTTCCATACAGGAGATCATTTTGCCATAAATTGATTAAAATTGCCAGTTGTTGTATGATGTTTTGGTATATGATCAGATCAGGCAAAAGAGAGACAGCCATCCTATTTTTCGGAGATATCGTACTTCTCTATTTCTCACTTTGGTTGGCGTTGGCAGCCCGTTATTTCTCGCTACCATCGGTAGAGACTCTTTCTTTGCACCTCTATCCTTTTAGCATCATTATCGCCGTTTGGATGCTGGTATATTTTATCTCTGGTCTTTATGAGAAGCACACCCTTCTTTTGAAGAGTCGCTTACCGATAACGGTCTTTAATGCTCAGATTGCCAATATTTTTTTGGCAGTCCTCTTTTTCTACTTCATCCCTTATTTTGGGATCGCCCCCAAGACCAATCTTTTTGTTTATCTGCTCTTCTCTTTTTGTTTGGTATTGCTCTGGCGGATCTATGGCGACCGCTTCTTGCACCCACTCGTTAAACAGAAGGGGATTATTATAGGTAGCGGTGAAGAAATGAAAGAACTTTTAGAGGAAGTAAACAACAATCCTCGCTATGGTCTCGAGTTTATATCTTCTGTCGATCTCAATCGGGTAGCTGGAGTCGATTTTAATCAAGAGATACTTTCGCGGGTCTACGCTGAAGAGGTACAGATCGTGGCGGTGGATCTTAAGAATGAAAAAGTCGAGCCGATCTTGCCGCATCTCTACAATCTGATATTTTCTAATGTGAAGTTTATCGACATGTATAAGATTTATGAAGATTTGTTTGATCGAGTACCGCTCTCGCTAGTACGCTATAACTGGTTTTTGGAAAACATTTCTACCGAATCAAGGGTTGCGTACGATGTGCTCAAAAGGATGATGGATATTGTACTATCGGCTTTGGTAGGAGCCGTCTCTCTTATTTTTTATCCAGTCGTTTATTTATTGATTAAATTTGATGACAGAGGAAATGTCTTTTTTGAACAGGAGAGGATTGGTAAAAACAACAAGATTATCCGAGTGAAAAAATTTAGAAGCATGAAAGAAGATGGTAGCAAAAATATTACCAAGACAGGAAAGTGGTTGCGCAAGCTGCGTATTGATGAGCTGCCTCAACTATGGAGTGTTTTGAAAGGTGATATGTCGATGATCGGTCCGAGACCGGAAATTCCTTCTTTGGTTAGGCACTATGAAGACGAGATTCCTTATTACAATGTGCGGCACCTGATCAAGCCTGGGCTTTCTGGTTGGGCTCAGCTTTATCACAAAGACCCACCAAAGGTGGCTGCTGATAGTGAAAAAACTCGTCGCAAACTCTCTTATGATCTTTACTACATCAAAAATCGTTCGTTCATGCTCGATCTCAAAATTGCCCTTAAAACCATCAAAGCGCTACTTTCAAGGAGCGGGGTTTAATGTTTCCTAATCTCCCTCCGACTCCCTCTTTACCTTAAAGAGGGAGTGACCCACTTTTGAGTTTGACATAGTTATTAAACTATGTTACCTTAATAGTGGAGGTCGAAATGACTAAAGAATAAGTTGTAGCTGAACGAGAACGATTGCAAAACAGGATTGAGCGCGCTCGCGGTGTACTTTATTACAGGGAGGAAGCACTGAAGAAGCTTCAGAGGCAAATCTGTGAACACCCTGGGGTAAAGTGGAAACCCGGATGTCGTCGGGCCAGCTTCAATTGTCCGTACTGCGGTTTGTACGAAACGGACAGTAATAATTAGGAGGCACGCATGCAAGAATGTACGTGCAAGGGGCGAAACAAGAATTGTGTGTTTTGTGATGGTTCTGGTTTCGTGGTCAATAGAATCATGACGCCGCAAGTTCCAAGTTTTGGGGTCGAAAGAGTTCCGGAGAAGGGACCAAAGAAAGGTAGGAAAATGTTGCAGTGTCCCGAATGCAAACAGCTCATTTGGGAGTTGCGGCTCGCCAGGCACCGAAGAAAAGTGCATGGAGTACAGATTGAGGGTGGGGGATGAAAATTCCTCACCTTTTTGTATTTTTTAACTATTCTCTAATCCCCCTAACTCCTTTTATCTTAAAGGGGGAACCGCGCAATTCGTTGTTTGCTCGCAGAATAGTAAATGTGAGTCACCCTCTCTTTAAGGTAAAGAGAGGGTCGGGGAGAGATTAGGTATAATGAGAGGATGGTGGATAATAAATTCCTCTACAACCACAAAACTCTAAAAGAAAGACGGCGAGAGCTCAGAAAAAACCAAACTCCTGCGGAAAAATTGTTATGGAAACATATCTGCAAAGATAAAATTTTTGGGCTAAGATTTTTGCGACAATATGGAGTAGGTCCATACATCCTAGATTTTTATTGCGCCAAGATTCGACTAGGGATCGAGCTTGATGGGGAAGTTCATAAAGAAAAGGAAAGAAAAATTTACAATAAAGACAGGGAAGAATATTTAAAAACTTTAGACATACATATCATCAGATTTTGGAATAATGAAGTTCTTAAAGATATAAAAGGTGTACTAAATAAATTACATAATAAAATTAAATCACTAATTAAAAATAGTAGTCACCCTCCCTTTAAAGTAAAGGGAGGGTCGGGGAGGGATTAGAAAAGGAAAAGAAGAGGAGTAGTTAGAAAAAATGAGGATATTGTGCTAGGATGCAGACCATGAGTAAATACAGATTCTGGTCAGTTATCATTATTGCAGCTTCGATCTGGGCCGGTTTTTTTGTTTTTAGCAATCCAAAATTAAAGTTAGGATTGGATCTTTCGGGCGGTACTCATCTGGTCTACCGAGCTGATATTGCTCAGATCCCTAGTGATCAAGTTTCTGATTCCATGGATTCCTTGCGAGACACGATCGAGCGGCGAGTCAATCTTTTTGGTGTCTCCGAACCAATTGTTCAAGTGGAGCAGGGAGGGCTTTTTGGTAGCGAAAAAGAGCAGCGATTGATAGTTGAACTGCCCGGGGTCACTGATGTAAATGAGGCGATCAAGAAAATTGGTGAGACTCCGACTCTCGAATTCAGACTACTCTCCAAAGAAGCGCAGGAAAAACTAAGCAATGGCGGTGGGTCAAGTGAGCTCGATAATCAAACAGCCGCCTCAATGTTTCTGTCAACCGGACTAACCGGCCGTATGTTGGAGAAAGCTTCAATTCAATTTGATCAAAATCTAGGCAATCGACCGGTCATTGGTCTAAAATTCAATCAAGAAGGTTCGGATTTGTTCGCTAAGATCACTAGAGAAAATATTGGCAGTGTGCTGGGTATCTTCTTGGATGGCGATTTGATTCAAGCACCGTTTATTCGTGAAGAAATAGATGGTGGTCAAGCGGTGATCACTGGCGACTTTACGCCCGACGAAGCCAGAGCGGTAGTGAGAGATTTGAATTATGGTGCTTTACCGATGCCAATTTCTCTCATCAGCACCGAGACTATTGGGGCCACCTTGGGCAATGAAGCGGTAGAGGCGAGTATCAAGGCTGGTATCTATGCTTTTATTGTGATCGCCTTATTTTTGATCGGTTGGTACCGCCTACCGGGATTGGTGGCCACTTTGGCACTCGCGATTTATACGGTAGCGAATCTCTTGCTTTTCCAGTGGTTCTCGATCACTCTCACTGCAGCGGGGATTGCTGGTTTTATCTTGTCTATTGGTATGGCGGTAGACGCCAATATTTTGATTTTTGAACGCACCAAAGAAGAATTGAAAAAAGGCAAAGACAAGGCAGCTGCTCTTCGCGAGGGTTTTCATCGAGCCTGGAGCTCTATTCGTGATTCCAACTTTTCTAGCATTATAACGGCTGTTATTTTGTATTACTTTGCTTCGACTCCGATGATCAAAGGTTTTGCTCTCGTTTTCTTTATCGGTGTTCTGGTATCGATGTTTAGTGCCATCACTGCTTCCAGGACCATCTTGTTTGCGTTGAGTCGGAGTGGAATTAAAAATAATGAATAGCTTTACCCCGGAGGGGAAAATAAACTAAACATGTCAATAATAAAATACAGAAAAATATTTTATCTGATCTCCAGCTTTTTGCTTTTAGGGTCGTTGCTTTCAATTAGTATCTGGGGTCTTAAACCCGGGATTGATTTTGCTGGCGGCAGCTTGCTGAGCGTCTCTTTTGAAGAGAAGGTACCAGAGAGCCGATGGATTATCGATACACTTGAAGGTTTAAATCTTGGTGAAGTATCGGTACGATCAGGAGAAGACGGCTTCATTATCAGAACTCGCGAAATTTCCCAATCAGATAAGGATCGTATCTTGATCGCTTTAGCCGCTACTCAAGAATATCGGCCCATTGAGAAAAATTTCAGTTCGATCGGTCCGGTTTTGGGCAAGGAAGCGGTGTATAAATCTTGGGTATCTATCGTTCTGGTTTTGTTGGCAATCGTCCTTTTCATCGCCTTTGCTTTTCGGAAAATTTCCGCTTCAACTACTAACGGGCTTAACAGAAACAACAAGCTTTCTTCCTGGACATATGGTCTGGTGACTATTTTTGCTCTCCTGCATGATGTGCTGATCCCGACTGGGGTTTTTGCTATCCTTGGACGCTTCGCTGGGTTTGAAGTCGACACTCTTTTTGTGACAGCACTTTTGGTGATCCTCGGATTTTCGGTGCACGACACGATAGTTGTTTTCGATCGAGTCAGGGAAAATTTGCTCAAAAACGAGGAGTATAAAGAGGGTAAGGATTTTGAAACAGTGGTGGGGGAGAGTGTGAGCCAGACTTTAGTGAGATCGATCAACACTTCTCTCACCACGCTCCTATCTATCACTGTCCTCTACTTCTTTGGTCCGGAAAGTGTTCAAAATTTCTCACTCACACTCTTAATCGGTGTTGCTATCGGTACCTACTCATCAATCTTCATTGGCTCACCACTTCTGGTGACGATCAATAGTTGGAAAAAATAACACCTCAACTGGATTTGGATCAATTGTTGGTTAAGAAAGGGAAGACGGATACCTTATTGCTTTTTTGCAATACTTTTGCTAAAGTGTAAATAGACACAAAAAATAATAGATAAAAAAGGAGTTTTCTATGCCCAAGATTATCTTTTCGGGTAGCCCTCGCAAGACACCGAGGGTTCGCAGCTTTGGTCCGAATAAATATCCTTCTCAACGAAAGGTGTTGAGCGAGGAAGAAAGAGAGAGGCTAAGGATCAAACAAGGATCATGGAAGCCCTTCGGATATTTGCCTTATTATGTAGATACTAAGCCCCATGCTTGAAAGTATGGGGCTCCGTTTTTCCCCAGTTTGCACCTGGCGGCTCGCGACTTTATACTGATGGAATGAAATCAAGCTTTTATATATCTTTGGGAGTGTGGATTGCGGTCGTACCATTTCTGGGTGTGCCAGGTGCTTGGCGCAATACTTTGGTCACTCTCTCCGGCCTTTTCCTGGCTTTAGTTGCTGCCGGCCCAGATATTTTGAAAAGACTACAAAGTAAACCAAAATCAAAACCAAGGAAAAAAGCCGAACTCAAATTTTCTGATACATCAACTCTTGCGAGTTCTGATCCGCTAGGCACAACTGCACAAAGTACTCCAACTATGACTCCAGATAGTCAAGAACAAAATTCCCAAGTTTAATAAAATTAATGAGTAGGATAAGTAAAATTTTGGGTTTAGGTGTCGGTGGGACAGCCATCTTGTTTTTTATTGGCTCTTTTGGCATGTCTTCTGAAATTTCATACACCGAAGCCACTTCTACCACCACCAATCCTGTGTCGGTGCTAGAGCCCAAAGTGGTGCATTTGCCTACCCCGGAACCCCTTAAAGGTATTTATATGACCCAGTGTGTGGCTGGGACCCCAAGTTTTAGAGAAAAGGTGGTTAAGCTGATCGAAGAGACCGAGATCAATGCGATCATCATTGATATCAAAGATTATACTGGGACGGTTTCTTTCAAAACCGGTAACAGTGCGATAGACAGTATTGGCGGTGCTGGCTGCAAAGTGGACGACATGAAAGAATTTGTTGAGAGTTTGCATGACAAAAATATTTATGTGATCGGTCGAGTGACTGTTTTCCAAGATCCACTCTATACGAAACTTCACCCGGAGCTTGCAGTGAAAAGAAAGAGTGATGGTGGTGTCTGGAAAGACCGCAAAGGCATTTCTTTCATCGATGTAGGAGCCAAGCCGTATTGGGATCATGTGGTGGCGATCGCCACTTCTTCTTATGCAATTGGTTTCGATGAAATCAACTTCGACTACATCCGCTTTCCTTCCGATGGTAACATGCAAGATATTGCTTTCACTCACACCGGCAGTACGACCAAAAAGGAAATGTTGCGCCAATTTTTTGAGTATCTAGATCTGAAGCTGGTTGGTACCGGTATAGTCACTTCGGCTGATATTTTTGGGATGACCACTACCAACACTGATGATCTAAACATCGGACAGATTCTAGAGCATGCTTTGCTAAATTTCGACTACGTCTCACCAATGGTTTACCCCTCTCACTACCCGCCGAAATTTAATGGCTGGCCAGATCCGAACAAAGTACCTTACGAAATTGTAAAGTTTAGTATGGATTCGGCGGTTGCTAGAGCAAATTTTTTGCAGAAAGAAATTTTGGCTACAACCACCATTTTGGCTGATGGCCGAGTGGCTACCACTACTCCGGATGCCAGATTGGTAAAGAGGGTTCGTCCACTTCAGCTGCGGCCTTGGCTCCAAGACAATGATTATCCGGTCCACTACACACCGGAGATGGTGCGCAAGCAGATCAAAGCCACTTATGATGCCGGCCTTACATCGTGGATGTTGTGGGATCCGGCAAATACGTATACAAGAGCTGCGCTCTTTGATAATTGACCTAATTATTCTAATTAACCTAATTGACCTAAAAAATGACCAATGCATAAAATATTATGCAATATTTGGATTTGGGCAATTATGGTATTTAGAACAATTAGAATAATTTAATACCATATCGTATAATTAAGACATGAGTGTTGATCCTATCACATATTTTGCCGAGACTGACGCGAGGAACAAAAAGTTGAAGTTTGGTATCAAAGATGAAGATCGTCTTCGTCATATCTATTCGATCGGTAAAACCGGAATGGGTAAGTCGACCATGCTCGAGAATATGGCTATCCAAGATATTCAAAACGGCAATGGGATGGCTTTCCTCGATCCGCACGGCAAGACAGCGGACCTCTTGCTTGATTATATTCCAGAACATCGTATCAAAGATGTTATTTATTTTGCTCCTTTTGATACTGAGCACCCGATTTCTTTCAATGTGATGGAGGATGTGGGTCCTGATCGCCGACACTTGGTAGTCTCTGGGCTCATGAGTGCCTTTGAAAAAATTTGGGTTGATGCTTGGTCAGCGAGAATGGCTTATATTCTCCAAAATACCCTAGCGGCTCTCTTGGAATATCCTGGAGCGACGATGCTCGGCATCAACCGTATGCTCTCTGACAAAGCTTATCGTCAGAAAGTGGTCAACAATATTTCTGATCCAACAGTCAAATCTTTTTGGGTGGATGAGTTTGCCAAATATACCGATCGTTTTGCCGCGGAAGCGACTCCGGCTATTCAGAACAAGGTTGGACAGTTTACTTCCAACCCGTTGATTCGCAATATTATCGGCCAACCAACGTCTTCTTTTGACATCAGAAAAGTGATGGATGAAAGAAAGATATTGATTGTGAACCTCTCGAAAGGTTTGGTTGGTGAGAACAATGCCAACTTGCTTGGTTCAATGTTGGTAACCAAAATTTATTTGGCGGCAATGAGTCGAGCTGATGCTGATCCGCGAGAACTCAAAAAATTACCAAATTTTTATTTGTATGTTGACGAGTTTCAGTCTTTTGCAAACAAATCATTCGCTGACATTCTCTCCGAAGCCAGAAAATACAAATTAAGCCTCAATATTACCCACCAATACATCGAACAAATGGCCGAAGAGGTGCGAGCGGCAGTTTTTGGTAACGTGGGCACCATGATTTCTTTTCGCGTAGGCTCCTTTGATGCCGAAATATTAGAGAAAGAATTCGCACCGGTTTTTACCATGGAAGATATCGTCAATCTTGGTTTTGCCCAAATCTACCTGAAACTAATGATCAATAGTGTGGCATCTCAACCGTTTTCGGCGACTACGTTGCCTCCAATTGAGAAGCCAGCAGTTTCTTTTCGGGAGGATGTTATGGAAATGTCTCGCAAGGTTTATGCCAGACCAAAAGCAGAAGTCGAGCGGGTGATTAGGGAGTGGCACGCACCAGAACCTGAGCCAGCACCCAAACCAATCGCCCCCAAAAATGCTGCTACCTTAGATCGGCCTCGATTTGAAGTCAAGAAACCTGACTTGCCAATCAGAAAAGATTTGGATAACAAGTTACCACCAAAGTTGGAGGAAAACAAAAATATCAAAATCGGTGAGACCGCGAAAAATGGTGTTTTGGCTAAGGCAATCGAAGAGGCGATGAAGATCAAACACGACACTAGTCCACAAGTGAACTCAAACAACACGGTTCCTAAAATAGATTTAAAAATAGGACAAAAAAAAGAAGAACCAAAAGAAGAAAACGGTTTTTCAAAATCTGAGAATAAAGTCTCTTTGCAGGATTTGAGAAAAGATGAGAGGAACAAGAACAAAGAGGCAACACCAGAGAACAAAAATGCTCTGAAAGAAGCATTGGCAAAAGCTAAAAGCGTAGAGCTTAAAGCGCCCCAAGCTTCAAGCTCTAAGCTTCCCAAAGAAGTGCCCGAAGAAACGCTCCGGAAGATTTTGAAAGGATAATATAAATAAAGGGTGGTTTAAGTAGTCTGTTTTTGCTAGTATTCTGCTATCTTTATGGCCAAGAAAATACTCATATTTTCCACCGCTTACCATCCATTTATGGCTGGGGCAGAGATCGCCGTCAAAGAAATCACTGATCGGATTGGTGAGGTGGAGTTTGATTTGATCACTGCCAAAATGGACCGAAAGCTGCCTTTTCGGGAAAGAGTGGGCAATGTGACTGTCTATCGTTTGGGTATCGGAGTACCTCTTGTCGATAAATTGCTGCTGCCTTTTGAGGGAGTCTTATTTGTCAGACATTTGGAAAAAAAGAGTAAGTATGATTTTTATTGGTGCGTGATGGCCAGCTTTGCTTCAGGAGCGGCCTATATTGCCAATATTTTAAATTTCAAGAGTCACGTCCCAGTAATCCTAAATCTTCAAGAAGGAGATTCGGAGCAATATTTTAAGAAGAAGTGGTTTGGTCTAATCAATTTCGCTTGGCGACTGGCCTTAAACCAGACTTCTTTGCTTACGGTGATCAGCAATTATTTGGGAGAGCGAGCCAGAAGGTTTGGATTCAGGGGCGAAATGAAGCTCATACCAAATGGGGTTGATGTTAAAAGCTTCGAGCTAAGAGATTTTAGCTTAGGGGAGAGAAATAAAATAAGAAGGGAGTGGGGGTTTGGAGAAGGGGATACGGTGTTGATAACTTCTTCAAGACTAAATATAAAAAATGGGATAGGTGATGTGATAGAAGCACTAGCGCTGCTGCCAGAGAATGTGAAATTTGTTATCTGTGGTATCGGTGAGTTGAGGGAGAGCTTAGAGCTTAGAGCCAAGAGCTTGAAGGTGGAGGATAGGGTAATTTTTGTCGGTAATATTTCTCACGATTTGCTACCAAAGTACTTGAAATCAGCGGATATTTTTATTCGACCCTCGCTGTCAGAAGGGTTTGGCCTTTCTTTTGTCGAGGCGATGGCAGCTCGACTGCCGGTTATTGCGACGAGGGTAGGGGGGATAGCTGATTTTCTCGTAGATCCCGCGAAGCTCGAGCAGAGCGAGATGCGAAGTGGGATGGAAGTGCAGACTGGGTATGTTTGTGAGCCTCAAAATCCGGAAAACGTGGCAAAAACAGTGCAAAGAGTTATCAATGACGTGGGGCGCAACAGAATAATCGAAAATGCTTATCAGATGGTCAAGGAAAAATATGATTGGGATTTGATCGCAGGAAAAATGAAAGATGTTTTTGAAGTTAATTAAATAAGATGAAAGAAAGTAAAAAAATAAAGCTTCTTTTGGTTGCTGGTATTTTCCCTCCCGAAATAGGCGGTCCGGCTACTTACGCGGCAGAGATGGTTAGAGAGTTGCCCGCGAGAGGTTTTGAGGTAGAAGTCTTAACATTTCGATCAGTTAAAAAATGGAGTAAAGTTTTAAGGCATTTCATTTTTTTTGTGAATATAGTTTTAAAATCTTTTAGTAAAGATGTTGTTTTTGTTCAGGACACATTGAGCAGTGGTTTTCCTGCTGTTCTGGCTTCAATTTTGACAAGGAAACCAACTGTACTCCGTGCTCCCGGTGATAATGTTTGGGAGCAATCAGTCCAAAGATTTGGTGTTAAAGAAAATATTGATATTTTCCAAAATAAAAAATACGGATTTAAAATAGAGTTTTTAAGGTTTTTACAAAAATTTGCAGTAAGGTTTGCTACAGAAGTTTATACTCCGAGCCGCTATTTTAGTCGACTGGTGTCCAGCTGGGTAGGGAGCTCTAAAAAAATTGGTACTATCTATAACGGAATTGGTCTTGATTTTAAACCGAGTGGTCAAAAGTATGAAAAGTTGACTATGGTTACATCTGGTAGGTTGATATATTCGAAAGGAGTTGTTGGCTTAATTGAACTTTTATCAAAAATGCCTGATTTTCAATTGAAAATAGCCGGCAGTGGTCCAGAGAAAGAATACTTAGAAGAGAGAGCCAAAGAAATCGGAGTTTATGAAAGGGTTGATTTTTTGGGAACAGTGGATCGAGAAAGATTGATGGGGATTGTTTCAAAATCTCATGTTTTTGTGCTGAACACCTACTCCGAAAGTTTTTCTTTTCAAGTTATCGAAGCTCTGGCAACTGGAACTCCGGTAATCACTACCAAGGTAGGTGCTTTACCGGAAATAATAACCAATGAAGAGAACGGAATATTAGTAACACCGGACGATCTGGTTTCTATAGAGAAGTATATTCGTAAAATAATAGGGGAAGACATTTTTAGACAAAAACTTTCTAAAAATGGAATAGAAAGATCAAAAGATTTTTCGGTTAAAAATACTATGGATCAGTTAGATAAATTACTAAAATCTGTTATAAGAAAATGAACCTAATCTCAATCGGTACTGACAGGAAAGTTTTTGAAGAAGACTCGGCTGTACGGCAGAGGATTGTTGAGTACGGGAAGATTTTTGGGGAGATGCATATAGTCGTATTCTCAACCAGAATTATGAACCATGAATCTCGAATTAAGATTTCAGAAAATATATTTGCTTATCCTACCAACTCAAAAAATAAATTTTTTTATATTTTCGATGCATTTAAAATTGGAAAAGCTCTCAGCTCTAAGCTCAAAGCCTTAAACTCGGTTATTTCTACTCAGGATCCATTTGAAACTGGCCTAGTCGGGTTGGGTCTCAAATTGTTTTGTAAATTACCATTGCAGGTGCAAATCCACACTGATTTTACGAATAGACATTTTATTTTTCATTCCTTGCTCAATTTTTTGAGATTTCCGATCGGTTTGTTCGTGCTTAGTTTTGCCGATTCGGTCAGAGTGGTTTCGGGGCGGGTGGCAAAGAGTGTTCATTCTCTTGCTCACAATATTTCGGTTTTACCCATTTTAACGGAACACAAGTCACAAGTTACAAGCCATAAGTCACAAGTTGAAGATAAAATAACATTTCTGACAGTAGCGAGATTGGAGAAAGAAAAAGATATAGATACTGCTATTAGGGCTTTTAAAAAAGTTTTGGATAAAATAGATGTCGAAGATCCTGAGCAAAGTCGAAGGACCGAATTTGTAATAGTGGGGGATGGGAGTGAGAGAAGAAGCTTAGAGCTTTTAGCTGAAAGCTTAAAGATAGAAGATAAAGTTGAATTTGCCGGGTGGCAAAACGACCTCACCAAATACTACCAAAAAGCCGATGTGTATGTTTCAACTTCTCTTTACGAAGGGTATGGCATGTCGATAGTTGAAGCGGCTTCTTGTGGTTTAGCTTTAGTTATTTCAGACACCGGTGTCGCTGGCGGTTTGTTTAAAAATGGTGAGGCGGCCATTGTTTGTCAGCAAAAAGATGTAGCTGGTTTTGCAGATGCCATGTTTAATCTGGCATCAGATAGATCGCTCGGGTCTCGACTAGGTGAAAGGGCGAAATCGGTGGCAGACAAGCACCAAATCAATCTCGTTGATTATTTAAATAAGTATAAACAATCAGTAATTGATGCCAGTCAATTTTTTAATTCAGGGCATGGTATTTTTAAGAAAAATATTTTACTGCGTTATTTGGTGGCGGGTATTACTGGTGCCGCTACTCAAATAGGGTTGCTTTATGTTTTTACTGATATTGTAGGGCTTTGGTATTTATATTCATCAATCTTTTCATTTTTGGCTGCCATCATTGTCAGCTTCCTGCTCCAAAAGTTTTGGACATTTGCCGACAAAAAGACTGACAAAATGCATCACCAGTTTGGTAAATATATGGTAGTGGCCATCTTAGGGCTCCTCGTTAACACTCTTGCCATGTTTCTCTTGGTTGACCTCTTATTCTTGTGGTACATTTTGGCTCAAATTATAACTGGCGCCATAATAGCAGTGATGAACTTTCTGATGTATAAGTTTTTTATTTTCCATAAAAATTAATCGTTCTATGAAGCTTTTGGTTATAACTCAAAAAGTAGACAAAAATGATCCGGTACTCGGGTTCTTTCATAATTGGCTCTCTAAACTAGCCCCCAAATTTGAGCGTATTTCTGCAATTTGTTTACAAGAAGGGGTGTCTGATTTACCAAACAATGTTGGTGTTTATTCCCTAGGTAAAGAGTCTTTAGTTAAAAGTTTGGAGTTTGGAGCTCGGAGTTGGCAAAAAATAAAATATGTTTGGAACTTCTATAAATATATTTGGCAGTTTAGAAGCGAGTATGATGCGGTGTTTGTCCACATGAACCAAGAATATGTTTTGCTCGGAGGTCTTTTTTGGAAGTTGCTTGGTAAAAAAATATATTTCTGGAGGAACCATCCGAAAGGGAGTTGGCTAACCGAAGTTGCTGTTTGGTTTTCCGAAAAAGTTTTTTGTACCTCGACCCATTCTTTTACCGCTAAATTTAAGAAAACTGAAATTTTGCCGGTTGGTATTGATACCGATCTGTTTTTTATTGATAACAAAGTGCCCGTCTTGCCAAATTCGATTTTATCGCTCGGGAGGATTTCTCCCATAAAAAATATAGATAAGATGGTGGAATTGGCTTTTGCTTTAGACAAAGAAGGTGTGGATTTCGTTTTAGATATTGTGGGAGATCCGGTTAATCCTGAAGATTATCAATATTTGGAAAGATTGGTTGCCAGGTCAAAAACCCTCAATGATAAAGGTAAGATAAATTTTATTTCAGCAGTTTCCCAAGAAGGAGCTGCGCTTATGTTTAAAAGTCATGAAATTTTTATAAATCTGACCCCATCTGGCAGTATGGATAAGACAATTTTGGAGGCTGTGGCTTCTGGCTCTATTCCGGTCGTTATTAATAAATTTTTTAGCGGTATTTTTGAAGAAAAAATGATAACATCAGGAGAACCCGAAGATTTGCTATCAAAGATTGTTTATTGGTTAAAAACTGACCCTGTTTCTAGGAGAGACGCCTCAACAAAGATGATTGATTATGTTATCGAACAACACAGTTTGTTGGCTTTAATTGGACAAATATCTAAAATTATAAAATGAACCAAACTCTGTCTGTAGTTATACCGGTTTTCAACGAGAAGAACACCCTATATAAAGTTTTTGATAGTGTCTTGGGTGCTGATGTTGGTAATCTGAATAAAGAAATAGTAATAGTCGATGATTTTTCTCAAGACGGCACCAGGGAGATATTGAAGAGTTTTAACTCAAAAGGGTTGAAAGTTCTTTTTAATGAAAAAAATAAAGGCAAGGGTTTTTCGGTGAGACGAGGTCTAAAGGAGGCCACGGGAGATTTTATTATTATTCAGGATGCGGATTTGGAGTATGACCCTAAAGAATACAAAAAAATGTTGGCACCACTGATTTCTGGTCAAGCTGACGTTGTTTATGGATCAAGGTTTTTAGAAAGTTCTTTTATTGCAAAGCCTTATTATTTTGCAAATGTTTTTCTAACTATGCTCTCCAACATTTTCACCGGATTTTCTATTTCAGATATGGAAACTTGTTACAAGTGTTTTACAAAAGATGCTTTAGGTAAAATTTTGCCAAAACTTACATCAGATCGTTTTGATATAGAGCCAGAGATCACGGCAATGGTTTCTAAATTTAAGTTAAGAATTATGGAGGTGCCGATTGATTACCAAAGGAGAACCTATGCAGACGGCAAAAAAATAAGCTGGAAGGATGGTCTTGAGGCGATATTTGCTATCATTAAATTTGGTTTAAGATGAAGATCAATTTTACATTGTTAATTTGCGTTGTTTTGTTGGCGATATCGTCTGTTCTTTTTCTGAAACCAGCCATACAAGGTGATGGAGATACTTATTTTGAGGCCATGGAAGTACTAAAAACCGGTAGTGTACCGGATGGGTTTGTGCCTAATAGGATACTCACTACTTTTTTGGGTTTGGAAACAGCTCTTTTTTTCATAAAATTTTTGGGAAGTATAAATGGTTGGTTGTTGATGAATGTAGTGTTTTACTTGCTATCCTCTGTCTTATTTTATAATTTGCTTATAAAAATATTTGAATCAGAAAAAGTGGCTTTAATTAGCACTATTTTGCTGGCTTCAAATTATGCAATGTTGAAATTTGGCCTGAATTTTTTAATGGATATCGGGGGCTGGGCTTTTTATGTTATTTCTCTCTTATTTGTTTTTATTTATCTAGAGACAAAAACAAAAAAGTACATATTTTGGACCGCAATTTCAGTTGGTATTGGTGGATTATTCAAGGAGTACGCTTTCTTAGGTGCCATACCATTGTTCGTTGCTTTGTTATACGAAAACAGAAAAGATTTTAAGCTTTTAATTAGAAATAATCTTTTACCGTTTACAATAATTACAGTACCAACTCTATTGCTTCATGTTTTTGTTTATCGCAAGTTTGGCTACACTTATTTTGATTGGTTGGATATGAATCAAGATATTTATGTCTACACTTCCCGATTGACGGAGTATGTAAAAAGTTTAGGATCTTTATTGAATCTGACTGGTCTTATTTTTTGTTTTGGCGCTTGGTTTTTATACAAGGAGTGGGGAGTAATTGACGAAAAAAGAAAATTATTTTTAATCTCTGTTGGAATGTCTGTTTTACCAATATTTTTGTGGCCAGCCATCACCCAGAGAGTTTTGTTTGTTATATTACCTTTTATTATTATCGTGTCAGGATTTTTTATTAAAAAACACGAAGAAAAATGGTATTTATTTTTACCTTTTTTGGTTCTGTACATCCTAATTAACTTCACAATGGACTCATTTATTCTCCAAGCAGTTAATTTGCCTTTCTGATGCTGATCTAATAACCTTCAATAAAATGTATAAAAACAAAAAAGTGAGCGTTGTTATTCCGACCTACAATGAAGCCGAGAGTATCCGGGGGGTGATAGAAGGACTTTTTGCCACCAATCTGATCGATGAGGTGGTGGTGGTCGATAACAATGCCTTGGGTAACACCAAAGAAGAGGTGCGAAAAACAAAGGCCACTTTGGTTCATGAGCCTAGGCAAGGTTATGGTCACGCCATTATGAGGGGCTTGATTGAAGCTAAAGGTGATTTGATAATAATGACAGAGGCTGATGGTACTTTTCAGTCTCGGGATGTTGAAAAACTATTGTCATACAGTGAGGATTTTGATGCAGTTTTGGGTACACGCACTTCCAGGGCGGCAATCTATTCTGGCGCTTTTATGCCTTTTCCAGTCAGATTCGGCAATTGGCTTTGGGCCAAGATTATCGAAGTGCTTTTCAATGGTCCGGTTTTGACGGATGTTGGCTGTACCTATAAATTGGTTAACAGGAAGCTACTTGAAGAAATCAAAGGGTATTTTAAATACTCAAAAGGGGATGGGACATTTAGCCCCGAGCTTATGATCTGGCTTCTGAAAAAGGAGAAGAAAATAATAGAGATCCCTGTCATTTATCAGGAAAGAGTAGGGAAGTCTGGGTACACAGGCAGTATTTGGAAGGCGGCAAAGTTGGGTGTAAAGATGTTGCCAGTGATCGCTAGGTACAGGTTTAAGAGTATTTAAACAAATAATATGGAAGATAAATATTACAAATCAAGGTATGTTTTCGATCCAAGAAGAAGCATTGTCTGGCAAGAGATCGTAAAGTTTGAATCAAAATTTATTCCCAAAAACGGAACAGTGATTGATCTGGGTGCTGGTTATTGTGATTTCATAAACAACGCTGTGGCGGAAAAAAGGTACGCCGTTGATTCTTCTCCAGAACTCTCAAACTTTGCTTCAAAAGAGGTATTTCAGATAAACAAAGAAGCTTGGGAACTCTCTGAAATAGGGGACGGCTCTGTTGATGTGGTGCATGCCAGCAATTTGTTTGAACACTTTAGTGATGAGGAGCTCTCTAGAGTGATGAGAGAAGTCAAGAGAGTTTTAAAAAAAGGTGGCAAACTGATTTTGATGCAGCCAAACTACAGACTAAACCCACACCACTATTTTGACGATCCTACTCATAAAAAAGTTTTTAGTGATGCTGCCCTGGAAAGTTTCCTTCTTTCTCACGATATGAAAATTGTTTTGAAGATGCCCCGATTCCTACCTTTTTCGATGAAGTCAAATTCTTCTATTATTTCAAACTCACTTTTACCACTCATTGTCCGTGCTTATATTCATTCTCCGTTCAAACCCTTTGCAGGTCAAATGCTTTTTGTGGCTGAAAAAATATAATTAAGAAACCCCACACCACCTGGTTTCGTTAAAGGTTTTGGTGTGGGGTTAATACTAAATGCCTGCAGTGGTCAAGATGCCGCCCAACCCGATTAGGCCCAAGCTTAGGAATAGCTTGAGTCCCTGGTTTTTGGGGGTTTTGAAATACAACCTAACACCCACAAACAAGGCCAATATACCGATTATTGGTATTGACATATCGCTGCTCTCCTTCCTGTTTTGATTATACAATGTATATGTAAATAATGCAAATTTTGGTCAATTCTCGATTCATGTTAAATTCATTGTAATGAAAAGGGGCGAAAAAATTATTTTTGCTGGAATTGTCGCGGTTTTTATAGTTCTCCATATTTTTGGTTTAAGTCAGCCTTACCATCAAGACGAATACAAATGGCCGATTATTGTAAACCCACAGCTTACCGAGCCGGGTGGCATACCACATCCACCAGTAGGGGAGTTTATCTACCGACAAGCAGGGTTTTTGGTTGGGTATGACAACTTTCGTCTCATACCAGCCTTTTTTGGTCTTCTAAACTTATTACTTCTGTTTTATTTGGTAAAAAATATTTTTGACACCAGGACGGCTCTTTGGAGCACGGGTATTTTTGCTCTTTCTTTTTATTCTCTCCTCGCTTCTCTCATGGTTGATACCGATGGGGCGATCATGCCATTTTTCTTTCTTCTCATGGCGGTTGGGTACATGAAGCTTAGAGCTAAAAGCTTTGAGCTTAGAGATGGGGGATTCAAATGGCTGATTCTCTTAGGATCAGCTGCTATTTTAGGGTTTTTAGTTAAAGCAAGTTTTATTATAGGGATTGGTGCTCTGGTCTTGGATTTTATATTTGAGAAGGGTGTGTTTGGTGACAAGAAGAAGGTTTTAAAATATATTGTTTTAGGCTTAGGTATTTTTGCTTTGTTGATTATATTGCTGTTTCTTTCTAAATTAATCTTTCCTTTTTTCAATCTGCAATCTTCAATTTCATATTGGAGTCACTTTATTAAGTTTTCTGGTAGAGGCTGGATGCAGACTTTTATACAATTTGTGAAAGGTCTTTTATACCTTTCTCCTTTGTTAGTCTTAACGCCTTTTCTGGTGACAAAAGAAGATTTTAAAAAAGTAAGACCTTTTATATTTTTCATTGTTCTTGGTTTGTTTTTTTACATTATTCTTTTTGATTTTTCAGCAGGTGCTTTGGACCGCTATTTGCAGTTTTTGGTAGTACCACTTTGTGTGATTTCCGGAGCGGTGATTGTTAAGGCCTCACTCCAGAGGTGTGAGGCGGTTTTTCCAATAATTTTATCTATCGCTGTTTTTTCTCTCCAATTTTTTAACCATCACGTTCCTCCTCTATACCCGAAGAGTGAATGGGTGAGCAGGGTATTTTCATTGAAGTGGAATTTTTTGTACCCGTTTAGCGGTGGGTCAGGTCCTTTGGGTTTCTATATTTCTTTTATGGCGATTGGAATTTTTTGGATTATTGGGGTGATACTAGTTATTACTTATTTTAAAAATAAAAACTTAAAGAGTGGAGTGGTAGTCGGTCTCTTGGTCATCGGCATCTTTTACAACGGAATCTTTATTGAAGAATATCTTTTTGGTCAGATCAATGGCTCAGCTAAAAAGCTGGTAAATGAGTCCGTAGCTTTTATTAAAGAAAATCCTGATATAGAGCGGGTAGTCGTTTACAATGACAACGGCGGGTTTGAGGTGATGAAAACAGGTAAGTATGTCAGGCGTCTCTATGCTACCCCTCAATTTGAAGGAACCTATCGAGATTTTTTCAAGAACTTTTCCGGGCATGTTTTTTATCTAGATATTCCAAGAATAGGGGAAAATAATTTTTACTCTGAGTACTTAAATTCTTGCTTACATGTATATAAAAGTGAAGACGAATACATGACGTCTTGGATTTTATATTGCGATCGCGTGTAAGTTTTAAGCTTGCATAATTTTTAATTAGTGGTATAGTTGTAATGGAGGCAAAAATGGAGTACCTTTTCAAGGGGAGTATTTGTTTTTCGCGGGGTGTCCGGGTAACCATCTTCTTGCGAGATATCACTGATGGATGCTGGGAACCTGTATGCCGTGTGCCTGGTGAGGGGGGTTACTGGCCCTACCACAAATTGGTAGACAGTGCCTTCGATCGGTGGGTGACAAAGGGTCGTTTCAAGAGGATCAAGGATTCGTCCCTGCTCTCAGTTCTACGGACGGTCAGGTCAGAAAGACAAGAGGGTATAGATCCCCACTCAAGGACCTACCGTTTTTTACCAAGAGGTTACAGTATGGATCAACTGGATCAACCAGTCTTCATACTGACTGATGACAAGAGTGATCTCAGTGGGTCCATTCGTGTGTAGACTTACAGAGGTTGGTTGTTGCAGCCAACCTCTGTTTCTGTACTATAATTTAAGGAGAAAATCATGAAAAGAATTCACTCGGTTATAGGTCTAAAAAAAGACAAAATGAATGAGTACTGGAGTCTTCACCGGAGAGTCTGGCCGTCCGTGCTGAAACGGATTAAAGATTCAAATATTCAAAATTACTCCATAGCCTTGTATCTACGGGAAAGTGGAGAGATGCTGCTAGTTTCCTATTTTGAATATGTCGGCTCTGATTATGCTGCTGACATGAAAAAGATAGGAGATGATCCGGAGACTCAAAGGTGGTGGGAGCTTACCGCTCCACTGCAAGAGCGGGTGTCAGAGGCTAAAGAAGGTGAGTGGTGGCATGAACTGCTAGAGGTTTTCCATGCTGATTAAAAAATGCCCCGGTGAAGAATCGGGGTTATTTTTTTTGATTTTTTGCCAAAATCATTTTTTCTATATAAGTAGAAGAGATTGGTATAAAATCTTTCGCCGATAAGTCTATAAGTTTTAATTTGGCCCCGTATTTTTTAGCAAGCAATCGTTTTTCTTTGATTGACTTATCTTTGTTACCCAAAGCAAATATATGCGGTTTTATTTTTGATAGAAGCTTCTCAAAATCTATTCGGCTTGGCATCTGCACTTTTTCCTTGGCTATAATTACGAAATCAACCACCTCTAGTCCGGCTAGGGTGCTCGCCCGCAAATCTTCAGTTATGATTGGTCTAGTCTTTCCTTTGATGGTTTGCACTGTTTTATCAGAACCAAGGGAAACAAATAAAACATCACCCATCTGTCTGGCTTTGGTAAGGGTCATTATGTGCCCAATGTGAAATATATCGAAAACTCCAGAAAGCATTACCAATTTTTTGCCTTGTTTTTTAAGGATCCCAGCCCTTTTTTCTGCTTGTTGATAATTAATAATTTTGTGTTTTGGATCAAAAATCATGACATTTTGGATAATAACAAACAACCCCCTGTTATTCCAGGGGGTTGGGTCTAGGATACCGATACTCGCAGACCGGAAGTATTCAATTTCCAATCAACCAGTCGGGAGTTGCCGTATACTCTGTTTTTAAGCTTGGCTCTGAGCTGGTCTCCTTGCTCAGGGTCCTTGGAAACAAAAAGACAGTAGCCCCCTCCTCCGGCGCCCAGCAATTTTGCTGAACCATAAAGATCGCTAGTTTCCTGGAGGAGTGTTCTAATATCTCCATTAGTGACACTTGGATCTATCCTCTGGTTGGCTTCCCACGACTCTGCAACTATCGAGATCAACTTTTCCAGGTTTCTTTGCGAAATGGCCAACCTGGCCTCATTTGCTAGGTTTCCAATCTCCTGGTGCAATCGCAAATATTCAGCATCTCCTTGGTTGACTCGCTGGACGACCTTTTTAAGGATGTCGTGCGCCAGCCTACTGATCCCGGTGTAGTAGAGGGTAAAGCATCTACGGTATTCTGGATCCGTGAACAGGTAATCATCCAGTTTTTCCACTACCGGGTTGACTTGGTCTTCAGCAGGTTGGCTTATGGCGTATTTTACTCCACCAATCATGCCGCCAATCTGATCTTGCCAACCACCGCCAGTGGTCAGCATTTGTTCGACCGCCAATACCTCATTGCAGAGGATATCGGCAGTTGTTTTGAGACCTAGCAGACGGTGGAATGCTCCTAAGACCGTAGCGGTCAGTATTGACGAAACTCCCAAGCCCGACCCTTTTGGGACCGAGACGAAAGTGGTGATATCAAACCCACCGCCAATTTCTGTCAAGCACGACCTCAATCTTCCGTATCTTCCGTAGTTAAAACCTAGAAAATGAAGAGACGCTCGAATGATCCCAAAAGGCGATTTAGGATCACGATGGTTATCCAATTGGGCCAACGTATTGACCTCTTCTGTGACCCCAAGATCGATGGAAGAAATCTTTATTCTGTTTTTAGTGTCCCTCCTAATGTAGGTTTGGACTGGCAGCTCATCATTGAGTTCTACCGCCAGGTTGACTACCTTGCCTCCGTATTTGAAAGTATACGGAGGAGTATCTGTCCAGCCACCAGCGAGGTCTAGCCTCACCGGAGATCTAGACCAAATGTACTGGTCTTCTAGTATGTTAATGTGCAAGTTAATTCTCCTTAGCAATTTTTAGCATCTCTTAAATTGAATTACAAGGACGTTTATGTCATTATCTATTGCATTATGAAAATCTGTTGGTTTGGCATATATAAGCCTGACTTCTCGAGGAATCGGATTTACATCAAGGGATTAAAAAAACTTGGGGTACAAATCATGGAGTGTCGCGATGATTCTGTAGGTTTTCTTAAATATCTTAAATTATTTTGGAAGCACTGGCAGTTGAGAGATGATTATGATTTTTTAGTGGTGGGCTACCCGGGGCATCCGACAGTTTGGTTGGCGAAACTGATTTCAAATAGGCCAGTGATTTTTGATGCTCTCTGTACTATGGAAGAAGGGGTTGTTATTTCCCGATCTCAAGCTGGATTTTTGGGTTTGTATGCGACCTACATTCGTTTTATCGATTGGTTGGCGGTAAGGTGTGCTGACATTATTTTAGTTGAAACCGAAGCTCAAAGAGATTTTTTTATAAAAAAATTTAAAGGTACTCATAATAAAACAAAAGTTTTGTATATAGGGGCCGATAACGATGTTTTTTATCCGGATCAATCAATTAAAAATAAATCCGAATTTACAGTAGTTTTTAGAGGTCAGTTTTTGCCGGAAGCGGGCGTGAATCATATTATTGAGGCCGCTAAAATTTTAGAAAATAATAAAATAAATTTTTTGCTGATCGGGCAAGGATTTTTAAAGGAGCAGATTGTACATCTAATAAATATATTACGATTGTCGAATTTGGAAATGATTCTGTCTGAAGGTGTGGCGCTAGATGATTTCAGAAAAATCATGTCTACTTGCCATCTCTCGCTTGGGCAACTTGAAAATCATGAGCGCTTAGCTAGAACTGTTCCCCACAAATGCTACGAAAGCATGGCTATGAAGTTGCCTTACGTGACTGCCCGAACTAGGCCAGTCGCTGAAATTTTGAAAGAGGGGGAAAGTGTGGTGTTTGTAAACCCAGCTGATCCGCAGGATTTGGCGGAGAAGATTTTGTATTTGAAAAACAACCCCGAGGTTGCCAAAAAGATAGGGGAGAAAGGGTACCAGGTTTACCTAGAGAAGTTTACTCCAGAAAAACTGGCGCAAGACATTTTGGCTATCTTAAAAACATTGAATCCTCGGAAATAATAGCCCCTGTATGTTTGTCTAGCTTTTGTTGGAGGGAGCCCGAATATTTGAAGCCAAGAGACTTCAATTTTTCGTAAATAGAATCAAATGAAGGTTGGTTTTCGTAGAGCTCGGTAAATGAGGTTTCTATAATTACGGCTCGAGCTTTTTTAAAAGTTTGTTCGCCGCCAGCTATTACTTTATCTTCAAAACCTTGAACATCGACTTTGATTAAAATTTCTTTTTCTAATCCCAAAGAATCGGTTATATCGTCTAGTCTTTTTATTTCTATTTTTTCTGTAGAGTGTTCTTTGGTGTGAGGGAAAAGTTCTTTGTGTGTTAACGACATATTCAGAATTGAAGAGCTCGGAGAATAAGCGCTTTTGTGTATAATTGTCTGGCTAGCCTTTTCTCCGAGCGCGTAATTAAACGCTTTAAATTTAGTGTCGGCTTCAAACTCTTTTGCTAGAACAGTAAAACATTCTTTTAGTGGTTCAAACGAGTATATTTGACTCTCGGGTAGTGAAGAGCGAATTTCTTTGGCAAATTGACCTACGTTAGCACCAATATCTAAAACTGTTTTTATGCCGAGTTTTTTCCAAAGTCTAGCTATGTCGGGTTTTGGTCGATGTCGATGAAAATCAAAACCAGTTTTTTGGATTATTTTTCTAATGGGGTTCATGCTAAAAGCATACATTAAATCTAAAATAAGTCAGCCCCGCCTGAGTGTTCAGACGGGGCTGGTGTTTTAGTATGGCAACTCCAATTGTTCCGGAGCTTCCAAAAAGTGAGGTTGGGGTACGATGGGCTTGTCAGGTACATGGGTGAGCAGAGGACCGAGTACCTCCTTTGTCCTTACTGCTAAATTTCCGTTCAAATCTCCCTCTACGGCATTTTTCAGCCGCTCAAGGCAACCGTAAAGAGTACAAGTGCACATTTTGTTCTCCTGTTAAAAATGGTATAACATTAAGAATCACATATCAATTTGGCTTAGTATCACAGCATAGTAAATGAATAATGTAAAACTAACGGAAGCAGAGACTCAGCAATTAGTTGATCTAATGAACAAGGTCACTTTTCCGGCACCACTACCTGTATTTGAAGCTTGGTGTCGTGTTTTCGGAGCCGCTTGTGCTGAGGTGGCAGTTGTGAGGCAAGGAGAGGTGGGGCCAGAACTATTTTTAGTTTATCGAGAGGATAAATTTTTTAAGGGCTGGCATATCCCTGGCTGTATTCACATGCCACACCAGGAATTCGACTTAACTTTAAAGAGGGTACTCGATAATGAGATCAAAATGGATACGGAGACACCAGTTTTTTTTGATTGGTTTGAGCGTCCGTACGGTCACCAAAATGGCCACTCTGCTCGAGGACATGAATTTTCTTTTGTTTACACTGCTTATCTGAAAGGAGGGGCTCGAGAAAATGAAAATGAAAAATTTTTTCCACTTCATAAATTACCGGAAGGTATTATGCACCATCAAATACTGATTGTTGATAAATTAGCCAAATATTTTAGCTCCGATGAAGCCAAACAATAAATTAAAAGTAGGAATATTGGGCTGTGCCAATATCGCCAGGCGCTACTCAATCAAAGCTTTTCAGGCACTCGATAATGTTGAGGTCGCTTTTATAGCGAGTCGAGAGGTGAAAAAAGCTGAAGCTTGGGCTCTGGAATTTGGGATTCCAAATTTCGGTACTTATGAAGAATTGATCAACAATGGTCAGGTTGAGGCGGTCTATATACCACTACCGATTGGCTTGCATAAAGAATGGATTTTGAAAGCGGCCGAATCAAACAAACACATTATTTCAGAAAAATCCTTGGCACCTGATTTAGAATCAGTGAAGGAAATTATAGCTGTCTGCAAGAAGAACGGAGTGGTTCTGTTTGAAAATTTTACTTGCGACTACCACCCTCAGCATCATCAAGTAGTGAAGATGATCCAAGGAGGTCAGATTGGGGAAGCGCATTCATTTTTAAGTGTCTACGGGTTCCCAATTATTGCTGATGATAATTTTAGATACAAAAAAGAATTGGGTGGCAGTGCCTTAAATGAGAGTGGAGCCTACCAAGTTTACACCGCAAGGAAACTTTTTGCCAGAGAACCTGTTTCGGTGATGGCCAATCTAGTCTTTGATTCGAAAAGTGGGGTAGATATGTCGGGTATGGTGGTGATGGATTTTGGTAACAATCTTTCAGCGGAGTTTGTGTTTAACATGAATGCTGTTTACCAAAATCATTATTCGGTTTGGGGTACTAAGGGTTTGATTAAAGTAGGGAGAGCGTATGCGATACCACCTGATCTGAAGCCGCTTGTTGAAGTGGTCAAAAATGAAAATAGGCAAGAGACCATCACTCCGATCGAGGTGCCGGCAAGCAACCATTTTCAAGCTATTTTTGCCGATTTTGTGTCGACCATCATTTCTGCTGATAACCAAAAAATCCAATCTGTTTATGAAAGCGTCCTCAATCAGGCACGAGCGCTGGAAGCTATTAGGGTTGCAAATAAGGAAAGCAGAAAAGTAAACTTATCGGAAATATAAGAAATATGTGAGTTTGGATCAGATACGAGAAAGGCCTGGTTTCCCAGGCCTTTGCAATGTTATTGATAAAGGAACAAAGAGATGTGGGGCCAGTAACAGGCGTGGGTGGGCAGGATATCCGATGGCATTTCAGAAAACCATCCTCCTTTTTTGCCTTCTCTGGCTACTGGTTCCCCTTCAAACTCCACTTTGTACAACGCACTAGCCAGGTGGAACCGAGGATCCTGGGGCTGATCAAAGACGTATAGCTGATCTCCCATACCGGTGATCTGGAAATTCGATCCTAGTTCTCTTGCGGTCCCGATTTGGCAGTTGTCGAGCATTTCTGTACGCGGGTAGCGAAAGAATCCTGGAAAATGCCAACCCTTGTAATACTGGTCGTCCCGATAGGTCAGGAATACCTTGCCTTCTTGGATGATGGCCAAATCAACAAAGAAGGGAACTCCTTTTACTGCCCAAGCGCAAAATACATCAAGCCCGGGGAGGTTTGGAGCTGCCGGCAAAAGCCCGAGGATCTCAATAAACGCCTTTTGAGCGAACTCGCTCTTAGGGCCTTCGCTTTTTATGCCAGCTAGCACTGCTTCCAATGCTTCGTTACATTTGTCTGTGACCAAAATGGTCTCCTTTCTGCCTTATACAATATCAGACTTATTGGTATTTGTAAAGATTTCAGATTGCTATCGGGTACCAGAACTAATCCAGCTCCGATCCGGGCGAAGCCGGATCAGAGCTGTTTTTGGTCGGGATCGTTTACTGAGGGTCTTTGGTCCACACTTGGTTGGGTCTGTCCTGGCCACGAGTTGTAAAAAAGAAAACGACTCTCGATTGAGTCAGATTGGCCAAGGCCTGCGCCGACTCTTGAGCTATCGGAATCCCGACGCCTATCTTCGCATCTTCCCAGCTCGATGCTGGGCGGAACTCTGTGGTAAGCAACAAATGTCCCTTGGTGAATGGTTGAAAGATTTCCCGGACGGTCTGGATAGACACACCCCTTCTTTGGAAGAATTCGGATGTGCCCTCCGCACCTTCCTTGCCCAACTTTTCGAGATCGATATCTCCATCGAACTCGCGATACCAGGACATGTCATGCATTGGCTTCACATAAAAAACGATAGCGATAGTTCGCATTGGTCACCTCTTTCTGCACTATATCATATCGTATCTTAAAAAGCAAGTACGGAGCAAGAATTATATGCTTCCAAAAACAGAGCGGGCGAGGGCGTTGATGGCGAGGTCGAGTTTAAGTAATTTTTTTATTTGAGGCAGAGTAAGCCAGATAAAATCCTCAGGATGATCGATGGTATCGGTTTCTGGTACTTCGACGATCATACAGCGGTTGGTTTTCAAATAGAAGCGACTTGGATCCTCGACGTGTTCTACATTGGTAATGATCCTGCCTTTACCACCTTCTTCAAAATATTCGGCAAACAAAGGTTTGTTGCCCCCGTGCGCTCTGGCCAAATTGCTGGCAGTGGCTTGGAGAGTCGGAGAGAGTTGTGGGTTGACGATCGCTCCTGGTTCTGATTTTGCATATAGTAAATAGTGCATTATGCCATCTCGTTTTTGACACAAGATACCCAATATTCCACATTCATTTTGCTTTAAGATGGGCTGGCTCCAAGAAGTGACTTCTCGGCCACTGGCACCTTCAACCTTGATCCCAAGGACGGTGAAAAACTTACCAGACTCATGCATAACATTGCCAGTTTCTGGATGGGACAACCATTTGCCAACTTCTTTTAGAGGTATTTCGGAGACTTTGACTGAATAAGCCTTGCGCTTGTTTTCAAGCCAATCGATTACTTTGGTAATATCAGACTTGTCTTGAGCCTCTAAAACTTGGGATAGTTGTTCTACCTCTACCTCTATTTCGGGGGTTATTTTGTAGCCCTTGGCTTTGATTAGTTTTAGTATTTCCTCGTACATTTTATTCTTCGATGGCTACTCCTTTCAAGTTTCTAATAAATACGGTAATTTTTTGTTTTATTAATCTTGGTAAGATTGGTTTGTCGATGAAGCCGTGGGTCCAACTACCTTTAAGGCTGGTCATTCTCTTCCAGCCGGTTTGCAGTAAATTGCTGTAAATTTTATAAAGGTCTTGCCTGAATACATAGATTGGTAGTGGCTTGATCTGATCGCCATCTATATAAAACTTTATGCGATGAAAATGGTAGCATATCAACGGGTCTTTATCAATGTAAAAATTGCCATTTTTATCTTTAGAAATAACCCAATTATTAATATTCCAACTGCCGGTGTTGATGCCTTTTTCGGTAATTTCATAAACGCCCCGGTATCGAGTGGGCCATTTCATAATGTATTTTTGGTCACCAAATCTTTCTTTTTCGTAGATTAAATAACACCATTCTATGCAGTCCTTTCGCCAATCATCGATACACTGTCTTGAATTTGAATCCAAAATAAAATACAAGAGTCCAGCATTATATTTGCCAACCTTTTCGTTCATTTCGATTTTGCTTGGCGGAAAATGGTGAGGAGAAATACCAATTGTCTGACTGTTGGCTCTCATCTTCCCAAACAAGCCTTCTGGCGATTGGAAATAAATAACATCATTGTCAGCAAAGATTAAATTTTCACCATCTGGCAATTTATCAGCTATAAATTTTACGAAAGCCGATTTGGTTGTAAAAGCAAATTCAGCCACACTACGGTTGCTCCTGGTGGCTTCCAGTTCAGTATCTTTCATTTCCGGTATTGATACCAAGCTGGTGTTTGGTAGCTTTAATTCGCTCATAATATCTTTGGTTTCTTGATCGAGACAGAGGAACCAAAAATGAAGATCGGCTCTCGTATTAAGGAGGGCATTATAAAAAGCCAGAGTTCTGACTATATAATTTTTATCAAAAATGGTGGCGACATTTACTTTCATAATTAACGATAGAAAAGAAAGTCATGATTATCTAAAGTAAAAGCTCGGAAACCAAAGTTTTTGATTTTGGTCACCATGGCCAAAGTGTCTTGTTTTGAGTATTGAGGCAGGGCGTGGTGGTGAAATTCGATAAAGATTTCATCATATTTTTCTAAATCTGATTGTTTTAAGTTTTTGATCAACTCATATTCGGCGCCTTCAATGTCGAGTTTGAGGTATTTTATTTTGGTCAAATTTAATTTAGCAGGCAATTCTTTCAGGGTGACAGACTCGACTTCGTATTCGACCGTTTTTTTGTCTCTGATGTTAATGTGTTCTTTCATTATTGAGCCGCTGACGCTAGCCACACTTTCATTGAATTTTATTTTGCCGGCAAAATTGCTTACTGCCCACATCTGGTGGCTAAATTTTTTATCTGATTTTTTCGAAAGTTCGGCCAAGCTTTTCTGGTGTTTTAAGGTTGGGTCGATACCGATAGCGTGCAGCCCATAATGTTTGATCATATAAAAAGAAAAATCAGCATCATAACCACACCCCACATCGACTATTGTATCTTCTGGCGAGAACTCGCTTTTATAGATGTATAAATTTGGTAATTTAAGATCAGGCTGTACTATATGGATCCCTAAAAACCAAGCTCTTAAAGCTCGTACTTTTTTGAATAAGTTAGGAAAAAAGGAAAAGACAAAAATCTTAATTTTAACGGGAATGATTTTTTTGAATAACTGCATTTTCTGGAGTATACAGTCTTTTCACTTATTTTCCAATACAAACATAATCGATCTTACTGTTTCCAAGAGTTTGTTGACTGAGAACTATTTGAGTTGCACTAACTGTGTAAGTGAATGCCTTGTTGGCAATTGCGTTTTGATTCGAGACTACACAATGAGGTGTTGCAACTCTAGATGTTGCAAAATTTAGGGTGCAAGAATCAGTGGTTGAACCCACAGTAATAGTGCCTCCAGTATCATCACCAATAACGGATGGAGAAGTTCCACAGGATGAAACTGTTGTACTATAACCATCGGCTCCTATGTGCCCCTTATTGTCAATAATGAATAAAGTGGTAGAAGAACCGATTATAAATGGAATTGAACTTGTAGCTTGAATGCTAAATGTTGCTACTGGCGAAGTAGTACCTATGCCAATTTTATTGTAGAAGACTGTTGAGCTGGCAGGTGTTAAAATGATGTTTCGGCTAGCTTCAAAATTAATATCGCCCGAAGTGTTGTTAAAGCTTATACGCCCTAAGAAATCGCTCAATGGTTTAGTGAAATCTATATACCCAGTACCAGTAGAAGGGGCTACTATTTCTATTTTCTGATTTGTATTCGATGCATCTTTTCCGAGAAAAACACCAGCGGTTGATGTGGAATTGCCCACAGATCCGTTTCCAAAGATACCAAAATCAGTAAAGAATAAAGTTGGAGCAGCTGTACATGTAAATGGAGTATCTGAGGTAAAAGTGGCGGAGTTGTTATTGGTCAATGTGTTACCATTGCCAGAATCATCCGTTCCGTTATTTTCGAATTTCCACCAACCTTGAAGATCTGATCCGTTACTAAAACTGCAAGGATTATTTTTTAAATTACTTATTTCAGTTCCTGATAACTGGCGAGACCAAATGCGAACATCGTCAATTAGACCATCGTACTGTCTTCCAGAAGTGTCTCTGCCTACCACAAAGTTTTCTGAGATATTTTGTATTGAAGATTCAACGCTTGTAGTTAGTTGTTTGTCTTGAGACCCGTCAACATACAGGGCGAGGGAAGTTGATGGGTTAAATACTATAGCGACATGGTGCCAAGCCCCATCATTGAGTGCATTTGTACTTTCATCAGTTATATCAAACGAAGATCCATTACTTGTTATTCCTCTAACTTTACCGTTGGTGTTTGCTCCAATTTGTATACCATACGCTACGTCAGTTGCTGCATCAAAGTGCCCTTTTACAACAAGTCCTCTCCCATCAGAAGTTTGCGAGGTTTTAACCCATAAAGCTAGGGTAAGGCTACTAGTAACGTCTAAACCAGTTTGCGACCCATCTGCTATAGACCAATATTGATTAGATCCGGAGTCTAGATCAGTTGAATAATCAGCTAGCGCTGAAAGGGGAGAAGAAAATAGAAGAATCACTCCTATAATCGATGAAATTGTTTTCATTTTTTAGATTAACAATTAATTAATATTAATACTACCAATTTTTTCTATACAATACAAAGTTATCACCACTTAATAGCAACGACAGAATTTGGAAAATTAATTCTTCAGCACTGGTATTTCGATTGTTTTAATGAGATATACAATAGCTAAATATCTAGATATAAAATTTATTTACAAAAAAGCCACTGAAATTTTCCAGTGGCTCCCTACTCATTATTCGTCAAAGTGCAACGAAATTCTTTTGCCATTTATTTCTATATAGGGGCCGGCAAAACCTGGCATAGAGGTAGCTCGGATGTGCCTTTCTATTTTTTCCTTGGGCCACGAAAGATCAATTTTTTTCAGAAGATCGATCTCGTCTCTTTTATGAAAAGAAACCGATCTTTCTCCTGATTTTATATATTTTTCCTGCGGTACCGGAGTATAATCGCCCCGGATAATTGTCTCGATACATTCTCTAAAGAGAATGAAAGATTCAGCAACAGTGAGATCGAGCAGTTCTTTTACAAAGCACCCTTCAGGAATCGGGAAGCGCCTTTCGGCTATTATGTCTCCAGAATCTACGCCTTCATTCATCATATGCAGGGTGGTGCCAAAGATGGTGCTCCCATCTACAATCGCAAAAGAAAATTGATTACAACCTCGATACTCGGGCAAGGGAGCCATATGAAGGTTGATCGCCGCCTTTGCGCTTTTTAGGTGCCGAGTTTTAAGTATTTGGTTGTATTGAATTGACAGCAATACATCTAGCTCTCCAACGCTCGCCAGATCGTCTAGGGCAGGCAAAATATGAATTTTCTCCCGCTTGGCAAGATCTTCGATTTCTTGGCTGCAAGGAGCCTTTTCGTTAAAAAGGATTGCGGGCACTTCAATATCCAGCATGTCTCTTAGTGAGAGGAGATGCTCTAAGCATTGGTAACCAATTTGTTTGGCAATTAAAGGTACTATTTTTTTCATTTTTTACTCCGCGTTAATGTTACAGGCCGTTTATGATATGTCAAAGTTAAAACTAGAATGTGTTGTTTTATAATGTAGATAAGAAATCTGAAAATTTAGACATTGTTTTTTCAAAATTGTAGTCTCGCAGGGTGCGGGCTTGTCCCGCTGCTGCAATAGCTGCTCGTTCTTTCTCGTGCTCAAGATAATACTTTATTTTTTCAACCGCCTCCTCTTTGGTTTTGTAAGCGACCACTTCTTTATCCATTTGAAACAAATCATTCAAATTTTCTTTAAAATCAGTCAAAAGCAAGGTTCCGGTGCCCGTCGCTTCCAATAAGCGCATATTGGCCGCTTTGTTGCCGGCGGCTCCTATGTGCGAGTTGAAGGTGATTTTTGAATCGGCAAGCAGTTGATACATCTGGATTCCGTAAGCGGCCGTTCCGTTTTTTATTTTCAATTCTAATAAATCCAAAATTTCTTCAAAACCAAAAACTCTCTTGTCGCTTCCCAAAATATTTTTCACAAATTCTTTGCCCAAGTGTTTATAGTCTGGCAAATGAGGGATAAAAGGAGAAAGATTTGTTTTGCGCGACAAATGAGAGACTAAACGAAGCCGTTCATTGTGTCTGTCTTCGCCGCCCAAAATCGATCCCACAAAAGAACAGTTGATTGTAGGTTGTCTTTTTTCTATTTTGTTTAATATACTTGCATCGAATCCTGATAGCATGTAAAGAGTTTTAAAACCCTTAGAATGATAATAATCAGCGACACTTTCTAAAGATGAGAGGACCATATCACATCCAGCCAGCAACTTTTCATCATTTTTGGCGACACCATCCCAAGCAATGATCTTTAGCTTCGGATATTTTTGTTTCAATCTAAATCTAAATTCTGGAGTAATATTGACCAGGTCGTGAGCAAAAAAGACGTCTGGCTCAAATTGATCTATTTGGGCTTCCAATATATCTAATTTCCAATTTTCTTCCGAAAATTTTAAGCCGTGCTCTCTAGCCCAAGCTTTTTGCATTGGCTCAGCATTAGTAACTATTTCCTGACCTTCAAACGGGCCAATTTTGGTTAGGTTTCTAGTCCAAGAGTCAGATGAAGCAAAACAATCACCAATGATGGCGTCGTAATTTTTCTTATAAGGAGCTTCGGTTAAGTTTGGTCTTTTTGCATAAAATTGTCGTAGGTAGTCAGTGTAATAAGAGCTTGCTTTTAGGAATTTAATTTTCATTATTGATAATTTTAGTTACGCATTTTATTTGCTCTTCTGTGAGTTCTGGAAACATTGGTAACGATAGAATTTTTTTGCTTAACGAGTAAGCGATTGGGAAGTCTTTCTCGGTATACCTAAGATGTTGATAGCATTTCAGGTAAGGAAGGGCGGTTGGGTAGTGAATAGAAGCTTCTATTTCTTCCTCCTTTAATTTTTCTTTCAATCTATCTCTATTTTGTGATTGGATCACATATAGGTGATAAACATGTTTGTGATGGTCTGGTGTTTTTGGTGTAATTATATTTGAAATTATATATTTATCATACAATGCGGCATTTTTTATCCGGTTATTGTTCCATTTATCCAAATGTTTTAATTTTACAGATAGAATTGCTGCCTGCAGACCATCAAGACGACTATTGCGACCTTCAAATTCGTGCTCGTGACGTTTAAGCATTCCATGGTTGGCTAGCATCCTTGTTTTTATGGCCAACCCCTCATCGTTGGTCACAATAGCTCCAGCGTCTCCATAGCCTCCTAAATTTTTTCCTGGAAAAAAACTAAAAGTGGCGGCTACTCCAAAAGTGCCGACTTTTTTGCCTTTATACTCTGCTCCGTGGGCTTGGGCACAATCCTCAATGATTAAAAGGCTATGTGTTTTGGCAATCTTTGTGATTTCGTCCATGTCGGCCGGCAAGCCATACAAATGTACTGGTATAATAGCTTTAGTTTTTGTGGTGATAGCTCGCTTTATTTTCTTGGTATCGATGGTGTAGGTGGTTTGGTCTACATCAACAAAGACAGGGGTAGCTCCACAGCTGGAAACGGCTTCTGAGGTGGCAATCCAGGTGAGGGCTGGCACAATCACTTCATCCCCGGGCCCCAAACCTAAAGCCTTAACAATAATTTCAATGGCGTCGGTACCATTACCACAACCAACGCAATATTTTGTTCCTATGTAGGCAGCAAATACCTTTTCAAATTCTTGGTTATATTTATTACCTGAACCTCCTACAAATGCGGTGTCTCTGATGACGTTTTCAATTGCATTATCAATTTCTTTTTTTATCGAGACGTATTGAGCTTTAAGATCAACAAAAGGTATCATTATTTTCATATTTTTTATAACAATGCACCACTGTATATTTTTTCGATCAAAGCTGTAGACTTCATCCCTTCTGTTCCTGTCACTACAGTGTTCTTTTTATTATTCAAAAATAAAATTATATCCTTTATAACTTTATCGTGATTAGAGCTTGTCCCTTGGTAGTTGTGGTAAGTATTTGGTTTGTCGGTGAAATCTATATTTTGAGGAAGTGGGTAGTTTTTTATATCCCAATATTCAACTTCGTTTAGGTACTTGCCCCCAACCTTAACAGTCCCATGCTCACCCACCACAAGAATACTACCTTCGTAATTTTTATTGTATAGTGCGGTAGTCCAAGATATTGAACCCATAGCCCCATTTTTAAAGTTAAGTATAGTTTCCCCAGTATCCTCTATACCCAGCTTTTTATGACGTAAATTAGCTACTTTTGTTATGGTATTTTTTACATCCCCCATAAACCATATAATTAAATCAATAAAATGACTTACTTGGGTAAATAACACTCCACCTTCCTGCTCTTTAGTACCTCTCCAGTCTGAATCTGTATAGTATCCCAAGTGTCTATTCCAAAGAACGTTGCATTTGATCATTAGTATTTTTCCAAGTCGACCCTTATCGATAGCCTCTTTAAGTAATTTTATTGGTATATTGTGGCGATTTTGTTTTACTATAAACAAATTTACACCATTTGCATTTGCTGTGGAGATCATCTTTTTACACCCTCTTGTGGTGAGGGCCATTGGTTTTTCACACAGGATATGTTTCTTTTTTCTCGCTGCTACTATGGTCATTGGTTCGTGTAATAAATGTGGAGTACATATATTTACAACATCAATATCATTACGTTCGAGCATTTTTGTAAAATCAGTGTAACAGTCGACCTTATAAGTGGTAGACACTTTATCCAAAACATCTTTTTTTATGTCACAGGCAGCAACTAATTTAGCATTAGGTTCAGCGTCAATTACAGCTAAGTGTCTCATTCCTATATTTCCGCAACCAACGACAGCAAATCTTATCTTTTTCATACTATTTGTTCCTATTTAATATTAATGTCACATTTATATATGGCCAGAGAGTCGCACAATCCTGCCAGGTCCAAGAGTCGTTTGCCAAGTTAACTTCTACCATTTTTTTGATTTTTTGAAAATCTGTACCGGCGGCTTCCTGGAATTTTATCGAGTTTGTAATGCCTATTAAGAAAGGCTTTAGTGGGCCCTTGAACCATTCTATCATCGGAGCATTTAGTCCGATTTTTAATTTTCTGGTTCTGATCTCTTCCGGCATAATATTTTTCATACTGTCTCTCAAAATTCTCTTACTAAATCCGTCATATATTTTGTCTTCAAGTGGCAACGAAAATATAAAGGTGACAAGTCGCCAGTCCATAAAAGGCATCCTAACTTCGGTGCCACTTTGCATTGACGCTCGATCAAAATTTCTTAGTATTGTAGGCAGAGTTCTTTTGTGAAAAGTATCGTAAACGATTTTTTCTAAATGATTTAGATTATTTTCTTTTGGATCCGGCTCTCCTAAGTAGGGGAGTGGATTGACGTAATCTTTCTTGTTTAATAATTTTCTAAATAACGCTACGCTATCAGTGGAAAGTTTGCTTTTTATTTGTTTTTTTATTTTTGAAATCAGGTTTTCTTCGTTCTGATTGGTAAAAGTTGATCCGTTTTCACTAAATATTTCATCAATATTAAATCTGCTTGGGTTCGCTGCAACGAATTTCCTGGCTTCTTCATATAATGATCGGTATCCAAACAGCATCTCATCAACTCCGTGGCCATCTAGAGAAACTTTTACGCCATTTTCTCTCATTGCTCTGTAAATATTGGCAACAACTGAAATTGGAGAAACGTAGATATTGTCAAATTGCTTGGTTGATCGGATGATCTCGTCAGTGATCTTGGAAAAATCTTGTTCAATGTATACGGCCCGACCCTTGGTGTGCTCTATGACCAGGTCGGCATATTTCTTTTCATCGTACTCGGTATTTTCGAATACGCCGGTAAATGCCTGCTGCCAATTTTGAGGAGATCGTTCCACTTGAGCCTCTCTCATTATTTTGCTTATCGTTGAATAGACAGCAGATGAATCGATCCCACCAGATAGGGCGGTACCTATCGGTACATCGCTCCGCATCCTCAGTTTGCAAGAATCTTCGAATATTGAAAGGAATTCTTTCACTCGATCAGTATATTTTTCTGGCAGATTCTCCCTTAAATTATTTAAAGTGCTCCACCATCTCCTCTGTTTGGGATATTGGTCGCTGGCTTGTAATTTTAAAAAATGTCCAGGCAACAATTGGTTGATATTTTTATAAATAGTATGGCCGTAACCTTCTAATGAGAAAGGGTCTTTGATGGCCAATCCCAATGTTTTCTGATCAAGCTCTCTTTTGTAGCCGTCTAAATATTTGAAAGCGATTGTTTCCGAAGCGAAGGCAAATATTTTATTAGGGATAAATAAATAATACAAAGGTTTAATGCCAAATCTGTCTCTAGCAAGAAAAATATTTTTTTTCTTAGTATCCCAAATAGCAAAAGCCCACATACCGTTGAAATGCTCAACACACTTCTCACCCCACTTATCGAAAGCGGCGAGGATCACTTCGGTGTCAGTGTCTGTTTTAAATTTATAACCGAAACTAATCAATTTTTGCCTTAGTTCCAAAAAATTATAAATTTCACCATTGAACACGATCCAATATTGATTGTTTAGATAGGACATCGGCTGGGTACCCATGTCGCTCAAATCCAGGATCGACAATCTTCGGTGTCCGAGTCCCAGATTTACACTATTTTCAATAAATAGCTCTGAACCATCTGGACCACGATGAGACAACGAGTTGTTAAAACGCGACAATTTCTCTCGTGAAATTTTGGTGTGATCTAGTTGCCAAATACCGGTAATGCCACACATAAACTATCAATTGGTTAGCTTCCAATCCTGTTTTAATAAAATCTTACTTTGGGTGGGATCTGGCAGTTTGCCTGTTCCGAAAAAATCTCCAAAAATTACTTCAAAAATCGCAGCCTCTTTTATCCAGGTAGACATAAAACCATTTATTCTTATGGCTATATTGAATCCGTATATCCCTACGTTTAGTGGTAAATTATGTATTTTGCAAACCGCCTTTCCTTCGCTAGGGAAGTTTTCCCACGGTTGCTCTGGAGAAAGATCGGCCAATTGAGTATGAGAAGAAATATCCGTTAGAGCAAAGGCAAATTTGATTGATTTGTTTTGAACACTCGTTTTGTATTTAACTACAAGGTTTATATCTTCTCCGGCATTAACCATCGAAACTTTTTTACCAGCGCTGTTTTCTACCCAAGCCTCGGTGACACTGATTTCGCCTGTATCAGTCATTGTCTCCTTGCGTGCCCTTAGATCATTTTGTTGATTTCTACTGCCGGTATAGTGAAGGATCGCTTCTTCTGTTTTGCCCAAAAAAGATATTTGACCATTGGTTAAGACAAGGCATTTGTTGCATAAGTCTCTAATCGCTTCTAGGTTGTGGCTCACAAACAAAATGGTGCGGTCTTCTTGTTTGGTTATCTCATCCATTTTACCCAAACACTTTTTCTGGAATTCTGCATCGCCGACCGCCAATACTTCGTCTACAATCAAAATGTCAGGCTCCATATGGGCGGCTACCGAGAAAGCCAATCGGACATACATGCCGCTTGAATAATGCTTCACGGGAGTGTCTAAAAATTTTTCAATTCCAGCAAAATCTACAATTTGATCAAATTTTTTTTCTATTTCTCTTTTTTTCATGCCCAGGATGGCCCCATTTAAGAATATATTTTCTCGGCCGGATAATTCTGGGTGGAAACCGGTGCCAACCTCAAGTAGAGAGCCCACTCTGCCCCGCAAAACCACCTCACCTTCAGTTGGTGGGGTGATTTGGGACAGGATTTTTAGCAAAGTTGATTTGCCGGCACCATTGGAACCTATTATTCCTACCACCTCTCCTCTTTCTATTTTTAGATCTATATTTTTGAGTGCCCAAAATTCCTCCTTTTTTTCTAGACCAGTGGCTTGTTTGAATTTGGATTTAAGAAACAAGAAAGGATATTTTGCCACATTTGTGATCACATCGCGTAAGGCAATATATTTACCTTTGGCACGGTTGATCTCATATTTTTTCCCTAGCCCCCTTATTTCTATAATCGGTTTATTCATTTTAAATAATGTCAGCGAAATATCTCTCAACTTTTTTGAAATAAACTATACCGACTACCAACATCAAAAAGCAGGCTAGCGCTGAAATGCCGATCAGTGTCCAGTTGATCACCGTCGCTCCAAGTATGGCGGCTCTGGCAGTTTGGATAACCCCTGTCATTGGGTTTAAGGCAAGTATCCAGGAATATTTACCGGCGATGCTAGCGGGGTAAATGACGGGTGTTAAAAACAGTAATATTTGGATAAAAAATGGTAAGGCATAACGCACGTCTCTATACTTCACATTTAGAGCAGAGAGGAAAAATCCAAGGCCAGTTGAAGCCATAAAGGTGATCAAAAGAAGAAGGGGGATAATCAAAAGCCCGCCGAGATAAGGAGTGTAATTGTAATAAAACATCATTAAAACCAAGATCGAAGCGGCGATCAAAAAATCTATAAATTTGGTAACAACAGAGGAGATGGGCAGGATTAATCTAGGAAAATATACCTTGGTAATAATCGATTGGTTGCCGATCAAGGAGTTGCTCGTTTCGGCTAGTGCACCAGAAAAAAATTGCCAGAATAATAGTCCAGTGTAAACAAAAATAGGATAAGGGACCCCGTCTGATGGTAAGCCGGCCAGTTTGCCGAAAAATATAGTGAAAACAACCATAGTGATAAAAGGTTGCAGAATAGCCCAAAGGATACCGATGGCGGTTTGTTTGTATCTAACCTTTAAGTCTTTCCAGCTAAAAAAATAAAGGAGCTCTCGATATTGCCAGAGTTCTTTTATATCTCTAAGGCTGAAAGTTTTGCGTGGCCTGATGACCGTGGTCTCCATAGTTATTCACCATATAATAGCAAGAAGAAAGGCTTTTTTAAAGCCTTTCTAATCTCGATCTCATCGTGTATTATAAACGCTATGTCAAACAATCAACTTAGGTATGTGATATTGGCAGGGATTTTCGCGATCCCTTTTGTACCTCTTATTATAAGTTCCTCCCTCTTTTTCCCTTTTATTACTGGTAAAGCCTTTGCTTTTCGGTTGATTGTCGAGATTATCCTTGCTTGCTATTTGATTTTGGCTGTTCGGGAACCCCTTTATCGGCCCAAGTTTTCTTGGGTTCTCGGTGCTCTAGCGGTATTTCTGATTGCGATCGGTTTGGCCGACCTTTTGGCCGTAAACCCTTACAAAGCTTTCTGGAGCAATTTTGAGAGAATGGAGGGTTACATCACCCTCTTGCATCTCGGAGCTTACTTTTTGGTAATGGGGACGATGCTTAAGACTCAAGAAATTTGGAACAAACTTTTGGCGACTAGTCTTGGCGCATCTCTTATTATGGCTATCTATTCTTTCTTGCAAATTGGAGGCAAGATCGCCATCAATCAGGGTGGGGTGCGTGTAGACGGTACTCTGGGTAACGCTGCCTACCTCGGTATTTATATGGTTTTCCATATTTTCTTTGCCGCCCTGCTTTATATGCGCTTCAAACAAGGTTGGCAGAGGATACTTTTGGCCGTAGTCGCTCTTCTAGATTTGATCGTTCTTTATTTTACCGCTACCAGAGGTGCGATTTTGGGTTTGATCGGTGGAGCGATCATCGCCTTCATTTTATTGGTGCGCAATTCGGAAAAAGGGGATCAGGTAAGGCACTTTGCTAAGGTCGGTCTGATTTCTTTCCTGATATTTGTGGGTGGGTTCTTGTTGCTCCGCAATACTCCAGTGGTTCAAAACAGTCCCGTCTTGAGCCGCTTCGCTTCACTCTCGTTTAGTGAGGTAAAAACTCAGGGGCGTTATTTTGTTTGGCCGATGGCGATCAAAGGTTTTGCAGAGAACCCTATTTTTGGTTGGGGTCAGGAGGGTTTCAATTTCGTTTTCAACAAATATTATGATCCGCGGATGTATACCCAAGAACCTTGGTTTGATCGGGCGCACAACACTTTTCTTGATTGGTTGGTGGCTGGTGGCATACTCGGATTTTTATCCTACCTGTCAATCATAGCTGCAGTTTTTTACTATACTTTGCGAGCGAAAGGCGATTTTCTAACCAAAGAAGATAAGGCGATTGTCTTTGGTCTTCTCTCTGCTTACCTGTTCAACAACCTCTTTGTTTTCGACCAGATCGCAAGCTATATTTTCTTTTTTATTCTCATTGCTTATGTTCACGCCCATGCACCAGAAACCAACGTCTCTTGGTGGGAGAAATTTGCGAATCGCATCAAAAACATTGTAGAACACGAAAAGCGGCGACCCATATTTGAAGCAGGAGTACTCATATTGCTAGTGCTGGCTCTTTATTTCATCAATTTTGTTCCTTGGCGGCAGAATAAAAGCTTGCTTGAAGTATTAAGACTCGGCAATCAAGGTGTGGTCGGCGCTCTCGAGGTCTACCAGAAACCGATCGATCAAAAAGGGATCGGTTTTGGAGAGAGTATCGAACACATCTCTCAAGCGGCGATCGCTCTTGGCATGAACCCGAGCGCCTCATCGGAAATTAGACAGAATGTTTTTAAGTTGGTAGATGAATCTTTTGTAAAATACTTAGAAAGAGTACCCAATGATGCTCGCTACCGATTGTTTTATGGAGTTTTTCTCTCTCGATTTGGTTGGTACGGCAGGGCAGTCGAACAACTGCAAGAGGCGATAAAACTCTCTCCCCAGAAACAACAGATTTACTTTGAATTGGTGAGCAACTTATTGCTTGATGGTAAGGTCAAAGAAGCAGCAGCTGCCGCCAAGATCGCCTATGAGCTTGCTCCTCAATACGAAGAAGCCAGATTTATTTACGGATTAAGCCTGCTTGGAGCCGGAGACGCAGCACTTTCTAACCAAGTGCTCGCCGGACTCTCAGAACAAAAAATAATCTTCGACGATCGTTACTTGAGTGTTTTGGCGGCAATGCAAAAGTATGATGATGTTCTGCAATTGGTAAAAAGAAGGATCGCTCTTGATCCAAGCAATTTACAGCATCGTCTGACGTTGGCAGCCGCCTATTTGGAGACGGGTCGGAATGCTGAGGCGATAAAGGTTTTGGAAGAAATGATCACTCTCGATCCTTCGTTTAAAGAGAGAGGGGAATACTATATTTCTGAAATAAAGGCTGGTCGTAGACCTTAACCTCGGCTAGGCTTGGGACAGGTAATCCACAGCCAGCTTGCATAAAATTGGCAAGTATGCTATACTGAGCCGGTATGAGTGTTAGGAGTGTCTTCTAACAATAATGAATGTCTGCGAAAGGCCCCGCTTTGCGGGGTTTTTCGTTGGAAATAAACCTTTTTAAGGCAAGATCAAAAACCCAAAACAAAAATTCCGACTGCTCCTCCCTAAAGGGTGCCCACGCAGATCGGAATTTTTGTTTTGGGTTTTTGACGTTGTCAGTTTGGGAGCAGTGAGCTATTATTTTAGAAGTGTTTTGGCGCGGGCGACGGCTTGCACTCATAATAGACATTTGTTTTGGAGATCGCTCCCGTCGCCCACGCCAGAGCATAAAATCTAAAATACAAAATTAAAAAAGAAAATACTAAAACAAAAAGAACTCCTTAATCGGGGCTCTTTTTTTTAGTAAAATTTTCTTATCTCTATTAAATTAAAATTAAATTAAATTTTTCTGTTTCAAATTTTTTAATATTTTTGATTTTATTTTTTTTGAAATAAAATTTTTTGAAAATTTTTAAAGTTATCCACAATTTTTGCTAAAAAAATATTTACGAAATATTTTTTTAGCGCGATAATTAGTACAAGGTCGATTGTTCTGAAAAAAATAAAAATATTTTTTGAAGAACCAGCGCGCTTAAAAATAATCTCATCCGAATTCTTCGCGTTAGTGGAGAAGAAGGATAAAAATAAAATGGCAGCAAAAAAGAAGAAGGCAACAAAGAAGGCAACCAAGAAGAAAGCTACTAAGAAGAAAAGAGCTTAATCTTCCTGATTGATTTCGGGATTCCGATTAAATACTCGGAACTTCCCACTTAACAAAAAATCCTCCCGTTTTGCGGAAGGATTTTTTGTTTGTTGGTTATGGTTTGATCGGGGTTATTTTGGGTTATGAAAAAGCTCGAAATTGTGATAAAGTAAGCCCACTATGTCGTTTTTGGACAAGATTTTTGGTGATCCGAGTGCTCGTTATATCAAGGAAATATCGCCTTTGGTGGCTAAAATAAATGGTTTTGAAGATGGGGTGAAAGCACTATCGGCGGAAGAGCTTAAGGCAAAGACCAAAGAATTTAAAGAGAGGTTGACCAAGGGTGAAAATCTGGATGATCTTTTGCCAGAGGCTTATGCTTGTGTGCGGGAAGCTGCTCGGAGGACGTTGGGTGAGAGGCATTTCGACGCTCAACTTTTGGGCGGTATTGTGATGCATAAAGGAGGCATTGCAGAGATGCGCACCGGAGAAGGTAAGACACTGGTGGCTACTTTGCCAGCTTACCTCAACGCACTCTCTGGTAAAGGGGTGCACGTGGTCACTGTCAATGATTATCTTTCTTCTCGAGATGCAGCTTGGATGGGCCAGGTTTACAACGCTCTTGGTTTAAGTGTAGCGGTGATCACTCACGAAGCCAGCTTTGTTTACGACGAATCCTTTAAAGCTGAAAACAAAAAAGCAGAGATTGCTGGCTTGGATAAAGAAAGGGATGAGAGTGGTTCCTACAAAGTGGTGCATGAATTTCTGAGGCCAGTGAGCCGGATCGAGGCTTATGAAGCGGATATTACTTATGGAGCCAATAGTGAGTTTGGTTTTGATTATTTGCGCGACAATTTGGAATACGAATATAGTCGGGTACGGCAGAAAGAGCATTGTTTTGCGATTGTCGACGAGATCGACTCTATTTTGATCGATGAAGCGCGGACACCGCTTATCATCTCTGCGCCAGCGGCTGATTCTGATGAATTTTACAAGAAATTTGCGGCGGTGGCAGCCAAATTGAAAGAGGGAGAAGATTATACTCTGGAAGAGAAAATGCATGCGGTCTTGCTCACTGATCAGGGGATTAGCCAAGCCGAAAAAATGCTGGGACTTGGTAATATTTATGCCGAGGGAGGGATCAAGTTGGTGCACCATCTTGAAACTGCAGTTAAAGCCAAAGCTCTTTACCATAAGGATAAGGAGTATGTGGTGAGGGGCGATGAAGTAGTGATCGTCGATCCTTACACTGGTCGTCTCCAGCCGGGGCGCAGGTGGTCGGAGGGTTTACATCAAGCGATCGAAGCTAAAGAGGGGGTCAAGATTCAGAAAGAGTCGAAAACTTTTGCCTCAATCACTTACCAAAACTATTTCCGCATGTACGACAAACTCTCCGGTATGACTGGTACGGCCATCACTTCATCCGAGGAGTTTTATAAAGTTTATGGGCTCAATACGGTCACTATCCCGACCAATCGAACACCGCAGAGGATTGACCACAACGATTTGATTTTCCAAACGGAAAAAGGGAAGCTCTTGGCACTCGCTCGCAAAGTTAAAGAGTTGCAAACCAAAGGTCAACCGGTGCTACTCGGCACTATTTCCATCGAAAAAAATGAGCTGCTCGGTGAATACTTGAAACGGGCTGGAGTGAAGTTTGAAATGCTCAATGCTAAAAATCACGAGAGGGAAGGTGAGATCGTGGCCCAAGCTGGTAAGGAGGGAGCAGTGACGGTGGCGACCAACATGGCTGGACGAGGAGTAGATATCAAACTTGGCGGCGCTCCTTTTAACCAAGAGGCTTATGAAAAAGTGAAAAATCTTGGCGGACTTTTCGTCGTTGGTACTGAACGGCACGATGCTCGTCGTATCGACAACCAGCTCCGTGGGCGTTCCGGCCGACAAGGTGATCCGGGCGAAACCCAATTTTTCGTCTCAATGGAGGATCATATCATGCGAGTTTTTGCGGCTGATACGGTGAAAAAAATGATGGGTCGGCTCGGTATCCCAGAAGATCAACCGATCGAGAACAAACTGATCACTCGTTCGCTCGAAAGCGCTCAGGAAAAAATCGAAGGACTCAATTTTGATGCTCGCAAACACGTTTTGGAATATGATGATGTGCTCAATTTTCAACGCAAAGTCTTTTATGAAAGGAGGAGAAAGGTGTTGATGGAGCCAGCGAGCGGTGAAGAAGCGGAGAGGGTGCGCCAGGTCAAACTCCAGGTTTATGATATGTTCTGGGTCGATCATTTGGAGATGATGGATTATCTGCGTAGTAGCGTGAACTTGCGCGCTTATGGTCAGCGCGACCCACTAGTCGAGTACAAGAAAGAGGGTTTGCGTTTGTTTAAAGAGATGGAAGCCTCAATTCAAAACACGATCGACGAAAATCTGCAAAAGTTGGCTGAAGCTCAGAAAACCACGGTGCTTTCGAATGTTCAAAAACAGGCGGAGCTGATTACAGACTCTGATAATTCTTCTAATCTCCCTAACCCTCTTTATTCTAAAGAGGGGACTGGAGGGAACAAGAACATTGGTCGCAACGACCCATGCTGGTGCGGCTCTGGTAAAAAATTCAAAAAATGCCACGGGGCTTAAAAAATGAAATTTTCACCTAAGATAAAAAATCTGATCGACTTTATAGAATTCAATCACGAATTTAGAGAGGTAATTAGGGTGGCGCGATCGCCTAATGCTAAGAATTTTGAAAATGATGCCGAACATAGCTACCAACTTGCGATGGTTGCTTGGTATCTGATCGAATCTGACAAATTGAAGCTTAATAAAGAACTTTGCTTTATGTATGCTCTTGCACATGATTTGGTAGAAATTTACGCTGGGGATACTTATTTTCTCGATAATCAAAAAGCCGAATCAAAACATAAAAGAGAAAAAGAGGCGTTATTGAAGATCAAAAAAAGATTTCCTCGTTTTAGATCACTTGTTAAAGTAATTGAACGATATGAAAAGAGGGAAGATGAAGAGAGTAAATTTATTTATGCAATTGATAAAATCATACCTCCGATCCAAATATACTTAGAGAATGGTAAATTATGGCGAGAGCAAAAAGTACCTTTTGATGGTTTGATGCAAAACAAAAATCCAAAAATTGCTCTTTCCAAACCAGTCGACAAGTATTGGCAAGAGATGAAAAGGGCGATTAGCAAAAATAAGAAAAAATTATTTAATTATGAACACCACTGAAATCGAATGTCGGTTTTTGGAGATAGACAAGGATGACTTGGTTAAAAAACTTAAGGAGCTTGGGGCGCATGATGAAGGGGAAAATCTTATTGAGGAAACTGTGATTTATGACAAAGATCTGAAGTGGAGAGATGAACAAAAATTCGTGCGGATAAGAAAAGTTGGAAACAAAACCAAGCTGACTTATAAAGATCAAAAGATACAAACAGTAGATGGTACTTTTGAAATAGAATTTGAGATTGAAGATTACCAAAAAGCTGAACTCCTTTTTCAAAAAATAGGATTGTGGCCTTACCGACACCAACAAAAGAAGCGACATGCTTTTAAGTTGGATGGAGTTTCGATTGATATTGATTCTTGGCCTATGATTCCAACATATGTAGAACTGGAAGGTGAATCAGAAGAAGATTTAAAGAGAGTGGCAAAACTGCTTGATTTGGATTGGGAGAAAGCCGATTTCCATAATGCGAGATGGGTGATAGAAAATGTTTACAACATTCCGGTCGGCACTTTTAGGTGGTATACCTTTGATAAATGTGAATAAAATGCGGGGAACTATTCCAGAATTTGGTATAAAACGGGAAAATGAGGAGCACCGAGATGGTGGTTGTGGAGTGGTTTTTGATCCGAAGACACAAAAATATGCGGTAGGAGAAAAAACTGATTCTGGTTTTTTTATACTATTTTCAGGCGGAGTTGATAAAGGTGAAGATATAAAAGGGGGGATTTTGAGAGAGGTGACCGAAGAGAGCGGGCTTTACGATTTTGGTCATATCGAAAAGATAGCTGAAGCTTTTACTCATTATCGAAATACGGCGAAAAATGTAAACCGTGTCGCCCATGCGACGTGCTTTCTGGTTATTTTAAAGAGCACAAATTTGAAAAATACCAAACTAGAAGAACACGAAAAATTTGTTTTAAAATGGAAAACTTTGGAAGAAATTTTTGCTAACTGGAAAGAAAGCAATCAAAATAAAGACAATGATCATTGGTTTTATTTTATGGAAAAAGCTGTCGCTCGAGCAAAAGAACTTGGATATGACAAGACAAGCAAAATATGAAAAAACGGACCGTTGAAAAAATCCATCACTTTAGTTGTGAGAAGTGCAAAAGATGGTGGAGTGTAGGGGACGCGCCTCCTGAAAAGAAAAACTGGTTTTGTCCTTGGTGTGGTAAGGAAAATTTATACAAAAATCCACGGCCGTGGGAAAGTGTATAAAATGTAGCGATTAATTGCTACAAAATGGGAACTTCCTTTTTTGTTAGAGATGTGTAAGATTGAGGAAGGAAGGAGATTGATTGTATGACAATTGACCTAATAGACGCTCGTTTTGAAGAAGAGAGGAAGAGGACAAAAAAGTGTTTGGATCAAGTGCTCCAGTATCTTTCACATGACACTTCTCCTACTCGAAAAAAACTTGCTGAAGTTTTGAGGCAGCAGGCTTATCTGGTTGAATCAGAATCCAATATAGATTGTTTTTCAGCTAAGTATGATATGACTGGAAAGGATGAATATGTCTGCGAAGATTGACAGCGATCTCAAGCAAATGGACATCGGTTCTCTTAGACGAGAAGTGATGAAACTACGCAGAGCCATTCGCCTGGAGCTGAGGCATACTGGCAATCGGCGCTGTTGGATCAACTTGGCAAATGTTTTGCCAGAAGGGGGCGAAATCTGCCCTCTGAATCTACCAGAAGAAGAGTTTCTGAAGAATTGTGCTCGTTATTACAAGCGCAACAAGAGGAAGAATCCAATTGAAAGAAATAACTTGATCAAAGTCATCCAAGAGATCGCAGAAAACCAAAAGCAGTTTGATGATTATAAGAAAAGGTCGGGATTGCGCCACTTGACCTTCACCTTGTGACTTTTAGAGTCCGATGCGAGAGACGATCTCGTGTCGGACTTTCGCTTTTTGGGCCAGTATTTTGCTATAATTCGACTTACTAATAACAAAAAATTATGGAAGGATTTCAAAGGCCTAATACGGTGGAAGGAATAACGAAAATAATAGAAAATTTTGCCGAGCAAAATGAAATGGCGATTGAGGATTTATTTTCTGATGTGCTTACTTTTGCAGAATTAGCTGAGGCGGGTGATGGGGCAGAAGAATATTTTGTTGAAATGGAGGAGTTAGCCGGTATTTCTAGAGCAGAAATGATCCAAGCGGCAAATGCGTATAAAGAGTCTCAAGAATCAGAAGAATAATTATGGAAGAGTTAAATAATCAGGAACGTTTTGGGGATTTTAAAAATAGAATTTCAGAAATTTTTAAAACGGAAGGTCTTTCTGAAAACTTATTAGCAGAAGTAGAGAAGTGGCATAATCGCAGATATGAAGAGACTGATAGGCAAGGTGGCACCATAGAACAAAGAATTACCTTTCAGATGGAATTGGCAGAAATTTATCTAATCACAGAAAGGGTAGATCTTGCTTTGGAGATTTTAGATGATGCTTGGACTCAGGCTGATCAAGAAGGTTTACAGGATCTTGCAGCTAAAATTGGAGATATAATAAGAGGTTAATGAGTTATCTAAAATAGATATTAAAAACGGCTGGGAGCGTAAGCTGCCAGCCGGGGGCGTCGGGTCTCTTGGGTTGTTCGCATAACAAACTCATTGTAGGCGTCCCACAAACGCCTCGTTGTTCGGCCCGCAGGGCGCAGGCCTACACCCGACATTGGTCATATGATAGCCAAGTTACTCATTTGGTCAAGTTGCCGTTTACGATTTAATGTGTACTATGAATTATGGAAAGGCTCTGTATGTCCAAAAAATTCAACAATGGCTATGCGTTTGAGCGATATGTATTCGGTGAGCCGATCTTAAAAAGGGAGGCTCACCAGATCCAAGCGTCAGCGATCACTTTCAGCAATGCTTTAAGGAGGGTGATCGCCAATGCAAACGGGCATTTGCATTCTCAGCACCCTAAAACAGAAGTAGGGAGAGATTTGTGGCATTTCGTGCGCAAATTTTTGGTTGCAGCTCAATTGCCCATTCAGAAGTTTGGGTTCTATTCTGCCATCAAGACAGATGCCGACTTTCGGTACGGGGTCGATGGCTTCTTTTATTTGGTTAGCCAAGACAAGGAGGCTTTGGCAATAATTGACGCTTTTCTGATTCCGAATTTTCTGATTGAAAAATTGGAAAACCGGCAATTCAGTTCTTGTTCGCAAGTCCAAGATGAGTTGTACCGGATGAAGAGAATCATCAGACAGGTAAAACAGTCAAATCCAAACAATGAGTTAACCTGGCCCCAATTTTGGCAAATATATAACAACAAAGAATCCGCGAAAGAATTTGTGAGGTTCAAGAATTCTTTCGTTTTTACCCAGTATGATTTGCGTAGGCCAAAGGGGATCAAGGAGTTGGGTAAAGAGATCGCCAGGTCCCTCTTTTGGCAGATACGACCCGGGGTAAAGTTATCTTTCTAGCTTCGGAAGGAAGCGGCCAGTTGGAGGCTGGTCGCTTTTATTTTGAGGGTGTAATAAGATTATCGATATCAAATAATTACATTTAATGATCGAATCACTCATACTTTTTTTACAGGTCAATGTTTTGCCGCTCGGGGCGCTCGGGGTATTTTTGGCGAGCGTGATCGAAGAGGTGGTAGCTCCCATTCCATCGGCTCTTATCATGACCATGTCGGGCTTTCTGTTGGTGTCCGGGCCGGTCTCGGTTGGGACAATAACAAGCTTATTACTCAAAGTCGCGCTGCCCGCAGCCTTGGGAGTGACGATCGGCTCTTACGTCGTTTACTTCGCGGCTCGTTATGGTGGTAAGTTTGTAATTGAAAAATGGGGTAAATATATAGGTCTTTACTGGAGCGATATCGAAAAGTTACAAAACAAACTTTCAGGTACAAAGAGCGATGAACTTTTGATAGCTGGAGCCAGAGTGCTACCGATTGTACCATCGGTCGCCATCTCGGCATTTTGCGGAATCATCGGTATGAATGCCGCCAAATATTTCCTGATTAGCTTGGTTGGCACGTTTCTAAGGGGGATTATTTTGGGTAGTATTGGTTGGCAGGTGGGCAATGTTTACGCTCGGTATGCCAAAGTGGTCGCTTCAGTAGAAAATATAGTGCTTTTATCCACCGTTTTTATTTTTATCGGATTTGTTGTGTTAAAATATAAAGGTAAATTGGGGGAGTGAGCACTATCCTTCAGTTTTACCCATATGTCTCAAAAAACTATCCAACTATCATTTTTTATCGCGCTTACTTTGGGACTTTTGGTACTCGCTTTCTTTGTTTTTAAGCCCTATCTCGGGATCATCTTTATCGCCAGTGTGTTGTCAGTCCTCTTTTACCCCCTTTACCAGAAATTTCTTATCTGGTTCAATGGCCGGCCGGGCCTCTCGGCTCTCGCTACACTTTTGGTGATTGTGGTCGCCATTGTTTTGCCAGCAATTTTCATATCAGCGAGCGTTTTTTCAGAAGCGATCGGTCTCTATAATTCGATCGCTTTCGGTGGCGGGGCTCAAAAAGCGATAGATTACATTGACCTGCTTTCCTCTAAGGTTGGTGGGTCGCTTTTCAATAATCCGACTTTTGAAATAGGTATCGAAAATTATTTTCGAGATATCTTGGGTTGGGTGATCAGTCATTTCGATTCTATTTTCTCAGCAGTATTCAAAGGGATTTTGGGTTTTGTCTTGATGCTCATCTCGATCTACTATTTGCTGCGCAATGGTACCAAACTCAAAGAGGCGATCGTGATGTGGAGCCCGCTACCAGACAATTATGACGAAGAGATATTGGTGGCTCTGCGATCTTCTGTTGATGCGGTGATTCGCGGGAGGCTCCTAGTTTCGGTGGCCCAAGGTGTTTTTTTGAGCATTGGCTTCGTTATTTTCGGAGTGGCCAACCCAGTGTTGTGGGGTTTTGTGGGTAGTATCGCTTCTCTTATCCCAGCTCTCGGCACTTCGCTCATCACAATTCCGGCAGTGCTCTATCTTTTTGTAAACGGAAGTTATGGTGCGGGCTTAGGTCTTTTGGTTTGGGGAGCAGTGGCAGTCGGTTTGGTCGACGATACCCTTTCTTTCTTTATTTTGAAAAGAAGTATAAAAATTCACCCGCTCCTGATCCTCTTCTCTATTTTAGGCGGAGTCCAATTGTTCGGGATCATTGGTTTGATAGCCGGACCGGTCGTTATCAGTGCTTTTCTGGCGCTACTTCGGGTTTACCCCTTTATCCTTCGCCAGGATTTATCTACCAAAATGTAAACAATGGCAAGTTCGAGGTTACCAAGTGTACTCATGTTTGGGTGGGAGTTCCCACCTTTTAATAGTGGTGGACTTGGAGTGGCCTGTGAGGGCTTGACCAAAGCGTTGTCGGCAAGCGGGGTCGACTTGACTTTTGTGTTGCCTTTTAAAATCCCGGTGGCGGCTTCCTGGTGCCGTTTTGTTTTTGCCAATGATTCGACCACTTTTAAAAATGAGGCCCAGATCCGGACACTTTTTGCTGGTTATCAGAGTCATTCTGATACTGTTTATACTAAAAAATATGGGTTACCAAAAAATATTTCTGGCAGTTTGGTTGAGCGGGTACGCACTTATGCTCACAGTGCACCAGCGGTGGCGGCACGAGTCGAACATTCGGTGATCCATGCCCATGATTGGCTTACTTACCCGGCCGGGATAGCTGCCAAAGAAGTTTCTGGTAAGCCGCTGGTCGCTCATGTGCATGCGACCGAGTTTGATCGTAGTGGAGGGGACAGTGTCAACCGAGAAATTTTTGAAGTGGAGATGGAAGGTTTTCATAAAGCCGATCGGGTGGTCACTGTTTCTGGTCTTACCAGAAAAAAAGTAATTGAAAAGTACGGAGTTGCACCAGAAAAGGTGCAAGTGGTCTACAATGGAATTGAATTTGGTACTAACCACTCTGCGATCGAGCACAATCTGGAAAAGCTTAAGAGAGAAGGTAATTCAATTGTTTTGTTTGTAGGCCGGATCACTCTCCAAAAAGGTCCGGAGTTTTTTGTTGAGATGGCCAAGCGGGTGATGAGTTATGAACCAAACACATTTTTCGTAGTTTCGGGAAGTGGAGATATGGAAGGAGAAATGATTGGAAGGGTGGCAGCGGCCGGACTTTCTCACAAATTTATATTCTGTGGTTTCTTGCGAGGAGATGAGCTTGCACGAGTTTACAAAGCAGCCGATATTTTCGTGATGCCCTCGGTTTCTGAGCCGTTCGGGTTAGTGCCACTAGAGGCAATGATTTCAGAAGTACCGGTCCTAATCTCTAAAGAATCCGGAGTGAGTGAAATATTATCGACAGCGCTCAAATCTCATTTTTGGGACATAGACGATATGGCCGACAAAGTGGTGAGTGTTTTGCGTCATCAGAAACTAAAAAAACATTTGAGTATAAATGGTCGCGAAGAAGTGAAGACTATCCACTGGAAAAAAGCTGCAGACACCTTGATCTCAGTGTATAATTCTCTAGACAATGCCTTCGGTATGCTTTTACTTCCAAGTTCACCAGCCGTTGCGGGTGCGAAAGTACCGCATTTTTGATGTTGGTAACAACCGTTCTTATTTTAGCGACGAGAGCGGCACCAGCCTGGACAACAGAGCAATCGTCGAGAAAGTGGCTACCAAATGTTATCTGCCAGCCAACGCTACTATTCTCGAAAATATAAAAAGCAATCCTGATTTCAAAGTGAGCTACTCGATCTCTGGGGTGGCACTCGAACAGTTTGAAAAGTTTAAGCCAGAAGTTATCGATTCGTTCAAAGCGCTGATTGACACCGGCAATGTCGAGCTGCTTTCTGAGACTTATCACCACTCACTCTCTTCTATTTTTGCTGAGGATGAGTTTGTCAATCAGGTCAAAATGCACCGCAAGAAAGTGAGGGACATGTTTGGCGTCACTCCAACTATTTTCCGCAACACGGAGCTTATTTATTCCAACGAGATTGCTCGTTTGGCAGAGGCGATGGGTTACAAAGGTATTTTGGCTGAAGGAGCCGACCATGTTTTGGGTTGGCGTAGCCCCACCTTTCTTTATCGACCGGTTGGTACGGAAAAAATAAAATTACTACTCAAGCATTATCGACTTTCCGATGATATCGCTTTTCGTTTTAGTCAGCGGAGTTGGGAAGGTTGGCCACTCACTGCGCCCAAGTTTGCTGATTGGGTAGCTTCGCACAATGGCAATGGGCAGACAGTCAATCTTTTCATGGATTATGAGACTTTCGGTGAACATCAGTGGGAGGATACCGGTATTTTCGAATTTTTGCGTCATTTGCCAGGAGAGATTTTGCGCAATCCGGACAATAATTTTCTCACTCCTTCTGAAGTGGTTGATCGCTACGAGGCGGCAGCCGAACTCGATGTGCCGTACCATGTCTCTTGGGCCGATACTGAGCGCGACCTCTCGGCTTGGATGTCAAATGATTTACAAAATGAAGCACTGCGAACTGTCTATGATTTGGGTAAAGAAATAGTACACGTGAATGATCCTGAACTTTTGGAAGATTGGCGGCGATTGCAGACTTCTGATCACTTCTACTATATGTGCACCAAATATTTCAATGACGGCGATGTTCACAAATACTTTTCTCCATACGAGTCGCCCTACGAAGCCTTTATTGCTTATATGAATGTGATGCAAGATATGCGTCTGCGCCTTGAAGAGGCCAAGAAAAATGAATCACACGGGATTAGCATTCATCGAGTGAAGCCACTTCGTTTTAGTGAAATGTAATTCACATAAACTGATTGCATTTTGTTATTTTTTTTCTAAAATACTGGGAGGAGCATTCCAAGAGAGAGATGAGGGACAACTTCGGGTCGCAGCCATTTTCATACTTGGCTCGCGACCCTCTTTTTATATAAAAATAGAGAGGGCGCCTCGTCTTAAACCTTGCGGCTTGTAACGAAGCGCCCTTCTTGCGGGGGAGGAGGCGTCAGGCCCTTTTGCTAGCGGTGGGAGTGATGGTTGGCGGCATAAACGGTGTTAGGATCATCAGTTTCAAAAATTCGAAACTTTTCTCAACACCATTTTTGATTAACAAGCTTGCTGCTCTGGTGACGGCCAGTGTATTGTCACCGCCCGGGTTTCTCCACACAACCGTCACCTGGACATCTCCAGGAGAAGGATTCATAGCGTATGGGGCGAACAAAACACCTATTGTCTGGCCACAAATCGGACTCTCTTGCCCTTTTTGGACTTCTTTTTTTACCCAAGCGTCGATCTTCTCCTTCAAGGTAGAAGTGAAAACTTCATATCCTGCGGGATTAGATTTCCGGTTGAGCAAGAAATCCATCTTCGCCACTCCTACATGGTCACCTCGCTTTTGAGCAGCAGCCCTTTCTGACCTGAGCTCAGCAAGGTAATCATTATCGGCGAGTGTGAAGACAATGACGTCCACATTGGTTTGCCACTGCGCGAATGCGCTCGTGGCGGAAACGAACAGTAGCACAACCGTCAAAAGCCACGGCATGGCAGTGGCCTCCTTTCTTTCTTCTACTTTAATCCTCCCATTTTGATGCAAAAAGTCAAGTACTCTTGGGGAAGGGGGTGCGACACTCTTTTTCTCTAAAACAGGTAGTGAGGTGGTCGTTCGTCATACCTACGGCCTGCATATGGGCGTAAACCACAGTTGGACCCAAGAATTTAAACCCTCTTTTCTTCAAATCTTTGGCAAAAATTTCTGCCTCTCTAGTAACAGCGGGGATGTCTTTCAAACTTTTCCTCTTGTTTTGGATTTGCTTATTTTTCACAAAACCCCACATGTATTTGGCAAAACTACCGAACTCTTTTTGGACCAACATAAACTTATTAGCATTGTTGATCGCCGCCGCTATCTTGAGTTTGTTCCTGATGATCCTGCTATCTTTTAGCAATGACGCTACTTTGGTTTTATTGAACCTAGCTATCTTTTTATAATCAAACTCGGCGAAGGCTTTGCGGAAATTTGCTCGCTTGTGCAAAATGGTGCGCCAAGAAAGTCCGGCCTGCATACTCTCAAGGATTAAAAACTCAAATATTTTCTGGTCGTCAAAAACCGGCACACCCCATTCTCTGTCATGGTATTCGATCATGAGAGCGTCCTCTCCCGGCCATGGACAGCGAGCGCTTCCTTTTTTCTGTTTTTGCCCTAGCATTATTTCTTCTTGTCGAGTTTGTCGATGCCGATTATCCGAACTCCGAAGTAGACGACTAGCGCGATTACTAAAAAGTCTATAACAACCGCAACGAAGTCTCCATAAAGGATTTGATTTTCGCCTATTTTTAGCGAAGCAGATTTCAATCCTTCTGTGGTGCCAAGCAAAGCTCCGAGGAGGGGATTGACGATATCGGTGACAAGTGCACTCACCACTCTGGAAACAGCGCCTCCTAAAATAAAGCCGACCGCAAGCCCTACCACTCCCTGCTCACGTATAAAATCAACAAACGCCTCTATGTTATTTCGGATCATTTTTTTTGATGAAGTAAATAAATACTATTGTTATGTCGACTATAAACCCAATGATTCCGACGATGACAAGGACAGCAACACTCCACTTCGGCATCACCACTCCTCGCAGTGTATTAATAGCAAATATGGTTATATAAGCAAAAGCCAGCGAACCTAAAATATCGAAATGTTGGGGCTTCATAGCTTGAATGAAATATAGTTTATCAGATGAAATACCTAAAAGATATAAGAAACAAATATGCCCGGTCTGCATTGTTGCAGACCGGGCATTAACAGTATCATCTCTTTTATCACGGCAGGTATTTTTTGATCTCTGCTGCCAGTTCTTGTGTTTTTGTTCGGGCCGCATCCGCATAATCCCTGTCGGACGAAGCGAAGATGATGCCGCGCGAGGAGTTGACGATGATGCCGTCGCCATTGTGGGTGATGCCAGCTTTGACCGTCTTCTCGACGTCGCCGCCTTGAGCGCCGATGCCCGGAATGAGGATCGGCATGTCGTGGACGATCTTGCGAACGACTGTCAGTTCTTCCGGATAGGTGGCGCCGACTACGACTCCGCAGTTGTGGCCAATTCGGTTCCAGACTCCGTGAACGCGATGCGCCACATACTTCCAGAGCGGCATGGATCTCTCCATGGTGAAGTGTTCTTCTGAAGCCAGTTGACCTTGATAGATTTCATCGAAGTGCTCCGACTGAAGCGAAACGGTCAGATCCTGGAACTCCCACGCTCCTGGATTGGAGGTGCGACAGAGCACGAAGATACCTTTGTTATCGCAATCGAGAAAAGGCTTCAGTGCGTCCGGTCCGCCGAGATACGGGTGAACGGTGATGGCGTCGACCTTAAGTCTGTCGAAAGCCATCTTGATGTAGCCGTTGTTGGTGTTGCCGATGTCTGCTCGCTTGGCGTCCAGAATGACAGGGACGTCTGGGGCGAGCCGATGGATGGTCCTCACCGTTTCCTCGAGAACTTGCCAGCCACTGTTGCCGAACGCCTCATAAAAGGCAGCGTTTGGTTTGTATGCCAGCACCATGTCGCAAGTAGCATCGATGATGCTTTCGTTGAAAATCCTCATGATTCTTTCAAGAGAATCTGATGAGCGGCGGAGGTGGTACGGAAGTTTGGAGACTTCAGAATCGAGGCCGACGCAGACGAATTTGCCTTCCGCCCATTTGGCTTTGAGTAATTCCTTGAAGTGTCTTCTCATTAGGCACCCCTTTCTAAGTTGATTTGACTGTTGGTAAGGAACAGTTTCGGATCAATATTACATTATGTTTAATATAATACAACCCACCAAAAACAGTGCATCGGACACTTTTTTGTTTCTGGTGGACATCAGCCCGAAAAGTTGGAACCAGTGGGAAATCTATGTATTTGAGAGCTATGGATTGTTGAGCGGGTTAAATATATAAAGAAATACCTTAATCTTATTTAAATTTAGATACACAAGAGAGGAATAGAATATTATAAAAAAAGAAACCGCCCGCCGAAACGAGTGGTCTCTGCGGGACGGGTGACTAAGGTTACTGCTTGACTAGATATCGTGTGCAAGTGTCCCAAATAGTCTTGACGACACTAACCCACTCCGTGGCAAGAAATTTATCAGTCGGGACGTAGCACTGCCGATTCTCGTCGGATACTGGGTGATAGTAGACGTATTCGATTTTACCTCCACACAACATAATTGTCCGTAGAGGTTCCTCGTTAAGCTTAATCTTGACACCCACGGAGGAGAGATCGAGTGCTTTGCCCCATAAGTAATCGACCTCAATTTGAAGCATCTCTGCTCCTGAAACAAAATCCTCTTTGGTAGGCGGACGATACCCTTGCAATGTTGCTAATTTGTAGAACATGCTGAGTCCCTCTTCAACAGATAGCTCAGTGACCATCACTACTCCTCCTTTTTCCAAAAGAACTTATATGTTTATATATTATACTTTACTATAAAAATAAAGTCAAATTTGTGGACCCTACCAGATTCGAACTGGTGACCTCCTCATTGCAAATGAGGCGCTCTACCAACTAAGCTAAGGGCCCGTTATGGGTTTATTATACGATTTTTTGATTTCAATTTACTACTCCATCAACCAAACTAAGTGCTTGCGTTGGCTAATATATCACACCCTATCTCTTTTCCCAAGAGCTTTGTTGATGAGGTGGGAGAGGAATTCTTTGATGTTGGAACCGATGGCTTGGAGGGACTTTGGCAGAAGTGAAGTTTCGGTGAGGCCAGGGAGAGTGTTGGTTTCCAAAATATAAATACCGCGCCGTGGATGGACGATAAAGTCTGAGCGGGAATAATGACGCAGGTGAAGGGCTCGGTGAGCTTCGGTAGCCAGTTGTTTTATAAGATCGGACTCTTCGGGTGTAAAGTTGCCAGGGCAAATCTCTTCAGCACCACCATTTTTGGAGTCGCTGTACTTGGCCGCATAGTCGAATAGATCTCGGCCATGCCTTATCTCTATCGGGATGAGTGGATAATGTTCGGTATTTCTAAAATGGTCGATCACACCACAGGTCGCTTCCTTGCCTTCTATCATCTCTTCGATCAAGACAGCAGGGGAATGTTCGGCGGCTGCTACCACTGCTTCTTCGAGCTCGGGCAATGAGCGAGCCAGGTAAACACCGACCGAAGAGCCGGCCGAAGATGGTTTGACGATGAAAGGAGCTGGTACACTTTCATAAGCACTTCTGATCATTTGTTTACTCAAGTCTTCAAAGGGTATTACGAAAGAGGCTGGCGTCTTGAGTCCATGGTGTCGATAGATTTTTTTGGCAGCCACTTTGTTCATGGCGATCGCTGAGGCGAGAGAAGTGGAGCCGGTGTAGGGGACTTTGAAATGCTCTAGTAAGCGTTGGACCTCGCCATCTTCGCCGTACTTGCCGTGGAGCCCGTTGATGACCAGGTCGAGCCTGGACAAAACATTTTCTGGTTTGCGTTCTACACCACGCTCGTGCCAGACACCGTCTTTGGAGATCAAGATATCGGCTGGCTCATATTCTTCACCCAAATTGGCGAGAATGTTGGCTCCGGTTTTGAGTGACACTTCATATTCCGGAGAAGGGCCGCCGCGCAAAACACCAACTTTTATTTTATGAGCAAAAGACATACGGTAATTATAATTGAAAGAAGGAAAGATTGAAAATTGAAAGATTGAAAATCTGGTTTGACTTTTATTTATTAAGTTTATATTATTGAGATGGTTTTTAATATACTTCTCGCTTGTGCCAAACTTCTTGTAGAAGGCGGGAAGTATAGCTCCATAGGCGTTGTGTGTGAAGACTCCCGATCATACAACGCCTTTTTTTATATCCGATTTTTAGCTATACTTGGTCGCATGTCAGAGGCACTTTATCGAAAATATCGACCGCAAACTTTCAAAGAAGTCGTTGGTCAGGAGCAGGTAGTCAAAGTCCTCGAATCGGAGGTGGCTTCGGGCAAAGTGGCACACGCCTATCTGTTTGCTGGTAGTCGAGGGACGGGCAAGACCAGTATTGCTCGTATTTTCGCTAAAGCTCTCGGGGTTAGCGCTGAGGATGTGTATGAAATCGATGCCGCCTCCAATCGTGGGATCGATGAAGTGCGAGAAATCAGAGACTCGGTGCATACTTACCCTTACTCTTCAAAATACAAAATCTATATTGTCGATGAAGTGCACATGCTTACTAAAGAAGCTTGGAACGCTTTCCTCAAAACTTTGGAAGAGCCGCCGGCTCATGTGATCTTTATCATGGCGACGACCGAGGAACACAAGTTGCCTGACACCGTGATTTCTCGTTGCGAAACTTTCACTTTCAAAAAACCAAACCACGCTCTGCTCGCCGCCGCTGTTTTAGAAGTGGCCAAAAAGGAGGGTTGCAAGCTGGAAAAGAAATCAGCCAACCTGATCGCCACTTTGGCGGAAGGCTCGTTTCGAGACGCTTTCTCTATTTTGCAGAAGACGATCAACTCTTCAAAAGACAAAACTCTCTCTCATGGAGAAGTAGAAGGGGTACTCGGTGCTCCGGAAGAATCTCTAATTCTCGAAGTGCTTGCGGGAGTGGCGGCTAAAGATGCGAAGCAGGCTCTCGGGGCGATCCAAAAAGCGGTCGCCATGAATACTGATATGCAGGTTTTGTTGAAAATGATTATCCGCGCTTTGCGCTTTGTACTGCTGCTCCGGTTTGCGAGTGACACCAAAACAATGATCATAGCAGAGACCGGTGAAGCGGAATTTGAAAAACTTGCTGCGCTTGCCAAGACGGCGAGGGACCTAAATTCTAAAACAGTGGTCGCTTTTCTTGAAGCGGCTTCACGGCAAGCACACGCTTCTATGCCAGAATTGCCGATCGAATTGGCGATCATCGAATCTTGTGAAAGCGGGAAATAGTTTTGCAACTTACAAAAATAGCTTCTTTCGCTTTGCGCACATAATTTTCTGCTGAAAATTTGCTCGTGCTCGCTTCAGTCAAGCCTCGCATGGCACACTCAAGAACTATTTTTGTAAGTTACAGGCTACTCGTCTTCTTTTAGTTCGGCCAAAGCGACTTTGAGCTCGTTTTGTTTGAGTGAAGCAAAAAATCTTTTTAGAGTATCGACGATCACCGGCAACTCTAGGTAGTCGATCAAGATAGCGACCCAGGCGAGCCAAAGAGGCAAAAGCAGCGGTGCATTTTCTACAAATGCATCGATCACAAACTCATCGGTGATCCAGAAGAGGTGCAACCATTGGGAATTGATAAAAAGGAAATACATCAATGACTTTTTGTTGAAAGATTTGCGGAGTTCGTTGAGGTACACAGTGGAGGTGGCCAAGATGGCTGGGATCTCGGTGTAGTCGATGAGGACGATGAAAGCTTTGGGGGCGTCGTGGAGGGAGAAGAGAGGGGCGCCGAAAAGTTTGGCTGTGATCACTTCGCCAAAAAGCCAGATCAAATGAAATATTTGTAGCAAAAAAAGTCCCGCGGCGATGCCGAGGTTTAGTGTGTAATGGCTTTCGTACCAACTCCAAAATTTTTTAAACATGGAGGAAATAATACCATAACCGGCTTTTTTATGTTATAACTCTCTAGTAATTGCCGGGTCGTCTAATGGTAGGACATCAGGTTTTGGTCCTGAGTATCGGGGTTCGAGTCCCTGCCCGGCAGCCAAGTCGTGCGGCGTTCGAGACGCGTCAACATAACGCTTTTCTTGCTAAGTAAAGCTGATCCGTCTAGAGTGCAAAAACCCATAAAATTCTTTTTCGTGGTCGATTCCAGTCTTCTGGATTTCTAGACCATAAAAAGCTATTATGAGCAATAATGATAACTCGAAGATTGGAATTTTGGGCTGACAGCTTCCATGAGGGAAATTGGGCTTGTGAGGAGCTTTCCAAATTTTTTAAGCTGAAAAACATTTCTTATGCAAAGGGTTTTATACCAGTCTTTATTTTCTCGATTGATAAAGACACGGAGCTTGAGGTTACCGTTTTGGGATCGTATAAGAATTGGTCGCCCATTCCTAAACCAATAAGTGAGCTGTTAGAGTGGGGTAAACCAGATCTCGTTGCTTACGATGTAGAGGATGACAAAATTCTTTTTGCGATGGAAGAAACTGCCGCAGTCCCTACTGGTAACCAGGCATTACAACGTTGCGAGCGCATTTACGGAAGTCTTCGACTAGGCATTCCATTTTGGTATCTTTTGGGAGAATTCGGCCTCCATGTGGATGGTGGGGTTCGAAGAGATTCCATTTGGCCAACCGTTTTGGGTATCAAGCTAAGTTGTATTCAACGTACACCCTGCATGGTTCTTCATTACTCAGACCAAGAGCATCCAGAAGATTACTCAGTCGGCGAAGGCGTTAAATCCTTATATACAGCTCTTGCTACAGAAATTGAAATTTTCCTTGGTAAAAAGAAGCGGGCTGACCTGAACCAAGTTCTTTCTGAGCAATATGCTCACATGCTTAAGTTTGTAGAGAGTCAGGGCCATAATCTAGTGAACTTTATTCCTAATAAAGATGTTCTTTATCACTCAGATACTCCAATGCGTCTGGCACAGCTGGTTACTTCAGGTGAAGTGTTGAGTAATGATGATCTTGATTTCTTTAATTGGGGAAAGACTGATGAGCTCCCATCAGAGATTTATGAAAAAATAAGACCCGGAGGATCAATAAAAGAAGATGTTTTCGTAAAATCTTTAGAAGGTTTAGTGGAAAGCAAAAAGGCCTATACCTTGTCAGGAAACGCTGGTTCACGACCTCAGGATATTGAAAGTATTCGTGAATGGTTGAGTCAACAAAAAGCATTGTTTGAGGCGGGTAATACCACAAACGCAAAATTTACACTTAAAGAAGGCGATTTCCCTTCGAGTATTTCAGGTAGGAGGCATGTTACGACTGCTAAGAACGTGTTTTATCTGGTCGATTCATGTGAAGACATCGAAAATGCATTGAAGTTAAGTTTCCCTAGACTTAGTAGTCTTGATCTAACATCAAAGGAGATGCCGGCGTTCGTGTATATTTCTAATAGCTTAAAGCCTGGTCGAATTTTTGGTGACCCATTTACAGGTCAGTTGTCAGCTTTTGCAAATATTTTTACAAAGAATGTGCTCGGTGATAAAACGAGAATCTCTATTGCTTACTATCCCCATCAAGTTCATACTCAACTATTAGATCGGAATGGCAAACTGAGACGCAACAAGGGAATTGTATTGATGTCTGAACTTCTCGACTACGCTGTTTTTCTGGGTGGGGTTGTCGTGAACATGAAATCAGGAGAAATCATATGATCAAATACACTTTCAACATCAATGAGGAAATTGCTCGGTGGGTTACCGAGGTGTACGTACGCGATAATAAAAATCTAGATTGGTGGGTAGCTTTTACTAATCCTATTGCTGGTCCTTGGAAGAAAATAACAGCACTAAACGGAGACGGAGTTCCTGTTGAGATTTACCGATTCGAAAGAGAGGGAGAAAGGCCGGATCTTATTTTGGTCAATGACACGCATAAGACAATACTAATTATCGAGGCAAAAGATTTTGTTCAGAAATTAGTAGCTGGTGAGCAAATGCGTAAATCTGCCCGTGTTATTAAAGAAATTACTTCTATACTTAGAAATTGCGGTAATGAACATTGGGTATCACGTAAGGATTATAAAATTATTCCTTCGTTCTTATGGTATACAGATAAACAAGATCTGATTAAGCCAGAGGATGAGTTGGTACGAGTAACTTATAAAACAGTAGCGGATGATGATTCTGAACTATTGAATATAGTGATCACAAAAGGTGAATCAGGAGATCTAAAGAACAACTTTGTCTACAATTCACAGATCACTGATGATCTAACTGTTTAAAATAAAGTGGAAGTTCTGGTAATTCTTTGGAGATAGGCGTAATTTTTGTCGAATAAGACCGTGTGCTTCAATAGGTTTTTTACTTCTCCCAATGAAGGTGAACCGATATCAAAAGTAGACTCAAGTATAGCTTCATAAAGTTCCTTTATACTCTTTTTACCATCTCGCAAAAGATCCACAGCCACATTTGCAACATATTCCTCAATCTTTTTCGCGTTCTCTATTTCTCCAAGAAACTCATCTCTAAGTTGGTAATAATCCTTATCACTTGTCGCAATCGGAATAATTACTTCATTTATTTTTCCGAGAGTGAGTGTATTCATACCCTCATTTAGGATGCATAGGATGATCATCCTATGCACAAGGTTTTTTGGAGCGGTCCCTCCGCGACTCAGTAAAACCTTTTTAGCTATTTCGGTTAGGTGAAAAAGATCCTGCTTCTTTTTTGGGGGATGCACTTTCTTTTCAAATACACAGTAGTAGTCTCCCACATAGCTTGTGTTTGAAGCCGTCTGTGATTTTGATGATACCACTGCAGGAATTTGATATTTTGCCTCAGTACAAACGAAAGATTTTTCTGAGAAAGACTCAAGAACGATCTTCCATGCACGGGGATCTAGATTATTGAAAGTCATAATAATTTTTCCTCCTTTTTTCAGCTTGCGCTGAAATAGATCCACGATAATTGCTATATCTGCTCCGTACTTATCCCAGGAGCTTACGTATTCTTTTCTGTCAGAAACGATAATTTCGTCATCGTAGGAAACTCTTTTCTTGAGGAAGCCGTTCCAAATGGCAGAGAATTCTACATACGGAACATTATCTCCGTAAGGTGGATCAAAGAAAATACCATCGATGCTTTCATCCTCAAATTCCTCTAGCCCATTCTGAGCAGGTTTTAAATCAATTTTGGATGTCGCACCTGTATTTTTGTAACTACTTGCGAGAGCCTCAAGTCCTTTAACAAATTTTTTGTATCTAGCCTGTAGGTGAATCACTGGATTTGTTTCAAGGTGTAATGGAGCAATCCAAAAACCTGGGATAGTCCATGCAGGCCCGCCTGTACTCAGGTTATTTCTGTAAGGTATAAGTCGTGACGATTGCGCAACGGAAGATGTTAAAAGTAAGAGTGCAGCATTTCTAATAGAATCTTTTTTTATCTTATGGGCTTTATCGAAGAGTTGGGAAAGTACATAAAATGCTCTAGGGGTGAACAGGTCAGAAAGTTGCATTCCCGGAAAAGCCAGAATTCTACGATTAATCAATAAATTTTCACTGTCTATCCTGGGAATTTTCTGAATAATAGATTCCTGTTTTTCAATAGCCTTTTTATCTATATAAACTTCATTATCACGAGTGATAATTTTTACGATCCTAGTGCCTGTAAACTTTTCAAAATTAAAATACAGTCTTTCGTCACATTTCGCGCAGTGGTATTTAGACCCTTTTTTTATTGCATTATCAATTGATCCAATGGTGTTGCAAGAAGGACACTCTGATTCCATGCGATGCACTAAGTACCGGACGTCCTTTCCATCGAGGGTATAGAGTTCCTTAAAAGAATCCGCAAACGAAATCAGGTTCTCAATTTCGTGATTAAATTCCTCCACAGTAGGGGGATTAACTGTGACTTCAGAAAGTAGTTGAGCTAACGGATTTATGTCGAAACCCCTAGAATTAATCCCCAGCTTTTTTGCCTCAGCCAAGAAAACTCCACTTCCACAAAAAGGATCTACTACTAAATCACCAGGCTTAAAATGTGACCTTATATATCCATGTAGAATATTTGAAGGCTTTCGTGCCCAGTACTTATGAATTAGGTATTCATTGGGATGGGTCTCAGCCATCAGTGCTCTTGAGCTCATGTTTTCTTAAGAATTACCATTAGGTCACAAAGGTTAATTCCAACGTCTCCACCTTTTCTTCGTTGGCTTGCAGCCCATGAAGCCTCAGTGAACTTAGGTATTCTGAGAGCTACTTTTTCCACATTATATACATCTTTCAATCTGTGGATTAGATTATGTGTGACAGGTATATATTGACCTTTGATAACAGTGTCGCCAATCATTAAGACAACTCTACCATCAGACTCTAAGTAGCCGTTTAGGTTTCGAAGCCCGTTCTCCATATCATTAAGATATTCCTCAACTTTTTCTGGCTTTCCAACTTTAAATGCTTCTCTAATTTCACCTTTTCGAATAGATGCATGATCTATATCAAGCCAGGCCAGTTCAAGTGAATTAACTCCACTGTATTTATATGAATTAAAGTAAGGTGGATGACAGATAATTAATTTAGCAACCTGGTCCTTGCTATTTGGCGTATCAAATATAGATCGAACTTCAATATTAATAACCGACTTCCTGGTTTTGGGTAGTTCAGGGGCTGACTCCGCAATTTCTAATGCTTTTTTAAGAAAGAAAGGGAAGGCATCCTTTTCAGCCGTCTCCACATCTAGAAAAAGTCTCCCTTGTTGTGTTGTCGCCCGCGAAACCCTACGGACGATACCCAAGAAAGCAACCATTAAAGCGTCTTTAATTTCAGAAGAGTAACTCAGATTCTTAACCCCTGTTCGAATCTTTTCAAGAGAAATAATTGTTTCTGGTAGAAACCAATGATCGGGGTTTCTTAGTCCCGTTAAAACAGGTTTTTTTATCCTTTTTGAATTTGTATAAAAATCTCTTACTTCATTGAGAGCTTGGAGATAGTCTTCCTTGTCAATCTTTGTAGTTTTAACTCGTGATATCAGTACAGACAGAGGGTTGATATCGAAGCAAGAAGCCTGTCTCTTTAATAAGAGGGCTTCTAGTGCTGTGGTTCCACTACCACACATGGGATCAATAACCAAATCATTTTCCTTCGTGTATTCTTTAATTGCATGTCTTGCAATAGGAGGGGGGAATTTACCAAAATATCTGAAAATGCCATGAGATAAATAAGACAGTGTTTTGTTTGAGGCACTAGAAGTCCAAACCTCGATATCTTTTGAAAGTTCCTTGATTCTGCTCCTATTTATTAAATCAGCATACTTTTCCTGAATTTCGTGGCTTGAAAAATCAACAATTTCAAGTTCTGGGATATTATCTTTTACGTTATAGATAGACATCAGCAATGTATATAGAATATGTTTGCAATGTAATTATATCAGTAAAGTCTTTAATTTAACGATACCCGCTTGTTGATAAGTGTAATTTTCCCCCTTAAACAGCCGAGCAATTCTCTTTTTTCAAAATCTTTCCCTTCTCTAAGAATATATTTAGCATAATTACGAATATCTATTTCAGGTATATCAGGCCTTTCCCTGTTACCTAGTAGTACCCTTTGAAATTTTTTATACCTCTCCACTTCTTCTTTTATCTTCTTATTTATGCCGAGTTCGTCTATCTCGATCTGATCAATTAATTTCTCAAACTGAGTGATTAGATCATTCTCGTTGATATAGTTACCCTTACAATCCACCCCTTTACTCCTTGAACATCCGTAGTAGACATGTCTGTTCACGCTTCCACTCTTTAGCTTCTTAAATTTCTCCTCTGCTGTTATTCCGGAGCTGCATAGCCCACAAACCATCAACTTGGTAAAAGCAAACTCCTTATTTGAACCTCTAACGTAATCTATTCGCATATTTTCTTGCACCATATCAAACAATTCTTTCGTTATGATAGGTTCGTGCTTGCCCTTATACCAATTACCGCTTTTTGTTGGAAACTCAAATGTGCCGTAATAGAAGTGATTGCATAATATCCGATGAACATTTCCTATGCTTAGGTTTTTATTTCCATTGGCTGTCCTAAAATTAAGATCAAATTTAAGCCAATTATAAATTTTCCTTGTTGACCACTTTTCGTAGGCTGCTTTTTCAAACATTTTCTTAATAATTGGCGCTCTCTCTGGATCTATCATCACATATCCCTTTCTATCGATTCTCTTTTCCGTAAGGTAGCCAGTCGGTGCAACAGATGGCCACAATCCCATTTCTACTCTAGCTCTCAACCCTCGTTTTACGTTTATGCTTTTATTATCGTTTTCAAGTTTTGCCTGAGAACATAGAATCATTAGTAGAAATTTTTCGCTCGGAGTGTTCGTAAAGGTTTGGCCGTAGGTTCTAATTTGTGTCAGTTTTTTCTCATCCATTAAATCAACAATTGATCCCAGATCTCCGGCGTTTCTAGACAATCTATCTGGATGCCAAACTAGTATTCCGTTGAATCTATCTCTCCTTAGATCCTCAAGAATCTCTTTAAATACTGGCCGTTGCCCTGAATCCTTGGCAGAATGGGCTTCTCGTCGTATGTCTACAATCTCAAGGCTTTCTCGCTCAGCTATAGCGAGCATTTCTTTAACCTGAGACTCAATTGATAAGGCCTGCTTTTCATCTTGTTCTGTTGATTTACGAGCATATAAGCAATACCTAACTTTTATTACTGGTATTGGTAATGGATTGCCGATTAGGGCAGTTGCTTGCGTTTCCATGTATATATTGATGACAGACCCCAAAACCCTGCATAGCTATGCAGAACTAAGAAAACGTCGCATACTCGCGTTTAGGGCTTAGCAAAAGCTCTGTAGTGCGATAGATTCAAATGGATAGCCGTAAGTGCTATCATGTAAATACAACTGAATATTGGCCCGTAAAGGGCAGGACCTAAACCCGAAAGGGCATGGTCCCAAATTCGCAAGCAACATAGAGAACCCGTCATTAGGGCGTTGCTTGCGTTACTAGGGGAAACCCTAGTAGAGGAGTCCGCGAGGCCCTTCCTAGTGGCGGGCTTTCTGTTTCTATTAAAAACGCAAGCAACAAACATGATTAAGAAAATATTACTGGGGCTAATTGGAGGCTTTGTCCTACTCGTATGGATCGGATCAATGCTTCCAGATGTCCCAAGGGAGGAAGTAAGCCAAGATAAAGTTTCTGTCTCATCTGATGTTCAAGAAGCAACTGCTCCTCAAATATCAATACAAGAAACTAGTTCAGTTACGAATCAATCTCCTACTACTGAAACCGCAACCAAGTCAGTCCAAACGACTCAATCAAGTCCCACTACAGCCCCGCAATACACATATTATTCAGTAACTGATGTGGTAGACGGAGATACGGTCAAAGTGAATATAAATGGAACTGTAACAACTCTTCGATTGATTGGAATGGATACGCCAGAGACTGTTGATCCCAGAAAACCAGTTCAATGCTTTGGTAAAGAAGCATCTAACAAAGCAAAAGAATTACTTTCAGGAAAGAAAGTAAGACTTGAGATGGATCCAAGCCAAGGAACTCTCGATACTTATGGCAGAACTCTTGCTTATATCTACCGAGAAGACGGTTTGTTCTTTAACAAATACATGATTGAGCAGGGGTATGCCCACGAGTATACCTACCGAACTCCATACAAATACCAGGCTGAATTTAAAACTGCTCAAAAGACAGCTCAAACCAATCAGGCGGGACTGTGGTCTCCAAGTACCTGTAACGGAGATACGACCTCCTCTTCCGAAACTGTCCCAGCCACTACTTCATCAGGTGGAAAGTTCTACACCTCATCACACTACAGTGCGAAATATTACTATCCAGAGGCATGTAATGGTTGGGAAAGTCTAAGTCCAACTTATCTCAAATCATTCGATACCCTAGAAGCTTTATTGGCTTCTTATCCTTCGAGAACTAAGAGCCCACAGTGTCAGTAGTCTGGTTACTTTCTGTCTTGCCCCTGCTTGAGGTCGGCTCATTTTTACCATGTCTAATGATCACCTCAAAACCTTCCGATCTTTTTACTCCCATTAATTCAGCAATCAACCCTTTCGGTCTTGGTCGTACGTAGTTTTTATGATGATTATCAAGCCAATACTTCACAGCCCACTTTTCACCCCTTTGCATAGCCAAAAATAATTTACTATGTGCCAAATCATTTCCTGTTTCTTCTCCTAACTGCATGGCCTTATCCATTTCTTTTCTGAACGCAGGATCTTTTTCTCGCCATTGGTAAACTGTGTTTCTTGCGATTCCAAGATTCTTGCAGACAACCGAGACATTCGGAAGTAGGCATAATTCCTCCAGAAGCTTTTTAGATTTTCGGTACTTCTTCATCTCTTAATACTTCAGCAGTTAACCCGGTGAGTTTTTCCCAACGCTTAACAATGAGATCGCAAAATATTGGCTCGAGCTCAATCCCATAGACTCTACGCTTTAATTGTTCTCCTGCGATTAGGGTACTACCAGAACCTAGGAAGCTATCCAAAATCACGTCTCCAGGCCTTGTGCAGCGTAGGATGGCCTTCTCATGGAGCTTCGGTGGCTTTGAGGTAGCATGTTCGTAATCTTTGCCTGCCAATCTCTTAACAGCCCAGATATCTCCAATCTGATCTAACATCTCGTTTCCTGTACTAATTTCTTTATTTAAAACCTCGTTAAGATCTTGCTTATCAGTTGAGAGATACGGAGAGCCTTTAGTGCCATAGGTACAAGGTTCGTAACACTTGTTGAATGCAACTGTAGGAGTGGGGTTGTGGCCATTCTTTACCCACAAGCACACTCGCTTATTGTTAATTCCAAGTTCGGCGTAAAGAGTCTGCATGAGCCAAATGTATCGCTGATCCGACCAGTAAAAAATGTGGAAATCTTTCTTGGCTACGGAAAGAGCGTTTACCATAGAACTTCTAATTAGATTTCTGTACGCCTCTTCAGTGCGATTGTCCTCGACTTTACCACCGTAACCTCTTTTACCGCCGATACCTTTGTCATAACTTACGTTCAGGTTATAGATAGGGTCCGAATAGATCATGGACGTCTTCTCATCCTCGAATAGTTTATGGACCACTTTTGGGTCAGTAGAGTCGCCACAAATAATCTTGTGCTTACCCAGAGTGATAACATCTCCGAGTTTAGTCTTAGGTTCCCTAATCTTCTTGACCTCTTTTTCTACATCGAAGTCGTCGTCTTCAACTTCTGCATCCTTAGCCCAGATGTTATCTAACTCAATTTGGTCAAAACCGATATCCACCAGTAGATCCACATCAAAGTCCTTGAGTTTCTCGAAATCCCAGTCTCCAATCACGGCGTTACTCGTGAGCATATATCTTTTGTATTCATCTTCCGTTAGTTTACGATTTGGTACTCTCACTTCAATTTCTTCCTTACCTCTGCCAAGAATTTGGAGGGCTCTGATTCTTTGATGTCCGGCGCAGATCTTGCCATCTAGGTCTATTGCTGGAATTTCTACTAGATTAAACTTCTTTAAACTTTTCTTAAGATCTTCCATTGTCTTGTCCGACATAACCCTTGGGTTCTTAGGGGAGGGTAAGAGGGCGTCGACTGTACGTTTTTCCGTATGCCATATAAGTTTTTTCATATTGTTGGTGATTAGCTTTGTAACCACTTCTAGACCTTACGCAAAACGGGCCCACAACGCCGATCCCGTAGGATCTGCTTTGTGGGCCCGTAGGCTCCGAATCTATGTAAGTGTGCTTAAAGTTTATATCCACCCGTAAAGGGTGTCAAGATGCTTTACAAAATCTGTGGATTGGGCGATAATGAAAGTATGCATCAAACACAGCAGAAATTACTTGACCTGATTGGTCGCCAAGACCTGGGGAAAATGAGCCTAAGGCAGATTGCTAAGCTCGTGGGGGTTGAAAATAAGCCTCAGATCGTGAAGCATCATCTTCTTCAGCTTGAGAAGGCGGGGCTTATTCAGCTTAACCTCGAAAGTGGCATAATCCGTCTCACTAGCCGAGGGTTTAACCCATCTCCTGTTAAGAGCATTTTCTACTCTATTCCCATTGTGGGTGCCGCTAACTGTGGCCCAGCAAATATTTTTGCAGAAGAAAGAGTTGAGGGGTATCTAAAGGTATCTTCAAAAATGCTTCCCCGCAGGAGAAATGATCTCTATGTGCTTATAGCTGACGGACCATCCATGAACCGGGCGGAAGTGGTTGATGGCAAAACCATCGATAGTGGCGACTTCGTTATTGTTGACCGTTCATATAATACCCCTAAGGATGGTGACATCGTCGTGGCTGTTATTGACGGCATGGCGACAATCAAAAGATATCGGGAAGATAAGGATCACGATCAAATTATTCTCGAGGCGGAATCTACTGAGAAATTTCTTCCAGTCTTTATCCACGAGGGAGACGATTTCGTGATTAGCGGTAAGGTTATCAATGTTATTAAGAATCCAAAATAATTATGGTTAAGAAAAATATTCACACGGTCTACAACAGTGACCGCAAGATGTGGGAGACAAAGAAGGAAGGACAAGCAAAACCACTCGCTTCATCACACACTAAGGATGCGGCAGAGGAGAAGTCTATTCGCGAAGCAAAGAAAGCAGGGGTTGAGCATGTGATCCACAACAAGGACGGCAAGATCTCTGACAAAGACAGTTACGGCAAGGACTCCAACCCTCCAATCGATAGGAAACACTAATTACCAACTCCGATGATGACTGTCTTTACATGGCTACTAGCTAAATTTGCTGAAACGGCATTTGGCGGTGTAATCATGGAAGGACTTGAGCACTATTTCCCAGATTTATTTAAGGGAAAGACAAAAGAATTGGTAGATGTTTATGAGAAAAGAATTAGGGAGAAGAATAAGAAAATTAGAGAGCTAGAAAAAGCAAAGACAAAGGAACAGCAACGCCATGATGAAGAGGAATCAAGACTTATTGATTCATTGAAAAGAAGGAGCATAGCGACGGATAAATTGATTGAGCAGTACCACAAACCCCTGAATGCAATATTAATTTCGTATGCCACACAACGAGAAGATGTGGGTGGGAGAAATAAAGAGTCCCATTTTCTTAAAGAAGAGTTAGAGAAATATAACTCTAAGTACCTAGGTGGAACAGATGTTCTTATTCCTCCCGCCCATGTTCCTTCAGGTATAAAAAGCCAGGGCGATTTAAAGAAATGGTTTGAGGAAGATATTTTGAAGGGTCGATATTGCAAGATAAAGTTTATGATCTTGTTTGATATAAAGAAGTCTGCTTTTTGGGGCACATATTTGCCCTACATTCAAAAGAAACCCATGCATCACAGTGTTGGTGAAGTCCTAAGTGTCGGAGATGTTTTCACAGAGGAGCAAATTAATAAATTGGCTCTAAGTGAGATTATTAAATCTGGCGATATAGCTTGGTTGGCATCATCAGTTATATCTGAGGCTGAAATAGAGATCATATTAAGAAACCAAAAAAAGATTGAGCAAGAGATTGGCAATCCTTCTTTAAGAGTGGTTGCTGATGGTGATATTAAAGTAAAATTATCCTCTGCATTATCAAAATTTATACAAAGTGCTGATTCTGTGGCTGACGCAATTATTGATGAGGCCAAGTTTTGGAATGAAAAGATTAAGGGTTAAAGATTAAAATCTTATGATTAGATGCTCAAATTGCAAATCAATATTGGTTAAGGAGATAGACATGAATTATGCCTCTGTCAAAAAAGAAGGTGAGCCCGCTGATTCCTCAGAACTTTTACCAGAGTACTTTCAGTGCGAGACTTGTAGTCATGCCTGGTTTGCTGATCCGTCTGCTAAAAAACTATATCTTGAATATAAGGAGTTGGTACCAAAAACAGAAATTATATCTCAGATTGCACGACCCCGTGGCACATATACTATCTATCATATTAAGCCAGAAGAACTTTCTCGGAGATTAGAAATTGCTCGTATACTTACTGAGGCACATCAGCATGATTTAAATATAGATGCTGGGGACTGGTATGAAATATTTCAAGATGCTAGATAGTTAAAGATATTAAATTACAGACGATATGGAAACTTTCATATTAAACATTTATCAAAAATTAGGAGATTACTTTACAGGAAGTAAAAGAAGGAGGTTGTTATATGCACTTGTTGTAATATTCTTTGTATCTATTTTAGTAATTTCGACCTGTTTTAAATTATCTGTTTCAATCGATACTCTTTATTGGGTTTTTAGTAGTCTCGTTCAGGCACTTTTAGCACTTGTTGCATTAATGGGAGTCGTATCAGTATTTAAATTACAATCACTTAAATCATCTGAGGACCAGTTTTTGATGATTGCAAGAGAAAGTACTTATACCTACTACATCGGAGCGCCACCATCAACTATTGAATTATTGTTATCAAAAATAGAACCAGTCATATCTTCTAATAATTTAGACAAATCTAACCACCTGCACATTCTCAGAGATAACATTATGGAAGTAAGATCATCTAAGGAATTAGTGGTGAATTATGCTACAAAATATGCAATATTTACCTTTCTAGTTGTTCTGTTATCCCTACTTTTTCTAATGTGCACAACTTATATTTCTAGGTTCTATTTGGGTGTACCCTCCCTGTACCTCATGTTTGTGTTAACCGCATATTCTTTATTTCTTGCGATGAAGGGATTTTCTGGCTCTATTAGATAATGTCCATAAATAAATGCTGAAAAGTGTCACTTTTGTCACTTTTTGCTATCCTTAAAGAAACATATATATGGACCAGATAGTCTACATACTCACGAATGAAGCCATGCCCGGCTATGTAAAGATTGGGATTACTGGTGATTTACAGACAAGGATTAAGCAACTAAGTAGCACCTCGGTTCCCGTCCCTTTTGAATGTTTTTATGCCAAAAAGGTAAAAGATGCTCGGTTTGTAGAAAATAGGTTACAAGCCACATTCTCTCAGGACAGAGTCGATTCTGGGGCAGGTAGAGAATTTTTCATGATCCAACCCGAGCAGGCAGCAGCCGCCCTGAGTCTTGCTGAAGGAGAGGAAATCATATTAGGTGACTCAACCATATCTGAACAGGAGCGAATTGCTATTGAGGAAATCAAAAAACGCCGTCCTGGATTTAACTTTTCAATGGTAGGTATAAAACCAGGTGCAATATTAACTTTCTCTTTAGATGAATCAATTACTTGTGTGGTTCATGATTCAAAGAAAGTTGAGTTTAATGGAGAGGTGACCTCACTATCAGATGCAGCTATGAAAGTTCTAGAATCAAAAGGTCTAAACTGGAAAGCGGTTTCTGGACCTGGTATCTGGATGTATGAAGGAGAGAATCTATATGAAAGAAGAATTAGGATGGAGGAAGAAGGGGATGGATCTATTTCTGAGAATAATTAACGTGTACGAGACGCGTCATTCGGGAGTGTTAAAATAAATCTATTCCGTCAAGCAGGGCTTGACCGACCACGGTTCTAACACGAGGCGGCCAGCAGCCATGTGAGATAGACTGAGACGCCTAAATCAGTCATATTTCTCAAAGTATTTTTTGAACGAGTCATGGGCTCGAACCGTCTTTGGATGGTGTCCTAAACGGGTCAAGATTGATAAAATATAAATATGAAAATTATTAGTCTAAATACTTGGGGTGGGCGTGCAGGAAAGGAAGGGTTACTTTCTTTCTTTAAGGAGCATAAGAATGATACGGATATCTTTTGTCTCCAAGAAATTTGGTCCGCACCCTATAGTCATTTAGAGGGATACAAAGCTGGCGGTAAGGAGATTAATCATGCGGAAATCATGGTTCAGGGTCTTCAGGAAATCACTGAGCTTTTATCTGATTTTGTTCCATATTTCCGACCACACCATGGTGATCACTACGGTCTTTTGATGATGGTAAAGAAAGATATCGAGGTGAAAGTTGAGGGAGAAATTTTTGTACACAAGCACAAGGGATATATTCCTGAAGGTGCCTCGCCCTACAACTTTGAGACCATGACAGCCAGCAGTCATATACTAAGTCAGGTGACTAGGATACCTCGGCTTATTTATCCAAAATGATACCAGTTCAAAACCCAAAAAATAAAATTATTGTAGCCGCCATTCTTACTTTGCTTATGATCGTAGGTCTTGTAATCTGGTATTTAAATCAACCAAAACCAGCATCGGACCATATCCAGGAATTAACTATGGAAGAAGTAGAAGCAGGCTATGAAGTCAGTGCTCGCGCTATGGCTTCGAGCTCTCCTGATTTTGCTCGTCGAATGGCAATAAATGAATTACCTGCTATTGGAGATAGTAATTATAAAAAGGATGATAATTATGTATATTTTGGTACTGATATTGTAGTGGGGGCAGATCCAAAAACTTTTGAAATAATAAATGAGGAATTCGCAAAAGATAAAACTCATGTGTATTACGAAGGAGATATGTTGGAAGATTCTAACTCTCCAACTTTTGTTCCAGGTCCGATTCCAAAGGATAAATATAGCGTGTATCTGCTTTTGATTTGTAAAGATAACCAATGGGATCAGTGTTATCAAAAAGTAGCAGGAGCAGATCCAGCAACTTTTGAACCTGTAAAGTATGGATTTTATAAAGATAAATCTCATATCTTCTACAACACAAAGTTGGTTCCCGAGGCGGATGTAAACACTTTTGCTATTTATGATGGAGGTAAATATGACTATACCTATGGTTATGATAAGAACTATATTTTTGTAATTGGATACGACCGAGTCGGAGTGATTAAAGAAAAGTGTAGTGACTTAAATCGAATTGGTGGCTACTATTTGAAATGCGACGACAAAGTTTACTATGAAGATAAACTTTTGGTAGGTGCTGATGTAAATACTATGAGACCCGTGGGAGTTACAAGTAACTATGCGAAAGATTCAAAGACCGTTTACTTCGATGGAGAGGTTGTGGTAGGTGCAGATGCGTCAACCTTTGAGATCGGAGATGGAATAAATGCGAAAGATAAAAATTACACATATCGATTTGGGAAGAGGGTGGAATAATATGGAAATAAAAACTGAATTTGAATATCAAGGGAAAACATATCCAGTAACCTATAAGGAAGCTGATCCGACTAATGATTTGGAAGGAAAAATATTAAATGGAGTTCATGCATATTGTTTCTGTGGAGACAAATTCGTTTTAGTCTACAATCAAAAGAAAGATCACTATACTCCTCCGGGTGGCGGTATTGAACCTGGAGAAACTTATGAACAAGCCATTATTCGAGAAGTAAAAGAGGAATCCAATATGAAAGTAATCAGCCAAGAATTAATTGGTTACCAAGATGTGGTAGATATCGCGAACGGAGATCGGGTTATAAGGCAGGTTAGATCATTTTGTATCGTGGAGCCGTATGGAGATTTTGTTTCTGATCCAGATGGAGATATCACTGCAATTAAATTGATTGATCCCAAAGATTACAAACAATATTTCGACTGGGGTAAAATTGGAGACAGAATAATGGAAAGAGCTTTGGAAATATACAATGGAAAATCAACCTCAACAATTTAATATCGAAAGTAGCCCAATGGAAGAAGCTTATGAGCTTCTTGAAGCCTCGACTCCTTTAGAGTTATCTCAAAACTATACGAAAGCAGAACAGCCGATATTCATTTCTCAAGAATGGGACTATGAAAATCCGGAGCAAATACAGAATAAAGTTAAAGATATTTTGGAAGCTGTGAATCCCAGTACCCTAACCGAAGAAGAACAAGATTGGAGGCAAGAAATACTCTGGTTCTGGTATCACCATGCGATTAGTTGTGCCATTTGGAAAAAAGATAGAGCCAAAGCGATTGAATATTCCAACAAAGCACTCTCACTTCAAGACGAAAATCATCCGAATAAAATAACAAAAGTATTAAGTCTCTTGGTAAACGATAAAGTGGAGGAAGCAGAAGAATTTGTAAAAACTGTAGATACCGACAGAGAAGAAGCTGAGGGATTGATTGAGGATTATAAAGAAGGAAAATTCTTCTAGATTAACTCCACTTTCTTATCTTTCAACACCAGCTTACTCTTAAGGCAACTTAAAGAAAGGGGTACCTTTCACTCCAATCAAGGTACGGACCCGTTGAATCTGAAAAATATATTTTGTACCACATCATGGTTGGTGGAAGCCCAGGTGAAGCCCCATTTTTTGATTTCCCAGAACCAGATTCAATCTATATTTGGTTGAAGAGCCAAATGAATCCCACCGAGTAATGATCGTGAAAGGTAGGATTTGTGCTATGTTATTATTGACTTATGAAAAGAGTTTTTGCTTTTTTGGGTTTGGTACTAGTTTTGCCGTGGGTCGCTTTTGCCCAGGGTGAAATTGTGCAAGATAAATACGAGACAGTGCTTGCCAAGGTGGTTGAAATAATTGAGCAGGAGACAAAAAATATTCCCGGTACTGATACTCCCACTCTCCACCAAAAAATCAAAGTAGAATTGCTTGAAGGTTGGCAAAAAGGCGAGATAGTCCAAATAGACAACGACTATCTAAACCTCAAAAAGGGAGAAAAATTTTATGTTCTCCATACGATAGGTTGGGATAGTCAGAAGGATTATTATTCTGTCCAGGAAAAATATCGTCTACCAAATCTATTTATTCTCACGATTATATTTATCGGGATCGCTCTTTATTTCGGAAGAGGCCAGGGTTTTCGGGGGTTGATTAGTCTTGCGGGGAGTATTGTTTTGATAATTTTTGTCTTGTTGCCCGGCATTTTACACGGATTTTCTCCAATCTTTATGACTATTGCGGTCTCCTCTGTAATTATTATCCTTGGGTCTTATATTACACATGGGTTTAATAGGGTCACTTCGGCGGCTGTTGTGGGGATGATCGCTACTGTCGTCATCACAGGGGCGTTTGCCTACTTTGCTGTCCACTTTACCTCCCTTACTGGCTATGAATCTGAAGAAGCGACATACCTCACTCTCAATTCAAGAGGAACGATCGATATTCTAGGTCTCTTGTTTGGTGGGATCATGATCGGTCTTTTGGGGGTGCTCTATGATGCTGCCATTTCACAGGCGATCTCTGTTGAGGAGCTTTGGAAAATCGCTCCGCATGTTTCTGCCAGAAAAATTTATGAAAGAGCGATAAGGATTGGTCGAGAACACATCGGAGCGCTCGTCGATACTCTTGCTATCGCTTATGTCGGCGCCTCGCTCCCACTTCTTCTTTTGTTTTTCCAGACTTCGGCTGAAAGCCCTCTCATTACTCTAAATCGTGAAATATTTTCTACCGAGATAGTACGCATCCTTATTGGTTCGATTGGCCTTATCCTTGCTGTGCCGATCACAACATTTGTGGCGGTACGGATGTTGCAAAATAAAAAAAGCTCCAAAATTAGTGAAAGTGAGCTTCAAAAAGAAGAGCACAAATTGCTCGCGGTCGAACAAGGGCATAGCCATTAAAAACAAATCCTTATTTAATTTATGTTTAAAGAATTGATCGAGTATTGCCGAGATAATCCTAAAGGCTATTGGTTTAAGCGCAAGGTGTATGGTTGGGGGTGGACTCCGGTCAAGTGGCAAGGGTGGCTGGTGGTGTTGGTGGCGGTAGCCTTCATCTTTGCTGGTGCTTACGTGGGAGAAACTGACGATGCGCCTGGGGCGACGTTACTTGGAATCTTGATCGCCACCGCGCTCATATTTGGTTTTGGTTATTGGAAAGGGGAGAAGCCACGTTGGCAATGGGGCCTGCCTAAAAAATAAATATGAACCCCATTTCAAAAAAGACTTCCTTAATAATACTCGCTATCACCGCTCTGCTACTTTCTAGATTAATGTTTGTCTTTTTCGATGATCCAGAAGGGCCAAACTTGCTTATTGTTACTGTCGGAGCAGCAGTCGTTTATTTCTTGTCTCTCACTACCTACCGACTCAATCCTCCTATTGCTGGTCTTAAAAAACTACTCCTCGCTATTTTTGTTCAAATTCTTATCGTCACCTGTGCTGGTCTGCTTTTGCATTAGTTCTGATGGTTTTTCAGGCGGGTCTTGAATTTTATGTAAAAATAGCTATTCTTCATTTAGAAAGGAAGAGGATAATGCAAGCTGTAGATATTGTAATCTCCGGGATAGGTAGTATGAGCTTCGACTGGAATTCTAACGGATTCGGAGTCTCGTGCAATCTTTGTGGTTCAGAAAATGCAACCAACCGGCTATCTGGCGACATGCCACTAGGCATCCCTGGTTATTACTGCGATTCCTGCCACAAGACCGTGTGCCGGAGAGCCAGTGAATACTACCTAGAACAATTCAAGAAAAGTACCAAAAATCTCAGGTGGACGGTACTGTTCCGCGATAGCGGTACATGGTCAACCGAAGAGAGGAATTGTTTAATCTCTCTCAGTGGAGGAGTGTGGGATCATGTCGAGCATCCTGGTTATCTGATACTTGAGGGGCACTACTCCAGAAGAGCTGTCTCAAAGGCGCTTTTGGGGGGTCCTAAGTTTACTATTACCAAGGTTGTTGGCACAGAAGGGGGCCAGCTCCCATTCCTGCCAATCTAACTCGTTTGCAAAACCCAACTTGTTTGAAAAGGTACGACTTAATCGTCGTACCTTTGTGTTTTTAGGAGAGAATTGTTAATTCTAAAATTTAGAAAATTTGGTATAATGTTGAACATATGAAAAATACAATTATTGCGATTGTGGCGATCGTCCTTCTGGTAGGTGGTTATGTGGTTTATTCTCGCAATCAAGGAGAGACATCGGTGCCAACACCAAACCAAAATGGCAATGCCAAGATAAATATCGATGATGTTTGTGAAGGCGCGCTAGCTTACATGACTTTTGAAAACGGCGAGCAAGCGGAAATCTTTGTACAGGAGTGTAAAGAGGGTAAACACCCGCAAGTGATCGAACAGTACAAGGCTAGCTTGAATTTGGACGCGGGAGTAGAGATATAAGCCGGCCCATCATCATTCCACAGCTGTCTAGACAGCTGATTTGGCTATGCTACAATTGACGCAAACGGATTATTATCAATTAATATATAAAATATGCCAAAAGCAAATTCCGCATTTATGAAGCCTTGGAATCTTAGTCCGGAAATGGAAGTTATCGTGGGTAAGGGTCCGATGCCTCGATCTGAGGTAGTTTCTAAGATGTGGGTTTATATAAAAAAGAATGGTTTGCAAGACTCGGTCAATAAGAGGAACATTAATGCTGATGAAAACTTGAAGAAGGTTTTTGACGGCAAGTCTATGGTGACTATGTTTGAAATGGCCAAATATATTTCAAAGCATCTCTCTTAGTCAGAAATCATTATGTAAAACAAAATCCATCCGGCTTTTGCTTGGGTGGGTTTTGTTTTGGAGATATTTCCTTTGAACGCCAAAACTGGTAGGATAGACGATCATGAAGAGTGAATACAAAGTTATCCTTTTTTATAAATTCGTCCGTCTTAAAAATCCGGAAAAGATATTAAGGGAGCAGAAGAAGCTCTGCTCAAGCCTCAATTTGAAGGGGCGGATGCTTTTGGCCAAAGAGGGGATCAACGCTACTTTTGAAGGTAAGGTACGAGATATCGGTCGGTACAAAAAAGCCCTAAACGAAAGCCGATTGTTTAAAAATATTGTTTTCAAAGAAAGCGAGAGTGACGGTCGAGCCTTCACTAAGCTGAAAATAAAAGTGCGCAATGAGGTGGTGACACTGGGAGATTTTGATTTTAACGTAAAAAAGGAAACCGCGAAGACCCTCACGGCTCGCGAACTCGAGCAGATGTATAAAAAAGATGAAGATTTTGTGGTCCTTGATCTACGCAATGATTATGAAATCCAGGTTGGTCGTTTTGAAAAGACGGTTAATGACGATATTGGCTTTGCGACCCAAAATTTCCGAGAGTTGCCAGATCAGCTCAGACGACTCAAACCACTAAAAGAAAAGAAGGTGGTGGCGGTTTGTACAGGTGGTATTCGTTGTGAAAAGGCCACTTGTCTTCTCAGGCGAGAAGGGTTTAAAAATATTTTCCAGCTTCAGGACGGTATCCATACCTATATGCAAAAGTATCCCGGTAAAAATTTCAAAGGTTCTCTTTTTGTTTTTGATAATCGGATGACGACTCCGGTCAAAGATAGTGCGGATCGAGAAATAATCGGTCACTGCCTCTATTGTCAGAAAAAATGTGAACAATTTTTTAGCGATGACACTTTCAGTCCTTCACGTAAGGTGATTTGCTGCTCGGCTTGCGCCAAAAAACACGGCACTCATCTGCGCCACTGCTTGCCAGCCTAATTTTCAACGTTATCCCCAGCTTTTATTTGCTAGGTGAACTATGGTTCACTATAATGTTTTTATATTAGATTATTTAGAAATTAAGTCGCACTCCAAAGGACGGTATCGTGCGACATGATTTCACTAAATCAAATGAGCAAATATCAAATCGCAAAAGCTGTCCAACGAGAATTAGAAATCTTGAATCGAAGGATTGACCAAAAGATTCTTCGAGGCATGTCTTATGTTACCGAAGCGAGACGCCACAAAATGCTCCTTGCTCAACTCAATCGTCTGCATCGCCACAATTCAGTCGGTCTTTTGAGCAGGATCGCTTCGGTGTTCTCATTTTCTTAAGTTCTCCCAATAATGTTCGAATCACATAAAAACAAAATATTAAATTTTTACAAAAAGCATCGACGGATGCCGGGTTATAACGAGATGCTCTCATTGCTTGGATTTAAATCTAAAAATGCAGTCTATAAATTGATTCAGAAAATGGTAGATGATGGTACGGTGAGCAAAGACGCTAAGGGCAGGATCATTCCAACCAAACTGATAGGGGAGCTACCGTTTTTGGGTTTGGTAGAAGCTGGTATACCCACCATGGCCGAAGCCCTAACCTCAGACACCTTGAGCCTCGATGATTATTTGATCCGTAGTAAAGAAGGTACCTATATTTTAGAAGTAAAAGGTGACTCCATGATCGAAGAGGGTATCAAAGAGGGTGATCTGGTGATCGTCGAGAGGCACGGCGAACCAAAAGAAGGAGACATTGTCATCGCCGAAGTCGATGGTGGCTGGACAATGAAATTTTTTAGAAAGAATGGAAAACAAATTTATCTTGAACCAGCCAACAAAAAATACAAACCCATTTATCCCGAGTATGATTTGAAGATCGCCGCCATCGTCAAAGGGGTAATCCGCAAATACTGATTTGTCTTTTAGGTAAAATAATGCATAATAGAAAGTGCCCCAAGCAGGGGTTTTATTATGGATCCTGTAGTAGAAAATGGCATAGAAAGCTTTTCTCTCAGGCTAAGCGTATTTTGGAATTATTAGAATGAACTAAAATAATGGCGCAAATGCTTTCCAAATAAGCAATGCCATTTTTCACTAACAGGATGGAAATTAGAAACATTGCTATTATCGCTCACGTCGACCACGGCAAAACGACTCTCACTGACTCTATTTTGAAGCAGACCCATGCCGTTGAAGAAGGAGTGAGTATGGACTCAAATGCGCTCGAAAAGGAGCGTGGTATTACCATTTATTCCAAAAATGCTTCTATTCAATACAAAAGTACCAAGATCAATATTGTCGACACTCCAGGGCATGCCGACTTTGGTTCTGAAGTAGAGCGAATCTTGCGATCGATCGACTCGGTTCTTTTGGTAGTCGATGCGCAAGAAGGGCCAATGCCCCAGACTCGCTTTGTGTTGAAAAAATCTTTGGAAATCGGCCATCGCCCGATCGTGGTTTTAAATAAAATCGATAAACCAGCGGCTGACCCGAAACGGGCGCATGATGAAATATTCGAATTATTTTTTGACTTGGGAGCGACCGAAGAACAACTCGATTTCACTACAGTCTATGCGATCGGTAAGGATGGGGTGGCGATGAAAAATTTGGACGATGAACGGAAAAATATGGAACCACTTTTGGATACTATTTTAGAAAAGGTTACTCCGGCCCCCGACAAGACTGAAACAGCCCTCAGGGCTCAACCTTTTAATCTGGGTTATGACAACTTTTTGGGTCGCTTGGCGATCGTGAGGGTTTACGAGGGGGTACTCAAAGATGGTCAAAAAGTTTTTGTGAAGAAATCGGAAGGCAAGATCGAAGAAGGCAAGATCACCAAAATTTTCGTTTTTGAAGGTACCAACCGAAAGGAGGTGGCTGAAGTGAGAGCAGGGGATATTGCGATTATTGCTGGCCTGCCAAATATTTATATTGGAGACACCGTGACCGACAATCGAGAAGTGGAAAATTTGCCCTCGATCCATGTCGATGAGCCGACCATCGCTGTCAACTTTTTGGTCAACAATTCGCCTTTTGCTGGTCGGGAAGGCAAGTTTGTGACTAGTCGCCAGATTCGGGACAGATTGGTCAAAGAGCTTGAGATAAACGTAGGTCTAAAAGTGGACTTCGACGAGGAGGTAATGAAAGTTTATGGTCGTGGCGAGCTACATATCGCTATTTTGCTTGAAAATATGCGCCGCGAAGGTTTTGAGCTCCAGGTTTCTCAACCGCAGGTGATCATCAAAGAGATCGAGGGGGTGAAATGTGAGCCTTTCGAAGAAGTAACCATCGATGTGCCTGAGGAAATGCAGGGGGTGGTGATCGAAAAGTTGGGCAAGCGTGGCGCTATCATGACCAATACTCGACACCACAACAACCATGTGCGACTGATTTTCGAAGGACCAACTCGAGGGCTCCTCGGTTACCGCAACCAATTTGTGGTAGACACCAAAGGGGAAGGTATTTTTGCCAGTCGCGTGCTCGGCTTCAAACCTTATGCTGGTGAAATCCAAAAAAGACCGACCGGCTCGATGACTTCGATGGCTTCTGGCAAGGCGCTTGCTTTCGCGCTCGACAATCTGCAAACTCGAGGCACTCTTTATATTGGTCCGACGACCGAAGTGTATGAAGGAATGGTGATCGGCAATACAGCGAAGGGTGATGAACTCGTGGTCAACCCAACCAAAGGCAAACAACTTACCAACATGCGTGCTTCCGGCTCGGACGACAAGATTTATCTAGCGCCCCCACTCCCAGTTACCATCGAAAGTGGTTTGGAAATAATGGCTGAGGATGAATATTTGGAAATTACTCCAAAAAGTGTCCGTTTGCGCAAAAAATATCTGACCGAACTCGAGCGCAACAAACATAGGGCATAAATAAACCCAGACTTGCATTTTTTGCAACAATAATGTAGTATCCTGCCGGGCCTCTTTATGAGGCTTAATTTGATCTTTGAATTTGGAGGATAGTATGCGACAAATCGTCGCCTTTTTTGTGATTTTCGTTTTTGCTTCCCTGGCTCCGGCCGCGGAGCTGATGCCGGATTTCGCTGGCGTACCTACCGGTTGGGTGACTGACCGGTATCAGCCGAATGTTTTCGCCAACGTCGGCAACTTTGCCGGGCGCGACAATGTGCTCGGTATAACCACCACGGCGGACGAGAGTCTCGGTTCCCGTCCGGGGCCTTTCCAATCCACGTTCTACAACACTCAGGGCATGCAGTACGCCCTGACTGGCGGCGCAGGTGATTCGCTTTCAGCGGATCTCTGGGTGCCAGAAGAGTGGCGGAGCGAGGCCAATGGCTCGCGGAGGACCGATATGTGGGGGGTGATGACCGACGGCTCGTTGGTGACCGACTACCCAATAATCGGATTCACCAACTACGGCGGGACTCCAACGTTTCGGGTGTGGGATGACATTGCTTGGGTGAACTTGAGCGATCCCATCCAGTACGGGTCATGGAACCGACTGAGCTTGCTATTCACTGGTGCTTCCTACGAGTACTACGTAAATGGCAATCTTGCTTACACCGATAACACACTCGGTGCTGGAACCACTGGTTTCAGCGCCACGATCATGCAGATCTACAATTTGGGCGATCCAGCATTTCCCAACGCGGTGGTCAACGACTATAGCGCCCATTGGGACAACGTAGGAGATGTACCCGAGCCGGCGACGTTGTCGCTTGCTGGACTGAGTCTGATGGGGCTCGGAATCTGGCATCGACGAAAAAAGGCCTGAGCCTCATCGTTTGTTCATTCCCAAAACGCCCGAGACCGTAAGGTCTCGGGCGTTACCTTTTTTAATTTAATTTTTGTATCAGAGCCTGCACCCCATCCCAGAGACCGTCACCGTCAGTGTCTCTCATTTTCGGATTGGTTTTATTGCAAACCTCACCATCTTTAGCACCGAGGCATTCTTCATTGTAATCAGCGATACCGTCTTGGTCGGTATCTTCCGACCAGCGGGTGACTCTAGCTGTTAATTCTTCTTCACCGGCCTCACCTCTATTTGTTGCCCCGCCTTGGGTTGGACTAAAACTGAGCATTTTGAGATTGCCGGCCTCGTCTTTGAGGAAAAAGATAATGCTGCGAAAGCGGCCGATCAGGTTCATGTCTTTGTTATTTTCGATCCAGAAATCGGTAGCCAGGATTGCTTGCTTTTCGTCTGACCAGAAATGGACAAAGTCAGATTTTTTGAAAGCGCTACCGTAAGAGTAGGCGGCTCCCATCCGGGCTTCGCAGTCGATCCGAGTCTTTGGATCTTCACAGACCGGAGCGATTTTGTAGACTACACTTTTGATGCCTGCCAAATTGCGAGTTTTGTTGTATTCCAAATATTTTTGAAATAGATTCCAGGCCGCGTCTTTTGGATCATTCGAGAGTGGTAGGGACATTTCTGGCACTTCCGGATTTAGTGCTATTTTTTCTAATTGAGGCTCTTCTTTGGTGTTGGTCGGGTCGCCTGGTTGGTAGCGCATGATCAATACCAAAAGACCGATGATTGCCAAGAAAGAAAAAGTGAAATATATGATTTTGGTTTTCATAATGGGGTAGGATAACATAGGTGTATAATATTTTCATGCAAAACCTAATCAAGACACTCAAGACACCGCAACGGGTACAAGATTTTCTCGACACCATTCCTTTCAATTTTGAAAACAGTAGAGAAACATATTGGTCGCCAAAGAAGGCATTAGCGAAAAACAAAATGCACTGCTTTGAAGGAGCACTGTTCGCTTGTGCTTGCTTGCATCATCACCTCTTAGTCAACTATTTGCTCGATCTCAAAGTGAAAAATTTGCAAAAAGATAGCGATCACACCCTGTGTGTTTTCAAGGTGAATGGTTTTTGGGGAGCGATCAGCAAGACCAACCATGGTGTTTTGCGTTACCGCGATCCGATCTATCGGACGACCCGGGAGCTGGCGATGTCGTATTTCCATGAATACTTTATAAATTCTGGAGAGAAAACTTTGCACTCTTTTTCCAAACCTTTCGATATTTGGAAAAAGTTTGGTACTGATTGGGTGGAGAGCGAAGCCGATTTGGATGAGATAGCGCAGGCTCTGGATAGCTCCCCTCACGAGCTGTTTGTGCCCAAGACTAATCGAAAGTATGTCCGCCCAGCTGGTAAATTGGAAATAAAAATGGCTTCTTTGCAAGAGTGGAGCAAAAAAGGGAAAAAAGGTATATTTTAGCAATATGAAAAAAGCAATCACTTGGATAGTTTGGCTGCTGGTACTTATCGGCCTTGTTTATCTTTATCGTATTTCGACCAAGGTAGAATTGCCAGTGGTAGGAACTAATGGCGAAGTGAAGGGGGAATACGCGATCAGCAATATCATGGCTTTGGGCAAACCCTATCGTTGTACTTTTGAAAAGAAAGACGAAACCTCGATGATCCAAGGCGTACTTACCACCGATGCGCTCAATATTTACGGTGAATTTAAAATCAATACTGAAATTTTGGAGGAGAGCTTCAGAACTTTCCTTCTGGTCAGGGGCAAAGAATCATACATTTGGACTTCGCTGCAAAATGTAGGTTTCAAGTCGAGAGTGACAAATTCTGCGACCAAAAATGCTTCACCGGAAGAGCAGGCTCAGATCGTCGGCCTCAAAGACAAGTTGGAACTTAGCTGCTCACCACTCGCTGAGATCGACCCTTCTACTTTCGAAGTGCCATCCTCGATAGAATTCGTAAGTCGCTAATCCACAGCCCCACTTTTTGACTTTTTAAGTCAAGGAGTGTATTGTTTTTATTAGTAGTTATTTCTTCTCAAGGAGATTTTTGATGCGCTTGTCTATGGAGGAAGTGAGGAAGATGTTAGAAGGTGGTAGCCCCATCCTTCTTTCGGAAGGAATTCATCCGAAAGTGGTTGAGCAGGCTGTCCGGCATACCTACAATGTGCCGGATCATATTGGATTGAAGTTTCTTCCAAAATTTGGAGGAGGTATGCCGCCCAAGAATGCGATCATATCGGAAATCCCGATTGTTTCGATGGCAGAAATGGATCCCAAGAAGATCCCTGTTACATTCAGACAGATGCAGTAATATTCCGGCCGGCGCGTCTGACGCGCCGGCCACTTTCATGCCCAAAAGTTATCCCCAACTCCACTACCTCTTGCAAGTTTTAAATAATAGGTGTATAAAATGTGAGGAGGACCTTCCGTTGACGAGGAGGTCAATCTAGAAGGAGATTTTTTATGGTGAGTCCAGGGTTTGGGTATAATAATACCCCGAGAAGACAACTGCGTCAGGCAGCAAAGGAGGAAGCGGTAATTTGTTCCTGCTGCTTCAAAAACTCGTTGGCTCATGCCAACAGGTTTGGGACTTGTCGCGGTTGCCGGCAAGTTCTCAAAGGATACGAGAAGGTGGCCAAGGTTCAGTAGTCCTAGGGAGGGGCTTCGAGGTGTTTACCCCGGAGTGCTAGGCCCCGCACACGTTGTTGATGCGGGGCTTAATCGTGCCAACCACTTTTTGATGCTATAATGCGAGGGATGATCGAAAAGTTTAAAGACACCAAATACATATTTTTTGTTGGTATTGGTGGGTCGGACCTGGCATCCAAAGCAGTTTGGGAAGCGATAACTCTCCACAAACCAGAGACAGGCAAAAAAGTTTTTTTCTTGGAATCGCCGGATTCGCGCGAATATGAAGAAGTTAGTTATTTTGTAAACGAGGTGGCGGCCGATCTCAGCGAGGTGGTGCTTTTGGTGGTCAGCAAATCCGGACGGACGACTGAAACCATCGAAGCTTATCAAAAAACTTTCGATATACTTTCTGAAAAATTTGGCGGTCCGATCAGCGAACAGACTGTTGTCATCTCTACTCCGGGTTCGCCCCTTTGGCAGATGGCCGAATCGAAAGGGTTTTCTCTCATTGCCTGGGAAGGGGAGGTGGGCGGCCGGTTCAGCGCTTTTACAGTAGCGCATACTGCTTTTTTGAAGATGGTTGACCTCGATGTGGAATCTTTCCTCTCTGGTAAGGCTGATATGGATAAACGTTGTGAGAGCGAAGACAGTCCCGCCAAGATTTTGGCTCAAAATATTTTTGATAATTACAAAAAAGGTCTTGAGATCCTTGATTTCTTTTTCTTCAATTCCGAACTTGAAAGTTTGGGCAAGTGGTGCCGGCAGCTGATCGCCGAGAGTCTTTCGGTTTTGACACCAACTATTTCGTTGGGTCCGACCGATCTCCACTCGATGCTCGAACTCTATTTGGGCGGACCAAAAGATCGCTTTACTCTTTTTGTTCGATCAATTGAGGAGATAAGGGGAGGTGTCAACGAAAAGGCTTATGGAGATGTGGCGCTCGCTTATGAGAAAGCCTCGCTACCTTTTGAAAAGTATGAAATGGAGAAGATCGACGAATACAATATCGGTGCTTTTATGGCGTTTATGATTGCGACAACACTCGAGCTCGCAGAGCTGCTCGGAGTCGACCCTTATGATCAGCCAGCGGTGGAGGAGTATAAAAAACATTTAACTGATAACCAGTAATCACAATTTTATGGGCTTTATATTATTCGACATAGGAGGAACCAAAATAAGGATGGCATATTCAGACGATGGCGAGAGTTTTGAAGAACCGAGAGTGATTGAGACACCCAAAAATTATGAAGAAGGTAAAAAAATTTTTGTAGAGCTTGCAAAAGATTTGACCAAAGGTAGGGAGGCAAAAAAATTTGTAGGTGGTATGAGTAGGAGCGTTGCTGGCTGGGGTTATGGTTGGTTTAAGTCAGATTTGGAGAACCTGGTACAGGCAGAAATCTATCTTGAAAACGATGCCGCCATGGTTGGGCTTGGTGAAGCGGTTTATGGCGCTGGCAGAGGTTTTGATATTGTGGCATATGTTACAGTTTCTACCGGAGTGGGCGGTGCGCGGATTGTTGGTGGTAAAATCGACGAGAAGGCAGTGGGCTTTGAGCCAGGTAAGCAGATAATCGATATCGATGCGGGTGACAGACTTGAAGATTTGATATCTGGCAAGGCTCTAGAAGAAAAGACCGGTAAGTCTCCAAAGGAAATAACTGATCCGAAAGTGTGGAATGAGCATGCCTACTTCCTCGCGGTGGGACTCAACAATGTTATCGTTGGCTGGTCGCCAAACGTGGTGGTGCTAGGTGGCTCCATGATAACCGGCGATCCAGCTATTCCTCTCGACAAAACCGAAGAATATCTTAAAGGTTTGTTGAAAATTTTCCCAGAATTGCCGGCGATCAAAAAAGCAAAGCTTGGCGACTTTGGCGGGCTCTGGGGCGCACTGACATACCTAAAAGCTAAAAATTAAAAGCATAAAGTTAAAAGTTTATAAACATGGGAATCAAAGATTTTTTTGTTCGAAAGATGGTGGAGGCCAAACTGAAGGATGTGCCGAAGGAACAACAGGAGCAAATGCTTAAACTGATCGAACAAAATCCGGAGCTGTTTCAAAAGATCGCTCTTGAAATTCAAGCTGAAATGAAAAATGGCAAAGAGGAGATGGTGGCGGCGATGTCAGTGATGGCAAAATACAAAGATGATTTACAAAAGTTAATGAAATAATCGCTATGAAGAAAATCTGCATCATTATCGGTCACCCGGACACCATAAGCTTCAACCACCAATTGGCCGAATCTTACGCAGAGGGGGCGAGAGAAAAAGGTCATGAAGTGAGGGTTACCAACTTGGGCGATCTATCTTTTGATCCAGTGCTGCACCACGGTTATCGCGAAATTCAGGAGTTGGAGCCAGACCTGAAAAAGATCCAGGAGGATATAAAATGGTGTGAGCACCTAGTGATCATCTACCCATCTTGGTGGTCGACGATGCCGGCTATCCTGAAAGGTATGTTTGATCGTATTTGGTTGCCGGGTTTTGCTTTTCATTTCCACCCAAACGGTTTGTGGTGGGACGGTTTGCTCAAAGGTCGCACCGCGAGAGTCTTTGTGACTTCCGATGCTCCACCCATCTTCACTCGCATTATCTTTGGTGATACGACCAATGAAATCCGCAAAGGTATTTTGTGGTTTGCTGGCCTCTCTGTCTCAGTCAAAAAGATTGGCCCTCTCAAAAGAATTTCAGAAGAGAAGAAGCAAAAGTGGCTCAACAAGCTCAAAAAGTGGGGGAGCAAGGTTTACTGATACCTATAATTTTTAAGCAATATTTTTAAGGAGAGCACCGACGAAATAAGCAACTAAAGCGGCGATAGTGCCGATGGTACATGTTTGCAACGCAGTTTTCCAGCTTGGAGTGTGAGATACTTTGCCTCTAATCAAACCGATTATGAAAAACGTGATAAGAGTTAGTATTGAAGCGATGAGGAATTCATCTTTAATTGTTTCCGGTGAAAAATAGCTTATGACGTAAGCAACGAGGGGAATCGAACCGACAGTGATAAAAGAGAAAAAGGTGGCCAGGGCTGTTTTCCAGGGTTTGGTATGTGAATGTCCGCTTTCGTGCTTGGTTTGGTCTTGGTGCGATTCTTCGGAGAGATAATTTGAAGAGGCCATAGAAAAGCCGTCGGCGAGTACATTCGAAAAGCCCAAAATTAAAACAATGCCCGAGTCTAGTCTGGCTCCGGCGATACCAGCAATAATAGCGAAGGTGGTCACGGCGCCATCGATCGAACCGTAAACAAACTCCGGCAAATATTTCCAAAATTTTTTCTTCAATCGTTCCATTTACGAAATAATAACACAAAACCCGAGGAGCAAAAGCTCAACTCGGGTGTTTTGTTTATCGCGGGACGAGCTGGTTTAGATCAAAGCCAGCTTCGAGATTTCTGCTTGTATTACTCATCACTGCGTTTGCGGTGTTGAGTGTGTTGACAAGCAGGTCTTCTCCGGCGACAAACACTTCGGACATAAGGAACTTGAGGATTATTATCGTTAACCCAAGTCCCAAAGCTTTTCTAATCATCCGATTAAAATTGCGGGGGCTAAATGTAGTGGCCCGGACCCCAAAATTTGCACACTGATCTTGTATAATTAGTCACCTAATATACAAGTATATGAAAAAGCATCGCATCGCTCCCGAAGTTAAGGAGCAAATCATTAATCGCATCAAGAACGATGGTTTAACTGTCGTTCAGGCTGCCAAAGATCACGGAGTGGCCGAGGGCACCATCTATACTTGGATCGCCAGGAAAACGGACGAGAATGTATCTCTATCAGACTTTCTCAAGATTAAAAGAGAAAATGATCAGCTCAAGATGCTTCTGGGCGAGATCACCCTCAAGCTGTCCGAAACCCAAAAAAAGAAGTGAGGGAAACCAGCCTGACCACCAAAGCTCTTCGGGCCCGAGAGTTAGGTGTGTCACTGCGTAGTCTGTACTACAGACCAAAGAAACCGGACAAAGATTGGCTTCTGAAGTGTCAGATTGAATCTGTTCTGCGAGAACATCCATCATATGGATCGAGGAGAATATCAATCCATCTGAATATGAATCGCAAACCGGTGAAGCGAGTGATGAACCTTTTTGGCATCAAAGCATACAGACGTAGAGGCAGAAAATGGAAGAAAACCAAGAATATCAGGGTGATATATCCAAACCTGCTCCTGACAGAATATCCAGCATATCCTAACCATATCTGGACAGCAGATTTCACTCACTTAAATTTTCAAGGAAAAATCATATACATCGCCACCGTGATGGATTTGTTCACCAGGCGGATTGTCGGCGTAGCGGTGTATACGAATCACGCTGTTCAGTTGGTATTAGCTGCTCTAATGAACGCAATATTGACCAACCAAAGGCCGGAGATATTCCACTCCGACAACGGCAGTGAATACAACGCGGATGTATTCATCGAGGCTCTAACAAATATCGGAACAATGATTTCCAGATCTGCTCCAGGTTGTCCGTGGGAGAATGGCTACCAAGAGAGCTTCCACTCACAGTTTAAGGTGGACTTTGGTGATCCTGCTAGATTCAAAAGTCTCGGTGAGTTGGTCTACGAAATATATCAGACGATCTACCGCTACAATCACATGAGGATTCATTCAGCTCTCAAGATGCCGCCACAGAAATTTGCAGATTTAGCGGCAGCAGAATACAATTTAGAATACAAGATTCGTGTGCAATGAATGGGGTCCAGTACAGGTCGACATAAAAGCAAAGAGCCCCAAGTCTTTCAACTTGGGACCCCGCAGTTGATGTCATTTGGCACTACTGCCAAACGTGGACTCATTCTATACCAAGTTAGATGAAAAATCAATGATATTCACAGCTTTACATTTAAATCCCAAAATATGGCTTCAGAACTAAGCATCGGCATAGTCTAGATACTACACGTAACTATTTTGGCCAACAGAAAGGTATTCCATTTGAATTTGTTGTAAAACTTCCTCCTCGCCGCAAGCTATTTGGTAATCCGTAATCTGGCATTCTAATTAAAATAAAAAGCCCCCAGTTTCCTAGGGGCTTCTTGCTAACGAGAGGTTAGGTTCTTATTCTCTGACTTAATCTCAAACTACGAGAGAGTCAGAATTAGCCTTTTAGGAAATCCCGAAGGACTTCACCTTGTCGTTTGCAAGTAATGAGTACTAATCGTACTCGAAGTGTTCCTTGTTCTGCGCTACCGACTCAGGAGCCGGCGGCTTTGCAAGGGAAGCAATTTGAGCGTCGAAGAGTTCACGATAAACTTCCGTGACGAACTCGACGGACTCCTCGTAAGTGATACCGATGGCTTTGGCCTCGTTGGCCAGCTCTCGGTTGAGACCTCGCCGTAGCTTGATCCCATTCTCACGAAGTTGCTTCTTCATCAGCAATAGAGCAATTTGCCCTTTGCGTTCTTCTGTCATGTACATCACCTCCTTTCCGAAGTGATCTAGGTATAGTATAGCATAATCCATCCGCTATTGCAAGTTTTATTAAAACATGGTTGAATTATGCGCGGAAAAGGAGATTTTACACAATGCAGAAGAAAGTTGGTCCCTACGTTGGAGTCACAGGATTCATGTCCCGCGCTGAAGTAAATGAGGCGCTTGCTATGGTCCCTGAGGGATCAAAGCATCGTCTCATGGTCGGAGTTCTTATTAGCTCCAAGACATTCGCTGGTTTGCCAAACAAATGGCCCGGCCGGTATCCGAAGAAAGAGGTCGCGGCAGACATCTTCGCTGATGATCCGCGAGCACTCAACCTTATCCACTACAACACTGACAACCGTAACCAGCTTCATCATGAGCTCGTCGAGATCACGCGATTCATTGGTCCCGATAAGTTCGATGGATTCCAGATCAACATGCGATGGCCGTGTGCTACGGAACTACGCAATTACCAGCACATTTTCCCTGACAAGTTGCTGGTAGTGCAGGTTGGTGGCGGCGCACTTGAAGATGTGGGACGGATTGGTGGTCATCTGGGAGGTATTCTTTACCTCGTCTATGACCACCGCTCATGCTGTAGTTGGATGATCGATTCAGTTCTTATCGATCCAAGTGGTGGTAAGGGAATACCACTGAATACCGAGGAAGGAGCTGATCATCTTCGCGATGTCCGCGATCACTACAAGACAAAAGAAGTTGGTATCGGCATTGCCGGTGGTCTTGGTCCGGATACGCTTCATCTCATCGAGCCGCTTGTTCAGGAGTTTCCGAACCTGAGCATTGATGCAGAAGGCAGGCTTCGCACCCAAGATGACCAGTTGGATATGTTAAGGGTCAAACTCTACCTTCAACGCGCATTCGAAATGTTCAATCGTCGGGCCTAATAGCCCACTCTCGCGTCAGGCCAAGTGTCTGGCGCGAGCTTTCTTTTTATCCAAAATTTAATTACACTCTATAAATCATGGCCAATATTTCTGTTGGCACGGGAGGGACGCAATCGAGCATTTTCATAACCCAATGGCTTCTAAGAAAATTCCCTTCTTTTTCGAGATAAAATTACCGCCTCCACTCCGTAGGGGAATCGACTACGGCATTACCAAGGACAACCGCTGGGTCTTTACCGTAGATAAAAAAGAATAGTCCGACTTCTCGGGTAAGGTTTACTAACAAACAAATATAAGATAAATTACCTTTGGTATGAAAAATTGTGTATATTGCACGTTACCGGAAATCAAGGAAAGACAGATTATCGAGAATGATCTGGCTTGGGCTTTCTTAACCAACATCCCAATCACCCCCGGCCACACACTCGTTATACCGAAGAGGTGTGTCGCAAAGTATGAGGACCTGACCACAGAAGAAAAGTCGGCGATTGAAGAACTTCGAGTGAAGATCGTCGATGTCCTTACAAAGCTCTACGGAGCTGAAGGGTTCAATATCGCTTGGAACGTGAACAAGATCGCTGGCCAGTCGGTCCCTCATTTTCACTTGCACATTGTGCCTCGGAAGGAAGGCGACGAAGGTATCTACGAATACGAGCCGAGGAAGTTTTTATATCGGCCGGGAAGTCGCGAGACAACTCCGGAAGATGAACTCAAAGCCACTTCGGAGGAAATACGAAATGCACTGTAGTACAAAGGGCCGCGGAGAATATCCACGGCCCTGTTCTTTTGTTCATAGAGCAAGTTCCTTTTTGACAACTTCCACGATCTTCGGCCAATCCCGTTCGTGGAAAGCCATATACTCGCGAATGGCATGTTGCACTTGGCGCCAGCCGCCATCTCCGTTACTTCTCGGATAGACTTTGCCGGTCTTCATGTCGAACACCTCGCTTCCCATAAAAGTAGCAACACGAGCGGTATGCAAAGCCGGTTTTTCCATGTCTGGATACTTGAGCGGTTTGTGGGCTCGCCATAGTTCACAACCCAGATTGTCATTTTGGTCTTCTCCTCGACAGAGAAAGAACGATTCGATACCGAGGTCATGCAGCTCTTTGGCAAAAGCGAGCTGTTTGTGCGAGATACCGGGGATCTTGCCGGGCAGCCAGCAATTTTCGAAGATAATGGCCCGAAGTTTCCCATCAACCAAACACTGCTTCAGCTTGGTTAGTTCTTCTTCTGGATTGGTGTCGAAGATGTCGTTGTGCAGGCAAAAGGTATGCAGCCCTTGGCCAGTTTGGGCGGTTTCCGTAAGTTGCCCAGTTCCGGACGAATAGCTGGTAGTCGCCAGTATTTTGAGTTTTTTCATCAGAACTCCTTCCGGGAGTAAAGCTACCTCCAAAACGCCACTATGTAAATAGCTTTCTTTTTATCTAAATTTTGGTTAAGCTCAATACCAATGGCCAATATTTCTGTTGGGATAGTCGGTTTGCCGAATGTGGGGAAGTCCACCCTTTTTAATGCGCTTACCAAAAAAAGCGTGCCGGCGGAGAATTATCCTTTTTGCACCATTGATCCGAGTGTTGGGATTGTGCCGGTGCCAGACGATCGTCTCACCAAGCTGGCCGAGCTTAGTCACTCGGCCAAAACGATTCCAGCGGTAGTGGAATTTACTGACATTGCCGGGTTGGTAAAAGGCGCTTCGGAGGGTGAAGGGTTGGGCAACCAATTTCTCTCTCATATCAGAGAGGTAGATGCGATCGCTCAGGTGGTCCGTATCTTTGAGGACAAAGATATCATTCATGTTCATAATAAAGTGGATCCGGTATTTGATATCGGTACTATCAACCTCGAGCTTATCTTGGCCGACTTGCAGACGGTGAGCAAAAGACTTGGGACTTTGGAGAAAGATGTCAAAAGAGGCGATAAGGAAGCAGTGATTTTACAAGGGGCGTTGCAAAAAATAAAAGAAGCACTGGAGAGCGAAAAACTTGCTTCCACTGTTTTTGCTCCGACGCACGAAGTGGTCGGAGGGTCGGCTGTAAACGTCGACCATGATAAAGAGTATCCGCTAGTCAAACAAATGCAACTTCTCACCATGAAGCCGATCTTTTATGTTCTGAATACTTCGGAGGCAAGTGAAAATTTGGAAATTGAAAATTTACTCCGACGTGAAGTCGGAGAGCCGACCGAAGCGTCGGCTTTGAAAATTAACAACTATGTTGTTGTTGATGCGGTGTTTGAAAAAGGTTTTGATGATTTGATCAAAAAAGCTTACGAAGTGCTTGATCTCATAACTTTTTTCACTACCGGAGAGGACGAAACCAGGGGTTGGACTACCAAAAAAAATTCGACAGCACCGGAAGCGGGTACGGCGATCCATACAGATTTTAAAGACAAATTCATTCGAGCCGAAGTGGTGTATTGTGATGATCTGCTAAGTGCTGGCTCTTATACTACTGCTCGCGAGAAAGGTCTGGTCCGCACCGAAGGCAAGGAGTACATTGTCAAAGATGGCGATGTGATTGAGTTTAAGATCTAATAATTTAATGATATAATCTGATTTATTATTTTAATTGAAAACTTTATGGAAAATAATATCCCCACAAATCGTGGTACTAGCGCCAAGGACTTCTTCCTCCATCTTGGCATGATAGTTTCGCTCTATGTAGTTGCCGGTAACTTTATTAGCCTTTTGTTTACTATCATCAACAAGTCTTATCCTGAGGTTGCTAGATATTATAGCTATTATTACAACGGTTCCGAAATAAGCTTGCCAGTTGCGACGCTCATTATTGTCTTTCCGGTTTTTGTTGTTCTCTCAAGATGGGTACATCGGAGCTACGAAGAATTTCCCGAGAAAAAGCACCTGGCGATCCGCAAGTGGCTGACTTACATCACTCTTTTTGTGGCCGGTATCATGTTGGTGGGGGATTTGGTAACAGTACTCTATAAGTTTTTGGATGGTCAGGATCTGACTGCCGCCTTCTTGCTCAAAGCACTCACTGTACTTTTGGTTTCCGGAGCGGTATTTGGGTTCTATCTGCAGGATATCCGAGATCGGGTATCAGAAAAAGCACGCAATATATGGGCGGTAGCGGTCGGCTGCATTCTTTTGATCAGTATCATCCTCGGTTTTTCAGTCATCGGCTCACCCAGAACCCAACGGCTGATGAGGTGGGATAATCAAAAAATTTCTGATCTCCAAAACTTGCAATGGCAGGTGATCAATTATTGGCAAATGAATGGCATGATCCCGGAGATGATGCCAAACATTCCTCTTGACCCAGAGACCGGCACTCCTTATGAATATCGCAAGAGAGGCGATTTGCAATTTGAACTTTGTGCTAGTTTCAACCGCTCTTTTGAAGGCAATGGTTATGGTGGTAGGGGTGTTGGAATGATGGGTGAAGGACCATACTTTAAAGGTGGCATGATGAATAATGACAATTGGATGCATAGCGCTGGCCGACAATGCTTTACTCGAGAAATCGATCCCATTGCATATCCGACCAGTGTAAGGGGGTAGGCTCCCTACAACAAAAAACCGCTTTGAATCAGCGGTTTTTTGTTGTATATTTTGGTTATGGATAATTATAATCACCAAGAAATAGAAAAGAAGTGGCAAGAGAAGTGGAAGGCAGAAAAAATGTACGAAGCCAAAGATGATACTTCTAGAGATAAGAATTTTTATCTTCTTTTTGAATTCCCGTATCCATCGGGCAATCTGCATATAGGTCATTGGTACGCTTTTGCGATGCCTGATATTTTTGCTCGAATGAAGCGAATGCAGGACTTCAATATTCTTTTTCCGATTGGTTTCGATGCATTTGGTTTGCCGGCAGAGAACGCGGCGATCAAGCATGGCCTTGATCCTAAAAAGTGGACTTACGAAAATATAGCCTACATGGAGCAGCAGCTCTCGAGTATGGGCGGCTCTTTTGATTGGTCGCGCAAGGTGGTGACTGCAGATCCAGAGTATTACAGGTGGACTCAGTGGTTGTTTTTGAAATTTTTCAAAAAAGGTTTGGCTTATAAGAGGCGGGCCAATGTTAACTGGTGTCCCAAAGATCAGACCGTGCTTGCCAATGAACAGGTGATAGCGGGCAAATGTGAAAGGTGCGGGACTGAGGTGGTGCAGAAAGATTTGGAGCAATGGTTTTTCAAAATTACGGATTATGCCGATCGCTTAGTTGACGATCTGGCAAATCTAAATTGGCCTGAGCCCATCAAGGACGCACAGAGAAATTGGATAGGGAAGTCAGAAGGATCGGAAATAAGCTTTGAGCTTAAAGCTAAAAGCTTAGAGTCCGAACAGCTCCAAGCTCCAAGCTCCAAGCTCTCAGCTATTAATATATTCACCACCAGGGCAGACACTCTTTTGGGTGCTACTTACCTTGTTTTGGCGCCGGAGCATCCAGCAATTAAAAATCTAGCATCTAGCATCCAGAATCTAGCAGAAGTGGAAAAATATATTGAAGCAGTAAAGAAAAAAACGGAAATAGAAAGGACTGATGCTAAAAAAGAAAAAACTGGTGTGGAGTTGAAGGGGGTAAAGGCTATCAATCCAGCGACTGGGGAAGAAATACCGGTTTGGGTGGCTGACTATGTACTTGGTGGCTATGGGACTGGGGCGGTAATGGCTGTACCAGCTCATGATGAGCGCGATTTTGATTTTGCTCAAAAATACAATTTGCCGATCAAGGAAATTACTCCTGATTGGGGTTTGTTGGAGCAGTTTGGCAAAAAAGTCACTAAATATAAATTGCGAGATTGGTTGTTGAGCCGCCAGCGCTATTGGGGAGTGCCAATCCCGATCGTTTATGATCCGCAGGGTCAGCCGCAGCCAGTCCCTGAAGAGTATTTGCCTTGGCTTTTGCCGGAAGACAATATCGACTTTACTCCTAGAGGTGCTTCACCACTCGCTTCATCTGCCGAACTAAAAGAAAGGGTGGTAAAAATTTTTGGTGAAGGCTGGACTCCAGAGTACGACACAATGGATACTTTTGTTGATTCCTCTTGGTATTTTCTGAGGTACACCGATCCCAAGAATAGTCAGGAGTTTGCTTCTCAGGAGAAAATGAATGCTTGGTTGCCAGTCGACAAATATTCTGGCGGAGCCGAACATACGACGATGCATCTTTTGTATTCGCGCTTTTTCCACAAAGCTCTTTTCGATATGGGTTTGGTCAAAGATTCAGAACCATATTTAAACCGAATGAATCGGGGTTTGATCCTCGGTCCCGATGGTCAAAAGATGAGCAAATCAAAAGGTAATGTGATTGATCCTGATGAACAAGTGACTCGAGTTGGGGCTGACACGGTCCGCATGTACCTAGCCTTTATTGGGCCCTACAACGAGACCGGCCAATATCCGTGGGACCTAGGCGGGGTCGCTGGTGTTAGAAGATTTTTGGAAAGAGTGTGGAGAGTAAGCTTAGAGCTTAAAGCTAAAAGCTCAGAGGAAGAAAAGCTCTCAGCTCCAAGCTCTCAGCTCTCAACTCTTTTGCATAAAACTATAAAAAAAGTTACTGAAGATATCGAAGCTTTCAAATTCAACACCGCCATTTCGGCACTCATGATATTGCTGAATGAGTTGGAGAAACAGGTCACTAATAACCAGCCACAATTAACCAAACAAACATTCGAAGTATTTTTGAAGTTGTTGGCCCCGTTTGCACCACACATAACTGAAGAGATCTGGCATAATTTTGGGTATCAAAATTCTATTCATCTCGAAAAGTGGCCAGAATACGATGAAGCTGAAATCGTCGAGGATAAAGTGACAATATCAGTACAGATCAATGGCAAAATCAGGGCTAAGTTTGAGGCCAGCTCTGATATTTCGGAGCAAGAGGCCAAAGATAGAGCGCTTATGATGCCGGAGGTGACCAAATGGCTAGGGAGTGGGGAAGTTAAAAAGACAGTCTTTGTACCTAAAAAGATCATTAGTTTTGTGGTATAATCTGTTTGTTTGACAAAAAACTACTCTATGATATTGTTTAGAGCGTTCTAATTAAACTTTTTAATTTTATTATCAAAATAACTCAATCGGATGAAAAAAGAAGTTCAAAAAAATAAATTAGCTACTCTCTCCTTCAATCCAAAGCAGGTGGTCAAAAAGCTGCTTGGCTCTCTACCAAACAGGGCTCAAGATGTGATAGTGGGTCGATTCGGACTGAACCAAGCGGGTGATGAAATGACCCTTGAAGCGATTGGTCAAAAATACGGCATTACCAGAGAACGTGTCCGACAAATAGAGAATTATGCCATCAACCACATTCGCAAATCCGATATTTATACTAAAGAGAAGCCTGTTTTTGAAGAACTGCTTTCGGTCGTGGCCAAGATGGGCGGAGTTATCTCTGAAGAAGATTTGCTTGACTACTTAGCAAAAGATGAGAGTACTAAAAAACACCTTCATTTTTTGCTAGTAGTAGGTGATGATTTCAACAAGATCAAGGAAGACAGTGAATTTAAACATCGTTGGCATATCGATAAAGCTTTGTCCGAAAGGATTGAAGATGCTCTTCGCAAGCTCTATACCAAACTCTCTGATGACGCGATCGTGCCAGAGTCAGAAATGATCTCTTCTTTTTTGGAACATTTGAAAGACGTTTCTGAAGATTATAAACAGGATGAGATCATCACTCGATGGCTTTCTCTTTCTAAAAACATTTCTAAGAATCCGCTCGGTGAATGGGGTAAAACCAAATCTTCCAACATCAAAACCAAAGGTGTCAGGGATTATGCTTATCTTATCTTGCGTCGACACGGTTCTCCTATTCATTTTCGGGAAGTTGCCAAATTGATCAGCGAAGTTTTCAAGAAGAAGGCTCACGTAGCGACAACTCACAATGAATTGATCAAGGATCCGAGATTTGTTTTGGTGGGCCGCGGCCTCTATGCTCTCAAAGAATGGGGTTATTCGACCGGTGTTGTCAAAGATGTGATCCGGGAAATCATCAAAAAGAATGGACCACTTTCGAAAGAGGATATCTTGGAGAGAGTATTGAAAGAGCGATATGTCAAACCAAACACTGTAATGGTCAACCTCCAAAACCCAAAGTATTTTAAAAAGACCAAACAAGGAGTATACACAATTGCCTAAAAAGTCCTGTGCTATAATTTGGACATGCCAGATTTTATACCCCCAGAGATAGGGAATGCTCTTGTTCAAGCTTTCAAATATATCTACTTAGCGATGCCTGTTTGGTTGCCTGTTTTTTTCCTCGTTACTCTTTTTAATGCCTGGATTTACTATCGCCGCTCAGCTTATTTCGCTGGCTTGGGGAGTATTTTGCTTGAAATCAAATTGCCGAGAGAAGTATTTAAATCACCTGCGGCGATGGAGATCGTGCTTCAGGTTTTGCATCAAGGTGGTGGGGAGAGTACCTGGATCGATCGTCTTTGGCTTGGCAAAAAAAGAGATTGGTTTTCTCTCGAGATAGTCTCTTCTGGAGGTAAAGTGAGTTTCTACATTTGGACTCGACCCAAGTATCGCAACTTGATCGAGTCTCAGATCTATTCTCAATACCCAGGTGTCGAGGTTTATGAAGTCAAAGACTATACTTTGCCGTTTTTCTACAATCCGGAGGCCAATGAAGTTTGGGCTTGCGGCTTTGAGTTGGCTGAAGCTGATCCGTATCCCATTAAGACCTATATTGATTATGGTCTGGAGAAAGATCCTAAAGAAGAGTTCAAGATTGATCCGATGACCTCGATGATCGAGTTCCTTGGTTCGATCGTGAGTGGTCAGAATATTTGGATCCAAATATTAGTGCGAGCTCACAAGAAACGTCGTGTTCTCGATCTTTTTGATGAAAAGGAAGATGCTTGGAAGGATGAGGCCAAAAATCAAATAAAAACAATCATTGAGAGCATGAAGGTTGAGGGTGCTAGTTTTGGTCGGATTCCAACCAAAGGTGAAGCAGATAAAATCGCCGCTTTAGAGAGGAGTGTCACCAAACTACCTTTTGATTGTGGTATCCGAGCCATCTATTTGACTGATAAAGAAAAATTTAATTCAGCCAACATTGGCGGTATTACCGGGGCTCTCAAACAGTATGGTTCAAATGGTTTGAATGGATTCAAGCCGGCTGGTGGGATGACTATCTTCGATTACCCTTGGCAAGAGTGGTTTGGGGCCAAAGAAAAACTAAAACCAATTTTTCTTGATGAGTATAAACTCAGAAGATTTTTTCACTCACCTTATGTTGGTAAAAAGTTTTATCACAAACCGTTTGTACTGAATGCTGAAGAGTTGGCCACAATTTTCCATTTTGTTGGATCGGTCGCCATGACACCAACCTTCGAAAGAGTTAATTCTAAGAAAGCTGAAGCACCTTCCAATTTACCGATATGATAAAAATTTCAAATTTCAAAACTCAAATCTCAAAATTGTGGAGAAGATTTTTAGCCGAGACAGAAAGCCTGCGGGTGATTGTCGGCACCAATCCAAAAGTTATACTTTGGCGACTCCATATTTTCGGTTACTCCCCATTTCTTTCAAGGCATATTTTCAAAATCGCAGCTACTGGTCTGGTACTTTTCTCATTCTTTTTTAGTTTCTATATTTTTTGTTGGCGTTCACCACGACCATTCCCTGAAAATGCATTAGTTACTGTTGAACGAGGTGAGCCTCTTTCTCAAATAGTGAACGATTTTGCTAGCAAAGGGGTGGTTCGTTCGTCATTTTGGCTTAGGGTTTTTATCACTATTTCAGGTGGACAAAATAGGGTGATTGCCGGAGATTATTATTTCCCAAAAGCAAAAAATGTTTTTAGTGTTGCTAAGGTGTTGCATCAGGGTAAATTTGGGCTTATCCCTTTTCGAGTCACTATCCCGGAAGGTCTTTCCTCAATGGAAATTGCTGACATCTTAGATGAACAGTTACCCGCTTTTAATTCAAGTGATTTTATAAGCGAGGTTGATAGCGGTGATTTTGAAGGTTACTTATTCCCCGATACTTACTTTTTTATGCCCAATACCAAGGCGGGCGATGTCATCTTGACCATGCGCGAGAATTTTGCGCGACAGGTGAGTACTTATGAAGCTGATATTGCAAAGTTTGAAAAGCCGCTGCATGAGGTGGTGATCATGGCTTCTATCATTGAAGATGAGGCTAACAAGTCACTTGCCGATAAAAGGATTATTTCCGGTATTCTTTGGAAGCGGATCAGGATGGAAATGCCAATGCAGGTGGATGCTCCTTTCAAATATTACAACGGCAAGCACAGCTACACTTTGACCAACGAAGATTTAAAAGAAGATCATCCTTACAATACTTATATAAACAAAGGTTTGCCGCCGACGGCGATCAGCAACCCGGGGATTGATTCTATTCGCGCCGCTATCACCCCGACCCCGACTAATTACCTTTACTTCATGTCTGACAAGTCAGGTAACCTTTACTACGCTTCCGACTTTGAGGGGCATCAGGTGAATAGGGAGCGGTATTTGAGGTAGCGATTAAAATATTGAAAGATTTAAAGATTGAAAAAATAGAAAGCGAGCCGTCCTCCGAGTACGGCTCGCTCTGGTTTATTGGCCTGCCGGTAATCTCTCCAGAGCTTTTTCGAACACGGCTTTGTAGACCTCCATTGGTTTTGCCTGCCCCACCCCTTTCGCGAGGAAAAACATTGGGTTGGGGTCGGAATCTGTGGACAAACAGCAAAAGATTCTGGTTGCCCAAGACCCCGATTGACAAATAAAACGCACAAGAAATTGAACCGAGAAAATATTATGTCCTGACTGCTGGTACCTTTCTATTTCAAGTCGAACTATTGAATCTTTTGGCAACGAAACACCTTGATTTATAACCTCACACTGTAACATCAAGGATGTAACGGTTTGGGCTGTTACGATGTGGTTGAAGTCAGGATTGTTGAATTCAACATTTTTTATTTCAAACTGGAAATTCATCCAAAGCTCCTTTCTTGCGAACTTTCCGAAAATAAACTAACATACTGTTATGAAAAGTCAACCAAGTAGTGAAAAATTCCATAGCCCTAAAAAAGCAGGCAAGGCCCAATCGAATTTTCTACTACAAGATCAAGCGAAAAAAGGAAGGGTGTTTGTCGGACTCTCCGGTGGGGTGGACTCGGCGGTGAGTGCGGCGCTCTTAAAAAAAGAAGGTTACGAGGTGACCGGAGTTTTTATAAAGGCCTGGGACCCAGCCTCGACGTCAAACCACAGGCATATAAAATATCCGTGCACATGGAAAGAAGACAGGCGGAGCGCTATGCGAGCGGCAGCTGTTTTGGACATACCATTTTTAACTTTGGATTTGGAAAAAGAATACAAACAGGAAGTGGTGGACTACATGATAAAAGAATACAAAGAGGGTAAAACTCCAAACCCGGATGTTATGTGCAACAAAGAAATAAAATTTGGCCATTTTTTGAAGTTCGCTTTAAAAAATGGAGCAGATTTTGTGGCGACCGGGCATTATGCTCAAAAGCTAAAAGCTAAAAGCTTAGAGCTTAAAGTAAAAATTTCCAATTCCAAACCTCTTAGCTCCAAGCTTTTAGCTCCAAGCTATATCTTGAGTGAAGCGAAAGATAAAAACAAAGATCAATCATATTTCCTCTGGACTCTTACTCAAGAGCAGCTTGCTCGTACGCTCTTTCCGGTCGGTCATCTTGAGAAAGAAGGGGTGAGGAAGTTGGCGGTGAAATTTGGTTTGCCGCAGGCCACTCGGAAAGACAGCCAGGGTCTGTGCTTCCTTGGCAAGATCGATATAAAAGAATTTTTGAAAGATTATTTACAATCAGCAAAAGGCGAGGTGATTAATGAAAAAGGTGAAGTGGTGGGCGAACATGATAGTGCTGTATTTTATACGATTGGGGAGAGGCATGGTTTTAGGGTTACCCAAAAGAGGGACAACGAAGTGCCGCTGTATGTGGTGGCTAAAGATATAGTTAAAAATACCATCACTGTTGCACCCAGGTTGAATACTGGAGAAAAGAAAGAGAGAGTTAGACAAAAGATTGCCTTGTCAGATGTAAACTGGAATCAAGGCAAAGAGCCTGATTTGAAAAAGTTTTATACCGCCAGAGTGAGATATCGGGGTGAAAAAATAAAATGCCAAATTAAGATTGAGGAAGGTGGGGTGGTCGTGAGCCTAGCCAAATACCAACAAGGAGTATCTCTCGGTCAATCACTCGTTTTGTATCAGGGTGAAATTTGTATTGGTGGCGGCGTGATGTCTGAAATATTGTAAATATGTTATATAATACTCATCTATGAATGATGGTGTCACTATAGTCAAAGCTACGGGCGAGAGAGAAGTTTTCGATCCGCAAAAACTTCGCAATTCTTTACGTAAAGCTGGTGCGGGAGAAGAAACGACCAACAGGATCATTGATCAAATAGTTGGAGTTCTAAAAGATGGTGATACTACCAAAGAGATTTATACTCGAGCTTTCGACCTCCTTAAACAGGAAAATGTGCCAAAGGTAACTGCTCGTTATTCCTTGAGAAATGCCATCATGGATTTGGGTCCTTCCGGTTTTCCGTTTGAACAGTTTGTCGCTCAGATTTTCCAGGCCAAAGGTTTTGAGACTGCAACTGATTTTATTGCTCAAGGTCACTGCGCTGAACACGAGATCGATATTGTGGCTTGGAATCCAGAAAAATTGATCATGGTGGAAGCAAAGTTTCACAATATCTTCGGTATCAAGTCTGATCTGAAGGTGGCGCTTTATGTCAAAGCGCGTTGGGAAGATTTGGTAGATCAAGAATTTGATTTTGGTCACAAACGTAAATTAGATGAAGGTTGGCTTGTCACCAATACCAAGTTTTCGGAAGCAGCGATCAAATATGCCAATTGCCGAGGAATGAAATTGGTCGGCTGGAATTATCCAGAAGATGGCAGTTTGCAAGATTTGATCGAAGATGCCAGGCTTCATCCGATCACCTGCCTCACCTCTATCAACCCGAGTGACGAAAAGCTTCTGATGGCTGCCGGTATAGTGCTCTGTAAACAGGCTAAGGACAATCCGGATGTGGTGCTTCAAACCGGACTAAATAAAAACAAGTTAGATAAAATGTTGGAGGAGATTGAAATTATTTCTAACTGATGGCCTTTTATCGCAAAAAACTTTATGATCCGAAAGCAAAGGAGGCTTTCAAAATAAGCCGGTCCAAAATCGACCTTTTCATCCAATGCCCGCGTTGTTTCTACCTTGATCGTCGGCTGGGGGTGTCGAGACCACAAGGTTTCCCTTTCAACCTAAACAGCGCAGTCGATATTTTGCTTAAAAAAGAATTTGACTTGCATCGAGCTCAAAAAACACCGCATCCTCTCATGGATGCTTATGGAGTCGAGGCAGTACCTTTGGCTCATCAAAACATGGACACCTGGAGAGATACCTTCAAAGGAGTAGAGTTTTTCCATGAACCAACCAATTTTATTGTTTTCGGCGGGGTAGATGATGTTTGGATCAATCAAAATCAGGAGCTTATCGTAGTTGACTACAAGGCGACTAGTAAAGATGAAAAAGTAAATTTGGATGCCGAGTGGCAAGATGGTTACAAGAGGCAAATGGAAGTTTACCAATGGCTCTTGCGCCAAAATGGTTTTAAGGTTAGTGACACTGGGTATTTCGTTTACGCCAATGGCAAAAGAGACAGGGAAGCCTTCGATGGGAAACTAGAGTTTGATGTGACCCTGATTCCTTACACTGGTTCCGCTGATTGGATAGAAAAAACTTTGCTAAAAATGAAAGAATGTTTAGATGGAGAAATACCAAAATCTTCTCCGGTTTGCGAGTATTGTGCTTATATAAATAATGTAAATAATTCTTTAAAATAGTAGTGGCGAACCTTTCGGTTCGCCACACTGGTTTGTCTGCCTAGCCCTTTCTCTTCTTGAGAGGGTCCGGTAGACGGAAAGTATCTTTCCCCTTGGTTTGAGCGATGATGAAATCGGTCCGCGCCAAGAGCTTTCTGAAATTACTCAAACTCATCCTGTTCTCCTAATGAAAATAGTATGAAAACAAAAATAAAAACACAAATAACTTTTACACAGAAAGTTTTGGAGGTTGTAAGGAAAATACCAAGGGGGAAAATTTTGACCTACAAACAAGTGGCCAAATTTGCAGGGAGTCCAAATGCGGCTCGGGCAGTCGGGAGTGTTTTGAAGCAAAATTATGATCCCAAAATTCCTTGTCACCGAGTGATTCGTAGCGACGGAGTAGCCGGTGAATACAATCGTGGGCGAGCCAACAAAATCAAATTATTAAAAGCAGAAGAGGCGCTCTAGTTTGGCGCCCCTGAGAAAAACTCGTTAATAAGAACTATTACTATCCAAAGCAGGATAATAATATCAATAAAGCGAATCTTAACCAACCCCTTCTGATTCATAGTTGCACCTCTCCTCCATTTATAACATAATTGCCGCATGTCTCAAACAGTAGAAGAGAGGAGAGAATTGTTAAAAAAGATACGTGACGAAGTGGTGGAGTTGAAAAACTCGCCACTATATAAATTTCGGGTTGAAAATAAAAATCTGCCGGTGATCGGGGAGGGAAGTCATTTTGCCAAAATCATGTTTATCGGTGAGGCGCCGGGTAGGAACGAAGCCAAGACCGGCCGACCATTTTGCGGGGCGGCCGGTAAAATTTTGGACGAGCTCTTAGGGGCTGTAGGTATTGAGCGGAGCGAAATATATGTGACCAATATCGTCAAAGATCGGCCGCCACAAAATAGGGATCCGTTGCCGGAGGAGATAAAAATTTATGGTCCGTTTTTGGATCGACAAATTGAGATTATCCAACCGAGAGTGATCGCAACTTTGGGTCGGTATGCGATGGGGTATGTTATGCCGAAGTTTGACCTGTCTCTCAAGTTAGAACCGATCAGCAAAGCTCATGGCAAAACATATGAAGCCCTGGCTACTTATGGTCCGATCAAAATTATCCCTCTCTATCACCCAGCCGTTGCTGTCTACAACTCCCATACCAAAGATATTTTAAAAAAAGATTTTGAGGTTTTGAAAAATTTGTAGTAAGGTTTTCCTATGAAATACAAAACGGAGTGGGATTTGGGTCATATCTATAAAGGAGAGGTGAAAAGGCAGGTAGCCAAAGATCTGGCTACTACTAAAAAAGAGTATTTGGCATTTGCCAAAAAATATCGCCAAAACAAAAAGCATCTTAAAAATCCAAAGGCGCTAGCGGGGGCTATTTTAGAATATGAAAAATTAGGAGCCAATCCATCTAGCTCCCGGCCGAGTGCTTACTATTCGTACCGAAAGAGCTTGAATGCGCTGGACAATGAAGCTCAAGCCGAGCTCGCCAAACTCTCTGATTTTTATTCCAAACTTGGGAATGAAGTGGAATTTTTTATGCTGGAAGTTGGGAAAATATCCAAAAATCTACAACCCAAATTTTTGAAATCAAAAGAGTTGGCGCCTTTTAAATATTTTTTGACTAAAGTCTTTGAAAATGCCAAACATGATTTGAGTGAAGCGGAAGAAAAAATAATGAATCTAAAAAGCGCACCCTCTCACCAGATGTGGGTTTCTGGTTTTGCTCGGCTTTTGAATAAGCAAGAAGTGGAACACGAGGGGAGGCCAGTGCCTATCTCTGAAGCTGGCTCAAAAATTTCTACTTTGCCGACGAAAGCAAGAAGAGAGCTACATCAAAAATTGATGAAGGTTTACGAAAACGTGGCTGATTTTTCGGAAAGCGAAATAAATGCGATCGTGACCAACAAGAAAATCAGTGATGAATTGCGAGGGTTCAAAACTCCTTATGAAGAAACTGTCAAAGGTTATGAAAATGAACCAAAGACGGTGAGGGAACTGACAGAGGCAGTAACCAAAAATTTTGAGATTGCTCACCGTTTTTTCAAGTTGAAAGCCGAAATGCTGGGTGAAAAAAGGCTGACCTATGCCGACCGGGCGGCTAAAGTCGGCTCGGCTCAAGTGAAGATTGGCTTTGAAGAAGCAACGGAAAGAGTGATCCGTTCATTCAATGAAGCTGATCCAAGTTTCGGCGCTTTTGTCAAAGAAATGCTGGAGCGAGGTTTAGTGGACGTTTTTCCCAAGAAGGGCAAAACCAGTGGGGCCTTCTGTTCTTCTTGTACCGGCCTACCTTCTTATGTGCTCCTAAATCATATTGAAGATTTTAGATCGATCACCACTTTGGCTCACGAGATGGGCCATGCTCTGCACAGCAAATATTCGAAAACCCAACGACCTTTGTATGAAGATTATACGATCGCGGTCGCTGAAGTGGCGAGTACTTTCTTTGAAAACTTGGTTTTTGAGGATGCTCTCAAAAATGTTTCTGATTCAGAGAAAATGATTCTGCTACACGACAAGATCAACGATGATATTGCCACCATCTTCCGCCAGATTGCCTGTTTCAATTTTGAGAATGAACTTCACCTCACTATCCGCAAAGAAGGTTTTTTGCCCAAAGAGAAAATCGCTGAGCTGATGAACAAACACATGAGCTCGTACCTTGGTCCACTCTTTGATTTGGAGTTGATAGACGGCTACTTCTTCGTAAATTGGTCGCATATTCGCAACTTTTTCTATGTTTATTCCTATGCCTTCGGTCAGCTTATTTCCGATGCGCTCTATGAGCGATACAAGAAAGACAAATCGAAAATAAAAGACGTGATCCAATTTCTCTCGGCTGGTGGTTCGGACTCTCCGGAAAATATCTTTAAAAAAATTGGTATCAATCCGAACAAAAAACTTTTTGAAATCGGCCTCGGCCGGATCAAAGAGAATATCGGTGAGCTGGAAAAGCTCTGGCACAATAGTAAGAAAGTAATAAAAAACAATGGCTAAAAATAAGAAAAATGATTACAAACAAATAGCCAACTTTCTTTTTGAGGTTGGGATTTTGGCTAAGACCCCAAGAAGTGGCTTTCATTTTTTGGGTACGGGAGAACAGTCAGTTGCTGAACATTTAAACCGAGTGTCTTATATAGGATTTATGTTGGCAATGATAGATGGAGATGTTGATGTGTCAAAAGTTTTGCAGATGTGCATACTGCACGATATCGGAGAAGCTAGAATTTCTGATTTGAATTACGTGCACCAAAAATATGTTGAAAGAAAAGAGAAAGAAGCTCATGAAGACTTGGCTGCTTCTGTACCTTTTGGTGACAAAATTTTGGCAATGATAAATGAATATGAAGAGCGAAAAACCAAAGAAGCAATCTTAGTTAAAGATGCTGATAACTTGGAATGGATACTGGCTCTAAAGGAAGAGGTTGATAAGGGTAATGAGAGAGCTTTGCTTTGGATCAAATCAGCTGTTAAGAGATTGAAAACAAAAAATGCGCAAATATTGGTAAAAGAAATTTTGAAAACCGATTCCAATGATTGGTGGTTTGATAAAAAAGCCCAGAAGAGCAAGTGGTGGGTTAATAGGAATAAGAAATAAAGAAAATATGGTATCTTAAAATCATGAAATCCGGAGAAGTGCGAAAAAGATTTTTGGCGTTTTTTGAGAAAAGGGGGCATAAGATTGTTCCGAGTGCTTCGCTTGTACCCGAGAATGACCCGACCACTCTCTTTACGGGTAGCGGAATGCAACCAATGGTCCCATTTCTTTTAGGTAAAACGCATCCAAGCGGCAAGCGGGTTGCTGATTCACAAAAATGTTTTCGGACCGGTGATATTGAAGATGTGGGGGACAATAGGCACACTACTTTTTTTGAAATGTTGGGCAACTGGTCTTTTGGTGATTATTTCAAGAAAGAGCAGATAGATTGGATGTTTCAATTTTTGGTAGAAGAAATTGGTTTAGACCCAAATAAAATTTTTGTGACTGCTTTTATTGGTGATGCCAAGAATGGCATTGAAAAAGATTTTGAAGCGGGTGAGATATGGAAGTCGCTTTTTGGTAAATACGACATCGAAGCCAAAGAGGTGGAGATAGGAAGTGAGGAGAATGGGTATAAGGTTGGCATGCAAGGGGGCAGGATATTTTATTATGACAGTCGTAAAAACTGGTGGAGCCGATCCGGTGTGCCCGATAATATGCCAGAAGGGGAACCTGGTGGCCCGGATTCGGAGATGTTTTATGAGTTTACAGATGTGGAGCATGACAAAAAATTTGGGGAAAATTGCCACCCAAATTGTGATTGTGGTAGATATCTTGAAATCGGTAACAACGTTTTTATGCAGTACAAAAAAGTGGCAACTGGTTTTGAAGAATTGCCACAAAAAAACATCGATTTTGGTGGTGGGTTGGAAAGATTGGTGATGGCAAGTAATAACGACAATGATGTTTTCAAAACAGATTTTTTTGCGGATTGTCTGGCTAGGATAGAAGAAATATCTGGCAAAAAATATTCAGATCAAAACTACACGAAATACTTTAGAGTGATCCTCGACCATCTTCGGGCGTCTGTGTTTTTGATAGCCGACGGGGTCTTGCCGGGCAACACAGACAAAAACTATTTTGTGCGCCGTCTTTTAAGAAGATCAGTTTTATATTTTGATAAATTAGGTATAAAAGATCAGAGACTCTCAGATTTGGTTCAATACTTATTACAACCATACCAAGAAGTTTACTCGAACGCTTATAAAAAAATGGATGAAATCAAGAGTGTGATAAACCAAGAAGAAGAGAGGTTTAGAAAGACTTTGGACCAGGGATTGAAAGAATTTAATCACGTAGAAAATAATTTGGTTGGTTGGGGAGTTTTGGGTGGAGATGGCCCCGCTACTAGAGAATTTCCTGCTTTTGAGGCATTTCGTCTTTTTACTAGCTACGGATTTCCTTTCGAATTTACCAAAGAGCTTGCGAAAGAACGAGGAATGCAGGTTGATGAAGAAAAATTTAATAAATACTTAGAGGAGCACCAAGAACTTTCTCGAGCTGGATCGGAGCAAAAATTTAAAGGGGGGTTGGGGGACACGAGTGAAATGTCGGTCAAATATCATACCGCGACTCATCTTTTGCATCAGGCCTTGCGCGAAGTGCTAGGTACTCATGTGGAGCAGAAGGGAAGTAACATTACTCCGGAGCGACTCCGTTTTGATTTTTCGCATCCGCAAAAAATGACCGATGAAGAAAAAAGACAAGTAGAAGATATTGTTAATCAAAAAATAAAAGCAGATCTGCCGGTGCAAAATGTCATCTTGCCAAAAGAAGAGGCCGAAAAGATCGGCGCCTTACATTTTTTTGGTGACAAGTATGGTGATCAGGTTTCCGTCTATTATATTGGCTCATCTCTCGCCGAAGCCTACTCAAAGGAATTTTGCGGCGGCCCGCATGTATCTAACACTGGAGTTTTGGGTAATTTTAAAATTTCAAAAGAAGAAGCAGTCGCTCAAGGCACCCGCCGCATCAAAGCGGTGTTGACTTAAAATACTTTTTGTGATAGAAACAATATGGAGGTTTGAGATGGATAAGCTTTTGACAAACAAAGGTCGAGGTGCGTTCAGTGCACTTCTGATGCTTTCTGTATTCTTCGTGATGGTGGGTTTGATACCTCATCACATGAAAATCCCAGTCAGTGAATTCTGGAAGACTGCTGGCTCACTCACGCAGTTTGTCGGTGTCTTTCTGATTATTGGACTTGGGTATTATGCGCAGTCGCGCATTGATTCCGAAGATCTGTACGACGCACTAAAGAAGCAAATATCTGATGATAAGGTGATGATCGACGGCATGGCTGCTTTACAGATTAAACACCTTAGCTTCGAGGAGATGGGTTTTGCTTCAAAAATCGGATACGTCGTTACTGCAGTGTCTGCCCTGAGTTTTTTTGTGTATGCAGGACTTGATGCTTTTGGTTTTTTTCCAGAGGCGAAGATCCGTGCGATTGATGGAAGCATTCAAACCATATCGAGGTTTTGGATGGTGGCTATGGAGTTTTTGCTGGGAGTCATATGTCTCCTAATGCTTCGGTTACTGTTCCGAACGCAGTTTACCGATAAGTGGGAAGAAAAATTCAAGAGTTTTCTAAACGAAGTCGATGATGCCGAAAAAGGAGGCCGCTTACCTTAGGGCTAGCTTGTAGTCCTTCTTCTTTTGGTTTTGGTTGATGATCAAAACTAAAGACTCATCCATATTTTGGGTGAGTTTTCTTTTTCCCCAAAAAGTTTTTTTTATTTCTTTTTAAAAGTTGTACAATAAAGGCAACATGCCAAAAGTACAATTTAGCGACGTGGTACCTCCAGAGAAAAGAAGCATCAGAAATATTCCTATTCCCAGCAGTGGCCGGAGGAAAGCGCCCATCATTATCAAGCCAGAACCAATATCTCAAAAACAGCTAGATTATACTGTAGCGGCGGGAAAAATATCAGATTTCCAGCGCCCAGAGGAGACTCATGATATGAGAGAGAACAAGGCTTATGAGTATTACTATCCCAAAGAGAGCCAGGTTCCTAAAGTGGCATCCCCGGTGAGCAAGGGAGGTAAGAGAAAGTATCTTTTTTTTGGTGCGAGTGGTTTGTTAGTGGCTGCTTTTTTGGTTGCGATGATGACGGTTTTTGCTTCGGCTACTGTTTCGATCACTCCCAAAACCCAGGCTCTTGATGTGGCGACTGATATTTTGGCAACTGTCGAGGCTAGTGAGAAAAGTGTGAGATATGAGATTCTAAAATTGACCAAATCCAAGACGGTATCAGTACCGGCTCTTGGAGAAGAATCTGTTGAGAAGGAGGCGAGAGGTAGGATAATGATCTACAACAATTTTTCAGCTGAACCACAAAGACTGATTGTCCGGACTCGTTTCGAAACTCCGGAGGGTTTGATTTACCGAATTCCAGAATCAGTCGTGGTACCAGGCAAAACTTCAGCTGGGCCGGGTAGTGTGGAGGTCGAAGTGGTGGCAGACGAGCCGGGAGACAAGTACAACATCAAAAAAACCGACTTCACCATCCCTGGCTTCAAGAATGATGCCGAGCGTTACAAATCTTTTTACGCCAGATCGATCACCGAGATGGCGGGCGGTTTTGTAGGTAAAATGAAAACTGTCAAAGAAGAGGACAAGAAAGTTGCCTTTGACCAGATCGAGTCAGAAACAAAGTCCGCCCTAGAACAAGAGTTAAGATCGAAAATACCAAGCGGGTTGGTATTGTTGCCAAACGCCCTTGTTTACGAATATAAAGAGCTGCCCCAAGTGGACGAATCGGCCTCGGTGACTCTTGGTAGAGAGGTTACAGCTTATGCTGTTTTACTCAATGCCACTGATCTTTCAAATCGTATTATTGAAAAATATATAAGCGGCTATCCAGAGTGGCAATCGATCAAGTCTTCTGTCCAAAATTTTGCTGGTCTACAAATTACTAAAAAACCAGAAAAGTTTGCTGCTCCGGAAAAAATAGAGCTGGCTATTGCTGGTAAGGCTGGGTTGGTGGCAGAAATAGACAATGAGCTGATAGGTGAAAAGCTGGTCGGTATGCCTAAAAAGGAGGTGACCAAGATAATGGACGAATTTGCTGGCATCTCCTCTATTACAGTGACGATCAGGCCTATTTGGAAGCAATCCTTCCCTTCAGACCCGTTGAAAATAAAGGTCAAAACGACAAATGGAGAATAGTATTGACTCTATAATACTTATATGCTAACCTCTTTCATTGTTGTTGTTTCATTTTAAATGATAGATAAAGCGAGGCAGGGTAGTAGCGTTGGTTTAGTAACGGAGGCTCTTCCGAATGCTCTTTTTCGCGTGAAAATAGGCGAGGAAGAACTGATCGCCTATCTGTCCGGTAAGATGAGACTTAATAGGATTAAGGTTTTGGTCGGTGATTCGGTTGAGGTGGTACTCGACCCCTATGGAGGTCGGGGCAGGATTGTGCGTCGTCTGGATCATCAGTCTAGGCCAGCCAACCCTTCGAATGCGTAGTCTAATATTATGAAAGTCAAAGCTTCGGTAAAAAAAATGTGTCCAAAATGCAAACTGGTTCGCCGGGAGGGTGTCTTGTTTGTTATTTGTAAAAGCAATCCGAAACATAAGCAGAGACAAGGTTAAGATTTAAATATTGAAAGCCCATGAGAATTTTAGGAATTACCATACCAGATACTAAAAGATTGGAAATCGGACTCACTACTCTTTTTGGAGTTGGTAGGTCTAGGGCGCAGAAGATTTTAGATGAAGCCAAGATCGATTGGGCCACCAAAGCCAAAGATCTGACAGCAGATCAAGAGAACGCCATAAAAAAGGTGATTGAAAACCTAAAAATAGAAGGCGATCTGAAGAGAGAGGTAGCTGCTAACATCAAGCGACTCAAGGATATCAAGGCTTACCGAGGTGTACGACACGCCCGATCACTTCCTTCACGTGGTCAGCGCACTAAGACCAACTCAAGAACTCGCCGAGGTAATGTCAGGAAGACCATGGGTACTGGTCGTCGAGCAGTCGATAAGAAATAACGTTAATGAATTAATTATATTAGGATGGGAAAGAAGAGAATAGTAAAAACTGAAGGAGAGACCAGCGAGGTGGCAAAGGGGGCTGCCGAGAAAGGTTCTACCAAAAAAAGACTAGAGTCTGGAGTACTCTATGTTCGTTCCACCTACAATAACACTGCTCTGACTTTGACTGACAAGAAAGGCAATGTTTTCGCTAGCTCATCAAGCGGTAGTCTTGGTTTTAAGGGGGCTAAGAAAGGTACTCCATTTGCAGCCGCCAAAGTTGGTGAGACCCTGGCTCTCAAAGCCCAAACTCTAGGAGTCAAAGAAGTCGCGGTGGTGGTGAAGGGGGTTGGTTTGGGTCGAGAGTCTGGCATCAGAGGTTTTATTTCTAAAGGAGTGACTTTGGTCGGCATCAAGGACGAGACCCCGATCCCACACAATGGCCCTAAACCTAAGAAACCTCGTCGAGTATAATCCCGTTAGAGAACATGTTTAAATTAAAATACACAAATAATAAATATCGTTATTTATCTGGGGTTGCAGTGATTATTAAACTAACTATCTAACGGGATGAAAATCGGTCCAAAGTACAAAATAGCTCGTCGTCTAAAGGCTCATGTGTTTGAGAAGACTCAAACACAAAAATACGCTTTGAGAGAGGAGAAGAAAAGTCGTGTCAAGTCTTTCCGTACCAAGACTGATTTCGGTGTGCAAATGAACGAAAAGCAGAAGGCTAGAATGTTCTACTGTGTTACTGAGAAGCAATTTGCCAAATATGTCAAACAGTCTTTGGCCAAAAAAGAGGGTGTACCAGCTACTCATTTACTGAAAGCTCTTGAACACAGACTCGACAATGTTGTCTGGCGAGCCGGTATTCTGCCGACTCACTTGAGTGCGAGACAGGCGGTTGCCCACGGACATTTTTTGGTTAATGGTAAAAAAGTTTATGTCCCATCTTTTGCTGTGAAAGAGGGTGATCGGATCAGTGTGCGAGAGGGTAGTAGAGACAGCAAGCTTTTCAATGAGATAGAAGGCAAGCTCACAAGCATTACGTTGCCAGATTGGCTTGTTTGGGATCCTAAGAACAAGGAGTTGACAGTGAAGAGCGGCAATTTCAAAGAGACGGCTGATCTTTTGTTCGATCTTGGTCAGGTTATCGAATATTATCAAAGATAGTTTTTATAAAATTTTAATTTTAATAATAAAATGACAACCGAAAATTTTGATAGATCCATAGTGTTGCCATCTAAACCGAAAATCATCTCCGAAGACGGTAACAAAGGTGTTTATGAAATAGATGGCTTTTATCCTGGCTACGGTTTTACGATTGGTAACAGCTTGAGGCGCATCATCCTCTCTTCTTTGCCTGGGGCGGCTGTGACCTCTGTAAAGATCGACGGGGTGAAGCATGAATTCTCCTCAATCAAAGGAGTTCGAGAAGATGTGGTCATGATCATTCTCAATTTGAAGCGATTAAGGATCAAGATGATAACTGCTGAACCACAAGTTTTGACTATCAAGAAAAAAGGCGCTGGAGTGATTACCGCCAAAGATATTGATGTACCGAGTCAGGTTGAGATTATCAATCCAGATCTGGTCATCGCCACTTTGACCGACAAAGATTCTGAAATCTCAATGGAGATGACTGTTGAAAGAGGTCTTGGCTTTATGAGTAAAGAGCTTTTGGCTAAAGACAAGGTGGACATAGGCACTATAGCACTTGATGCGAACTTTACCCCAATTCGAAGAGTTAGTTATGAAATTGAAAACATGCGAGTGGGTGATAGGACCGACTTCAATCGCCTTCGAATCTCAATCGAAACTGATGGGAGCCTGACCCCTAATGAAGCTCTCACCCGATCCGTTAATATCATGATCGAGCAGCTTAAAGCAATCACTGATTTCAAAGATAACGATGATATTGAAGATATTCAGATGGAATCTATGAAAACTGAAGCTGCTGAAAGTAAGGGTGCTGCAGCCAGCAAAGTTGATTTGGAATCTTTGAAAACCAGAATTGAAGACCTCAATCTAGGTGCTAGGACTTTGAATGCACTCTCAAGCGCTAATATCAGGACCTTAGGAGGTTTGGCTCGAAAGAAAGAGAAGGATATTTTGGAGATTGAAGGTTTGGGCGCTAAAGGGGTGGCAGAGATCAAAAGGGTGCTCGGTGATTATGGTATTACTCTAAAATAGGGCCCACGAATCAACGCAAATTTTAACGAATAAAAACAGGTATGAGACATCACAACCAAAACAGAAAACTGAGCCGTGTGACCAAAGTGCGCAAAGCCCTGATCAACTCTTTGGCTAGGTCTTTGGTTTTGCATGAGAAGATTACAACTACCGAACCGAAGGCCAAAGAGCTCCGACCATTTGTCGAAAAACTTTTGACTAAAGCAAAGGTGCAAACTGTGGCTGTGAGGAGAGATTTGGTCACCAAGATTGGTAAAAACGCCTCCAAAATCTTGGTTGAGAAGTTGGCTAAGAAATATGAAGATCGTCAGGGTGGTTATACTAGGATTATGAAGATGAAAAGACGTCTTTCTGATGGTAGCAAAATGGTGGTTATTGAGTTTGTTTAAATATTGAAATTTTTGGAGATTTATGTAGAATCTGTAAGACTCTAAACAAAGCAATGGAAATCAAAATTGATGCACAAAACAAGAAACTCGGACGAGTGGCGAGCCAAGCCGCTAGTTTCCTGATGGGTAAAAACCGGACTGATTTTGTACGCAACGCGATTCCAGCAGTCAAGGTTAGGATCGAAAATGCCGGCAAGATAGCGGTAACCAACAAGAAATTGGATAGCAAGGTTTACAAGACCTATTCTGGCTACCCTGGTGGTCTCAAAGAAAGATCTATGAAAAAAGTGGTTTCCGATAAGGGTATGAAAGAGGCGCTTCGGATTGCCACCAAAGGGATGTTGCCGAAAAATAAGTTGCGCGACCTTATGATGAAAAATTTAATAATTACGGAGTAATATAGAAAATGACTACCAAAGAAAAATCAGAACGTTATATAGAAGGTATCGGTAGGCGCAAAACTTCTGTTGCTCGAGTCCGCCTTACTCCGGCTTCCAAGACTGTTTTCAAAGTAAACGAACGATCACTCGATTCTTATTTTCCAACTGTCGAACTTCGCAAGGTGGTGACTGAAGCTTTGGGTTTGGCCAAAGCTGGAGAGTTTGCTGTCTCAGTACATCTCAAAGGAGGCGGCATTCATTCTCAGGCAGAAGCAGTCCGACACGGCATTAGCCGAGCACTAGTAAAGCATGATGAAATGACCAAGAGCAAACTCAAGCCCGCCGGTCTTCTAAAACGTGATTCCAGAGCGAAAGAGCGCCGCAAGTTCGGTCTCAAAAAAGCTCGCAAAGCTCCTCAGTGGTCGAAGAGATAAATCCTAATCTACCTAACCCTCTTTAACTTAAAGAGGGAATCGTGCAACTCGTTGTTAATCGAGTGAATACATAGATAGTAGTCACCTCCTCTTTAATGTAAAGAGGAGGTTGGGAGAAGATTAAAAAAATGACCAGATTTGAATAAGTTATAATAAAAGTATGGATGATGATATACAATTTGATGAAAATATAGACGAAGATGGCAACCATGACCAGGCTTCTTTGGTGAAAAAACTTCGTGAAAAAATAAAAAATCTTGAAGAAAAAAATCAAGAATATTTGACTGGTTGGCAGAAAGAACGAGCAGAAGGAGTAAACTTGAGGAAGAGACTAGAAGAGGAAAAAAAGGAGTTTGCCAAATTTGCCAAAGAAGATATTGCGACCGAGCTGATCCCAGTCCTCGACTCCTTTGAATCGGCTTTCAAAAACAAAGAGGCTTGGGAGAAGGTAGATAAAAATTGGCGAGTTGGCGTCGAATATATCCATACGCAGCTTCTCAATGTGCTAGCCAGTCATGGGGTCTTGGTGGTTAATCCAATCGGAGAGGTTTTTGATCCTCAGAGAGATGAGGCTATTGATACGGTAGAAGTAGGAGACAAAAAAGATGACCATAAGATTTTAGAAGTTCTAAACGTTGGCTACAAAATGGGGGATAGAATTATCCGCGCTCCTAAAGTCAAGATTGCGGAGTTCAGAGGTTAGGTGATAGAATTTAGCTATGAAGGATGCCGATATAAAAAAATATATAAAACAGGTAGCAAAAGAAGTTGGCACAGATATCAAGCGGCAAATGGGGGCGTATAAGGAAGAAATGCATGGGTACGTTAAAACTGTAGCAGAACAATATCTTGATATTAAAAAAACTCTTGATTCTCATACTGAGCAAATAGGAGCTCTCTTGATGGATTCTACCGAAATAAAATCGGGGTTGAACAAAATACAGCTTGATGTAAGTCTGGATTTAGACAGAAAAGTGGACAAAAACATTTTGTTGATTTGGAGCTACGCGTGCGTAAGTTAGAGAAAAAATAAACGAAAGAACCCGCCCCGAACCTCCTTTCTTGCGGGTTCCGAGCGGGTTTAACCAAAAAGTTGTTTTGCGGCAATCAGCGCAATAAAGATAAGAATAGCGACTCTGAAGACATCACCAGCTCGCTTACGGGCTCTCTCGATCTCTTCTTCGTTGTTCGAGGAGAAGATTGTGCTGGTGCAGCTAATACACCACACCATCATACCTGAAGCGAACAAAAACATTCCCAACCGAGCAAAGGATACACTCATAATTTACCTTTCTGTACTATTTTATATACTAATAATAGTTTATTGTCAAGTGCATAAAGAAAATGGGAGATGTATAATTTGACTCGACACAAATGACGAATAAGTGCGAATGTTACGAATTCAAATAATTTTTATTAGTGTTATTCGTATGAATTCGTGGATTGGTGTCGCATTTATAAACCATAAACACATCAAAATACAATGAGTAAAATAATTGGAATTGATCTTGGAACAACCAACTCAGCAGTCGCGGTGATGGAAGCCGGCAATCCAAAAATTTTGGAAAACGCCGAGGGAGCGAGGACCACTCCTTCGATTGTCGCGGTTTCAAAAACCGGAGAGAGGCTTGTGGGACTTCTTGCCAGAAGGCAGGCAGTGACTAACCCAAAGAATACTGTTTTTGGCATAAAGAGATTTATCGGCCACAACTTTAATGAAGAGGCGGTCCAGAAAGATAAAGATACCGTCCCTTTTGAAATGTCCGAATCTGCTACTGGTGGAGTCCAGGTCAAAATAAGTGATACCAACTATCGTCCCGAAGAGATTTCGGCAATGATTTTGGCTAAATTGAAGGCTGATGCCGAGGCGAAATTGGGAGAAAAGGTGACCGAAGCGATCATCACTGTCCCAGCTTATTTCAACGATGCCCAAAGAAAGGCAACCAAAGACGCCGGACAAATCGCCGGGCTCGATGTGAAAAGGATCATCAATGAACCGACCGCCGCTGCTTTGGCTTACGGTTTCAACAAGAAGAAAGACGAACAAATCGCTGTCTTTGACTTTGGCGGTGGTACTTTCGATATTTCAATTTTGGAAGTAGGTGACGATGTGGTGGAGGTGAAGGCGACGGACGGCGATTCTCACCTGGGTGGTAAAGATATTGATCAAAAAATTATTCATTGGCTTGCCAGCGAATTTAAAAAGGAGTCGGGGATCGATATTACCAAAGATCCGTTGGCTCTCCAGCGCTTGGATGAGGCGGCAGAAAAGGCGAAGATCGAGCTTTCAACGGCTACTGAAACCGAAGTCAATATCCCTTTCATTACTTCCGATGCTTCCGGACCGCGCCACCTTTTGATTCGAATGAGTCGGGCCAAGTTGGAAGAAATTGCTGATGAGTTTATTGAGCGCGCTATGACGATTACCAAGCGGGCGATCGAAGCTTCTCCTTTCAAGGTGGGTGATATCGATGAAGTGGTTTTGGTGGGTGGTCAGACTCGCATGCCAAAAATTATTGAAGAAGTGAAAAAATTTTTTGGCAAAGAACCGAACAAATCTATCAACCCAGACGAGGTGGTCGCTCTTGGGGCTGCTATTCAGGGGGGTATCATTGGTGGCGACGTCAAGGATATTTTACTGCTCGACGTGATCCCACTTTCTCTTGGTATTGAAACGATGGGTGGAGTGGCTACTAAACTCATTGAGCGCAATACGACCATCCCGGCTTCCAGGTCTCAAGTTTTCTCAACTGCGGCTGACAATCAGACTAGTGTTGAAATTCATGTGGTGCAAGGCGAAAGGCCGCTCGTGGCAGATAACCGCACTTTGGGCCGGTTTATCTTAGACGGTATTCCACCAGCTCCTCGAGGAGTACCACAAGTCGAAGTAACCTTCGATATCGATGCGAATGGCATATTGAATGTAAAGGCGAAAGACAAATCTTCTGGCAAAGAGCAATCGATCAAGATCGAAGGCAGCTCTGGACTTTCTAAAGAAGAGATTGAAAGGATGAAAAAAGAGGCCGAAGCTCATGCGGCAGACGATCAGAAAAAGAAAGATTTGGCTGAAGCCCGAAATTTGGCGGAGCAGCTGGTCTATACTTCTGAAAAGTCGCTCAAAGATGCGGAAGGTAAGATAACCGATGAAATTAAAAAAGGAGTGGAAGAAAAAATCGCTGAACTCAAAAAGGCAAAAGAAGGCGAAGATGTCAGCCTGATCAAATCAGCGACCGAAAATCTTTCCAAAGAGATTCAGAAGATAGGCGAACAGATGCAGAAAAATCAGAACCAATCCGACTCCGCTAAAGCCACGCCAGACAAGGAATCAGAGGCTCAAGATCAGAAGCCGCCGGAGGAAAATAAATAAGGAACAACTCGTCTCGCAACTTTCCTTTCAGTAGAAAAATAACCAAAATCTGCTACAATAAAGCTTCTATGGCTAAAGACTACTACAACATACTCGGGGTGGACAAAAAGGCCTCAAAAGAGGATATAAAAAAGGCTTTTAGGAAGCTGGCGCACCAATATCACCCAGACAAAAAGGGTGGTGATGCTGACAAATTCAAAGAGGTCAATGAGGCTTACAGCATTCTTTCTGACGATCAGAAGCGAGCCCAGTACGATACTTATGGACAAACCTTTAGTGGTGCTGGTGGGCCGGGTGCTGGTTTTCAGGGTAATTGGCAGGATTTTGGTGGTTTTGATTTTTCAGGGTTTGCGAACGGAGCTCAAGGTTTTGGGGCCGAAGGTTTTGACCTAGGCGATATATTTGGTGAATTTTTTGGTAGCAGTCGAAGGCAAGCCAAACGTGGTCGCGATATTTCAATAGATATTGAGCTTTCTTTTGAAGAAGCGGTGTTTGGGGTGGATCGAACTTTTTTGCTCAACAAAGTGTCGGTTTGCAAAGTGTGTAGCGGCAACGGAGCCAAAGCTGGTTCGGAGATGATCGAATGCAAGACTTGCAATGGTAAAGGCCGGATCCGGGAGATGAAGCGTTCTATCTTTGGATCGATCGAGATGGCTCGAACCTGCGAGACCTGTGCTGGTCTCGGTAAGATGCCAAAGGAGAAATGTGACAATTGTGGTGGATTGGGTGTCTTGAAAAAAGAAGAGGAAGTGAAAATAAAAATTCCGGCTGGTATCGACGATGGCGAAATGATCCGTCTCTCTGGTGCGGGCGAAGCGGTCAAAGGTGGTTCTCCGGGTGACTTGTACATCAAAACTCATGTCAAAAAACACAAAGTATTTCGCAAGGAAGGCAATGATTTAGTGATGAATCTGGATGTTAAACTTTCAGATGCACTGCTTGGTGGTGAATATAAGATTGAAACTCTCGACGGAGGGATAAACCTTAAAATTCCAGAGGGTGTAAATACAGGCGAAGTTTTGCAGATCAAAGGCAAGGGGGTGCCGACCCAACGTGGACGAGGCGATATTTTGGTCCATATCAAAGTGGTTATCCCAAAAAAGCTCTCCAAATCCGCCAAAGAATTGATCAATAAACTAAAAGAAGAAGGAGTTTAAATAATTCATTTTCTACTCTTTTATTTTTTATTCCCAGCTTTTAGCTTTAAGCTTTTAGCTTTAAGCTCTATAATTAAAACATGTCGCGCTCAATGGTGCTTAGTAATGGTAACCTGATGACTTGTTTTGACGAGTTTGGTCAAGTCAAGGATCTCTATTTTCCATATGTCGGTCAAGAAAATCATTTGGGTCAAAACCAGACCCATAAAATCGGTGTTTTTGTCGATGGGAATATGCATTGGATTGACAACGGTGCCTGGCAAGTCAAGCTAGGGTTTGAACATAATTCCATGGTTTCCAAAATGGAAGCGGTGAACGAATCGATCAAGATCTCCCTTGCTTCGACGGATATTGTCTACAACGAGAAAAATATTTTCCTGCGCAAGATTTTGATCAAGAATAACAGCTCTTTGTCTAGAAAGGTCAAAGTTTTTCTAAACCAACAATTTAAGATCGGTGACACCAATCATGCTGACACTGCTTATTTTTCGAGTACCATTCAGTCGATCATTCATTACAAAGGTCGGCAGGTTTTTTTGGTCGGAGGGACTTGTGATGACAAACCTTTTGATGATTATAGTATCGGTTTTTGTGGCATTGAAGGCAAAGAGGGTACTTGGAAGGATGCTGAGGATGGACTCTTGTCGAAAAATCCGATCGAGCATGGTATCGTGGATTCGGTGGTGGGTTGGGAGCGAGACATTCCGTCTGGTGGCCATATGATACTCTACTATTTTATTGCTGCCGGTGAGACCTATAAGCAGGTTGGTGAATTGTTAGATTATATTTTTACCAAAGGTGGGGATCATCTGATCGAGTCGACCCAGGATTTTTGGCAGGCTTGGGTCAAGCAGGTACCCGTTTCTTTTTCTGGTCTCTCTGAGAAAGCCAGAAATCTTTTCTATGATTCCTTGTTGGTGATGCGTGCCCACACTGACAATCGTGGCGGTATTTTGGCTTCAGCTGATTCTGGCAATGTCCAATATGGAGGGGATACCTATGCTTATATTTGGCCGAGGGACGCCTGCTTTAGTGCCTGGACTTTTGATATGGCTGGTTTTCATGATATAGCCAAACGGTTTTATTTGTTTATGAACGATGTTCTGACTGAAGAAGGTTACGTATTGCACAAATACCAGCCGGACCATTCGCTTGGGAGCTCTTGGCATCCTTGGGTCAAAGATGGCAAGAGGCAACTCGCTATTCAGGAAGATGAGACGGCGATTTTGTTGGTTGGACTTTGGGAGCATTACATTAGGACCAAGGATTTGGAGTTTGTGGAGAGTTTTTATAATAAGTTTATCAAGAAGGCGGCTGATTTCATGATCCGGTATAAAAACATCCATACCGGTTTGCCGCTTCCTAGCTATGATCTTTGGGAAGAGAAGTATTCGGTCTCACCATTTACCGCCTCGATGGTTTATGGGGCACTTTTGTCAGCTGGGCATTTTGCCAAAACTTTAGGTAAAGAAGCGGATACCAAGCAGTTTTATACAGAAGCTGAAGCTCTGCGTCGGGCGATCATTACTCACCTGTGGGACAATGAAAGTAAATATTTTTTCAAATTGACTGGCGACAAGCTGGAGAAAGAGAGTTTGATCGATGTCAGCAGTTTTTATGGACCATTCCGTTTTGGGGTGGTGGCACTTGATGATCCGCAACTCAAGATTTTCTTTGATTTGGTAAAGCAAAGACTTGGTCGGGGGATTGAGATTGGTGGTATCGCTAGATATGAAAATGACGCTTATTCTCATGTCTCTGGCGATTCGGCTGGCAACCCGTGGTTTGTCGCTTCTCTTTGGTTGACTCAGTACAAGATAGCGACAGCTACTTCACCCGCAGAATTGGCTAGTGCAGTCGCCGATATTGAGTGGGTGGCCAATTTCGCCAAATCTGGCATGCTCTCGGAGCAGCTCAATCCTTATACTGGTACCCAGATTTCTGCCACCCCGCTTACTTGGAGCCATTCTGAATATGTAAGGACTGTTCTGGAATACGATCGCAAAATCAAATCTTTCAGCTAACCTATGTATTTTTTCCGACCGACTATCGATATAGTGACTCATGATGGCAATTTTCACGCCGATGATGTATTTGCTTGCGCCACCCTCTCCCTTTGGGCTCAAAAAACTGGCAAGAGAATAAAAATAAAGCGCAGTAGGTCCGATAAAGATATAAGCAAAGCTAATCTGGTGGTGGATGTGGGGATGCAGTATGATCCGGGGCATGGCCGCTTTGATCATCATCAAAAAGGGGGCGCTGGTACTCATGACAACGGTATTCCTTATGCCTCTTTTGGGTTGGTTTGGAAGCATTATGGGATGGTGGTTTGTGATGGTGATAAAGATGTTTTCAAAGAAATTGAGAATACTTTGGTTGTCCCTATCGATGCTCGTGACAATGGGGTCAATATTTCAATAACCAACGATCTCAACGTGGTAGATCACCGTACTAGTAATGCTATATCCGCTTTTAATCCCACGTGGCAGGAAGGCTTTGGTGGTACTCTCAATTGTTTTGAGAAAGCCCTGGCTTTTGCTTCAGCGATCATTGAGAGAGAAATCGCTTGGTCCAAGGCAGAAATCGTAGGAGCCGAGATCACCAAGGAGGCCACCAGATCGCAAGGTGAACCGGCAATATTGATATTGGAAAGAAAAGTAGATTGGCACAAGACAGTGACAGAGTTTAAGAAGATAAAATTTGTTATATATCCCCATCAGGAAAGTAATGATTGGTCTATTCAGGTTGGCCGAGATGATCTGGAGGATTATGAGTCCGACAGAATCAAATTTCCGCTTGAATGGCGAGGGTTGAGAGATCTGGAGCTTGCCGGTGCCTCTGGTGTGACCGACGCCATTTTTTGCATCAAAGGAGGGTGGTATGCGGTGGCTCGGAGCAAAGAAGGGGCAATAAAAATGGCAGAGATCGCTTTGCAAAAAGGCCAGAATTAGCTTATATTTAGGCATAATAATGGATTACAAACCTACCATTGGCCTTGAAATTCACGCGGAAGTAAAGACCAAAACAAAGATGTTTTGTGCTTGCAAGAATGATCCGGATGAGAAGCGGCCAAATATCAATATTTGTCCAGTTTGTCTGGCTCACCCAGGCACCCTACCTGTCATCAACAAAGAGGCGGTGAAGCAGGTGCTCAAGGTTGGCATAGCTCTTGGTGGCCGACTGGCCGACCAGTCGGAGTTTGATCGCAAAAATTATTTTTATCCGGATATTCCGAAAGGTTATCAGATCAGTCAATACAAGTATCCGTTGGTTTCAGGCGGGGAGCTCGCTCATGTCAAATTGACCAGAGTTCATCTGGAAGAAGATACTGCCAAGTCGACTCATTCGTCAAAAGAAAACACTCTGTCCTTGAAGGAGGGTGAGCTGGACTATAGCCTGGTCGATTTCAATCGAGCGGGAGTACCACTTCTGGAGCTGGTGACCGAACCGGTCATACACAGTTCGAAAGAAGTGGTGCAATTTGGAGAAGAGTTGCAGAGACTCTTGCAATATCTGGGCGTTTCTGAAGCCAACATGGAAAAGGGTGAAATGCGGCTTGAAGCCAATATCTCGGTTAGCAAAAGTGATAAGTTTGGCACCAAAGTAGAGGTCAAAAATCTCAATTCTTTTAGAGCAGCTGAGCGAGCGGTAGAATATGAGATCAAAAGGCAAGTCGATATTTTAGAGGAAGGGGGGGTGGTAAAACAAGAGACTCGCGGTTGGGACGAAAAGAAACAAGCCACCTTCTCTCAGCGCTCCAAAGAAGATTCGCATGATTATCGATATTTTCCTGACCCCGATTTGCCAAAATTAAAAATCTCAGAAATTCCTGATTTTGCGATCGACAAATTGTGCGCCGAAATGAATGAAACTCCTGATGCCAAGAGAGCCAGGTTTAAAGAACAATATTTGATCAAAGACGCTGATATTGCTTTTTATATCGACAACCCCAGACTGGCCGATTTGTTCGAATCAGCCGCTCTTGGTCTGGAAGAGAAGAGTAGTGTCCAAATCCTGTCTAATTATGTAGTCAGTGATATCGCTTCTTTAGGCGAGCGAGGTTTAAAAATAAAGGGGCCAAATCTTACCATGCTTATAGCAATGATTACCAAAGGGGAAGTTTCGTCGAGAGGGGCCAAGGACATATTGGTCCGAATGACTGATTCTGAATCATCTCCGAGGGAGATAGCACAAGCCGACGGTTTGTTGCAGCAGAGCGATGAATCAGCACTCATCAAAATCGCTCAAGCGATTGTTGGCGAACATGAGAGTGTCGTGGCTGACTATAAAAGCGGTAAGGCTTCCGCTCTCCAGTTTTTGGTTGGTCAAGGTATGAAGGCGACCAAAGGCTCAGCCAATCCTCAAGTTTTGAGCCGTATTTTTGAACAATTACTAAAGTAGAGCTTACGCGAACTATTTTGTTTAAGCCCTATGAAGGTTTTTTGGCGACCCAGTTTTCGACGAATTTTTTATATTCATTCTCATTTTTAAATTTGCCTAGGACGACATCTGGAGAGAACAATTTGCCCCAGCGGTTTGCTTTGATGTGGTCTTGATAAGAGGACCAAAAGTAGTCCTCTAGTGGTGTCGAGGTATCAGTGAGGAGACTTCTTGGGGCTGAGTGGATCTCAGCTGAAGCGGCCGCAAGCTCTGTCGCTAAAAGTCGGGCTGCTCCAAAAGGTCCAGCGAAGACATGACCTTTTTTCGAGTACTTTGCATTGAAATATTTGCTATAGGCGGTGAGAACTCGGTGCATATAAACAGAAAGCATTTTTTCTTCCCGGTTTCTGAGTATAAGCTCGAACTTCTCTGGCAATAGGCAAAAGGTCAAGAGATCGATGCCTCTGTTTTTGACTATCTGGAGTACCCGCTTTTCTGCCAACGGGAAAGCACCTTTTTTTAGAAACCGCAGGGTGTACCAAGCACTGTTATAGATCCTGATGGGGGATTGTAGGTGAATCAGCAAAAAAATGAACCTTACTTTATCCTCGTCGTCTAGGAATAAAGAATTAGATATCGGGGCAGAGCCCGAGATTTTATAATAATGATCTTTCTCGAAAGATTCGTAGCGCATATTTTAGTGGGTAGGGCGGATAAAACCCTGTATATTATCTTAAACCAAGCCACTATTTTTGTAAGTAATCGTCTGTGGAAAAGTATTAGACGATCAGGGTTGGATATTTGAAGCTGAGCTTTCAGTATATAAAAATTAAATATTTTGTCATGTAATCAGAAAAAAATGGAGGTTCTAAATTTGATTTGTGGAGATAGTTATTGTCCATTATTGTACAATAAGATAAGTTTGAAGACGGGTTTTTATGAAGATTGGAAGGTTCTCTGATTTTTTGGGCAGCTACTTTTCAATCAAAACATAAAAATAATGATTTTTATATTTCTTTAAAAAATAAAAATAATTTTTAGTTGTTTATCGCAAAAATATTTTGCAATCAGGTTTTAATTTTCCAAATGACAGAGAGAAGAGGGGAGAAGTTATTATTTTTTAATAGTTGCTGAGGGAGTAGTTGCTAGGGTGTCTCAATTTTTAAAATAAGCGTTTACATTCAATCAAAATATAATAATATTTTTTTAAATAATATTGTTTGTTAAATTTATTTCCTAAAAATATATTTATAATTCATTTATTTTTTTGAAGTCGTTAGATTTTTATAAAGAAAATAAATTTCTTATATATTTTTGCTATTACTTTTGTCAAAGAATTTAGACACTTTTGTGTTTAAAATAATAGAGACAAAGTACCATCCTTTAATCATCCAGGTGCTGGACTTCTAGTTTGCGGATAGCCTCTTTCTTCTCCTGTATCCTCTCTGGGCTTTTCTCTATAAGTTCCACCACTCTCTCTATTTCCTCTACCTTGTATACTCTATAATTATTGAAAGGATGGCGCAAGGCTTGGAGCTTACCAGACGCATCCCAGTTCCTAAGGGTGATCTTGGAGACGCCCAATATATTCGCCGCATCTTTGATTGTTATAAATTTGCTCATTTTTAATTAATTTATAAAATATATAAACATTATAAAACATTACTATATAAATATAATACATTAAGTATAAATATGAAAGTTTAATAATGTGGATAAAATAAAATAATAAATACACTTTTAAATATTTATATAAACTTTCAAAACTTTAAATTTAGAAAATTAAAGTCAAGACTACTTTTTGCTCAGCCATTATATTTTTAGAGATTTGCCGCTATTGTGGGGGTCTAGAGGAAGATTTGAAGAGTCTACAAGGTAAATTGTCAAAAAAATATGGCTAAAATTTAATAATTTCAAACTTCAAAGATAACTTATTTTTTTGTTTTTTATTTTTTAAAAAAATGCTGATTTATCCCCACTTTTTCGTTCATCTCGTTCACCCGAGATTGTATAATATTACCAATGGAAGGTACTCTAAATTTTGACGGACAAAAATATATCTCGGCAAAAATTGCCGCTCAAAATTTTGGCTATACGAGCGACTATGTTGGTCAGCTTTGCCGATCCAAAAAAGTCACTTCTCGATTGGTTGGTAGGAGTTGGTACGTGCTTGAGTTAGATTTGATCAAACACAAAGCAACCAGTCACTATCATTTGGCTGAAACAAGCAAAAATGATTCAAAACAGAGATTAATTAATAGCAAAAAGGTAAAAAATAGTTCAAAAAAAGTCGCTGAAAAAGTACTCAAAAAAGAAATTTTAAATACTCAAATCTCAGCCGAGATTGATAGGGGAAAACAAGCTTCCTATAAACCCAAAGAAAATATAGCTAATCAGCCAAACACATCTCGGGTTGCCGAGATTATGGAGAAAAAGGCTACTTATCTGAGTGAAGAGAATGACCTTTTCCCTAAGCCAATCAGGAAATTTGAGCCCAAATTTCTAAGCCCTGAAGAGCTCAAAATGTCGCTAGGCATTCTCTCCGTGGTAGAAAAACCGACCAAATTTGAGAAGGTGGCAAGCAGGGTTTTGGTGTTGTCCGTAGGAGTTGCTTTTTTGTTGATCTCTGTTTTTGAGGGTGGCAATTTGGCTAGGTTGGCTCATCAAAACTGGTGGCACAATTTGAGAGATGAAGTGAGCTTGGTCTATGGTCCATACTTCCAAAATTCTGATCTTGATTTGGCAAATCAGATACAATCAAATATTGCTGGTCGAAATAATTTAAATCTAAATCAGTTGGCTGCAGTGTTGACTGGCGATAGTTTGCGGCCAGCACTTGATTGGTTCAAAAATGCTGCCTACAAAATAGCCAAACCTTGGCTCGATAATAATTTAGCTCAAGAGGATGGGGGCGATCTTTTGCTGCCAGATTCGCCAAAAAAAGTGGTGACTCAAGTCGCTGTCAGTGAGGCGCCGAAGACAATAGTCCAATCAAGGACGATTGTGGTGCCTGGTTCTGATCGCGATTATATCGACCTTCGGATTGATCAGAAGCTGACAGAATTTAAAAAATATTTTCTGACTGATCCATTGGCACCAAACGTCAATCGTTATTACCTCAGTCGTCAAAACGATGTTATCACTTCGAAAATCAGCGGGTTGACATCTTCTTCCGGATCAGGTAGTTCTGGTGTTTCTACGTTTCTTGCACTTACCGATACCCAATCTTCTTTTACTGCCAATAGGATAATACACTCCAACGGAGCTGGTACTGCCCTTACCGATACGGCTGGGTTTGTGTTTGATGGAAGCAACTTAGGCATTGGTACTACCACTCCGTACGCACCACTCTCGGTAGTCGGGCAAATTGTCGGTGCTTACTTTACTGGCACTACCACTGCTACCTCCACTTTTGGTGGCAATTTGGCGATCAATGGTACCGGTACGACGACTTCAAACGGTGGTTTCAATATTTCTGCCGGTTGTTTTGCGATAAATGGCACATGTATTTCTGGTGGTGGCGGTTCTGGTGCATCATCAACACTTCTTTCTGATTTCAATACTTTTTCTAATACTAATAATTTTACCGGCTACGTAGGGATTGGTACCACGACTCCTTGGGCTCAATTTTCGATTAATCCAAATGCTCTAGGATCTGGTGTCCCGGAATTCGTAGTGGGCTCATCTTCGGCTACGCATCTTATGGTAGATGGTGGGGGAAATGTTGGAATCGGGGCAACATCAAATTATCTTACCGACAATGATTTATCTGGTTTACTGGTAAGTCCAATAAATAATTTAGCAGGAAATAATATCCGTCCAGCAGTCATTTTGCGCGGAAAATATTCTCAAGGTTCTAATGGAATCGGTGATTTTAGAATTAACGCCAGTGATGCCACGGCCTCTCAAGTGGATACTTGGGCGCTCTCGTTTAGGAGGGCAGGTGTCTTTGGTGGAGGCCCTGAAAGTCTAACTTTTTATTTTGATCGAGGGGGTGACAGTTATCCAGTAATGGGTCTTCTTAATAATGCCAACACCACATTTTTTGGCAACGTCGGAATTACCACTACCACTCCCGCTTACGCTCTCACCATCTCTTCCTCCACCGCCCCCCAACTCTCTCTCTCCGCTGGAGCAGGAATCAATCAGTGGGTACAGCGCAACGCCGGAGGCAATCTATACTTCTCCACCACCACAATCGCCGGTACCGCTACCACCTCCATCTCTGCTCTCGAAATCTCCGGTTCCGGCTTCGGCACCACCACCGTCCGTGGTTTGAACATTTCCGGCCAAGCCACCTCTACCTCCAACGTCGGTATCAACCTCTCCAGTGGTTGCTTCGCAATTAATGGGACGTGTGTGGGTGGGACATCCGGAGCTCTAACTTCCTACGACGCATGGACGCATCCGGTCTATGGCGGTTCTGCCACCACCTCGCTCCTCACTCTTTCAAGTGGATTTTTGTCTACAGCTTCGTCAACGATAGTTGGTAGCGCCACAACGACCGGAGACTTCGCAGCCGGTAACACTTTGTTTGTAAAACAAGGGGGTGACGTGGGGATTGGGACCGCAAACCCTCTATCCAAACTTCATCTTTATAATGCCGGAGATGTGGACACGGCTATTTTGCTTGAAAATGGAAATGGGTTTGGTGCAATAGAAAACGACGCAAACACTGACGCTTTCACTATAAAATCGCTTTTTGGAGATCTGGATTTTTATGCAGGAAATACTATAAGGGTAAATATTGATTCAGGTGGTGATATACAATTTATTGGTAATGGTAAAATACCTTTATACAGCCGATATAGCGATTCTAAAGTTGGTATAGGAACCACCACAAATTTCTTTGCAGGACTGACTGTGGCTTCATCTACTGCTCTTAGCGATGGAGCCGGCATCGCCCAATGGGTCCAGCGTAACGCCGGTGGCAACTTCTACCTCTCCACTACCACCGTCGCAGGTACCGCCACCACTTCCATCTCTGCTCTCGAAATCTCCGGCTCTGGTTTTGGTACGACAACAGTGAGGGGATTGAACATCTCCGGTCAAGCCACCACCACCTCCAACGTCGGTATCAACCTCTCTGGTGGATGTTTTGCGATTAATGGGACGTGTGTGAGTGGTGGTACAGGTTCTGGTGCTTCAACTACACTCCTTGCTGACTTCAACACGTGGAGTAATACCAACAATTTCACTGGTAGCGTAGGCTTTTCTTCTTCTACTCCATTCGCCCGTCTCTCTATCAACAACACTGCCGGTGAACATGCTTTCGTGATTGGTTCATCGACCGCTACTCATTTTATGGTGGATAAAAATGGTTGGACCGGTATTGGAACTGCAAATCCACTCTCAACATTACACGTTAGAAATTCTGATTCTAGTGCATCTGCTGCTCAATTGACTCTGGAAGGGGGTAGTGGTATTGGCAATCCTTTCGCTGGAATAAGATTTAGGATGGATGCTCATACTACCGGTTATGGTGCGGCTATCCAAGCGGAAGATACCGCCGCATGGAAAAATTCTCTTTTGTTTAAAGTAACCAATGGTTCAAATTCAGCTTCTACGCCTTCTGAGGCAATGAGGATAGATTATACGGGAAGAGTTGGCATAGGTGGTACTGGTGTTGATACAAATTCACGTTTTACTATTGGTGGTGGCAACCTCCCTTCACTTTCTTTTAACGGAATGTCAGTGACCAATAGCGACAACAGCGCTTCTGGAACTTTTTATCAAACTGTTTGGGGTTCTGGGTCTGCTGTTAGTATATTTGGTATGACCGCTGCTAATGCTGTTACTCTGGAGACCAACAGCTCGCAGTGGGGAGCGATCGGCAATCGTCAGAATGCGCCTTTGTATTTTGGTACAAACGACCTAGTAAGGCAGACCATTACGGCTGGGGGTAATGTGGGTATTGCTACAACAACTCCTACTAATAAATTAACTGTTTACGACAATTCTGCTTCTCAACTCTCCCTCTCTGGAGGAGCAGGAATCAACCAATGGGCATTCCGTAACGCTGGAGGCAACTTGTATTTTGCAACAACCACCGTTGCTGGTACTGCTACCACTTCTGGGGCTGCTGCCGTATCTGTTATTGGCAGTACAGGATATTTTGGTATTGGTACCTCAAGTCCTGAGGCTCCATTTGAATTGGTAGTTGATAATTCTGGTTTTGGTCAATTATGGATGACCTCTTATGGCAACGCTGGTGCTGCTAATTTTAAAGCTTCTCGAGCAAACGGGACCATGGCCTCACCCTCAGCTCTTCTTTCCGGGGATGTTTTTGCTGCATATGGTGGTTCTGGTTATGGAGCTACTGGTTGGGCTGGCGGAGCAACAAGAGGAAACAGAGGTTCGATCCAGATGGTGGCTTCAGAAAATTGGACAGATTCAGCACAGGGTGCTTACATGCGATTTTTCACCACTCCCACTGGTGGGACTGGCGTGGCCGAAAGGGTAAGGATCGATCCTTATGGCAACGTAGGAATTGCCACTACCACCCCTTCTCATGCTCTCACCATCTCCTCCTCCACTGCCCCCCAACTCTCCCTCTCCGCCGGCGCCGGCATCGCTCAGTGGGTGCAAAGAAACGCTGGAGGCAACTTCTATCTCTCAACCACCACAGTCGCTGGCACTGCCACTACTAGTATCTCCGCTCTCGAAATCTCCGGCTCAGGCTTCGGCACCACCACCGTCCGAGGTCTAAACATCTCCGGTCAAGCCACCACCACCTCCAACGTCGGTATCAATCTCACCTCCGGCTGTTACGCTATCAACGGCAGCTGCATCTCTGGAGGTGGCTCCGGTGCTTCTTCTACCCTGCTTGCTGACTCCAATACCTTCTCCGGCACCAACAACTTTACCCAAAAGCTAGGTCTCGCTACCACCTCTCCATTTGCTCGTCTCTCTGTCGAATCCCAAGCAGGTGAAGCCGCTTTTGTGATCGGTTCATCGACCGCTACTCAGTTCATTGTCGACAAGAATGGATATGTGGGAGTTGGAACTAATGCTCCAGTTGCACCGCTTGATATTTATGGACCTGCCACCAATGATGCCCCAAGTCTTATTGTTAGAAACACGGGTGCTTACCCAAATAAAATTCAAGTTATAGGAAGGGCTGCTGGTGATGTAAGATCAAACTGGATTGAATTTTATAAAAGCACTACTCAACTGTGGACATTCGGGAATGACCGTGCTCAATCCGGACACCAAAACTTTTATTTGTATGATAATGTCAATAATGTTTTCCCTTGGGGGGCTGATAATAATAAAGATGTGGCGCTGGGTAATGTAGCTTTTGATGGTTCCGGACTAATATCTGCAGCAAACTTGATAGTAAAATATGGTGGTAACGTCGGTATCTCCACCACCACTCCATACTATAACCTCACTGTTGCTTCCACGACTGCCCCCCAACTCTCCCTCTCCGCCGGCGCCGGCATCGCTCAGTGGGTCACAAGAAACGCCGGAGGTAACTTGTACTTTGCGACAACTACAGTGGCGGGGACAGCGACTACCAGCATTTCAGCATTAGAAATAGCAGGTGATGGCTTTGGCACAACAACAGTGAGAGGTCTCAATATCTCCGGTCAAGCCACCTCCACTTCGAACGTAGGGTTTAATATTACGACGGGGTGCTATGCGGTGGGTGGAACATGTATTTCTGGTGGGGCTGGCTCAAACTCTTCTTCAACCCTCCTCGCCGACTTCAATACTTTCTCTAACACAAACAACTTCACTGGCTCAATCGGTCTCTCCACCACCTCACCTTTTGCTCGACTCTCGATCAACAACACTGCTGGTGAAAATGCTTTTGTGATTGGGTCGTCAACTGCAACTCATTTTATGGTAGATAAAAATGGGTGGACTGGTATCGGGACGGCAAATCCACTATCGACATTACACATTAGAAATTCTGACTCTAGTGCATCAGCTGCCCAACTGACTCTCGAAGGTGGTAGTGGTGTTGGTAATGCTTTTGCTGGGATAAGATTTAGGATGGACGCTCATACTACTGGCTATGGCGCGGCTATCCAAGCAGAAGATACCGCTGCATGGAAAAACTCTCTTTTGTTCAAAGTAACTAATGGTTCAAATTCTGCTTCTACTCCTTCTGAAGCAATGAGAATTGATTACACCGGTAGAGTTGGTATAGGTGGTACTGGCGTTGACACAAATTCACGCTTTACTATCGGTGGTGGCAATCTTCCCTCGCTTTCTTTTAACGGAATGTCGGTAACTAACAGTGACAACAGTGCCTCTGGTACTTTTTATCAGACAGTGTGGGGCTCCGGGTCTGCTATAAGTATATTTGGCATGACCGCTGCCAATGCGGTTACTTTGGAAACAAACAGTTCTCAATGGGGAGCGATCGGCAACAGACAAAACGCACCTTTGTATTTTGGTACCAACGACCTAGTAAGGCAGACTATCACAGCTGGTGGCAATGTTGGTATTGGTAGTACTACTCCTTGGGGTCTACTTAGTGTAAATGCAAACGGGCTATCAAGTGGAGCTCCCCAATTCGTTGTCGGCTCTTCGACCGCCACCAACTTTATCGTGGCTAATAATGGAAGAGTGGGATTGGGAACAACAAGTCCAATCTCAAAGCTTTCTCTAAACGGAAGTGGCTCGACAAACGGTATCTCATTCAATGGCGACTCTCTCGCTAATTTGTATTATGATAGTGGCTATATAAAAACAGATAGTACTTTTACATCTGGTGGTTCTACCTATGGATACAATTCTGCTGTGGCCGGAGATCTAAATGTTGGAGTTTCTAAGTTGTATGTAAATGCTAATGCTGGTACCGTTGGCATATCTACCACAACCCAACTCTATGCTCTCACCACCTCCTCCTCCACCGCCCCCCAACTCTCCCTCTCCGCCGGAGCAGGCTTCGCTCAAACAGTTTTCCGAAACGATGGCACCAACTTCTATATCGCAACTACCACAGTAGCTGGAACGGCCACCACATCAATATCAGCTCTTGAGATTGCTCTTGGTGGCTTCGGCACCACCACCGTCCGTGGTCTTAACATCAGCGGTCAAGCAACAACAACATCTAATGTCGGTATCAATCTCTCTGGTGGTTGTTACGCTATCAACGGAACTTGTGTCGGAGGAGGCACTGGCTCTGATCCATCAATCGGCGGTACTCTAACTTCCGCTACTGCCGGTTCAGTCCTCTTCGCTGGTTCCGGTACCTTTGCTCAAGACAATGCCAACTTCTTCTATGATGATTCTGTCGATGCTCTCGGTCTTGGTACTACCACTCCTAAATACACCCTAACAGTCGCTTCTACGACTGCTCCTCAACTTGCTCTTTCTGCTGGCACCGGTATCGCTCAGTGGGCTTTTCGAAATGCGGGAGGCAACTTGTATTTTGCGACGACGACTGTGGCGGGGACGGCGACAACATCCGTATATTCTGCTCTAACAATATTAAATAGTGGTGGCAAGGTTGGTATAGGTATCAACACCCCAGTATCTCGTTTACACGTATCTGCTAACGATACGATAGACACAGTACCTGTCGCTTTTATGGTAAGCAATCCAGTCGATGATACAAGACGAGTGATGATCGGGTACAACACAACAAGTGATTATGGTCTTATCCAATCAGTCGACACTGGTAGCGCCTATAAAGATTTGGTGCTAAATCCCGCTGGTGGTCAGGTTGGTATCGGCATTACCGCTCCGGATAAAATATTACACGTAGCCGCGAACACAACATATAGCGGTGATTCGTCTTTCCCTTTTGCTGTTTCTGATCTTTCAGATCCAACACTACAGCTTGTTCTTGGTTATGACGAAGGTCTCGACGCTGGTCTTATCCAAGCAGTTGATTCTGGCTCTACCTTTAACAAAACAATTCTCTTAAATCCACACCCAAGCTCTGGAAGAGTTGGTGTCGGTACAACTTCTCCTGCTTACACCTCTCGATTTGTTATTGCTACTTCTACAGGCCCCCAACTCTCCCTCTCTGCAGGAGCAGGATTCGCTCAAACAGTATTCCGAAACGATGGTACTAATTTATATATAGCCACAACTACAGTAGCTGGCACCGCCACAACAAGTATCTCCGCTCTCGAAATCGCTCTCGGCGGCTTCGGCACCACCACCGTCCGTGGTTTGAACATTTCTGGTCAAGCAACAACA
>CAZVUY010000004.1:0-93228 GCA_964630525.1 uncultured Candidatus Saccharibacteria bacterium
CCACCGCTCCTCAACTTGCTCTTTCTGCTGGCGCCGGTATCGCTCAGTGGGTACAGAGAAATGCGGGTGGTAACTTCTATCTATCTACCACCACTGTCGCTGGTACTGCTACCACCACTATCGCAGCGTTTACTGTACTGGGCACCAGCGGCAATATTGGTATTGCTACTACTTCACCAACCGCCAAACTTTCTTTGCAGGCGACTATTAGCACTGACGATTTGTTTAGAGTTTCTTCGACCACCGGCGCTTCTCTCTTTAAGGTCAACAACTACGGTGCTTTGGTCCAGACTCTTTCTTCCACCACCGCGATCAGCATCCAAGACAGCTCTGGCAACGCCGTCTTCAATGTCGATACCACTCAGTCGACTGGTGCTGGGCTTGATATCACTGCTTCCGGTGGCCAGACTGCCAACCTCTTCAATATTTATCAGGCCGACGGTACTACTAATTATCTTGCTGTTGGACCTTCGGGCAATTTCGGCATCGGTACTGGCACACCATCAAATCTCTTTACCATTGCCACTTCGACCACCACCAAAGAACCGGTCTTCGATGTCTACTACAATGCGGCGGGCGCCACTTCGACTATCGGCTTCTTCGTCTCGACCACCACTGGTAGCGCAGCGGGTGTCGGCCTTGGTCTGCCTTCGGCTCTCGCCAACTATATGATCGTCGGCAACGGCAAGGTCCAAGCAGGCATGGCGATCGTAAACGGTGGCTTCTGTGTCGACGACGACGGTTGGTGCACCGCTTCGACGACTGGTCGGATTAGCTCCGTCACTTCGACCACTGGCGGCTCTGACGTTGCCGAAATGTACAACTCGTCAGAGGCGCTCGAACCAGGAGACGTGGTCGCTATCACTGAACCGAGAAATTTTGTAAAGGTGGCCAACGGCGCAAACGGCGACGTGGCCATCGGCATTGTCTCTACCGAACCAGGCGTTTTGTTGGGACTTCAGCCGGATGCCAGCGACAGCAAAGGCTTGGTCCAGGACGTTGAGACCGATGGCGAAACAGTGTCTACGACAACAATTGATGCTAGAACTATCAACAAATTCCCGATCGCTCTTGCTGGACGCGTGCCAGTCAAGGTCAGCATCCAAAATGGCGAGATCAATCCTGGTGATTATTTAATGCTCTCTTCCACCACTCCCGGCGTGGCGGTCAAAGCGGTCGTCGCCGGACAGATAGTTGGTCAAGCGCTCGAAGGTTATTCTGGTAGCACTGAAGGTAAGATATTGGTTTTCGTTAAAAACACTTATTACCCGGGTCCAGCCCAAGCGGCCAATGTTGCTACTTCAACCTTTGATCAAACGGCTGATTTGTCGGAAAGCAAAGGTTTGGGTGCTACGATCCTCAAATTCTTTGATGGACTTGGTATTAAAGTGATGAACGGTATCGCTTACATGAAAAATCTCTTTGTTGAAAGGCTCACCGTCGGTACCACTGAGAAGCCATCGGGTATTACTCTCTACGATGAAGATACTGGCGATCCTTACTGCTTGAAGATCAAGAATGGGGGAATGGTCAGCATTGCGGGCGAGTGCTTGGGAACAGTAGAAGTCATTCAACCGATAACTGATAACGGTAACAATAATAGTACGACTACCGCTACAACAACATCGACAGTAACTGATAATGATAACAATAACGGAAACCAAAACAGTACTACGACCGCGACAACTACTCCAGAAACAGTAACAAATAACGATAACAACAATGGCGAGGGTCCAACTACCGCTACATCAACGACCGAAAGCGTCAACGATAACAGCCAGACCATCACGACCACTCCAGAGACGATAACCAATAACGATAACAGTAACAGCGCAGAAACAGTAACAGATAATAGTAACAGCTCGACCACTACTTCCGGAAGCGAGGTCGGTTCCAATTAATTTATGCCCAGTATGAAAAAAGATTTTAATAAATGGAATAATCGAAAGCAGACCATCCACAACAATGGGGAGTATAAGCTATATCACGCGAGAGAAATTTGGTGGTGTTCACTTGGAGTAAATGTGGGATCGGAGCAAGATGGAACTGGGAATAGTTTTGACCGACCAATCCTTATTTTGAAGGGCTTTAGTAAGCACACTTGTTTGATTGCCCCGCTCACTTCTTCGCCCGAAAAGCACAAAATGAGGATACCGATCGGTAAAGTTCAGGAGAAAGACTCATCAGTTATTTTGTCTCAAATGCGAGTCATAGATACAAAAAGACTTATCTATAAAGTTAGCTTTTTGGATAAAAGTATTTTTGATAAGATAACAAAAACCGTCAAAGGGATGCTCTGACGGCTTTGCTTTTTGCTCTCTTGCGAGAGCGAGCCCGAAGGCACTTGTATAAATAGTATAGCAAATTCGAAAAACATGTCAAGCAAAACAAAAATGATAATTACTTGCGCAAAAATAGTTCTTAAGCGAGATTCCGGAAGCTGCTGGAAAGCTGAGGACAAGGAAATTTTTAGCAAAAAATTTCCGTATCGAGCGAGAGAAGCTATTTTTGCGCAAGCTCTACTAAATGTAAAATGAATTCTTTTTTAAAAACAACTTTAGCGACCGTAATGGTAGTCTCGGTAGGGATGATGGTGTTTTATGTGTATGAACCAAAGGTGGCTGAAGCTGGTTGGTACACGACCGGTGGCACCTGGAGTTATCGCAAAGTGATCACGGTAAATAATAGTAAAGTCGAGGGTACGAGCGACTTAACCAATTTCCCAATACTAGTCGATCTGACCGATGCCGATTTGGCCACTTATGCTCAGGCCGATGGTGATGATATTCTTTTCACCTCCTCAGATGGTACAACTAAACTCGATCATGAAATAGAAATCTACACTACTGCGACTGGCAGACTGACTGCGTGGGTGAGGATACCCACTCTAGATTATAACGACAATACAGTCATATATATGTATTACGGCAACTCTGGAGCTTCTAGCCAACAAAACGCTACTGGGGTGTGGGATAGTAACTATAAAGGAGTATGGCACATGGGTCAGACGGTATCCTCTCCTTCTGATCTTGTGTTAGACTCCACATCAAATGCAAATAACGCTTCATCAACGGGGACATCTTACCCAACCCAGACATCTTCCAAAATTGCAGGAGGACAGGATTTTGATGGTTCTAATGATTATTTAAGAGTTGTTAAAGATGATAATAGCTTAGACGGAAATTGGTCAACAAACGACTACACTTTTCAGGCATGGGTTAATATAGACAATAACACCTCAAGCTATAAACGCATTATGACCAAGTGGAGCGGTAGTAGTGGCTGGGCTTTTGATGCTGGTGATGGGGCTGTGCCCACAACCCAAATCGCATTGTATGGTGCTCCCCCGGGCACACTAACCAGAACTTCAAGCAGTTTAGCACTTGATACTTGGTATCATGTGGTGATAGTCGCTCAGGGTAACGGCAATTTAGCGAGAATTTATCTAAACGGTTCATTTGTGGCCTTAGCTAATGACAACGACTGGTCATTAGTGGGCGATACCAGTAATACAACTAATGCGACCTTTGGTATTTTGTCTAGCAATCTAACTTCTGACCCGATTGACGGAACTTTAGACGAATTAAGATTTTCCAATGTCGCTCGTTCCGCCTCCTGGATAGCTACCGAATATAATAATCAGAGTGCTACTTCCACTTTTTATACCATCAGTAGTGCCCAGACGGCTGAGCCGGCAGACGTGAAGATCAGGGGTGGAGGATCAGCCACCAACTCTAATGTAAAAATCAGAGGAGGGGCTGGTGGTGGGAGTGTGAAATTCCGCTAGCTCTTTAATTTAATAGTATGTTAAAATTTAAAGATTAAGATATGCAAGAAATAAGATTCAACCAACCTACTCCTCCCCCAATTGCCGAAGTGATAGGAGACAAGCCGAATTTCAAAAAGAAAAATGGTCCAGCCGTTCCTTCTGTTTTTTGGTTGGTTTTAAAATTGTTGGCGGTCTTGGCTATCATTTATGGAGGTTTGGTCGCTTCTAAATATTTCTTAAAACCTGATCAGCGAGCCAATGATTATGCGGCCGTCTTTTTGGTAAACGGCCAAGTTTATTTCGGTAAGTTTGACAAGAAAAGCGAGGACGAGCTTGTCATGAAAGAAGTATATTACTTACAAAACGCCAACAATGGACTTTCTTCTTCCACTTCTGGTGAGTTGCCAAAAACCGGGTTTACTTTGGTTAAGCTCGGTCAAGAGCTTCATGGCCCAGAAGACTTTATGTATATCAACAAATCCCAGGTCTTGTTCTATGAATATTTGAGAGCGGATAGTCAGCTGGTCCAGACGATTCAAAACTATAAGAAATGAAATTTATGAAAATTTTTAAAAAATTAGTAAACATAGTCCTTCTATTTTCTCTTTTTGTTCCTTACCTGAACTTTCCTATCAGGGCTCAAGCTCAAGCCACTTTTTCCGTCCAGGTAGTCGGCACTACCAACACGCAAGCTGTTATAAAATATATTTCTCCAGACAATAATGCTTGTAAGGTAGAAGTGAGCGAGTCCTCAAATTATTTTCCTCTGGTGCATGATGTAAACCCGTCTCTTTTTAGTGGAGCAAACATGGATACCAGAACTGAGGCTTTATCAAATAGCAATCAAAGAATATTTGTAATAGGTAAAAGAATGGTAGAAAAGGGGATAGACGGGAAAAATTATTCTAGGGCGCTGCAAACTAATACTACCCATTATTATCGAGTGACTTGTGGTGCTTCCGTCGTAACTGGCACTTTCACTACTGCCAGCATCCCTTTTGGCATGACTTATTCGGATGACATACAAAAAAATCCGGAAGACAGAAAAGGGTATATGTATCCGACCATAGATAAGACAGACAGAAATTTTAAATTTGTAGATCCAAGAACCGGGGTCTTGCACAAAAATATGGCTTTGGTTTCAGATGGTTCTTTGGCATATGACGGGAGCAGTTTTGGCTGGAGCTCGGCCGGCTTTCACGAATGGTGTTCTCCTGTTTTGTCGGCAAACGGTTTTTATCGTTGTGCCTTGATAAACGATTGGGCTCCTTTGCTTTACGCTATACATCCGCAAACGGGAGAAGTGAGATATCTTGGCGGACTTTATTACTGGGGGCAATCTTATGGTTTAAAAGATGGAGTAGTTGGTTGTGGTAACATAAACGGTGTTGCTTGGGATACGCAAGACAGTAACGCTCTTTATTGTCATGGTTATGATAAAGGTGGAGAATTGGTTGTCGTAAAAATGAACTATACCGGTAACGATCAGTCGGTCGCTCCGGGTTTGTCTGGAGGGTTCCCAACAAGAGCTCCTTCAACTATTTCGAATTTAACCCCTGCCCCAAATACTTTATCAAAACAAATTAGAGATTTTGACCCCGACTTTGACTCTAGCAAATTTAATTGTGGTATCGGTGGTTCTAACTTGGGGGGTTATATAGGGTTTTCTTGTTCAAGAGGCATTCAGGATTCATTTGCTTGGATAGGTGCATTTAGCTTGCAAACTAAAACAGTTACAGCTTTTATTCCAATGTATGCTCAGCCAAAGTCTCGTTGGTGCACTTCCCATACCGGTGAATTTTTAGGGCCGGAACCGGTAATTGCCGTACACACTCAATTCACCAAAGGCGGGGTAGGGGCAGGTAGATATATAGTTAAACTGGCAGACAGTTTGCCCGGGGGTGTGGCAGCAGGGTCGCTCTCAACTGTGCGGGTGACATCGGCCTGGGACGCTTCTTGGGGCGCGCAGCCCGCTGGTTTTGAGCCGGGGGAACCGGTTTCCGATGAACTGGATCATTATTTAATGGATGCTGAAGTTGGAGATTTGTTTGCTGTAGGAGGAGAGTATGTACAAATTACAGAAAAAAGAAGCGCTACTGAATGGGTTGTAAGACGAGGTATTGGTAAGGATCAAACATATCTTTATCCCAGGTCCCACTCTGCGGGGACGGGGATGGTCGCTTTTTGCAATGCCGCAATTTACGACCCGAGTGGCGCTCCGGCACAAAATCCCGGAGATATACCGGTAATTTTTTGGAATTTTACCCAATCACCAAGAGGTGAAAACCCCTATCATTACGGTTCAAACTTTGGCAGCCATCCGGTAAACAGGGGAGGAAAGCGAGTGGACTCGGGCAGGTTCAGCAATGTGACACCAACTAATCCGGCCACGTGGACTTTGAGTCCGAGTGGTTATGTTAATCTGTCTCCTAAGTTTGCCGGCGCTCATCTTCCTGCAAGCGGTAATTATTTTGAAAAGCATTCTTCCATGCCTTACCACGGCGCCAGTTGGTTTTTGGATATGCATCCATATACAGGAGGGAACCTTGCCACACAGGAAAATGACAGCGCGACAAAAAGTTTAGGCGGTAGCCTTTATCAGTATTTTTACAACGGTCTCGATACACCGCATTACGGAGGTGATGGTATTAACCGAAAACAAGCCGCCACCTTTGCTTTTAATGGCAATTATCAGATGGTGGATATTAGCGGACCGGGAAGTATTATTGGCACCGGCAGTGAGTATAACTATACCTACTGTGTTGCCAACAAGGCTGGTGAATGCGTAGCCGGCTCCGTTAAGGGCGACGTATATTTTAACACTCCCAACTTAACACCGGGACACAGGTATTGCAGCGGTAACGAATTTTACGACGGCTCTTTAAATGTTTGCATTGGCGATGTGCCGACAATTGGTTTTTCAGTCACGCAAAATAAATTTCAAAATGACAACACCGGCCAGTCAATAAGAGTTTTAAGTAAAGTCTTTGCTTATGCTCATCAGTCCGGCACTGCCAATGTAAAAGTTTTGCCGGACGGATCCTGGGCGATTATGAATTCTTATTTACCGGGAAATCCGATATTTTTGGTAAAGATTCCCCCCATTCCGGCTTCCGACGGCGTTGACCGAACCACTTTTGTCCGTGCTCCTTTAACTCTCACTCCGCCTTCCGGCAAAGGCATTACCCAGGCCAAAGTATATTTTGGCTATAGCGAACAGGGCAATCCCGGTGATTACTATTGTACTTCCAGGCGCGAGGCTTGCGTGTCTACCGTATCTGCCATTACAGATTCAAACCCTTTCTCTTATGCTGTTTCTGACAGCTACAGCAATATGCCCTGCACCACCTCCTGTACCGTAACCGTGCCGGTTTTGCCCATGAGAACGGCTTATTTTAAAGTTTCTTATTTGAATGCTTCCGGAGCGGAAGTGGCTACAGATAATGGAGTAATCGCTGAGAGGTATGCGGCTTCTATCGGAGGGGCATCTACCAATAACACTTTTACCAACCCTTCTCCTACTCCAACCAATCCTACCCCTACACCCATCAACCCAACTCCACCTCCCGTAATTGATACCACTCCACCAGTTATTTCAAATGTAAATACGTCAAACATAACTACCACATCCGCTACCGTTACGTGGAACACGAATGAACCATCAAGTAGTCAAATCGAGTATGGTCTAACTTCTGCTTATGGAGCGATCTCCGCCGTTGATGGAACTCTCACAACCAATCATACTATGATTTTCTCTGGTCTTTCTCCAAACACTAGATATCATTTCAGGGTCATCTCTGAAGATGATGCTGGCAATGAAGCTATCTCTAGTAAATATACCTTCACTACACAGGCTGAAAGCGTGGTAGACAATAATCAACCTAATAACAATAATGCGGGCAGTGGTGCCAGGCCAGAATGGGGAAGTGTCAAAAAAATTACCATCCAAGCTTCTAAAGTATCTGGATCATTAAGTGATTTCCCGGTATTGGTTTCTTTCACTGATCCTGACCTAAAATCTATTTCCGATGGCGGTAAAGTAGCCAAAAACGATGGTTCAGATATTTTATTTACTTCTGAAAATAACGATAAACTCTCCCATGAGATAGAGAAGTATGATCCGGGCACAGGTGAACTGATCGCTTGGGTTAAATTACCAAGTATTTCTTCCTCTGTTGATACCGTCTTGAATCTTTATTTTGGCAACTCTTCTTCTCCTAACCAACAAGATGCAACCGGGGTGTGGGGTAGCAATTATGTCAGCGTTTGGCATATGGGCGACAGCGACAGTTACAGCCTCAATGATTCCAAAAATGTAAACAATGCCAATGGCACGGGCACGATTTTATCAGGTACAGGGAAAATCGGTTATGGGTTTGAAACTGATGGAGGGAGTAACAATTATGCTAACAGCACAACCATCAACTTCCCTTCAGGTGCAGATGTAATGACGATGTCTTATTGGGTAAGGTTTGATACTGGCCCCGGTGCTTGGACCACTATATTGGGTTATGGGACTGGAGGTTATATGAGTCAGTTCTTGCCGAGCTATTATTGGACAATTCCCGAACATGTAACTTTTGCCGGAGGCGGCGCCTACAAGAGCATTGAAGCGCCCTCTACTTCTTGGAAATATTACACTCTCCAAATTAGAACCGGCGGCCAGTGGAGCGTGTATTCCAACGGTGCGCATGTAAAAACAGAATGTATGGCTTCTTGCGATGGTTGGAATATGACGACAGGGACAATGCAATTTAGCGGCTGGCAATCCTTAAACGGCGTTTTAGACGAAGTGAGGATTTCCAATGTTCTTCGTTCTGCCGACTGGATCGCTACTGAATATAACAACCAGAGTGATCCTAGTTCATTTATAAAGATAGGAGCGACCCAAAAAAATACGTCTTCTCCGGTCGAAACTCCTCCAAGTAAAGCAAGTAAAGCTGATTCAAATACTAATCCATCCGTGACTGCAAAGAACGAAGCCGCATCAGGATCCTCATCCGGCGGTGGGGGATCATCATCCAGTCGAGCAGCTACCGCTAAATCTGATAATGTCACTAACCAAACAACAATTACTACCAATGTTTCAGGTATCTCTCTTCCTCGTGATCTAGTCTTTGGTTCAAGAGGGGATGATGTTGTTTTGCTCCAAAAAACTCTAATTTCTCTAGGTTACCTGTCCTCAGACAGTGCTACCGGCTATTTTGGCCCACTGACTCTATCTGCAGTTAAGAAATACCAGCAAGATAAAGATATAGCTGGTTCCGGGGATAGGGGTTGGGGTAATGTTGGTCCTCAAACCAGAGCTCATTTCGCCAATCTTTCTAGTATTACCACCTCAAACTCTCTCACTCTCGCCCAAAAAGCCGCTATTCAGGCTCAAATCAATGCTCTTTTGTCGTTAGTGACCAAATTGATCCAGCAATTGCAGACTCTTCAAGCGGCGGGGAGGTAAAAGTGTTATCAACAAGCAAATAAATTGTTTTGTGGTAACATGATTTTGTAGTATCGAAGGGTTATTTTAACCTGATCGTTAATTAGTATTTTTATCAATCTATAATATGGAAGAACAAATTCAAGAAAGAGGTAATTTCAATTTTAGTAAGGTTTTTGAAAAGTGTTTGTTTGGTTTGATCTTGCTATTACCAATCATTTTTATTCCAGCTACAGCTGTCTCTTTGTATGCGGCTAAAATAACTCTACTAGCAGTAGCTCTAGTATTGTTTATCGGCGCTTTTTTGGCCCAAACACTTTCAAGTGGTCTTATTTCTTTACCGAAGACCAAAATGTTGATACCGGTTGCCCTTTTTCCGATCATCGCTTTTGTTTCCTCTTTCTTTTCTGGTCAGCCCATCAAATCAGTTGCTGGTCAAATATTCGAGCTAGGGACATCTGGCTCCTTCTTGATTTTGGCACTGCTTTTGTTTATGGCTATGGTCGCTTTCCGCAATCGGGCTGAAGTTGGTATCAAAGCAATCTACTATTTTTTCTTGTCGGCAGCTGTTGTTGTTCTCCATCTTTTGATTCGAGCTGTGGCCGCCTCAATCTTGCCGGCTGCTATCGCAACCAGGGTGCCAAATTTTCTACTTGGTGGGCCGATCGATACCGCTATCTTCCTAGGTATAGTGGTGGTGGCCTCCTTGGCTTCTATCAATATGCTCGGTCTTGGTGATAAAGTTCGTTATACGATCTACGCCTTTTTAGTGATCAGTATGGCGTTTATTGGGGCCGTTGGTTTTATGCCTGTTATTATCGTACTTGGCCTATTTGCTCTGATCTACTTTGTCTACACTTTCTCTTGGTCTGTAGGGCAGGGTGTAGGTTATGAGGGCAATAAGGCTTCCTTTCCGGCTTTGTTTGTACTCGCCATTTCGGTCGTCTTTATCCTATCCGGCAATTCTCTTTCTGGCTATCTTTCGAACGTCTTTAACATTAACATGATTGAAATTCGACCCAGCCTAAACACCACTTTAAATCTAGTTCTTGATGCTTGGAGACAAAATCCCGTTTTGGGGGCTGGTCCAAATATGTTTAAGGAACTTTGGGATTTGAAGAGGCCGGGTGATATAAATATTACTCAGTTTTGGGCTTCTGAATTTAGCTTTGGCACTTCCTTTGTACCCACAGTTGCTGCAACAGTTGGTCCTCTAGGTATCCTAACTCTGCTTACCTTTTTAGCTCTGTACGCTCGTCTTGGTTTTAAGTCGATCTTCTTGAACAGTGAAGATCCTCGTTTTAGGTATATATCTTCGACTACATTTTTTGTCTCGCTGTTTCTGTGGGTTATGACCTTTGTCTATGTGCCAAGCATCATGATCTTGGGCCTAACCTTTATATTCACTGGTATTTTCGTCGGCACCCTAGTTCCTCAGGGTGTAGTTGAGGAGATGAATATCAATATCTTTCGTAACCCCAAGGCCAACTTTGCTTCAGTCTTTCTCATCATTGTTCTCCTTATTTCTTCTATCGCTTTCGGTTACTTTATTGTTGAAAGAGTGGTTGCTGATACTCTATTCCAAAAAGGAGAGGCGGTAAGGGCGGTAAGTATTGTGCCGACCGATACTTACTGGCGCGGCCTATCGGAAGCCTCCCTTGTCCAAGTTGGTAACATCATCAGCTCGATTCCATCAGTTAAAAATCTGAGTGAGTCAAACAGGGTGGCTATTCAAAATGCAGTATCAAATGCTATTGAGGGTTCAAGGCAGGCTATTGCTTGGAACTCAAAGAATTACCAAAACTGGTTTGCTCTCGGTCGGGTTTATGAAGTTTTGGCTGCCAACGGTATCGCTGGTTCGGCTGAAAACGCTACCACCGCTTACTTGGAAGCTCAGAATCGTTCACCTCAGAGTCCGGCCATCCCGCTTGCCTTTGCTAGACTCAAAGCGCTCTCTGGTGATGTTGCAGGAGCTAGAGAGGAGATTGGCAAGGCCATTAGTCTCAAAAACAATTATACTGACGCTTACTTTACTCTTGCTCAACTTGAAGTTGCCGCCAACAATATTCAGGGTGCTATCAACACTGTAGAAGCTGCTACCTTTATTGATTCGGACAACGCTGTTCTTTACTTCCAGCTTGGTTTGCTGAAATATAATAATAGAGATAGCGCCGGTGCCGCTAAAGCGTTCGAGAGAGCCGTTGAGTTGGTACCTGACTATGCGAATGCTCGCTATTTCCTCGGTCTTTCCTATGAAAGATTGGGCAGAGACAATGACGCTATCGCCCAATTTGAAGCGATCCAGAAAACCAATCCGGGCAATCAAGAAGTCGAGCTCATCCTCAGCAATCTCAAAGCCGGTCGTTCTCCATTCAACGACGCCAAACCGCCGATCGACGCTGAACCAGAAAAACGCGCCGAACCTCCAATAGAAGAAAATTAATCCAACTGATGGTAGCTCGCACCATAAGAATGATTACAAGCAAGATAAGCGGCTTGAGGGAAGCCGCTTTCTGGCTTTCGGTTTTTGCTTTATTTTCGCAAATTCTAGCGCTTTTGAGAGACCGACTTTTGGCCCATTATTTTGGTACTGGTGCGGCTCTCGATGTGTATTATGCCGCCTTCAAGGTACCAGATCTGATTTTTGTGACAGTGGCTTCTTTGGTTTCCGTCTCTGCTCTAGTTCCTCTCTTTGCTAAGAAAGAACAGGAGCCAGGTCGACTCAAAGAAACGGCCGAATCCATCTTTACTGTTTTTTCGATTGCGATCGTAGCTTTTTGTTTTTTGGCTTGGTTTCTGATGCCCAGCGTTATCAATTTTTTCTTTACCGGACTTTCGGTTGAGGCCAAGGTTGAGACGATTTTTCTCTCCAGACTCCTACTAGCTTCGCCGCTTTTTTTGGGCTTCTCCAATTTCTTTGGCAGCATTGTCCAGTACGAAAAGCGGTTTATTCTTTATTCGATTAGTCCACTTCTTTATAACTTGGGCATTATCGCCGGGGTTGTTTTTTTCACCACTTCTTTAGGAATTACAGGAGTGGTGATCGGGGTGATGATCGGTGCACTGTTCCACCTCTTGCTCCAAGCGGCTTTTGTTTTGAACTCTGCTATCAAGCCCAAATTTACAACTAAAATCAATTGGTCGGTAGTAAAAGAGACAGCGCTCCTTTCGGTGCCTCGGACTTTCGCTCTATCGATCGTTAGTTTTGTCGGATTTTTTTTCGTCGCTCTGGCCTCAAAAATATCTGAAGGTTCGATCGCGGTATTCAATTTGGCATTAAACTTGCAGTCGGTACCGCTCTCTTTGATCGGCGTCAGCTTTAGTTTGGCGGCTTTTCCGGCGCTGTCGGTATCGGTCGCCAAAAAAGAGACAGATGAAGTGATAGCCAAAATTAGTGACGGTTTGCGTCAGATTATTTTCTGGTCGTTGCCTTTTTCGGCACTCATCATTATTCTCCGAGCGCATATTGTGAGGGTTGTTTTGGGTTCTGGTGCTTTTGATTGGTCGGCGACGAGGCTGGTAGCCGCTACTTTGGCAGTCTTTGTGATCTCTACTGTTTTTCAAAGTGTCCAACTATTTCTTTCACGTAGTCATTATGCTCTTGGTAAAACCAAATGGCCGCTTATCGGCAATCTTTTGGGAGGCTTGGTGTCTGTGGTGACGGCGCTTATTATCTTTTATCAACCAGAGGCTTTTTCTTTCTGGTTTGATTGGCTCGCTTGGGCGCTCAATGTCTCAGATTTGTCTTCAAAAATACTTTTCTTGCCACTTGCGTATTCTCTTGGCGCTTTGGTGAGTGCGGTCGTGCTTTTTCTGGCTCTCGATGGACATCTTGTTGGCCATGTTTGGCGGGCCATTCGGTCTTCTGTGTTGATTGGTATTTTCACCGCCTTGATAGCAGCTTTGGTAGCCTATGCCAGTCTGCAGCTGACGGCTCAATTGTTTAACCTCAACACCTTTTTTGGGGTTTTGGGTCACGGTGCTTTGGCCGGACTGTCGGGGATTGCTTTTGGAGTAGCTTTTCTTGTAGTATCTAAAAATAAGGAAATGAAAGAATTAACAGACCGATTTTATAAATGAAGAATATACGTAATTTCAGTATCATAGCCCATATTGATCACGGCAAATCTACTCTAGCTGACCGGATGCTCGAGATTACTGGCACGATCGAAAAGCGCAAAATGCAAGATCAGGTGCTCGATTCGATGGAGCTTGAGCGAGAGCGAGGGATCACGATCAAGATGCAACCTGTTAGGATGATATATCATCCTAACAGATTAGAGCTTAGAGCTGAAAGCTTAGAGGATTCAAAACTAAAAGCTCCAAGCTCTCAGCTCCAAGCTTCTTATGTTTTGAATCTGATCGATACTCCCGGCCACATCGATTTTTCTTATGAAGTTTCAAGGGCTCTAAAAGCGGTGGAAGGATCTATTTTGTTGGTCGACTCGACCCAAGGAGTCCAGGCTCAAACTCTGACCACTCTCAACATGGCTCGCGAGCTCGGCCTTACCATTATCCCTGTTCTTAGCAAAATCGATTCTCCTTTGGCTCGAGTGGAAGAGGTGAAGCAGGAAGTAGTCAAGCTCTTGGGTTGTTACCCAGAGGAGATTTTGGAAGTATCGGGCAAAACAGGCGAAGGGGTCGCCAATCTACTGTCCAAAATTGTAACCCTTATTCCGTCCCCCAAAGAGGATGCTGGGCAATCATTCCGTTCTTTGATTTTTGATTTCAAATATTCGACTCATCGAGGAGTGATTGTTTTCGTCCGAGTGATGAGTGGCGAAGTTTCGCGCAACACCCCGCTAGTTTTCAAGGTAGCTGGTGAAAAATTTAATTCTATTGAAGTAGGCATTTTTTCTCCGACCGAAGTGGCGACGGAAAAACTTGGGGCAGGGGAGATTGGTTATATTGTTACCGGGATCAAAGAGCCAGGCATTGCTTCGGTGGGAGACACTGTTACTCTTTTGAATGATACCCAACCTCCGCTCCCTGGCTACATGTCACCAAAACCGGTGGTCTGGGCCTCGATCTACCCGGAAAGCCAGGATGATTTTGTTTTGTTAAAACAATCTTTGAGCAAGCTCAAACTTTCCGACTCTTCTTATTCTTATGAAGAAGAATCTTCGGGGGCGCTTGGGCGCGGTTTTCGTTGCGGCTTTTTGGGGATGCTTCATTTGGAGATTGTGACCGAGCGACTCAAAAGAGAGTTTGGGTTGGAGCTCGTGGTGACGATGCCGACCATCACTTATGAAGTGGTTTATAAAGGTGGTCCAAAAAATGGCAAAAAAGAAATGATTTATTCGCCAGCCAATTTCCCCGACGATGGTACTATTTCCGAAGTCCATGAACCTTGGACTGTCGTCACCATCATCACACCAAGTGCGTATTTGGGTACCCTGATGCCTCTTTTGTATGAACACGAAGCTTTGTTGGGTGATTCCGAAAACTTTGGTGATGATAAAACCCGTTTGTATATAGAAATGCCGCTTCGGGAATTGATGCGCAATTTTTTCGATAAAATAAAAAGTGCTTCTTCTGGCTTTGCTTCCATTTCTTATGAGATCAAAGATATGCGACCAGCCGAAGTGACCAGGCTCGATATTTTGGTGGCCGATGAAGTCCAACCGGCTTTTTCGAGAGTGGTTTCCAAACGGGTGGTAGAAAGTGAGGCCGAAGCGGCTGTCGAGAAGCTCGCCAACATTATCCCACGCCAAATGTTTGCCATGAAAGTGCAAGGCAAGGCACTCGGGCGAATTATTTCTTCTCGTTCGATTTCTGCCTTTAGAAAAGATGTGACCCAACACATGTACGGCGGTGATATTACGCGCAAAATGAAGTTGCGAGAGAAGCAAAAGAAAGGGAAGAAGAAGATGAAAGAGCGCGGCAACATCAACATCCCGCACGATGTCTTTTTGAAAATGATGCGGTCTGATTAGAGAGGGGAGCTATTTTGTGTGAGCTTCACTAAAAAGGCAGGTAGCTCAATATCAAGCCTAAAATTACGATGATCGAAATAAAAATCGATAGAACTCTTGTTATTTTGCGTACTTTTGGATCCCAGAGCATTTGGCGTATTTAAGAATTAAGTATTAAAATATTAGCATCAAGTATGCGTGGCGTAAAGACAAAGACAGCGGGCCGCTGGAAGAGGGTGGTGATCTCCCTCACTTTGTTTTTCGTCTTGGCTATTTTCCTCAACGCGGTCAACAACGTCTATCAAAAGAAAAAGAGTGCCGAGGCTCTTTTGGTGCGGATGGAGAATGAGGTCCAGGAGCTCAAAGAGCGCGAATCTTTTCTTTCAAGCTCGCTCTCTCGGCTTCAGACGGTCGAAGGTATCAAGTTTGAAATTCGCCGCAAGCTCAATGTGGCTGAAGCGGGGGAGAGTGTGGCGATCATCGTTGCCCAAGAAGAAACCGATCGCGCCAACCCTTCCGATCTCTCTGCTTGGCAAAAAATCAAACTCTTTTTCACCAAACTTTTTGAATAAGAAAAGCGCCCTCTTGCGAGAGCGCTTTGCCGAGCTTTGCGACTTACTGTTCACCGCAACCTTTCTTTCTAGTGGTTACCCGGTGCGCATCATCGCTCGGTGTTGGTGCATTTTGTTTCTAGTGGGAATAGCACCTTTCTCCCGGGCCGTTTTCCTTTCAACACCTTTCGCTGTTAAAAGAAGAAGTCTTGCCATGTCGAGTACTGACTAGTTAATTGATAGTACTCTTCGACTCCCGGTTTTTTTAAGGTCTACCACGGACCGCTTTTTTGCTGAGGGTTGGGCTCCCTCCGCATTCTAAACTTCATCTGGCCTCCTGTCTAGAATTGTATCATATATAAAAATATTGTCAAGTATAAAAAGTGAATTCTCAAAATATGTTGAAGAATAAGGGTTTATTGTGCGGGTAGGGGGAATCGAACCCCCGTCTCAACCTTGGGAAGGTCGCATCATACCACTAAACTATACCCGCTTTTTGTTTTTCACTTCAATATTATCACATCCTCATTATTTACTGTTACCAACCCCTAGTTGACCGATCGGTCAACTAGGGGTTAAAATGAAAAATAAAAAGTTATGAGTAAAGTAGTGGATAAAATAGAAAGAGCGAAAAAATTTATAAGAGATGAAAGAACTTTGGAAATTTTGGAAGCCATTGCGAAATTGGGAACCATAGCTTTTCTTGCTACTGTTGCGCCAAATGCTGCCGGTCATATTATTAAACTTTTGGGATGGGTACCAGATTATCGCAGCAGGTACAGGGTTCAAAGGATCTTAAAATCTTTAGAGAAGCAAAAATTTATCAGATTTTGGATCAAAAATGGAAAAGGTAAACTTGAATTGACCCGCGAAGGAAAACTTTATTTTGCTGGATTGAAAGTGAAGCACATCAAACTTCAGACTAAACCAAAATGGGACAAGTTGTGGAGAATAGTAACATTTGATATTCCCGAAGAGTTAAAAGCCAATAGGAGACGTTTCAGCAGGACTCTCCTTGCAAAAGGTATGTTCAGTCTAGAAAGATCTATCTTCGTCTATCCGCACGAATGTAAGGAAGAAATATACAAAATTGCTCGCTTGTATGAAGTGGATGATTATATCTGTTATATTACAGCAAGTGCAGTAGTACCTGATTCAAAGTTGAAGTCTGCATTTCCTTACACTAACTTATCCGCCCCTAAGTGACCGATCGGTCACTTAGGGGTTACAGACGACAGGCAAAGCAAATTTTAAATTCTTTTTAAATTATTTAGTAAATTATTTTAGGAGTAAATTATTTCAGATTACAGAGGATCAAATCAGAGAGGAAAGTTTGCGGCGAATCAGGCTCTGACCATCTTTGTCTTCCAAAATATAACCTTCTTTTTCTATTTCTTCCCGCAAACGATCGCTTTTCTCCCAATCTTTTTCTGTTCTGGCTAGGTTACGTTCATTTTGAAGCTCTTTGATTTCTTCCGGTATCAAACCAAACATTTTTTCAGCCAAATTTTTAAGACCAAGACCGAAAACACGATCCATTGTATCGATTGCTTTTTTTGATTTGGCCTCTTGCAGGAGGGCGATGGTGATCGGGGTATTGAGGTCGTCGCTGATCGCAGTTTCAAATTTGGCGATCAATGACTCATCGCTCTCGTGGTCTGTTGGCAATCCGGGGTAGCCACTGATTATTTTTTCGAAAGCATTTTGGGCTCCTTGGACACTCTCCCAGGTGAAATTGGCATGAGTCTTGTAGTGTGAAGTGAGCAGCCAGTAGCGAAAGGAGAGTGGGTGGATCAAGTGCGACTTGAAATCACTGAGATAAATCACTGTTCCAGTTGATTTGGCTATTTTCTGGTCATCAATCTTGAGATGGGCCCGATGAAGCCAAAATTTGGCAAACGGCTTTTTGCCGGTCGCTGATTCGGATTGGGCGATCTCGTTGTTGTGATGTACTGGTATGTGTTCGATGCCACCGGTGTGAATGTCGATTTGTTCTCCAAGAATCTTTACGATCATCGCCGAGCACTCTATATGCCAACCGGGGAAGCCTAGACCCCAAGGTGATGACCAGCCGATTTTTTCGTCTTTTTTCCAGAGGACAAAGTCGGTCGGGTTTCTTTTTTCACTTTTTTCGACCCGGGCTCCTTCGGTGAGGCCCGCGAGATTGATATTGCCTAGTTTGCCGTAGTCGGGAAATTTGCTGGTATCGAAATAAACTCCTTTTTCACCAACGTAGGCAAATTCTTTTTCGACCAAAGTTTCGATCATTTTGATCTGGTCGGGAATATAGTCGGAAGCATAAGGAAAGGTGATTTCGTTGGTGTTGATGTTTAGATTATCTAGGTCCGAGATAAACAATTTGGCGTATTTCTCAGCCAGTTGACGCATGTTCTCCAGGGTGAGCGCCATCCCTTCACGCTTCAAGCCTTTGGTCATCCGGTCTTCGCCTTGGTCGGCATCGCCCTCGTTGTCGCCGGAGAGGTGACCAAAATCGGTGAAGTTTATCACTTGTTTTACTTCGAACCCAGCATACTCCAGAGTTTTTCTTAGTACGTTGGTGAACACATACATAGAGAGATTGCCGATATGTTGCGGCCCATAAACGGTTGGACCACAGTTGTACATCTTTACCGTGTTTGGTGTAAGTGGTGAAAAAACCTCTTTTTGGTTGGAGAGGGTATTTTGTAGGCTAATCTTCATCTTTATATCCATTTTTTAAATCTAGCATAAATGAGCGAAGAGAACATGGCGATGAACATCAAGCCTAGAATAATCCAAAAAGCATAAGGATTGCTCTTGAGTGGGAAATATAAGACACTTAGCCCAAAAATTTGACCAATAATAGAGATAGGGAGAACAATCGACCCGATCACTGTCAACTGTTTGGTAGTGTCATTTTGTTTGGTGGAAAGAATCGAGTCATTTGTTGCTCGGAGTTCGCTTACCGTATCGCTCAGGTTGGTCAGCTCGTCTGTCATCCTTTGCCAATCTTCAATCAAAGAATCAACTTCTTTCTTAAAGCCAACATCAAATGTATCACCAGCCTCTCCCTTGATTGATAGCAAGACCAACTCATGAGATCTGATAATTCTTTTGAAATTTAAAATGTTGCGGGATATTAGTGAAATGGTGAAGACCATTGCTTTCTCGTGGCCGGCAAAAATTTTTATTTCAGTTTCTTTGAGCCAGTCTCTCAAATATTCGATCTCATCAAATAGGAAGCCATAGATTACTTTCATTAGTCCAAAAAAGAGGTGAGATTTTTCGTTTTTCCTCAAAATCTCGTTGACTTCTATTTGTTTGGCGAAGTGGTGCAGCGCATCGATGCTGTCATAACGGGTGGTGAATAGACTGTCCTTGGTAATTATAAAGTCGATTTCTTGCTTCGGGTCTTCGTTGTGGTTGTGTCGGAAAAAAGGGATATGGAGCACCGCATAGATACCTTGATCAAAGACGCGAGCATGTTGCTTGGGGGTGGGGGTCAGGAGATCTTTGACCACCAACGGGTCGAGTTTGTGATCAATGACCAAAAGATCGAGCTCATTCTTACTCGGCGAGCTTATGTCTACCCAAGTCTGGTCTTTGAATTGTCTATTGGTGATCATCGGGGAAAGTTTGGTGGAAAATTTTTAATAAAATTCCGATTATGATATATTGTATCAGAAAATGAACACCGAAAGATATACTCAAGTCTGGATTTCTTTGTTTATAATTATTCTCGTCTTTACGGCTGGTTTTTATGCCGGCAAAAAGGACTCGGTAGATCTCGGCTCACTGCAGGTTTTGAACGCCACCACGACCGACAGTGTCGACCTCGAGCCTTTTTGGAAAGCTTGGTCGGTGCTGGAAGAAAGGTTTTCACCAGCTTCTTCGACCACTCCGAAGGTGGCCAATCAAGATAAGATTTGGGGTGCGATCCAAGGTCTCGCCGCTTCCTACAATGATCCTTATACCGTCTTTTTCCCGCCAGTTGAATCTAAAGTGTTTGAAGAAGAGATCAGTGGCAGCTTTGGTGGGGTAGGTATGGAGATTGGTCTGACCGATGGGGTGCTGACCGTGATCGCTCCCCTCAAGGGTACCCCAGCCTATCGGGCTGGCGTACTTTCGGGTGATAAAATTGTAGCCATCGATGACAAACCAGCTCTCAAGATGAGTACCGATGAGGCCATTAAGTTGATTCGTGGCGAGATTGGTACAAAAGTTTCCATTACTTTTATTCGCGACGGAGTGGATGAGCCGATCATTAAAACTATCGAAAGAGATGCGATCGAGATACCGACAGTCAGCACCAAATTGTTGCCAGAGAATGTGTTTTTGATCGAGCTCTATAATTTTTCAGCCACTTCACCGAGTCTTTTCCGGTCCGGCTTGCGTGAGTTTGTCGAGTCCGGGACTGACAAACTCATTATCGATCTACGCAACAATCCAGGCGGCTACCTCGAGGCGGCTCTTGATATGGCAAGTTGGTTTTTGCCGACCGGCAAAGTGGTAGTGACTGAAGATTTTGGTAATGCCGAAGAAGACCGGGTTTATCGTAGCAAAGGCTATGATATTTTTACCGACCAGCTCAAATTGGTGATCTTGGTGAACGAAGGCTCGGCTTCTGCCTCGGAAATTTTGGCTGGTGCTCTACGAGAACATGGCAAGGCCACCCTGATCGGCGAGAATACTTTCGGCAAAGGTTCGGTCCAGGAGCTTTTGCCGATCACGAACGATACTTCTTTAAAAATTACGGTCGCCCATTGGTTTACTCCGCTTGGCAATTCTATTTCTGATGGCGGTTTGGCCCCGGATATCGAAGTCGAGCTTACTCCAGAGAACACCAAAAATGGTGCCGATCCGCAGCTAGAGAGAGCAGTAAAATATTTGTTAGAGAAATAATATCAAAATATGAAAGTGATTTTAAAACATGATGTGAAAGGAGTGGGGCGGAAATACGAGATCAAAGAGGTTTCCGATGGTTATGCCAACAATTTTTTACTACCTCAAAAGTTGGCCGAGTTTGCTACCAAGGAAGCGGTCCGCAAGGCTGAGATTTTGCACTCAGCAACTTTGGCAGAAATGAAAATCCAAGATGATCTGGCTCAAAAACAGATCGCTGTTTTAAAAGAAACAAAGATTGTTTTAAAAAAGAAAGCCAACGAAAAGGGTCATCTATTTGAACAGGTACATGCGAATGAGATCGCTGAGGCACTTAAAAATCAGGCGAAAATAGTTTTAGATCAGAGCCACTTGGTTATTGATAAACCAATCAAGGAAGTGGGGGAGCACGAAGTGACTGTTCGGCTTGGTAAAAAAGAAGGCAACTTTAAGCTCTTGGTTGAAACGGAGAGCTAAACCACACTGGCTACTTTTTTGATGAGAGTAGAACCATCGAAGTGAACCTTTCGTTTGGAGGTCATTTTGACAGTGCCGGCCTTGAGGGCAAAGAGGGTGTGATCGCGGCCGATGCCGACACCGTTGCCTGGAAGAATTTTGGAACCTCGTTGACGCACCAAAACAGAGCCGACAATGCATTTCTCGCCGTCCGCCACCTTGACACCCAGGTACTTTGGTCCCGAGTCTCTACCGTTTTTTGTTGTTCCAGCCGCTTTTTTATGTGCCATATGATTAGGTTGAAAGTGAAAAATTAAAAGTGTAAAGTTATTACACTGTTCGCTCCAAGTATAACTCTAAGATACTAAAAATGCAAGAGGAGAAAATAGAAGAGGAATACGTGGTTTTGGATGAGGCGGGGGAGGTAGAGAAAGCCAATCTGAAGGCTAAAGTAGAGGGTTTTTTAGAAAGCCGGTTGTTCGTAGCGACTGTTTTGGTGCTCGTATCCCTTATCGCTTTTTTCTTGGGGAGGGTGTCGGTTTCTAAGGTTGGGAAGGTCCCGGTCAGAGTGATAAATAGTAGCACGGCTGCTTCGATCAGCGGAGGAGTGGTCAATACTGGGGCGAACCTCCAGGTCGATGAGTCAGATGGTGCTATGCCGGCTGATTCGACCAGCGAAATAGTGGTCGGCTCTAAAAACGGCAACAAATATCACTATCCTTGGTGTCCTGGCGCCAAACAGATCGCCGATAAAAATTTAATCAAGTTCAATTCCATTGCAGAAGCGAAATCTAAAGGTTATACTCCTGCTAGCAATTGCAAAGGTCTAAAATAAAAATGTCTAAGTCTTATTATAAAACGTCCAACGATTTTCTCATCTCCCTCAAGTTGGGATTTTTTTTGGCACTGCGCCAAGTCAAAAGGTCAAACAAGGCGACTACTGGCTTGATTATTTTTGTGATGACCCTCACTTTTTTAAACTTGGTGGTAGTAAGAGGGGTTTTGGTCGGACTGATCGAGGGTTCGGTTCAGGTCTATCGCAATTTTTCGACCGGAGAAATTTTTATTTCCAAGCTGCCCAAAAAAAGCTACATAGAAAATAGTCCTTATATATTGGAGACGGTGAAAACCCTGCCCTGGGTTCAATCTTTCTCAGCGCGTTATCTAGAGTCTGGCAATATTGAAGCTGATTATAAAACCAAGATTCGCCTGACAGATGCTTCCAATAGTGCTGGAGGAGTGATCGCCGGCATCAATCCAGAGGCTGAAAATGCGACCACCAATCTTTCCGCGAAAATAGTTGAAGGCCAGTTTCTAACCTCAGAAGACACCGAATACATTTTACTTGGTTCTAGTTTGTTGAAAAAATATGTGCCGGTCGACTCGGCCAGCTTCAGTTTTTTGGAAAATGTCGAGCCGGGTACTAAAGTGAGGGTCACGGTGGGTGGCAATACCAAAGAATTTACAGTGAAAGGGGTGATCCAAAGCAAGGCCGATGAGGTCGATTTTCGAGCCTATATCTTGGATACAACCTTGCGCAACATGATTGGTCGCACCGACTACAATGTCGATGAAGTGGCTATCAGGTTGAAGCCGGGAGTCGATCCGGTGTTGGTGAAAGAGGCGCTCCTCAAGTCAGGGGCGGGGGAGACTGCGAGAGTACAAACAGCGGACGACGCGCTCCCTAAGTTTGTGATCGATATCAAGAATACTTTTGCCATTTTGGGTAATGTTGTCGGCTCAATTGGTTTGGTGGTAGCTTCGATCACTATCTTTATTGTGATTTTCGTCAATGCGATCACGCGCCGCAAATTTATCGGTATTTTGAAAGGGATTGGTATCAGTTCTCAGGCGATCGAGATCGCTTATGTTTTCCAATCTCTTTTTTATGCCATCTTGGGTATTGGTATCGGACTCCTCTTTCTTTATGGTTTCTTGGTCCCGTTTATTGCCGCCAACCCGATCAAGTTTCCGTTTAGCGACGGTATTTTGGTAGCTGAGGTACCAGCCACTTTCTTCCGGGTTTTCTTGTTGTCTGTCGCCACTTTAGTGGCTGGCTATGTGCCAGCAAGGATTGTGGTAAAGAAAAACACGCTGGACTCAATATTGGGGAGATAGTATGACGAGCTCACTATAAATAATTTTATGAATATTATTGAAGTAAAAAATTTAACAAAGTCTTTCAAAAGCGGCGATCAAGAGCTGGTGGTTTTGAATGAAATGTCTTTTGAGATAGCACAAGGTGAATTTTTTGCGATCACTGGTCGTTCTGGTTCTGGTAAATCGACCCTTCTTTACCAATTAGGCCTTTTGGATCATCCAAACTCTGGTGAAATCATTATTGATGGGGTGAACGTCTCACTTCTCGACAATGAAGGTAGAACCAAGTTTAGACTCAAAGAACTCGGCTATGTTTTCCAGGATTATGCACTGGTACCGGAATTGTCGGCTATCGAAAATACAGTCATCCCTCTTTTGATGCAAGGGCTAGAAAAAAAAGAGGCTTATCAAAAAGCGGAGGCAGCTCTAACAAAAATAGGTTTGGGGGGTAGATTGAACAATTTGCCAAACCAACTCTCTGGTGGTGAGCAGCAAAGAGTGTCGATCGCTAGAGCGATCGCTCATGATCCGAAGATTATCTTTGCCGACGAACCAACCGCCAATCTTGATTCAGAAACAGCCGATACCGTGATGAAAGCCTTTATTGATCTCAATCAGCAAGGCCAAACCATCATCATGGTCACTCATGAACCAGAATACGCCGCTTTGACCCGAAGAGCGATCAAGATTGGTGATGGCAAGATCTTGGCTGACGGCAAGCCAGACGAAGTGATTTAGTCAAAATAATTTGTTATAATAGCGATTTATGAGTTTCCCAAATTTTATTTCCAAGAAATTTATATTTTATTTTATTGGTATTTTAGCCGTCGGTTTTATTGGTGTCAGTGTTTTCAAAAATGGCAACGGCAAACAGACTGTTTCTGTAAATTATACTGATATTATCCAAGAAGTGGCGGCGACCGGCAAAGTGAAGCCAAATCAAAGTGTTGATCTGGGTTTTGATAAGTCTGGTCGGGTCGCTTCGGCGGCAGTTGTGGTCGGAGACACAGTAAGCCCTGGCCAAGTTCTGGCTACTTTGGAAGCGGGGGAGATATTAGCGGATCTCAATAAAGCCAAAGCCACCCTGGTGGAGGAGAACATTAAGCTGCGTGAACTAAAAAATACTTCCCCAGTCTCTTATAGCGATGCGGGAACCAATCTGCAGGCGGCGATTCGAGAAGGTTTTGTTATCGCTGATAACGCGGTTCGCAACAGAACTGATCAATTTTTCAAAAACATTGCAAACAACCCCTACTTTGAAGTTTCTTTTACTGATGGCAACTATGTTCATTATTTTAAAGTACCGAGCGAGATCATACTGGATATCAACAACTCTCGTAAACAAGTCGAGATTATTTTAGACAATTGGCAGAGTCGTACCAATAACCTAGGTCAATCCAATCTGGTGGCCGAATCAGAGAAAGCGTTGGCTGATCTCAACTACATCGCTTCTTTCTTGAATAAAGTCGCGAGTGCTGTCAACACTTTTTCTCCAGCCGAATATGCCTATGAATCAACCGTTACTACTTACAAAACTACTGTTTCTTCGGCGAGGACCGAAGTGGCCAATGCTATATCTGATCTAGTGTCAGCTAAGGACAAATTCAACACCGCCCCAACTTTGGGTGCCGGGGGTCAATTTGAAGACATTCTAGCCCAAGAATCAAAAGTGGCTCAGGCCCAATCTTCCATAGCCGCTTTGGAAGCGAGTCTTAACAAAACAATTATCCGAGCCCCTTTTAGCGGGGTAGTGACTCTACAAGATGCCAAGGTTGGCAATGCTGTTTCTCCTGGCAGCACTCTTATATCAATCATTAGCCAAAACCAAATGTATGTTGAAGCTAATATTTCTGAAATCCAAATTGGCAAAATCAAGGTAGGCGATAGGGTGTCGATCACTTTCGATGCTTTTCCGAATGAAAAATTTAGTGGAGCAGTCGCTTATATTGAGCCGGGGGATGTGATTATCGACGGAGTGGTCAATTATAAAATCCGAGTAAGCCTAGATAGCTATGAGGAACGTATCAAAAGCGGCTTGACCGCCAACCTCAAGATAGAAACAGCTCGCAAGTCCGGTGTCCTCGCTGTCCCACTTTACGCTGTTGTGAAAGAAGACGGTAAGGCCTTTGCCAACAAGAAAATTGGAGAAAAAGAGTACCAAAAAGTACTGATTGAGCTTGGTCTCTCTGGCAACAACGGCCTAGTGGAAGTGCTAAACGGCCTCTCCGAAGGCGACACCCTCGAGTTCTGATTTGACTAGTGTGGTATAATAGGAAAATGTTAGAAAAATACCTGCAGGACATAGGACTGAGTGATAAAGAAGCCACTATTTATTTGGCACTTTTATCTGTCGAGTACGCTTCCGTGCTTGATTTGTCAAAAAAGACCAAAATAAAAAGACCAACCGTTTACGTAATTTTGGAGTCACTTGCCAAAAAGGGTTTGGTCGGCGAAACCACAATCGGCAAAAAAACCAATTATCAAGCCGAACCTCCGGAACGATTGGAAACCTTTGTTGAACGCCGGAAATTGCAATTAGAGGAGTCAGAAAAAGTTTTGAAGGATGTTATTCCTCGTATCAAAAGTTTTTCTAGAGATGCGGGAGAAAAGCCAATCATCAAATATTTTGAAGGTAAAGAGGGGATTGTAAGTACCGCTGAAGAGTTTTTTGCTAGCGAGACCGATAATAACGACCTGGTCTATTTGCTCTATCCCAGAGACTTGCTCGATGAAACTTTCCCCCAGAAAGAAAGAGAAAAATATCGTAAGTCCAGGTTAGACAGGAAGATAAAGTCAAAAGTTTTATATACCTATACTAAAGGGGTGATCGCTTCTGACGAAATGGGGGAAAGGATTAAGGTTGATGAAAAAAGATACCCTGTTACTTGTGATATCGGAATCTATAAAGACAGGGTACGTATCAGTGTACTGGGTAAAAAATTGTCCGGTATTTTCATCAAGAGCAAAGATGTAGCCGATACTCTTCAGAGCTTGTTTAGAATGGCGTTTGAATCGATGAACAAAAATAATAAGTAGAAAACCCCACAGATTACTTGCTCATACGACAAGCTTTCATCTGTGGGGTCCCGCCAACTACTCTCACTGTCTAAATGGCTCTAAACAGTGAGAGAACGCTATTTCCCTTTGTACCGTTTTTTTGGACCGGCTCAGGGTTGTACTGGAGCGTCCCCCATAGGGAACACCTCCTTTTGCAAAGTACCTGGTTGGAGGTCGACTTTGTCGGATCCTCAAGACCGCTTCCTGAAGAGTTATGCTACCTCAGGAAGCGGTCCTTTTGGACCCTTCTAGTCGAACATAACTACCTCCTTTCCAGATCTGCACTAAGTATAGCAAATTATTAAAATTTGTCAACTATTTTTGTCTTTTTTAATTTTTTAAACCACCAAAATTAGCATTATTTGTCAGGCAAAATAATCACTAAATATTTCAGTATAACCTTAAAATGGCTTATTTTAAGGTCTTTTTTCGATCGTACAAAAGAAAATAAAATTAAATGTCAAAAATACTTGACAAAATTAGTGCCGTGAGTATAATAGCCATCAGAAAGTTTGAAAAGAGCTTCTGCCCCAACTTTTGAGCCCGGCCCAGTAACATATCGCCAGGGCTCACAAGTGGGAGCGGAAGCAAACTATGTGGCCCAAAAGGGCAACCCCACTGCGAGGGTATTTCGGAGGGACCAAGGTCTACTCCACACATGGTGGTGTCGCAGACCAGCTATCCGCTCCCGTGAATATAACAACGACTCAACTTCAGCTGGTTCGTGTAGCGGATCGGATCCTGGCAAAGGCCGGCCTGAACAAGGTTGGTCAGCCGAAGAGAAACTGCAAGTATGAAGATCTGTTGGTGAAAGCCATCAAGACTCCTTGTGGTGGACAACCTGGTTGGCGACGGTAGGGGAGATTACTCCCCAATCTTTTCAGGATTTAAGTAAATTGAATTTTGGAAAGACCACATGATTGCAAAATCGTGTGGAAAAGAGTTCTTTGATTTTTTGATCCAGTAAACCCTGACCGAAAGGCAGGTATGGATAAGGAGATTTTTGTGAACAACAATAGCAAGCTCGTCACGATTTTCGGTGCTTTGGTGCCGACGTTCTTCACGACCAAAGGTGGTGTCTCCATTTCGGAGGTTGCTCGCCTGCAAGCTGAAGCCAAGCAGCAGAACGATACGTTCTGGGCCAGGCTGACCGATGCAACCCGCGGTGTGTTTCGCAAGGTTGTTTCGTTCGTGGGGGCCGGTTCTTCGGTGCCTCAGACTGTCGCTGGCCCGACCATTTCGGTTGGGGAAATCGGCGGCTACGGCGAGGTGGCGGCGCGCAACGCGTCGACGGCGGTGTTTATGCACGGTGTCAAGCTCTTCAAGAGTTTGCAGGAGAGGCTTGAGGTGATGGATTTGCGGCTTTTTGTCGTAGAGAAGTTGCCCGAAGCTCCTCCTAGCCCCGAGCGTCCGCAAGAACCCTCAGAGCCCACACGGGCAAAGAGTGGTACGGTCTGTGACACCCCGGTGTTCATGATGCTCGGCAACATCGACGAGATGATTGCTGGCCTCAAGCCGGAGGTGCTCGCGCGGTTCGACTTCGCCTTCTGGAAGAGGGCGAATGAGCTCAATGCTCGCGCGGCGGTGATCGGCAAGCTGCTCTCGGAGCAGGGTTCGTTCTTCCGTGAGGTGATCAAGCCTCTACCTTCGGGTGGTGAGCAGGTCACCCAGGCTGGGGTAGTGATATTCCGGTACGAGAAGGCTTACTCGCCCGACGAGCTCGTCGACTTCGTTCGCATTCGCGAGACCCTCCAGGCTGAGTACAACGATTTGCAGAAGCAGCTCAATGGGCTGAAGAAGCAGATCAAGGACGCCGTCCGGGCTTACAACCTGGAACAGGAGCGTCAGTACCAGGCCGCGTATGGTGAGTACAGACTCGCATACGCCTCCTATCAGGCTGCCGTTAAGGAGCTCTTGGTTAATCACCAAGACGCTCTGAAGCGGCACGCCCAGGAGATGGAGCGGATTCGCTCTTCTGCCGAAACGTTGCGACAGGAGGCGCTGGCTGAAATGGCCACCCTCCGCGTGCGCACGGAGTAGCGCAGGGCTGACGAGAGGACATGTGCATCCGTAGAGGTTGGTAGAGTAGGAGGTTGAAAGATCTTCTGCTCCCGCCTCTGCGCGCGCGTGGTCCCACGCTGTTGTGATAAAAAATACAATGAGAATTGTATTGGTTTAAAATCAAACCAAGACACCACACACATCGGAGCGTTCCCGCGATTTTTCCACTCAGGTCTGAGTCTGGAGTCTGCAGGGAAGGCTCGTCTGGGTCTGTGGCTGTGTCTGCGTTTGGGTCTACAACCTTCACAACGGCGTGGGACACCTCGTCAGTAAAATCTTCTTTGTTCTTAGCTCGAGAGAATTCTCGAGCTCCCATTTGAGAAAGTAATAAGTTATTTTCTGAAATGGGAGAAGGGGAGCCATTTGTTTAATCTTCCGAAAGTTTTGAAGGGAGAAATCCTGCCTAGGGACTACCCTTGACAAAGGTGGTTGATAGGTGTATAATATAAGGCAGAAAGGAGGTCAATCATGACCTGGGCAGATTTTTTCAACAGGCCGAAGTACGTCTTCGGCCTCCTCGCCACCTTGGTGGTAGTGTGGTTCCTCTTCCACCCGGAGGTCTTGGTTGACCTCATCAACCGGGTGGTGATGCCCCTCTTGATGCAGGGGCTGGTGATCGCTATCGTGATCTGGGGTATCAGGATCATGATCTTCGGCACCAAAAAGCCACCGAAGAAGTAGCGGCGCAAAATCCGGTGACCAGCTTTCGCTGAAGCTTCAGCAGGGCAAGCGCACCGGTGTCCGAGTGAATATACCTCGGGCTTCTACCATAATTTCTTTGAAATTTTAAGGAGATTATGGTGGGAGTAAAAACCCAAAGTTCTTTCAAAATCGCCGGCGGGCATTGTACGCAAAGAGGAGACTACTATCATGAAATACATCGCAACACCGTATACACTTACCTTCGTGCCCGCAAACGATGATATTGTGCGAATGAAGGCGATGCAACTTCTTATTGATGCTGCGTGGTCAGCTCAGTGGGATGCATGTCAAAATGAGCAGGAGGGCTGGGTGCGCCACTGCCGGTTAAAACTCGAGAGTGGACATGTTACTTTGTTGGTGCGTCACTACCAGACCAAGGAAGAAAACTGGGCAGTTCGCATCAACTGCAATAACACGACGAATGGTAAGTTTGTCGTGAGAGCCTCTTCCAAAAAAGACTTGGAGGAGATTTGGAAGGTAGTTTCAAACCCTCGCCCTGGCAGATTCTTCGACATGGAGTATCTTACTCCTAGGGATATCCAAGGGGGCGCGGTCTTCTCCGTTGAGTCTGATCAGTAGAAAAGGCCTGACCAGCCGTAAAGAGGTCTCTACCTACGAAAGGAGGTGAAAAAACAGGCTGCTTGGGAACAGGCAGTCTTTTTACATGTAAAAAATAGGTTTTGTCTTCATTTTGGCTTCAAAATGGGTCAAAAAGGGGAGGTAAATAGCACAATATTTGGGGCTTGACGTCAAATCTATAATATGCTATAATAAAGGCAATCCAGTAGTAATGCTGGATTTTGCCTTATATAGAGCCTCATTCTAAGAATGGGCTAAAAGGTAAGGAGGTTGAGTGTTAAAGCAGAACAAAAATTTCAGGTTCGCGTTCTGATTCTTTCACTTCGAACTCCCTTGGTCTTTGCTGCTCCTAGCCAAATAGGCAAGGGGACTAATTTGAGAAATAAATAGCAAAGGTCGGGATTAAAATTAAACAATCGGCTTATTTTGCAGACTACCGCTTTGGGTTTACTGATGATCGCTTCTGGTATCACTGGGTTCAACGGAGCCCCTTCGGCAGCCAATGTTCTGCCTCCGGAAGTTATTGAGGTAAATGAAGTTCTTCCAGATAATAAGAAAAAGGAAGAAGAAAGGGTGATCAAAAGAAGTATGACAGTCGAGGAGTATGTGAGAAATTATTTTTCTGATATACCAGTTTTGATCGAGGTGGCTAAGTGTGAATCACGGTTTCGTCAGCATGATAAAAATGGCGAAGTTCTACGTGGTGAAGTTAACAACCTTGATCGTGGTGTGATGCAGATCAATGAATATTATCACAATGAAGATTCAGCTAAGCTTGGCTACGACATATTGACCATAGAAGGGAACACTGCCTATGCTCGCTACCTTTTCGAGAAGTATGGCATAAAGCCATGGAACTCCTCAGCTCCTTGTTGGAGCAAAACATTTGCTTATTCCGAATATAAGGAATTGGCATTAAAATAATCAGCTAAAACAAAACAACTTTCTTAACAGGGAAGTTGTTTTGTTTTGTACCAAAATCAAAAACAGGGGTCATGTGCCCAGTTTTTAAATCCTTACGAGGGGAGGAGCTCCTGAGAATGATAGGAACGTCGCACAATATATCTTTTACGTACTATCTCTAGATACAAAAAAGGGGCCGTTAAGACCCCTCTTTTGAACCCCTTCCCTGTCGCCATTTTTAAAATTTGGCCAAAATATTTTTAATTAAATTTTTGAGATAATCCCAAATTGTAATGATCAGGTCTTGATACTTCTCCCAGCCTTGGCTGCCAAAATTGTAGATTTTGTCTAAAACTGATCTGAACTTGCCGGTGGTCAAAAATTCGATTATATCGATGCTGTATGCGTACTTCAGGATCACCAATGCTCCGACTATTATCAAAGTGATCTGGATAAAGCCTCTTTTATCGTTTTTCATGGTATTAATAGTATCAATAAAGTTATTTAGAGACAAAGTCATTGTTGCTTAGCTTAGTTAGATAAAAACAAAAATAAAATTTTCAAAAGCTGCAGATAAATCTCGCTTGTTGAAAATTTTATTTTATTTTTGTTTCTTGTTTGTTGAGCGTTTAAAAATTTATTAGAAATATAACATTGGGTCCAAATAAGCTTTAACATCGGCAATTGGAATGCTCATATTTTTGCAATTGCGGCTCGAAGAGTATTTTTGAATGGTCACACCTTGGCTTGCATAAAGGGTTAGATGCAAATGTGGACCAGTCGAATATCCGGTTTGGCCGCTATAACCAATAACTTCACCAGTACCAACAACCTGACCAGCACCAACCTTGATCAGGTCCAAGTGCGCATAAAGACTTGATAGGCCATTGTCGTGTTTGATGAGTACCCACTTACCATAAGAATAACAGCCACGTTGCTCGTCAGTATTGCCTACCCCTTGGACCGTCCCAGAAAGGACCGCTTTGACCGGAGTCCCACGGCTGGCTCTAAAATCAACCCCGTTGTGGGTGCCGGAAACATAGAGACGCTTCGAGTCGACTGTCCGACCAAAACTTTGGGTTATAAAGACGTTGTCGAGTGGCCAAGATAAGATGCCTTTCTTGGCACTTGGAAAGCTATTTGGATCAATCGCTCTTTTCAGGTCTGATTCAAACTGAAACAATTCTTTTTCAAAGCGCTCCTTCTCGGCTTGGCGTTCGGCGAGAATTCTTTTATATTCAGCTTCCTTGTTTTTGGTTTCGGCGAGCAGATTGTTCTTCTCCTTTTTATTGATATCAAGTATTTTCTTTTGGTCACTCAGATCCGATTTTAGAGAAAGCAAGGTCTTCTTTTCTTTTTCGGTACTATTCTTTTTTTCAGAGAGGTCTATTTTGTGGTTTTGCAAGGCCGCCGATTGTTCGCGGATTTTTAGTTGGACTTGGCTTATGGCTTCGTACTGATCCAATACTTCTGAAAGGCTTTGACTATTGAGAAAACTCTCGATTAGAGAACTTTCATCATTCTGACGAATTTCATTCAGGGTTTTCTTTATCGCTTCGGTGTTAGCTTTGATTTTTTGCTCGGTATCTCCTATTTCGCCACCCAGTTGTTCGATAGTGAGAGCGGTTTTTTCAATATTGGTTTCCGTTTTTTTGATCTCGGTACCTATCTTTTTTTGGTTGATGTCGAGAGTCTTGATTGTATTCTGTAAATTTTTGGCCTCGCCGCCCACTATTTCAATTTGTCTTGAGTAAGCTTTTATTTCCTCTTCCAAAGCTTTTATTTTTTCGTTGTGAGAATCGATATTTTCTTTTAACTTATCGACCGATTGAGCCCGGCCTGTGCTAACAAAAACCAGGCTTACCAAAAATATCAGGGTGATTAATTTTCTGATTTTAAAATCAAATTTCATTAGTTCTCAAGGATATTTATTGCTGCTTTGAGTCTTTGTTCGCTCTCAGCCACTCCTATTATATCGAATAAGGTAATTGGGTCGGGGGATTTCTCTTGGCCGGATAGGGCATAACGCAAAGGCCAGAACACCTCACCTCTCCCCTTTTCTTCGGCAAAGGCAATCAGTCTTTTTTTGATCTCCTCATCTGACGTTTGGGAATTTATTATCGCTAGCATTTCTCTCAAATTTTTCTTGGCATCTTCCAAAGATTGGTTTTTCCAGCAGAACCTATCTTTTTGGTGGGCAGGACCCTCGAAGAGATAGTTAAATTCCCCCGCCGCCAAGATCTCCCCTACTTCACCCCAACGATGGATCCGGTCGAGCATTATTTTGAGTAATTTTTCCATAAAAACTGTATCTTTGGTTTTCGGATGGTCTTTGAATTTTGAGTTCGATACTTGAAGATTGAAAATTGAAAATTGTTCTTCTTTTGGTTGTTGCAGGATGTATTCTCGGTTGAGCCAATCAAGTTTTTCCACATTGAAAATCGCTCCTTTTTTCTGGACTTTGGTCAGATCAAAAATTTTAATCAGTTGATCTAAGCTGAAAATTTCTTGGTCTGTTCCCGGATTCCAACCAATGAGAGCTAGGAAATTGATAATCGCTCCAGGTTCATAGCCCTTATCTCGATAAAACTTCAAAGAAACCATTTCTCCATGCTTTCTCTTGGAGAGTTTTGATTTATCCGGTGCCAGGATCATTGGCAAATGAGCATATTCTGGTATGTCAAAGGGCACCTTTGACACCTCGGTGATCGCCTTCCAGATCAGGATTTGCCTTGGAGTATTTGAAATATGATCCTCGCCTCTGATGATGTGGGTGATACCACTCTCTAAATCATCAATCACTACTGCTAGATGATAGAGGGGCTCATTTATGTTTCGAGCAATGACAAAATCACCAAGCGAGTCTACCTCTATCTCTATTTCTCCTCTGATTAAGTCGTGAAATTTTATTTTGCCGCCCGGATTTTTAAATCTTACTACCCTCCTCTCTTCGTGGTTTTTTGTTGCAGATAAAATATTCTCCTCGTTCTCGACTTTTTGCTCTTCAGCAATATAGGCAACACCTGCTTCAATAAGTTTGTCGAGATATTTTTTGTAGGTATCTATCCTCTCGGTTTGTCGCCATTCTTGACCTTGATTATCGTGTTCTAAACCCAACCATTTCATGCTCTCAAACATATTTGTCTCGTATTCTTTTTTTGATCTAAGTCTGTCTGTGTCTTCTACTCTGATCAAAAAAGCACCGCCATTTTTTCTGGCAAATAAATAGTTGTAAAGAGCAGTGCGGACGTTGCCCATATGCAAAAGCCCGGTTGGGCTTGGAGGGAATCTGACTACTACTTTTTGATTATCTGTCATTAGGGTCTATTTTACCAAAAATAGCCCAATTTGCCTACTTAATTTATTCCAACTTCTCGTGAGAAATGACGATCGAAAGGAGCTCCTCGGCTATTTCAGCGGCAGCGCCAGGTTTGAAGAAAGATTTGGCACTCTCTTTCATTTTTTTGACTAATTCTTTGTCGCTGAGAATCCTTCTTATTTCAGCTATGAAAATATGGGTCTTCAGATTTTCTTCTTGGAGGACCGAGCAAGCGCCGGCATGAGCATAAGCAAAAGCATTTTTGACTTGGTGGTTTTCGTTGGAATCAGTGATCGGGATAATGATTGAGGGTAAACCCCAAGAGGCAATTTCAAAGATGGTAGACCCCGCTCGACTGATCACGAGAGAAGCGGCGCCGGCGGCCATTCGCATTTCGAGACTGTTGAGGTAAGCAAAAGGTTTGTAGCGATGCTGCTTAGGGTTATTGATAAGGATCGCGGCGGCAGACTGCTTCATCACCTCGATATGTTCTTGGCCGGTCTGGTGAATAATTTGAAAGTCTTTGACTAGATCTGGCAAGGCGTCTAGTACAGCATTGTTGATCACCTCGGCTCCCTGAGAACCCCCAAGGACAAGCAAGGTCGGGACACTAAGGTCAAAACCAAAAAACTCAAGGGCGTTAGCGACTATCGGCTCTAATCTCTCTGTCAACACTGGTTGGCCAGTGTAGGCCACTTTTTTATTTTTGAAATAAGGAGCCGCTTCTTTATAAGAAAGGGCGATTCGGTCGGCAAACTTACCAGCCCATTTGTTTACTCTACCTGGGGCGGAGTCTGATTCGTGGATAAATACTGGTATTCGCAAGATTCGGGCTGCAAGTACGGTCGGGAAACTACCATAACCACCCTTACTAAAAACCACATCAGGAAAGATATCGAAAACGTCTAAGAGTGCCCCTAAAACACCCCAAGCAGTTTTAAAAATATCAAAGAAATTGGCGATCGAAAAATAACGTCGAAGTTTGCCCGCTATCACTTTTTTGTATTTGATATTGTGGTCGTAAAGGATACCTTGGTTGTAAGGGTTTGGACCAAAAAAATACATCTCCGGAGTGAGCAGTTTTTTCTCTTTAGTAACTTTTTGGATTGCTTCGACGATGGCAATGATCGGATAAAAGTGTCCGCCAGAACCGCCTCCGGTAAATATTATTTTCATCTTTTTATTTTACTGTTTCTTGAAATATTCATAATAATACCAACTTCGACCAGATTGATGAAAAGGGCTGTCCCTCCGTGGCTAACAAATGGCAGTGGGATGCCGGTAAGCGGCAGCACCCCGATGATTCCACCGATATTGATCATTGCTTGCGATACGATAAGTATAACAATTCCAATCGAGAGGAGTCTACCAAAATCGTCTGGTGCTTTCTGTCCAATCTTCATTCCCTCGATACCAAACATCACAAAGATTCCAATTAGAATAAACGTGCCGAAAAATCCAAATTCTTCGGCGGCAACTGCAAAGACCGAATCACCGATCGGCTCTGGCAAATAGCTAAATTTTTGGATGCTCTGACCAAAACCTTTACCCCAAAATTGTCCGGAACCGACAGCGATCAAGGATTGGTTGAGTTGGTAAGTGGAAGTTTGGCTGTTGGCGTTTGGGTTTAATACGGAGTCGATCCTTTGTTTGATGTAAGGTCTGGTAAAGGCGAGTAGGGCTAAGATCGCCACCCCTGCCACTATGATAGCTAAAACATGTCGCCACTTGGCACCGGAAACCAGGTACATAGATAGACCACCAAAGACTGTTACCGCAAAAGTGTCAGTGTCTGGTTGAGAAAGCAAGATAGCCCCAAGGATGGCGGATAAAACTAAAAATGGAGCCAACCCCCAACTAAAGGTTTCGACTTTTGATTTGAGACTTGAGAGCCAGGCGGCAAAATAGATCGTAAACGCTATTTTTAAAAATTCAGCTGGCTGGAAAGTGATAAAGCCGAGGTTGATCCAGCGTTTGGCACCACCATGTTCCATGCCTATCCCCGGCATAAAAACTAACAAAGTTAGTAAGATAGAACCAATAAAAAAGATGAAGGCGTAGCGTTTCCAAATACGGTAATCAATTCTGGCGGCAAACAGGCAAGCGATTGACCCCAAGAAAAGCCCATAAAAAACTTGGTTGAAAGCTACAGAGCTAAACTTCACTTCGTTTTTAGCTAGCTCTCCAAGCGAGGCCGACATGAAAATTAAAAAACCGGCTACTACGAGCACGATAGTCCAAAACAAAAACGGCCTACTCACCTTCCCTACTTTTGTCGCCATAAATTGATTATATCATCCAATCAAGGCTAAGGTGATGCCTAAAATGGCGCAAATCGTGGATAGGATCCAATAGCGCATGGTGACTTTGTAAGACGGCCAACCTTTGGCTTCAAAATGGTGATGAAGTGGAGCGATCAAGAAAAACTTTTTACCTCGAAATTTTTTGGACAGTACTTGGATCAGGTTTGAAAGAACGGTGATCACAAGTGGTAGCGCGATCACTGGTAGAACCAAGAGGCCATAACCATCCCCTAATCGATCAGTCATAAAAGCAACTACGGTAAGAGTGATAGTAAGCCCCATACTCCCAGTCTCAGACATGTAGAAACGAGCGGGTGGGATGTTGAACCATAAGAAGGCTAAAAGTCCGCCAGCGACAGTAGCGCAAAAAGCAGCCAGGTCGATTTGCTGTTGATAAAAAGCAATACCAGCATAAGCGGCGAACATAGTGGTGAAAACTCCACCGGCGAGACCATCAATCCCATCGATCACTCCCCCGGCGTACATACAGAGCGTGGTAAAGACAAAAAATAAAACAAAAAATGGTCCGAGATAAAGTTCGCTTTGGCCAAATATTCCAACAAAGGGTAGACCGATTGAGGCAACATCTAGTTTGACAAAAAACCACAAAGCGCAAAATAAAGAGATAGCCGATACTGCTCCAAGTCGGACTAAAAGTGACAACCCTCCCTTGCCCCCATTTAAAGAACCCTTCACTTCGAGCCAATCATCTATCAGTCCAACTAAAGCTCCCAAAAGCAAGGTGCCGAGTGGAACCCAGGTTTGGCTTCTTGATATGAAATCAAGTTTGATGCTTGTTTCTGTTGGTAGCAAAAAGGCGACCAGCCAAGTGGCTAACATGACAAAACTGGCACTAAACCAGATCACTATCCCACCCATTCTTGGGGTGTTGACCTCTCTTTCCTTGTGTAGATCGTTGAAGACGGCAGCCTGGCTACCATCAAGAGCGATCTTGCCCGCTTTTTTCTTCCACATCTTGTGGGTGTAGAGATAGTCAGTCAAAAAGGGTGTGAAGAAGATGCCAAGTAAAAAGGCGCCAACAGATGGTAGGAAGACTTTGACAATATCGATGATCATTTATTTTGATTTAGATATTTCATACTCGCTTCGACTAATTGCAAAGTGTCGCTAAAACGGCCGGTTTCACTGGAGCCGAGGATCGCGATGACAATCGGCTGGTTTAGCCCAGGATCGAAGGCGATCACCAGATTTCCTTGAGCGAGATCTGTATAACCAGTTTTTGAAGCGATCAGATTTGGTATTTTGCTCACAAAGATATTGGTATTTTGGGCATCGTAAGCTTTTTCGGCACTAGCGAAATGCAAGTTCGGGTAGCGGGTGGCCTCAAGCAAACCTGGCTGGCTTTCAAGGGCGTATTCAAAAAGTCGAGCCATGTCTCTCGCAGTACCATAAGCACCACCCTTCTCCAAGGTTCGGTCAAGACCGTGTTCATTGAAAAAACGGCTATTGGTCAAGCCTACTTCTTTAGCTTTTTCGTTCATTGCTTTAATAAAATTCAATCGATCACCTTCTTTGTTGGTAGCGGTCCCAGCTTTGGTCGCTGCCGCTAGGGCGAAAGCACCGTCATTGGAAGAAGTTAGCAAGGTAAAATCTCGTAGGTCACCAGCTGTCCAAGTATCACCAACGACGAGGGCCGAATCCCCCTCTGGCTCAAGGTATTCTGAAGCAATACTAACTTTAGTATCAGGAGACATTTGTGAGGCAGTAACAGCAGTCATCACTTTAGTCAAAGAAGCAAGTGGTAGAGGGACGTCTGGATTTTTCACAAAGAGTTCTTGTTGGTTGACAATATCCCAGACGATCGCACTCTTTGCTTCCAAATTTATTTCAGCAAAAGGATTGTTCTGTTGGTCACTTGTCGCGGTAGATTTTTTAGTTTTTACATCATCACTATTTACAATGAGTAGCACGAAAATCATCACTGCGGCTATAAACAGAAAAGAGATGAAGTGACCGAAATATTTCGTTCTATTTTCAATATTAAATATTTCTCTGAAATTATTCATTGTTGTCTTGATTTTCGTTTTGTTGTTCGAGCGTTGTTCTGAGTGTTTGCTGCAGCTCGGTAAATTGGGGCAAGTCTTCCCTTCGACTCAACCCCAAATGGGCCAACAAAGCCAAGGTGGGCTGGTATCTAAAAGTGCGTTGATCAGCCGGGTTTTGTTCTTTTTCGATCAGCCCTCGGATACTTAGGTTGCGCAATATAAAAGCGGAATTTACTCCGCGAATATAATCGATCTCTCGACGAGAGACTCCCTGATTATACAATATGATAGCGAGAGTCTCCAGACCGGCTTTACCGATCTCCTCACTCATCTCCCCTTTAGCGACACTCTCAATGAGAGCAGACAATTCTTGATTAGTAGCTAACACCACTTCTTTCTCGTTTCTGACAACGCAGATACCGCGGTTTTTCAAAGATTCGGCCAGATTGTCGACACTCTCCCTTACCTCGCTCTCGGTAACCGCCAAAATCTCTGCCAATTTTTTGATTGTTTGTGGCTCGTTCTTATAAAACAATACCGCTTCTATTTTTTGTTCGAGATTCATTTTTAATAACTGGGTATGCTTATATTATCAGATTCCATCTCAATATCATCAAAATGATTTTCCTGGTTTGCTCGTACCAAGCCTTGTTTGACAAGCTCGAGCATGGCTAGGAAACTCACGATCACATGCACGCGCTCTGCTTTGCCTAGGCCCGCAAAATCTTTGAAGCTGGTTCTCAAGCTTTTTTGGACCCGCTCGGCCAAAGTGCCGATCATTTCCTCCAGGCTGACCACTTTGGCGACTGATATTTTTGGTAGTGGTGCCTCTGTTTTTTGCAGATTTTGGAGCACTTCTCTCAGGCTATGATGCAAAGTGTCGGGAGTGATCTCGTAAGTCGGCGAGAAAACTACTTTCATCACTTTTCTCTCTCTGGCAAAGTACAAGAAATTACCGAAGAGCTTGCTTACTTCGGTTGCTAATTCTTTATATTGTTTATAAGTGGCCAATCTTTTTTCCAACTCATCGATGCTTTGCTCTTCCTCGGTGGAAAGGTCGAGGGTTGGCAGGAGCGATTTTGATTTGATGAGCAATAAGGTAGAAGCGATCAAGATGAAGTCAGCTGAGTCGGCTAGCGGAAAATTCTCGAAAGATTTGGTGTACTCGATGAAATCGTCGGCGACCGCGGAGATAGCGACATTTGAAATGTGGAGCTTCCTTTTTTCGATTAGCTCGAGCAAGAGCTCAAGCGGCCCTTCAAACTCCCCCACTTTGACTTTAAAATCGGTTTCCATCCTGTAGTAGAAAATGGCATTGCTCTAAAGAAGCTTACCACTTAAATTGAAAATTACTTAATAAAATCAACCCTGCTACTGATTCGGATTTTTCACTGTAGACTTTAATGCCATTTTTCACTACAGGATCCATCTTGTTATTTTAACAGTATTTGGTAACATTTTGAAAGACCGCGACCTTTCAACAGGTCTTCTTCTGGTAAGGCCCGGGGCAACCTGGGCCTTTTTTATTTCTTCTTTTTGATTTCTATCCTCAGTTCGCGGAGCTGTTTCTCAGAGATTGGGCTTGGTGAGTCCATCATCGCATCCCTACCCTCTCCTGTTTTCGGGAAAGCTATCACTTCACGGATATTCGGTTCTCCTTGAAGAAGCATCACAAATCTGTCCAGACCCCAAGCGATACCTCCGTGCGGCGGAGTCCCAAGTTTAAATGCTTGCAACATGTGACCAAAATCTTTTTCTATAGACTCTTTTTCATAACCCAATATCTCAAAGACCTTTTGTAAAGCTTCGTATTGATGGTTTCTGATACTACCACCCCCTATCTCATACCCGTTCAAAACAACGTCATATTGAGAAGTGATAATCTCGCCTATATTTTCTTTTGCCATTAGCCAGTTCATATGATCGTTGAGCGGTCTGGAAAATGGATTGTGGGTAAAGGTCCAATCTCCCTGAGTCTGTTTATTATCCGAAGTTTTAGTTTTTTCAAAAAATGGAAAATCTATAACCCAACAGAAAGCTAGTAGGTCTGGATCATTCTTGTCTTTCCGAATATCTGGCCTGTCAGTACCGTATTTTTCCATAGCATCTTTATAAGTAATTTTAGGGAATGGTGTCTCCTGGATTTTTTTATGAGGATAAAGTTCTTTAATTATTTTGATTATAAGATTTTCGTTTGTTTGCATCACATCTTCTCGTTCTACGAAACTCATTTCCATATCAAGCTGAGTAAATTCTGGTTGTCTGTCCCCCCTTGTATCTTCATCACGCAAGCATTTTGCTATTTGGAAATATTTTTCTATGCCGCCTGTCATCAAAAGCTGTTTATATTGTTGGGGTGATTGAGGTAAGGCATAAAATTCTCCAGGGTAAATCCTAGCAGGTACTACGTAGTCCCTGGCACCTTCTGGAGTGGACTTAGTGAGTATCGGGGTCTCTACTTCTATGAACCCTTCTTGGTCCAAATGATCTCTTATAATTTTTATTATTTTATGTCTGGCTCTGATGTTTTTTTGGACTCTATTGGATCGCAAGTCTACGTACTTGTATTTTAATCTTATATTCTCGTCAATGATAGAGGTGTCGGCACTGATATCAAACGGCAAGGTTTCCGCTTGATTTAAAACCTTGATGTCGGTCACCTCAAGCTCGATATCGCCGTTCCCCACCTTCTCATTTACCATTTTTTCGGGTCGTTTGTTGACGATACCTCTCACCTCTACTACCCATTCAGAACGGATCGGCTTCGATCTTTCTACTAGATCACCTTTGTTGGAGAGGACTACTCCTTGGACTAGGCCGGTCATGTCGCGGAAGTCAAAAAAGAGCATTTTGCCTTGATCGCGCGCCACTGCCACCCAGCCAGATATTGACACTTCTTTCCCAATATGATCTTTGAGATCCTTAATGTAGATTCTTTTCATAGTCCGATTCTAACAAAATAGCCCCTTTTTTACAATGCGGTATAAAGATGGTCTTGTTGACATTGAACCTTTTTAACGTTATTGTGTCAAATGGAAGGGGGTTAGGTGCTGGTAGCTTTCGCGTGTGTCGTGGGCGCTATCTGCGCCATCACGCAACTCATGAATTTTTTAGAGAGTCGCGATCCCTGGGCTCTCTTGGTTGTGGCGATCTCCTTATCCATTTTATGGATCTGTGGGATGAGTGAGGAGGAGATTCGGGAAAGGATCTTATGGACAGCTTCTTTGAAGTTTTTGATCTGCGAATTCTCGGCTATTGTTGCGCGGGGGTTTGCGCGATTCTCTCTTTTGCTCTTGTGGCGTCCGCTTTCTTTTTTGCGGGAAAAAAAGAGCGGATACCCTAACGTGAGGTGACGCCGATAGCCTGTTTGGCTTCGGCAAGTTTAGGCCCGGCGACTGCGCGGGCCTTTTCCTTACCTTCTTCAAGAACCTTTTTGATTAATCTTTCATCTTTGGCGATTTCTTTTCTTTTTTCGCGCAAAGGTCTGATAAAGTTTTTCACATCTTCTATCAACATTTCTTTCAATTTTTTATACTGACCCTTGTTTTCTTGATAAACTTCTTCAAGTTTATCAATGGTGAGCGAAGTCGAACCATTCGCAAACAGCTTATGAATCGCAAAAACATTTTCCGGATATTCTGCTTTTGAATCGGTGACTATGGCCATCACTTTTTCTTCGATTTCACCATCTTCGGCAAAAAGTGGGATGGTGTTGCCATAGCTCTTGCTCATCTTCTTTCCATCAATGCCGGGCACCGTCTCCACATCTTTCATAATGTATTCTGCCGGCAGTTTGAAAATATCTCGGCCGAAAGCTGGACCGAATATTCTATTAAATTTTTCGGCGGTGTCTCTGGCAAACTCGATGTGTTGCTTCTGATCTTGACCGACGGGGATAATATCTGGGCTGTAGAGCAAAATATCGGCCGCCATCAGCATGGGGTAATTGAAGGTGCCCATACTGATCTCTTCCTCCCCACCTTTCGCTACTGCATCTTTATAGGCATGAGCGCGTTTGAGGTAAGGTAGAGTGGTGATCGTATCAAAAATCCAACAGAGCTCGGTGTGCTCGGGCACATCAGACTGCTTGAACAAAATATTTTTTTCGATATCAAAGCCGAGAGTCAGGTAGTCGACGACTAGTTCGTGAGTCAAGCTGCGCATTTCATCGGCGTTTTGAATGAAATTGAGGGCGTGATAATCGACAATGATAGCAAGTACCTTGCCTTCATTTTGCATTTCGACGAGCTGTCTCATCATGCCAAAATAGTTGCCCAAATGCGGCCGCCCAGTTGGTTTGATGCCTGAAAGGATGGTTTTCATATTTCTTAAATATAACCCACCCTGCCCCCCCTTACAACACTAATCTCCCCCAGCCCCTCTTTATGTTAAAGAGGGGTGACTAAAATCTAGATTTTAGTGAAATTTTAGTTATGTTGCGCAGGCCTCCCTTTAAAGTGAAGGGAGGTTAGGAGGGATTATTTGGAAGAACAGGTGGAGGTGAAGTTACCTCTCCCAAATTGCAAAGATGGACATTGGCAATAGTCGAGCCGTCTCAAGAGCCGAGCTGAAATTTTCCTGTGGTATGGCGAGTTCGCCTGCTTTGATATTGCCGCCAAGGTTTTTAGTAATGTCAGAAAGGATATTGACAGCAGAGACAGCGGAGAGCTCGGTCGAATACATGTTGAGGATTATAAAAAGCGGATCATCGCTCAAGAGCTCTTTGCAAAGAAGTAGCAGATTGTCTAATTTTTCTTCTATTTTCCAAACTTCCCCTTTTGGACCTTTGCCGTAGCTTGGCGGGTCCATGATAATGGCGTCGTACCTTTCCTTTCTTTTTACTTCTCTTTTCAAAAATTTGACCACATCGTCTACAATCCAGCGGATGGGAGCATTCTCAAGTCCGGAAAGTTTTTGGTTTTCTCTCCCCCAATCAACACTCTGTTTTGAAGCATCTACATGAGTAACCTCTGCCCCACTCTTCGCCGCTACCAAGCTAGCGATTCCAGTATAGCCAAATAGGTTTAATATTCTTAAACCTTTAATTTTCAATTTAGAATTTTCAATTTTTAATTCCCCATCCTTGATTCTAGATTCTAGATTCGAGATTCTATTTTTTACCCATTGCCATTGTGTAAATTGCTCGGGAAAAATCCCTATATGCTTTGATCCTTCCTTAAACTTTATTTTGCATTTGACTCCCAAATCTCCCAAATCTAAGACCGTTTCCAATTCTTTGCCCGCATCTTGCCACTTGCTACTTTCTAGCTCTTTTTGCCACCACGCTCGTGGTTCTTTCCTTACAATCTTGATCCCGTTTATTTCCTCTAGTTTCTCCCCTGCTCCACTATCAAGTAGTTTGTATCCGGGTACTTCTCTCGCCCAAATTTCAATATTTTTCATGGTTTTAAAGATAACATATTACAAAAACAAGCGGACGAGGCGGAGGTCGTCGTAAGAGTATTTACTGCCGAGGAGTTCTTTGACTGGTGCAAGGCGGTATTGGCCACCTTCGCTTGTACCCACCTTCTTAAACGCATTGTAGATAGCCTGAAACTTGTTTTTAGGAATGTTGCTGCGGAGATTGTAGATATTAAACTTCGGATCATTGCTTCTGATTTCTTCGATATGGTCAAAGATGGTGTTTGATTTCAACCCCCTCTCTTTTGCTACCTCTTTGACCCCGAAACCTTTTTCGAGCAATTGTTTGGTTTGGGTGACTGTATCAACCTTTTTTATTTTCTTTTTGTGATCGTTACTTATTTTTTCGGCGAAGTCAGTGTGCATTTGTGAAATTTTCTGATCACCCATAGTGCGAACATGGAAAGCATTGGTGGCTGACAACTTTTTGAATTTTTGATCAAAATCAATCACTTCCTCATCTACTTCCAATGCTTTCTCGTTGAAACCTTTTAGGAAAAGACCGGAGAGCGAGCGGACTCGGGAGAGGGCGACATAGCCCATGCCCTTTTCAAAAGAACGTGATAGATCTATTTGGGCTGCGTCGAGCGACATTCCCTGGCTTTTGTGTACCGTGATCGCCCAAGCCAGGCGCAAGGGGTACTGGTTTATCTCGGCTTTGATCTTGTCATCTTCCTCGATAACCCAGGAAGCCCTTTCGACATCGATCTTCTGGCTGTTTAAGGTTTTCACTCGTATTTCTTCATAACCACAATGCTCGACTGTGCCGAGAGTGCCGTTCACATAACCCTCGTCAAAATTGTTTTTGACAAACATCACTTTAGCGCCAACTTTGAGTTCCAATTTTTCTGGTGCGAGACAACTTTTCTTCAAAAGTTCTACAAGTGACGGGGTGCCCCGGCTATGCATCTCGTAAACATGATTTTTATTGTCGATCTTTTTTAGCTCAGTCTGGTTTTCCGAATCAACATCTCGGTTGTGAGAATACAATCTGGTGGGCGACAAGTCTGTAGATTGGTCGAACCTAGTTTTTAGAATCTCTCGGGTTTCTGTGGTGACCTGATTGTTCCTGATGTCGTTTAATATTTTCAAGAAAAGGTTGTCGTTCTGGCGGTGCTGCTCCTCGAGGTAGCAGATTTTTAGATCCAAGTTTCGCCAAATATCGGCATGGTAGGCAAAGCGAGCTTCTCGCTCACCGCTCCGGTGCACTGGCGGTAATTGGAAAAAGTCGCCACAGAAGACTATTTGCATGCCACCAAACGGTTGGTCGACCGACTTGACCGCTCTGATGATCTGATCGACCAGATCAAGTCGAAAGTGGTGGAGCATCGATATTTCGTCGATTATCAAAACTTGAGCATCCCGGATTTTTTTGCGGATGTGTGATTTTTCGGCGATCTCTAAAGCTTCGCTATGGCTCAAGCTGTCGCGAATGCCAATGCCCGACCAAGAATGGATGGTGATACCGCCCATGTGGGTAGCGGCTATGCCGGTTGAGGCAGTGACTCCAAAATCGGCATCAAGTTTTTTGAGGTAGGCTATGTATTCTCGCAAGACATAGGTTTTGCCGCTGCCGGCTGCTCCGGTGAGGAAGACATTGCGTCCAGTTTTCAAGATATCGAGAGCTTCTTTTTGGGTCATAGGAGATATTGTAGCTCTTTGTGTCCCTTTTTCAATTTCCCCATTTTGGGTATTGACAAAAAGCATCCTTTGGTTCTATAATAAACCTAGAAAGTTCAGGCTTGCTGAAGCCGCTCAAATTGTCCGTGCGCCTCCTCCACCCACGGATCTCCAACTGAGCGGTTCGCAGCTGCCCCCGAGATTGCAGGCGTTCTCCCTGGTCACACAACCACTCCTTACACCAGGGTAACATGAACGCCTCTCTCGGGGGTGTTTTCTTTTATAAATTTTTAGGGTTGATTAAGAATATTTTGGCAATTCGATCGTGAAGGTGGTGCCTTTGCCCAGACCATCGGAATCAACCTTGATATCTCCTTGGTGCGCCTCAACCATCTTCTTGGCGATGTAGAGGCCAAGACCGGTACCGATGACGTTGGTTTTATTGGCATCTTTGGTGCGCGAGAATTTGGCAAAAAGCTTGCCCATTTCTTGAGGATCGATACCAACTCCGGTGTCTTTGATGGCCACCTTTACTTTATTACCCTCAGTGAAGACCGCGATCGATATGTCACCTTTCACGGTGTATTTAATGGAATTGTCGATCAGATTGCTGATTGCCTGTTTGATTTTGTTACGGTCGGCATTGACCTCTTGTTTTGCACTTTTGATGTTGACCTGAAGCTCTAATCCAGCATTTTGTATGTTGGGCTTTATTTCATTTGCTACCTCGTTTACCAGAGCACCGATATCAAAAATCGATTTTTCATAAACCATCCTCCCCTGTTCAATTCGAGAAATATTAAGGAAATCATTGACAATATTGATGAGGTTTTGGCACGATTTCATAACGATCTCTACTGAGCTTGCCGCCTTGGGTGGCAAGACTCCAAAATCCCCCTCAAGCAACATCGAGGAGTAGCCTTTAATGGCGGTGAGCGGTGCTCGGATCTGGTGTGTCGCCAGGGAGAGGAATTCTGATTTGAGTTGGTCGAGCTCCTTGAGCTTATCGTTGGCTAATTGGAGGTCTTTGGCCAACTTCTCAATCTTTTCTCTCTGTTCGACTTCTCTAAAAACACTTTTAACAATAAGTATACCAAGTGTAACAACCAGTATAAATATTCCGCTTCTGAAAATCACTAACTCTAGATTGTTTTTTGCGACTATAACCTCAAACAGACTAACTATTGATAATACAAAAGTAAGCGTGCTTGTTGCCAAAACCTTAATTTTAAGAAGATTTTGTTTCGATATTGCGTAAAATGTAAGAATAACGAATGGGAAAAAGAATACCGGTGCTAGCCCAACGTATCTTGATTTGTCCAATAATGCTGGCAGAATAAAATTGAATATAATGATAAACGAGAAAGTGATAAAAGTACCCAAAGCCACTAGTTTGTAAGGTTTTCTTTGTCCGCTCTGAACACGAATGGCTTTTCTAATAACTATAAATATTCCACTGACAACAAGGCTTAGTATAATTAACCCAAACAAAACTATCGCTGGTCCGTTGTTTACCTCCAGTATTTTCCCTGTGTCAGAGGCGGCTTTGATACTACTGAATATGAGAGGAGTGAACGCTACTAAAGAACTTACTGTCACTAGGGGTAATAGTAGATATTTATAGGATTTAGGAAAAATTATCAAGTCATTAGGAAAAACATAAAATAATCTAAAGAAAGAAAATGCGTGCCAAATTGCAAAGAATATAGTTAATTTTAGTAGCCAGAATCCTAAAGTTAAATTTGTGGCTTGATATACCAAGTAATTGGTTACGCTGTAGAGCACTGTAAGTATTGAGAAGAAAAGAAATGATTGGTTGGTAACACTCTTTGTATTATTAAAATAAACGGTAAAACCAAGGGTGATAATGGCCGATGTTGTTATTGCTACTGCGAGCAGGTCTAGATTTGTAATTTCATTTATACTCATACCTTTTTAATTTTGGGAGGTTGTTTTTGTGAGCGAGCGGTTACTTTGTCAGCATAACCAATTCTGAATACGAAACTCACAACATCTTTTTTTATATTGAAAATTTCTCTAATTATACTATATGTTTTTTTTATTTCATGAATGTGCTTTTCTTTGAAGATAATTTTATCATTATGGATAATTTTGTTTGCCAAGAATACTATACCTGTAATTGGTTGTATATATAAATTATGTTTGGTGGCTATTAACCAAATTTTCTGCATTATTCTTCCCACCTCAATAAATTTTATCGGCTCATATTTCTCAATGGTAATAATTCCGATACCTCCACCATGGCCGTATATTTTAGCGTTTGTTTTTGATACTAAATTAGAGAACCCAAAAATATTCAGAAATCTAACGATGGGCCATACTTTGATTATTCTAAAGATGTATTCTACTATGGCCGGTAATTCTAAGGTTTTTATGTATAGTCCATGAGTGAACTGACTATTCTCCTGTTCTTTCCAGTTTATTTCAGCAAAAAACGATTGATGGATCAACTTGTTTTCTAGGGCAATTTTTTCCATTATACTTACAGCTTTCGCAAGAGCGGTTCTTTTAGTTCTACTTTCAGTTATAAGAATTCTGATTCCCGAATCATTTTGATTTACGGATAGGATTTCAGTTTTAGCTAACTGATCAATCTTTTTATCGTAATAAATCTTTCGGTTTGTATGCCTGCCGGTTATATAACTGAAAAGTTTGCTGTTGGGATTTTTTTTTGTTTTTATAAAAGATATGATGGCGACTAAATCTTTTTCTTTAGCCTTATTTAGTACAAGATCTATTTTAGCCTCATACCCATAATGGCTTGAGGCTATACAAATATTTTCTATAAGAGCTCCGTGGGCTATATAAGAACCAGTTTGCTCAAAATTCAGCACCGGATTATCTTTGTCTGGTATGTTGTATAAAAAAAGTTTATTCGATTTTATTTCAAATCTCCATGGTTGTGAATTACCGCCAGAGGGGGCTTGGATACCATAATAGATTATATCTTCTATTAACTTATTCATTCCTAAATTTCTTCTAATCTCATAATTTCTATTATTTTTTCTACATCTTTGTTTAGAGGTCTGTCGATATTAACAAAAGAAGACACCTTCCTAATCTTTTTTACTACATTTTGAGAATGTGTCGAGCAATTATTCAACCCCCTAAATTCCAAAGCTTGCGCGCTCGAGATTGTTAGTATAGAAACCAGTCTTTCTAGATTCGCCACAGATTCCTTTAGGTCTTGTGCTGCGTGTGCTGCTAAGCTGTTTACGTCCTGATTATCTCCTTCTGTGGGGATCATATACGCTTGTTGTGATTGGGCCAATTTCCTATTTTGTACCGTAAGTGAAGCAGATAAAATGTGCAGAGGTCTAAATCCATTATAAATTTCAGAATGTTCAATTAGATTTGCTGGAAGACCAAAATTTTTTCTCGGGTGATAAAGGTTACTTAATATTGCGTGCAACCAGGTTGAAGCCTGAGAGACGTCCATTTTTAAAAGATCACACGCTTCAGTAACATAATAGCCCATAAAGTTTGCTCCGTGACATATTTTCATTGAACTAGGATCTATCACGGGGTTATCATTTATCGAATTTATCTCATCTTCAATCCACTTTTCTGCTGTTTGTAGGTTCTCTTTAAATACACCAAACCCTTGTGGTACTGACCTAAGAGAATAATAATCTTGAAGATTATTATCTATATTGTTGGACCCGTTTGTTTTGAAGTTTTTTAAGCTTTTTATTCTCAAATCAGAAAGATTTCTAATCAATCGACTTCCTTTCCATAATTTTCTAATAATATTATTAACTTCAATTTCCCCACTATGATTTTTTAATTTGTGTACCAATGGATCGTATGCGCTATCGATTACACGGAGTGACTCAAGTGCCATTGATATTGCTGACAGCATTTGATCAAATATTCTTTTTAGGTCATACAATGAAATTGCTGCGACCGATGTCATAAAGGATGTTCCATTTATAAGCGCCAAACCCTCACGGGTTTCTAGTTGTAATTTCTCAAGCCCAACATTTTTCATAGCAATTGCAGATTCAATTTTTCGATTTCCATACAATACCTCTCCTTTTCCTATGAGGGCACTTGCAATACTTGATAAAGGTATCAAATCACCACTAGCACCAATTGACCCATATTTTCGAATAACCGGATGTATTTTATTGTTTATAAAATCTAAAAGAGAATCAACTACTATTGGTCTAACACCAGAATGACCAAGTGCCAAACAGTGGGATCTCAACAACATAGTTGCTCTTGAGATCTCCTCGCCCATTTCTTCTCCGAGCCCACAATTATGGGAAATAACGAGATTTAGTTGGCGATTTTTTAACGACTCAGAATACTCTTTTTCATCACTGTCTAAGTTTTTATCCAATATATTAACCTGGCTGCCAAACTGTGTGTTAAGTCCATAAACAGGCGTTCTTGTGTCAGCTGAATTTATAAGTATCTGATGAGAAGCCTTCATTTTTGCGATAGATTGTTCGGATAGTCTCACTTTTGAATTTTCTCTAGCCACCGCTTTGATTGCTGTTAAATCCAATTTTCTTCCTACACCTATAGTTATCATTTTCGTTTTCATTTGTTATCAGATAATATTATTTTAGGTTTTTTACCATTGATGCTTACTAATTTAGTTTCCGTTGGCTCAACAAGATTACTTTCATTATATTTTAGAAGTTTGATTACTGGTCGAGCTTTTTCTCCAATGGCTGAATATAGTTTGCTAAACTCTATGTTCTTTTCAACTAACTCATTTAAAATACGATCGGTGATTTTGGTAAGTATATTGGTAGATGGTTCTACTCCCTTGGCGAGTTCTAGTGAGATGTGAAGTTTTTGTACCATGTTATTTTTGGTATTTTTGTTATACGCACTAAAATTTCCACTCAATAATTTGTAGACACTTTTATTTTCTGTGGCCGCCCGAATTGTTTCAGGATATATATTTATTGCATAAAAAGTTACAGCTATATCCGCTCTACCACTTACTATAACGAATGGTAGATTCCAGCCAGTATATTCTGAAAGAGATATTTTGTGATTTGTGTCAGCGAGATTTAGTTTTGATAAAATCTCCGATTTTTTATATAAAATCCCAGTATCGTGTATGTTATAACGTATTAAAGGAGAAAAAGTTGGAGCAGTTAAGATCAACTCCTCGTTTATTGTTTCAAAGTATATATATTCTGGGTGGTATTGGAATATGGCTGGGATATTTTTTACTGTACCAAACAAATCTTCGCGAAGTTGATTATTATCAGCCACTCTTTTTCTTAAATAGATAGTAAGTGGTGTTTCGTGCCCTAGTATACCCGCATCGGCTGAACCGTAAATACTTATTAAATGATGGGAGGATTTCAAGCCAAATTCTTTTACTGCGCAGTCTCTCCATTCCTCAGTAAACTTATCTCCAGCAGTAATTATGAATTTTCTTTTATTTAAGATAGTTATTTTTTTCTTTTTACACTCATTAATTATATCCATAACAAAAGGTGGGTATCCTGCCAATATCACGGTATTGAAGTTTGGGGCCACTTCTCTTAGGGTGTTTAAAATATCATTCATTTCTACCCCCGGTGTAACGGTAGTCAGGTTGTACCCTCTTCTTGACAGGTGGCGACATGAAGCAAGAGTATAATTACCAGCAACCCAAACACCCATGGCGAAACATACTATTACTAGAACACTCTCTTTTTTTGTTATTTCAAAAACATTCTTAAATATGTATTCATGAATTTGACCACCAATGATCTCTTGTTCATCACTTCTGGACCAGAAAGTGGGTTTACCAGACGAACCAGAGCTTGCGTATATCATGGGAGGAAACTTTTTATTGGGAAATAGGTCAATAAAATTATTTTTATTAAAATAAGATTTTTTATCGGCAATCGGTAGTTGCTTAAATTCTTCGATTGAGGTTATTCTGTCTTTTTTAAAATTAAGGCTATTTACAAATTGCTTATAACACTTTATCTCGGACATAGCTTTATTTGACAAACTTACGACATCTAAATTTTTCATTGGATTTATTGGTATTAGAAATTTTTTAAAAAAAACTTTAAATTTTTTTGTCTAGCCTTTTTATTTTGAAGAGAATTATAGTCTAATGATATCTGCTTCTCTAAGTTTACAATGTATCTTCCAGAGAGTACTTTTTCTTTGTTTGCCATTTTACGAAGTACATATGCAATAGCCGATCCCGCCATTGATGCAGTAGCGCCTAACTGAGGAACGGCGTTGATTGTTTTTCCAATTTTTAAAATAGAATCCCTCATACTTATAGGTAAATAGCTAGGATTAACTATTTTGGTAGCAAGGGAAAGCCACTCCTTATAATCCATTTTACTAAAATCCTGATCCTCTATTTTATCTATCAAACCATGGAATAATTTCCTGTTTGGTTCAAGGTCGTATCTTTCTATATCTAGCACCAAACTGTCGCCATTATCAGTTGCCATAACTATTGGGATTTTCCTTGATCTGGCTATTAGGCGACACTTTATTTTTAGTGCAATATCGTCCATTTCATCAATTAAGACATCTATCGCTGGTTTGTTACAAATAAATTTTTCTAGGTTAATTATATTTAGTCCCCTTTCCCATAATTCTACTTTGGCGTAAGGGTCTAGGTCGTATATGTTTCTAGCTGCAACTAATGTTTTTGGTGATCCGATATCTGAAATCTTTGCTTCAATTCGGTTTAAATTTGTAATATCTATAGTGTCAAAATCTGCTATTCTTATGTATTTAGGACCCCCACTTTGTATTAGGGTTGATATTATTTTTGAACCAACTGATAACCCAGCTATACCGACTCTAAAATCCCTATATTTTTGTTGCTGAGTTTGGGTGATGATATCTCTATTTCTTGCTGTGCGAAGCTTAAAATAGATTTCTTCCGGAACAGTTTTGATTAGTGTATTTGACCACGGTAAATATATCCATTCTGGTTTTAATTTTCTCTGATTATTAACATATTGCTCTAATAGTTGCTTCGCTTTCTGATCCTGAGGTCGATATTTGGGATTTTCAATATAAAAAAGTTCTTTTATTGCTTTTAAGTAAATATCAACAAAAACCAGATCTCCTCTATTTTTTAGGAATTTTTTTAATGTTGACTCATTCTTTATGATCTTTGGTTTTTGGAACACCCTTTTCATCTGTTCTGGCGGATCTATTCCTACACTTACTGATCTGGCTATTCTACAATAAATTCTTAAAAATTACTATCAAAGATTATTACTCAAAATCTTGCTTTTGTTTTTGGTAAGCTAGGGCGTAGCGACCGCCAAGGTTTAAAAGTTCGGCATGTTTACCCTTCTCCACTACTTCCCCTTCATGCAAGACAATGATCTCGTCAGCTCGTTTGATGGTGGCAAAGTTGTGGGAAATCAAGACAGCCGAAATGTCGTCGGGCAAATTTTCGATTTCATTGAAAATAATATTGGCTGATTCGGCATCGATCGAGGCAGTTGGTTCGTCCAGAATCAAAAACCTCTTTCCTTTATAAAAAGCGCGGGCAATCGCCAGCTTTTGGCGCTGACCTTTTGATGGTTCGATCCCACCAAATTCTACACCGATCATATGGTTGTATTTCTGATCGAGTTCTTCAATGAAGTCTCCAATCGTACTTTTCTTGGCAGACTCTTTGACATCGTCCAACCTTATTTTCTCAGATATATTACCGACAGCGATCGACTCTTTGACCGTAAAATTGTAAGTAGTGAAATCTTGAAGTAGGACACCCAACTCTTGCCACCATTTTGCTAAATCAAGCTGCTTTAGGTCGACCCCACCCACCGTGATTTTGCCTTTGACTGGATCGTGGATACGTAAAAGTAGGCGAACCAAGGTCGATTTGCCAGCGGCGTTGTTGCCGACCAAGCCGATTTTTTGGCCGGGCTCTATGACGAAGGACACATTTTTTAAAGCCCATTTTTGTTGCCCAGGATATTTGAAGTAGACATTTTCAAAGACCACTCTTGGTGCTTGGTGCAGATCAAGCTTTTTAGGATTTTTTGGGTATTTAAGAGCTGGACTTTCGTCGAGAATACTAAAAATGTCTGTTACGTAAAGGTTTCTTTCCAAGATACGGGCGGTGTTGGAGAGCATGCTAGAAGTCCAGCCGCTTACTCGGTTTAAAGTATCAAAGGCAAACACGACTGTACCGATAGCTACTAGACCAGCGATAGCATCATTGATAATGATCGCTGTACCTACAAAAAGGCCTGCAGCTGCAAATATACTGGCCGAAATTTTCATTATTGTTTTCCAATGTTCGGCACTAAGTTGTTCTTTTGTAAAACCGCTCAAAATTTGTTTGATATCTGACAAAAATTTTTCTCCCGTTTGGTAAAGTTTGCTATCGATAACTGATATTTTTTGCATAAAAAATCTTCTCAGATCTATATATCTGCGTTGCTCAGTACTATTTTTGGCCCAGATAGCCCAAATTCGGCCTCCGTGTTTGATATCAATCCAAAAATTAGGTATAGAAGTGACAAAAACTAGTAGAAACACTCGCCAATCGATGGTGGCTGCCGCGATCGACCCCACCACGATACCGCAGAAAATTTCTAAATTTTGGATTTGAGCATCGACCACGTTGATGAATGGGTAGATACCATTGTTGAAAGCGCGTTGCAGCCTGTCTTGGAATTTTGGATCTTCATATTGAGCAATATCAAAGGAGCCGCGCTTTCTGAGGGTGATGAGTTCGAATAGGTCTTGCATTTTCAAAAATAGGTTTCGGTCAATAAAGGAAACAACATTTCTAATGACGGTAGGGATGGCGGTAAGGATGGCAAACCAAATAAGGGCTGGGTAGGCCACTGACACATCAGAAGTTTCCACTCCTTCTATTATTTTATCTATCAAGGTGCCCAGTGCTTTGGCTGAGAAAATGGGTACGATACCCATAATAATTGTCAATACTAAGATTGATGAAAATAGCCATGGCAGATGCCTAAAAAGAATGGCAAAAATTCGGCCAGTATTTCTAAATAAGGCTTTGAAATTTTCTATGCTTTTCTGTTGTTTTGCTAGATTTTCAGTATTTTGACTCATCCGAATATTTTACTCTTGTTTATATTGTCCCGCAATTTGCGGTGGAAGGAGAGAGCGAAGCGATGCGCCTCGGAGTTTGCGAGGAGGATTTGTTTTTCTAATTCCTTTATTTTCAATTTTAAATTTTTAAATTTTTCGATATTCAATATTTGTTTTGGTCTATGTTTCTCATCTTTGGTTACCGCCACTATTTTTATATCTTCCAATCTTTCGACCTGTCCCGTTGATCCAAGGCGGACCTGTAAATTTTTTAATGTGCTTTCTGTAACATTGAGCTGAGCCACTCCCCCATCTACCACTATCAAGTCCGGAAAAGCCCATTCTGGGTGTTTGAACCTGCGCTCCAATATTTCACTCAGAGCTTTTGTATCGTTTGCATTTTTTTGACCTTTGATTTTGAACATTCGATATTTTGCTTTATTTGGCCCGCCATTTTCAATGTTGACCATGACTCCGACCATGTTGCTGCCAGAAATATGAGCTACATCGTAAGCTTCGATAGAAAAAGCTGGAGACTGAGGACTGAAAGCTTGGAGGTCGGTTTCTATTAAAGCTACATCTTGAATGTGTTTTAAGGCAAACACTTTTTTCTTGATCTCGGCTGCTTTTTCAAATTCTCTTTTTTGGGCCAGCACTTTCATTTCTTTTTCTAAATCGCGAATCAATTTTTTCTTGTTGCCTTCAAAAAAAGTTTTGATGTGCTTGATCGTTTTCGCGTATTCTTGTTTACTGATCGCACCGATGCAGATGCCCGGACAGATGCCAAGTTGATAATTGAAGCATGGAAGACCCCTCTCCGCTCTGGGGGTACATTTATCTCTAAATGGGAAAATTTTGCGAATAATTTTCAGAGCTTCTTTCAGATTATTTCCGTGGGGAAAAGGTCCAAAGGCTTCTGAAATTATTGAATTATCCGAGCCGTCTTCCTGAGAAAACCCTCGGGAGGAGCGACGGCGACGGACGGAGGAAATTTTTAGCAGAAAATTTCCGTGGTTTTCGATGGATGCGGCGACAGATAATTTAGTCATATCTCTTTCTCGCATCACCAAAACTCTTGGAAATTCTTCGTCAGTGATTACGACATAATTGAAGCTTTTTTGGTCTTTATCAGCGCTATTGTAAGGGGGCATCCATTTTTTTATCAACCTTGATTCTAAAATCAAAGCCTCCAATACCGAGTCGGTCTTTTCAAAATTCAAGTCGACTGCTTCTGCTACCATCTTGGCAATCAGGGGACTTCTTTTTTCGGCAATATTCGTACCAAAATAACTGCGCACTCTGTTTTTGAGCGAAGTAGCTTTGCCAATGTACAAAATCTCCTTCTTGGATCCGAGGAAGAGGTAAACTCCGGGGCCGTCTGGGAGTTTGGCAATTTTTGTTTTTAGGCTTTCTTGAGCTTTGGTCATAAATCGCTTATAATCTACAACATATGTTTGGAATCGGCAAAAACAAATTATCGACTGAGAGCTACAAAGGGGTGAGAGATTTTTATCCGGAAGATCAAGATATCCAGAACTACATTTTCAATATTATGCGCTCAGTAGTCGAATCTTGGGGTTATGTTGAATACGGCGCCTCTATTTTAGAGCCCCTGGAGCTTTACAAATCCAAAACAAGCGAAGAAATAGTCAACGAACAGATATATTCCTTTGTCGACCGAGGCGGCCGCGAAGTGGCTCTACGGCCGGAGATGACTCCGACCGTTGCCCGTATGATCGCTGGCAAAATCCAAGAACTCCCCTCGCCTATCCGTTGGTATTCGATACCAAATCTTTTTCGTTATGAGAAGCCACAGCGTGGCAGGCTACGTGAACATTGGCAGCTCAATGTCGACCTTTTTGGAGTAGCCGGACCTTTTGCGGATGCAGAAGTGGTCAATGTGGCGAGCGACATTATGTCCGCCTTCGGCGCGAAAGCGGCTGATTTTCAAATCAAAATCAGTAGCCGCAGTTTACTCGATGAGATTTTGACAAAAATCAAAATAGACGATGAAAAGAAACAATTTGTCTATCGCCTTCTCGACAAGAAAGACAAAATGGAACAGGCCAAGTTTAAACAATCGATGGTTGCCTTGATTGGCGAAGATAAGGCCAAAGATTTGCTGGAAACTCTTTACTTTGGTGAAGGAGTACTTACGATGCTGGGCGGCAGCGAAACTGCCAAATATCTAAATCAAACCATCAACACTCTGAGAGGTCGTGGGATTAAAAATATTGTATTCGACCCTACTTTAACGCGAGGTTTTGACTATTATACCGGGGTGGTGTTTGAGGTTTTCGATACCAACAAAGAAAATCCAAGATCAATTTTCGGTGGTGGCCGGTATGACGATCTGGCCAATAACTTTGTGAACAGTTCGATACCTGCTGCTGGTTTTGGTATGGGAGATGTGACCACTCGCGACTTCCTGACTACCCATGACCTCTTGCCCAAATTATCACCCAAGACCGATCTTTATATTTGTGTAGCACCAGAAACTGAATTGGAGACGGTGTATGATTTGGCGCGACAATTGAGAGAAGGTGGAGTCCGAGTAGCTGTCGATATTTCTGGTAGGAAACTTTCTGACCAACTAAAAAGTCTTGATAAAAGGAAGATCCCTTTTGTTTTGACAGTCGGTCCGGAAGAATTGAAAAATCAAAAGTTTGTAATTAGAAATACTGAAACAAGAGAAGAAAAAAGTGGCACTATTGAAGAGGTTTTAGGTGTTATAAAAAATATTTGATAAAATGCCTTGCGAGGCTTGACTGAAGCGAGCACGAGCAAATTTTCAGCAGAAAATTATCGTGCATTTTAGCGAATATTTTTTAGAACACTGGTTTTATAAATTATGAAAAAAGTAGTATTTGATATAGAAACTAGCAATATTTTTCAGGAAGTTGGATCGAACAATCCGGCTGATTTGTCGATCTCGGTGGTCGGACTTTATGACTACTCTACCGACTCCTACCAAACTTTTTTGGTAGAAGAGTTTGGTAGTCTCTGGCCGATTTTAGAAAATGCCGATATGCTGATCACCTTCAACGGCGACCACTTCGATATCCCTCTACTCGACAAATATTATTCGGGCAGTTTGTTTAAAATAAAAAGTTTGGATATTTTGAAAGAAATGCAAAAGAGTGCTGGTCGGAGGATGAAGCTCGACCAGATCGCCGAAGGGACTTTGGGTATTAACAAGAGTGGTCACGGGCTTGATGCTATAAAATGGTGGCGGGAGGGTGAAGTGGAGAAAGTAAAGAAATATTGTTTGGATGATGTGAAGATTACCAAAGATATTTATGAATACGCGCTTCAAAATGGCAAATTGATTTTCAAAGAAGGACCCAATCTCAATACCGTCAAACTTGATACCACTGATTGGGAAAAATTGCCCGAAGCTGCCGCTCTCAATTTCACCTTGCCGTTTTAATATTTCCTAATCTCCTCCCGACCTCCTCTTTACCTTAAAGAGGAGGTGACTCCTATTCGAGTTTTGTAGTTTGGCTCCCCTCTTTAAAATAAAGAGGGGTTAGGGGAGATTATATTGGAACAGATCAGAGGAAGATTAGAACATAAAAATAATTACCCCAGCGAGGAGGAGGCGGTAGATGATGAAAGGAGTAAATGAGTGGTGGGAGAGGTATTTAATTAAAAATTTGACTGACCAAATGCCAGAGACGAGGGCGGCAGCGAAAGCAACAAATAATTGAATATTTAGAAATTGACTAGTCAATAAATCAGTACTGCCGATATCGAGCAAAACTTTTAATAAAGCGCCGAGTGAAATGGGAATTAGAAGAAGGAAAGAAAATCTAATCGCCTCTTCTCTCGAAAGTCCGGAGAGGATACCGCCGGAAATGGAAATACCAGAACGAGAGATACCTGGGATGAGGGCCAAGGTTTGAAAGAGACCCACCACCAATCCTCTCCCAACATTCAGACCATTTTTCCTTTGCCATCGATCGGCCGCGAACATCACAATACTGCCAAAGATAAGACTCAGAGCGACCACCTTGCCGCCCCGCAAAGCATTTTCGATAATGTCTCCATACAGGAAGCCGACTAGCCCAGCAGGAATGGTACCGACAATAAGGGCACAGATCAGGGTTTTGTTTCTACTAGAAAACCCATTGCTCAAGAGGTCTCTTAGGATTGATTTTAATTCACCAAAGAAACAGAAAATAACGGCGAGCAAGGTGGCGGTGTTTAGAAAAATATCGAAAGCCAAACTGCCCTCAAGAGGAATATTTAAAAATTCTCTAAACAAAATCAGGTGGCCAGAAGAAGAGACAGGCAAAAATTCGGTTAGTCCTTGGATAAGGCCGAGCAAAACAGATTCAAGTATGTTCATTTTAATTTATGTTTAGAGTTTGTATAAATAGCTTCTTTCGCTTTGCACGGATATTTTTCTGCTGAAAAATTCCTCGTGCTCGCTTCAGTCAAGCCTCGCAAGGCACGCTCAAGAACTATTTATACAAACATTACTTTTTTGTTATAATTACCACCATGAATGATACCGTATCCAAATCAGAAAAACTAATGTTGCCAGTGTCGATCATCATCGCCGGCCTTTTGATCGGTGGCGGGGTCTACTTGAATGGTCGCTTGGCTAAAGACGCTCCTTCCCCAGCTAGCAACCAGCAGGCTATCTCTACTGATTTGGCTGGTACGCTCCGCGAGATCGATGCCAATGATCATGTACTTGGCAGTGCCGACGCGCGGGTGATCATCGTCGAATATTCTGATACCGAGTGTCCGTTTTGCAAAATTTTCCATTCCGCCATGCTCTCGATCATGCAAGACTATGGCAAAGACGGCCAAGTGGCTTGGGTTTATCGCCACTTCCCAATGGTTGATATTCATTCCCGCGCTTTCAAAGAAGCCGAAGCGCTAGAGTGCGCGGGCGAGCTCGGGGGCAACAGCAAGTTTTGGGAGTACACCAACAAAGTCTACGAAGTCACCCCTTCCAACAACGAGCTTGATCCGGCCGAACTTATAAATATTGCGACAAGTGTCGGCCTCTCCTCGACCGCCTTTAAAAATTGTTTGGACAGCGGGCAATATGCACCCCGGGTCAATGCTGATATTGAAAACGCTCGAGAAATCGGCGCCGAAGGCACTCCATACAGCATCCTGATCGACACTAAAACCGGCGACCACTACCCTCTCGAAGGCGCTTATCCTTACGCCCAACTAAAGCAGGTGATTGACCTTATTCTTCAGAGCTAGGTTGACTAAAATCGTAAAATGTAGTTCCATATAAATGTCAGAAAGCTAAGGTTTTCTGGCTACTCGTAAACTATGCCCTAAGGGGGAGTCCAAGAGTAATTCTTTGACAGGAGAAAAGTATGGAAATGGAAATGGCAGTATTTGTGGTCTGGATTTTGGTGGGTGTGGTGTTTGTCGCCACACTTGGTTTGTGGGTCGCTCTTGGGCTTACGAATCGCTACCGCAAAATCCCTCATTTCTTTTGGAACCAGGTTGGGAGCCAGATTGCATTCTGTGCAACCAGCGACTTCTATGTCGCCAAAAAGAAAGGCCATCCGGTTCAAACTCCGGGTGGGAGAGATGTGGTTGTTGTGAACGAAACCTTTAGTTTTCATTCGGGTTGCGTCGACTCAAATAGGAAGTGCGAATGGTTTTATCCACGCGCTTTTCAGCCTGAACTTTTTGTTCCGTTCGCGTCACATTCAATCAATCTTCCGGAAGAGATTAATTTTTTGCATCAAAAATATTTGGACCAGGGGTGGATAAGAAAAAAACAAGAACAAAACAAATCTCATTTTTTCCGGATGAGGTTTGCTGAAGAACAATATAGGATCAGCGAGTGGTTGTTGTGGTGTTTGACAATCCTTTTCGTCCTCCTGGTATTCGCTTTTCTGGGCCAGTCTCACTTAAACGGAATATCTAATAATGAAAGGATTGTGTCAGTATACCTTACTGACGACAATGGCGAGGTGTATGAGGTCAGCTCGAAGAGGAAGGATGCTCACAAGCTTCTTGTCCTTGAATCGCCCAACCGAACTCTTTTCAAGGGAACGGTCCAGTCGGCGCAAACTCTAAGCAGTAACATGCATAGAGCCTGTGTTGTCTCAAAAAATCAATCTACTCTTTGTGGGTTTGTTGCGCCCTCCTTGGTTCCACAGAAGGGTGATACGGTTTACTTGAGAGTTGCGGAATTCATGCATTCTCTCGGTAAACCGAGAATATTTGGGGTGTGGGTAGTCCCGGATAAGGATGCCCAAAATCTCATCAGATCCGGTTTTGCTGTTGAGGAGTGAGAGTTTGTTGGTGGCGAGCTTGGACTGGTTGTCTGGCTCGCCTTTTTATTTGGTTTTATCTAATACTTACAATACTTACAATCAGGATCCTCACATTTTTGGGAGAGGAGCTGGCCAGACCAGACGGTATCGATGAGGAGGGTGATCTGATCTTCGACTGATCTAATGTCAGCCTCTTCGATTGGTAGAGAGATGGTCGGGCAGCGACCCTTCTCATCAGGTCTCACGAAAACCAAAGCCGGCTCGATCGTTTTGCTTTTATATTTTTCTTTATCTTTGAGTAGCATTTTATAAAAAACCAATTGTCGGAAATAGTCGCCATTTTCGTTCAAGGTTCCCGCCCGCAACGCTCTCGCTTGCGAGGCGGGCGGGTCCCCTTTGATGGCATTTACACTCATCGCTTTTTTGGTTTTGTAATCATAAATCAAGATATTTTTTTCTTGTTCTATTACTGTATCTAGTTTGCCATGTATACGAAATGTAATTTTTTCTTTTCCATAAGTATGGACCATCTCTTTCTCTTGCCACTCTTCAGTGAGTACTCGGCCGGGCTGATTGAAGTGAGGCACAAGTTCGCTTGCTACTTTAGGCGCATCTTCCAACAGCTCTTTGAGGATAGTTTCTTTTTCAAATTTGAATAATAAAGATTTTTCCAAATAATTTCTGATTGCCGTTTCTATAGTGTGCTTTATTTCAACCTCACTTTTGTTTTGATGCTGCCAGACTTGGCGCATCGCTTCGTGCATGGCATTGCCTTTTTCGGAAGTTGGGTTTGGTGCCTCGGGCAGTTTCAGAATGCTTTTGTAGAAAAATTTGTTTGGGCATTCTAGAAAATGGTTGAGCGCGGTGACAGACAGCCCTTTTTCTAGAATCACACTTTTGGCAAACTCTATTTTCTCGGTATCCAGCCTGTTTTTTAGAGTCTGCAAGCTCTTTGGTTCCGCTTCTTTTGTTTTTGGTTCTGGGGTTTGTACTGACAATTTGTTCACTCCTAACTCATCGATAAAACGCAATGGAGTCGTGGTTTTGCCCGCGGAGCTTTCGAGATGGTAGCTTATGGTTACCGCCTTTTTGGCTCGAGTCAGGGCTACATAAAAGAGTCTTCGGTCGTCTCTAATATCGTCCTCATTTTCTTTTTCTCGCGGTAGGACGAAGGTGCCACTGCGGTCTCTTTTGATCCAACTCTCCTCCAGAGCATAAGGCAAGAATACATAGTCGAACTCCAATCCTTTGGAGCCGTGAGCAGTCATAATATGAATCTGAGCCCCATTTTTACCGGCTTTTATTTTGACAGAGCGCCTCTCGGCTGTTTTTTTGTAAGAGAGCAAGGCTTCGATCAAGCTCTTCGGACTCTCTATACCTTGCGAGCGGGCTATTTCTTCACTTAAATTCAAAATGGCTCGCCAGACCGCACTACCGAGCGTCGTCATTTGAGCGATCTCTGTAAAACCAGAGACTTGGGCTGCATAGACAAGGTACTCAATGACACCAGAGTGGTTGATCACTTTTTGTAGTTCTTCGATTTGCGGTAGCTGGGAAAATATTTCCTGAGTTTTGTGGGAGCGAGCGAGAGCAATAAGCTTGGTTTGATCAGCAAAAGAGAGTTGCCAGAGCCCCCGGGCAAAGGTATCGGCCAAACTCTCTATCTTGCTTGGGTCAGCCAAAAAATCTATCAGTGCAAAATACATTTGACCTATCGGATGCTCAAAAATGTTAGCCCCTTTTTCGGCTTGGGCAGGAATGCCGTTCTCTTCGAGGGTGGTGAGAAGTCTCTCGACATCGCTATTGCGGCGGACAATGATGGCGATTGTGCTTTCTGGATCTTCTTCTTTAATATTTTTTAATTTTTCTACCAATACGATCTCCTCGGTGGTCTGGTCGGGACAGATGGAGAGTTCGATCGGTTCGGGCTTCAACTTGCTTTTGGCGAGCAGTTTGACTCTCAAATCCTCATGCTCCCCCTCCTTATAATTTTTTTCAATCATTTGGAAAGCAGTGTCCAGGATATCTTGATGAGAGCGATAATTTTCTTCTAGTGGAATAATTTTCATATTGCCCCAGGTTTTTTGGAAGCCTAGGAAATTTTCGACCGAAGCACCCTGAAAGCGATAAATGGCCTGCTTTTCATCTCCCACTACAAACAGGTTGGGGCTTTCAAAAAAATTGGCGATCAGTTTGACGATCAGGTTTTGGGTATCATTGGTGTCTTGGTGCTCGTCGACCATGAGGTAAAGGTATTTTTCTTGCAAACTACGGAGCAACACCTCATCGGCCCGGAGTGCCTGAAGCAATTCGAAAAGCATGTCATCAAAATCGATCTTTCTCTCCTCCTTCTTTATTTTTTCGTATTCTTCGTAAACTTGAGCGAAGAGAATTGTTCTTTCACATTTTTCAATGCGTTTCAAAGCTTCTCCTTTTAGTTCTCCTTTGGTTTTGCCACGGGTGGAGAGACTACTCTCACCGTTCTTGATTCTCTCGGTTTCTTCTCTGGCGAAGCTTGCTACCATCTCTGGTGTCCAAGCCTCTCTTTTGCAATCGCTCACCGTGCCGATAATTTTGCCTACATAGTATTCTGGGTCGCCGCTTGGTCGCAATTTGGCAAACTGAGGTTGTTTTAAAATTTTTCTAATCAGATTTTCGGCCTCAACTTCTGTTAGCTCTTTCGACCGAGCGAGATGTGGGAAATGATCTTCAAATTCTCGGATCACTGACATGGCAAATCCGTGGAAGGTGTGGATCGGTATTTCGAGCGCTCGCTCACCTATTATTGTTCGAAGCTTGGCTCGCATGGCTCTTACTCCTGCATCAGTGAAAGTGAGAGCCAAGATGCCGGAAGGTGGTGTGTCGGTTAAACGCAAAATATTGGCGATTCTGAGGGTTAAAATGGTGGTTTTGCCAGTCCCAGGGCCTGCTATCACCATCACCGGCCCCTCAATACTATCCACTGCCTCCTTTTGGGCTTTGTTTAGCTTTTTATATTCAATCTCAAAATCTTTGGTCTCCATGTGGGGATTATAACAGAAAAACTCCCACCTTTTTGGCGGGAGTTTTTCTTACATATAATGCTGTAATCGTTTTGTTTTTTCGTGTTGGCGCATTTTTTCGAGTGCTTTGGCTTCGATCTGGCGGATACGTTCTCGGGTGACACCAAATTCTTTACCCACATCTTCGAGGGTGTGGTAAACACCATCGATGAGCCCATTTCTCATCTCAATAATTTTCTTTTCTTTCGGCGGCAGGTCGGCCAAGATTTCCTGGAGTTGATCTTTGATAATCCGATGGTTGGCTTCCTGATCAGGGGCGAGGATTTTGTCATCGGCCAAGAAGTCGCCGAGGGTTGATTTGTCCTCTTCATCACCGACTGGAGTTTCGAGCGAGAAGGTGCCCTGGTCAATCTTTTCGATCATATAAATTTTTTCCGGTTCGATACCCATCTCGATGGCGATCTCCTCTGGTAGCGGGTCCCTTCCCAAATCCTGCAAAAGTCTGCGAACTACTTGTTTGTATTTGGCGATCGTCTCCACCATATGCACTGGTACTCGGATGGTGCGTGATTGGTCGGCTAGAGCGCGAGTGATCGCTTGGCGGATCCACCAAGTGGCGTAGGTCGAAAATTTGTAACCCTTGGTGTAGTCGAATTTGTCTACCGCTTTGAAAAGCCCAAGGTTGCCTTCTTGGATCAGGTCCAGTAAAGTGAGGTCAGCGCTGCGGTTGGCGTATTTCTTGGCGATCGAGACCACTAATCGCAGGTTGGCTTTGGCCAAGATGTTGCGAGCGCCAGCGTCGCCGGCGACGATTCTTTTGGCCAACTCTTTTTCCTGGGCACCAGAGATCAGTTGATGGCGACCGATCTCTTTGAGGTACATCTGGATTGAATCATAAGAGGCATCGTCTTTGAAATAATCTTTTTCTTTGCCCAATGAGTCTTCAAGTAGCTTGCCGCTTTCTAAAACGTCGATTCCTTCAGTGGCGCATTCCTCGTACATTTTTTCTAAAAGTTCCACATCGTTTTCAATCTGTGGGAATTCTTTGAGGATCTCATCGAAGGTGATGAAGCCTCTTTCTTTGCCTTTGGCGATCAGTCTCGCCTGCTTGGCAAGTGCTTCGGAAGCAGGTTTGGCTACTACTTTTTTGGTAGCTGCTTTTTTGATTTTGGCAACAGGTTTTTTTGTTTTGGTTTTTGTTTTTTGAATCTTAGCCTTTTTTAGTCGGGCTGCTTTAATTTTTTTATAAACTTCTTTTTTGTTGCCGCCACTCTTTTTTGTTTTTTTAGTTTTTTTGACCATCTTTTTATTTAAAATTGATAATTGGCTTGTTGATAATTGTTACTTAAATTTTGATTTCATAATCCCTAATCCGTTTTTGTATTTTTTCAAACTCTGTTCGCACCTCCTTTTCTCTAGTTGCCGAGATGTCCGGATCATCCAAAATAGACGCGGTTTTTTGCAACTCTTTTTTCAGAGTTTGGAGCTCAATCCTTTTTAATAAGATCGACCAAGTTTTTTCTGTACCGTCCTCTTTGTCATCTTTTGAGCTGTGTTGTTCGGCTAGAAAACTGAGAGCTTCTTTTTCATCCTGATAAGAGAGTAGTATTTCATCAACCTCTGCTTGACCGGCTATCTTTTGCCACTCTTTTCTGGTGTGACTCTCCTTTTTTCCGCCCCGGCTTTCTTCTAGGAAAACGAAACCAGCCATCAAGCGCTCAAGATTTGGTATTGGTAATCCGACATCCTTTACTATCTCGCCAGTCTTTTCAGCCTCTTTTATTTTGGCGACATCCTTCCAGACTGTTTCGGTGCTAACTCCCAGTTTGGCGGCTACTTTGTTTACAAACTGAGCCTTCTCGATATCGCTCTTGATAAAACTGATGAGGGGTAGCACGTTTTCCAAAATATCTCTGGTCACTTTTCTGCCCTGCCCTATTCCGGAATTGTTGATCATGAAGTCGATGAAGTGTACTGAGTTTCGTAAAGATTGTTTCCAAAGTTCAGGATTTTTTTTGACAGTTGAGGCCGGATCTTCGCCAGGTTCGAGAGAAGCGATCTTTGCCTCCATGCCTAGTGAAAGGGCGAGTTCGGCTGCGCGTCTGGCCGCTTTTTCTCCCGCCGAGTCAGAATCGTAGGCGATGATAATCCGATTCGATAATTTCTGAATCTTTTGGATATGAAGCGGTGAAAGAGCGGTTCCGGAGGAAGCGACGGTGTTTTGGACTCCTGCCTGGTGAGACATGACCAGATCCATCTGGCCTTCTACTAGGACCGCGTAATCCGCTTTTCGGATATTGGTCTTGGCTAGGTGAAGGCCGTAGAGTGTCTCTGATTTGTGGAAGAGTTTGGTTTCTGGCGAATTCAGATATTTCGGTATTTTGGGGTCATCCTTTAGGGTGCGGCCCGAGAAGGCAACTGTCCGGCCAGCACTGTCACAGAGTGGAAACATTATCCTGTCTCTAAAGGTATCATAATATTTACTCTCATTTTCAACTTTTTTAATCAAGCCGGTGGCCAACATCTCTTCTCTACTAAACCCCTTGCCTTCCAGATGGTCGTGCAGATTGCGCCAACCTTCTTTGGCGAAACCCAAATGCCATTTTTTAAACGAATCCTCGTTTAAACCTCGACGCCGCAAGTATTCTTGTATTTTTTGGTTTCCATCTAACATTTGGCTGAAATAATCAGCCGCCTGGTCCATTATCTCAAAGAGCCTATCTTTCTCGCCATCTTCCCTGGCATCTTTTTTGGCATATTTTATTTCGACGCCAGCTCTTTTGGCTAAAGATTCGAGAGCCCCTTTAAAATCAAGACCTTCGAATTTTTCTACAAAAGAGAAGATGTCTCCTTTTTCACCGCAACCAAAACAGTAGAAAGATTGTCTCGTTGGTGAGATGAAGAAGGAGGGAGTTTTTTCGTTGTGGAAAGGGCACCGGGCTTTGTAGTTGATACCAGCTTTTTCTACTTTCACATAGGAACCAATAACATCTACGATGTCTAGTTTTTCCTTTATTTGTCCAATATTGGAGGAAGTCATGGAAAGATTTAAAGATGAAAAGAAGTAAAGATTGGGAGTAATGCTTTACTTTTTATTACTGGTAGAGATTAAGAATTTTCGGAAGTTTGATAATTGGGCTGAGATATTTTCGATCTTCGAGCACAATTCTATGAACTCTTCCTTGTTTATGTATTCATTATCTTCCAGGAGGTGAAGTATCGATCTGACTTCACCCGCCGATCCTTTGGCGATATTCAGGAAATTGGCGAATTCTTTGTTTGATCCCCTTTCAAACCCTTCAGCGATATTTAGCATTATGGAGTAAGAGGCACGTTTCAGTTGGTCTACAAGAGAGAAATCTTTTTGTAATTTCTGATGCGTGTAGATAATGTTATAAATTCTGTTTACGAATTCCTTCGACTCATTCCATACTTTGATTTCTTCAAATCTTTTGTACTGCATGAGCGTGTTTTTTTAATCTTTCCTTCTTTCCATTTTTGCTTCTTTTAATCAAGCCTCCCTATCCAACTTTTCTTGCAGTTCTTTGATTGTCTTGTATTTGTCGCTACCTTTAAAGCCAGTACCAGCTGGTATCAATCGGCCAATGATCACATTTTCTTTGAGGCCACTGAGTTCATCTTCGGTACCACGCAGTGCGTTTTGGATAAGCATACGGGTGGTATGTTGGAATGAAGCTGAGGAAAGGAAGCTCTTTCTTGAAAGCGAAACTTCAGTGATACCGAGTAGTAATGGTTCTGATTTGGCTTCATCTTTGCCAAGTTTTTTCATTTCCTCATTTTCTAGCAAGAGATCTTGTTCGGAAACAACATCACCCTGAGAGAATCTGGTGTCGCCCGGATGTTTGATCTTTCTTCTTGAAAACATTTGTTTGATGATAACCTCGATATGTTTTCGAGAGACTGGTTCACCCTGGAGTTCGTAAATTTTGGTAATCTCGTTGATGATGTAGTTTTGGGTCTGTTCTTTGCTGGTGTATTTGAAGAGTTCGTCGAGATCGACTGAACCGTCGGTCATCAGATCACCCTTTTTCACCTTATCTCCAACTTTGACCATGATCACTCGGTGGTAGTTGACCAAGTATTCGGTGTTCGATTTGGCTTTTGAACGATCAGCCTCATCGGGCAAGATGATGATCATCTTATCTTTTCCTTCAACCTTAATGTCGCTGACGGTACCATCTACTCTGGCGATAACGGCAGGGTTTTTAGGTGAACGGTTTTCAAAAACTTCTTCGACTCTTGGCAAACCGGAGGTGATATCTCCACCGACAGAGGCGGTACCTCCAGCGTGGAAAGTTCTCATGGTTAGCTGGGTGCCTGGCTCACCGATCGCTTGGGCGGCTACTGTACCCACTGCTTCACCGAGGCCGATAATCTTGTTTTTACCAAGGTCGGCGCCGTAGCAACGAACACAAACTCCGTCTAAAGTTTTGCAAGTGAGCGGAGAACGGACCACCACACTTTCTACACCATTTTCTTCAATCAGGGCGACATCGTCTCGGGTCAAGAAATGATTCTTCTTCAAAATCACCTCGCCGTTTTTACCCTTGATATCTTCGGCTAGAAATCTACCCTTGGCTATTTTACCTATCGGTACTTCGATTCCAGAAGAGCTGATTTTGTTGAGGACGACACCTTCTTTGCTACCGCAATCTTCCTCGCTGATCAGACAGTCCTGAGCAACATCGAAAAGTTTTCTGGTCAGGTAACCAGCTTTGGCGGTATTGAGCGCGGTGTCAGACAGACCTTTGCGGGCGCCGTGAGTGGTGATGAAGTATTCGATCGGAGTCAAACCTTCTTTGTAAGAAGAGATGATCGGGAAATCGATCGTCTCTCCAGTCGTGTTGACGATCAAACCTTTCATGCCTGCCATTTGAGTAAGCTGACCGATCGAACCTCTGGCCTCTGATTTTACGAGGTCGTAAACCGAACCCGATTTGTCCATCGCTTCTTGCATCGACTTCTGCACTTCTTCTTTGGCTTCGGTCCACTTCTCGATATTTTTTGCTCGCTTTTCATTTTGCGACAAGAGACCAGCGTCAAATTGTTCTTGAATTAGGGCGACTTTTTCCTTGGCCTTTTCGATGATCTCGTATTTATTGGCCGGAATAGTGACATCGTCAATGCTCCAAGTAGTACCAGAAGTAGTGGCATATTTGAAGCCGAACTCTTTGATCTTGTCCATGATACTTGGGATCGATTCGATGCCGTATTTTTGGATCAAGTCATCAACCATACCGGACATTTTTTTCTTGTTGATTTCTGCGTTGATGAATGGGTAGTCGTTTGGCAAGACAGAGTTGAAGAGGAGCCGGCCGACAGTAGTTTCAAAAAGTTCACCATTGAATTTGGCATATTTTGGCGAATCAGTGCCAAGCACTTTTATCTTGGCTCGGAAATCAACCACCCCGAAGTCATAAGCGGTGATGGCGCTGTTTGGATTGCCAAACATCATACCCTCCCCTTTTTCACCAGCGACGTCCTTGGTCATCCAGTAACAGCCCAAAATGATATCGAGTAGTTTGTTGGAGACAGTCGGATCACCACTACCTGGCTTCAAAATGTTTTTATCTGAGGCCATAATGGTCTGAGCTTCAAGCTGAGCTTCCGGAGAAAGTGGGACGTGGACCGCCATCTGGTCTCCATCGAAGTCGGCATTGAAAGCGTTACAAACCAAAGGATGAACCTGGATAGCGTTACCCTCAATCAGGATTGGTTTGAAAGCTTGGATACCAAGTCGGTGCAAAGTCGGTGCTCGGTTGAGCAATACATAACGGTTTTTGATCACTTCTTCCAAAATCGCCCAGACTTCCGGTATTTTGTCTTCGATCAGTCGGCTGGCGCCACGCACGTTGTAAGCCAATTCTTGTTTTAGCAAAGCTGAAATAACGAATGGTTTGAAAAGTTCGAGGGCCATGTGTTTTGGTAAACCACACTGGTCGAGCTTCAGCTCCGGTCCCACCACGATCACCGATCGGCCGGAATAATCTACTCGTTTACCGAGCAGGTTCTGACGAAACAAACCTCTCTTGCCTTTCAAGTTGTCAGCCAAACTCTTGAGTTCTCTAGCTCGGCTAGCCTGGGAGACTACTTGCTGGCTGTTGTTGTGGCGGATGGAGTTGTCTATCAAAGCATCTACCGCTTCCTGCAAGATTCTTTTTTCGTTTCGCAAGATCACGTCCGGAGCGCTGATCTCCTTGAGTTTTTTCAATCGATTGTTGCGGTTGATCACGCGTCGGTACAGGTCGTTGACATCGCTGGTTGCGTAGCGACCGCCGTCGAGCGGCACCATCGGACGCATTGCTGGTGGGATAACTGGTATTCGAGTGAGGAACATCCATTCTGGTCGGGTGTTAGAACGAATCATGGTTTGGATCAAGGCCAGTCTCTTGGCGATCTTGGTTGTTTCCACTGATTTTGAATTATCCAACTCCTCCTTGATTTTAGTCTCCAGCTTGTGAAGATCGATTCTCTTGAAAAGATTGTAGATCGCTTCGGCGCCGATTTCGGCTTCAAACAAAGTACCGTAATCTTTAGAATATTTGTGGTAAGCGACTTCATCGATCACTTTGCCTTCGACGATGCTCTCGATTTCTCTTTTGCGAGCCAACAGATTTTCTTTGAGTTCTTCTTTACTTTTTTCATCATTCAAACTTTTGATTCTGGATTTGAACTCAGCGTCGAGATCTTTGAGTACCGATTGTTTTTCTTCGTCTGATACTTTAGTGATGATATAGCCGGCGAAATAAATCACCTTCTCTACGTCAGCAGAGGTGGTGCCCAGTACCAAGGCAATCCTAGAGGGCATGCTCTTTAAAAACCAGATATGAGAAACTGGTGCGCAAAGGTCGATATGACCCATTCTCTCTCTCCTTACGATTGATCGGGTGATTTCCACGCCGCATTTCTCACAAACAATGCCCTTGTAGCGGATACCTTTGTACTTACCACAATAACACTCAAAATCTCGGTCTGGACCGAATATTTTTTCATCGAATAAGCCGTGGCGCTCGCTCCGCTGAGTACGATAGTTGATAGTTTCTGGTTTGGTCACTTCTCCGTAAGACCAGTTTTTGATTGCTTCCGGCGAAGCCAGAGAGAGCTTCATTAGATCGAAGTCAGCGATGCCGGTGGTTGGTTTGTTTTGCATACTTTTTAGATTATTTGACTAAGATTATTCTTGGTTTTTAAGAAGCTCCACATTGAGAGCGAGACCACGCAAATTGCTGATCAAGACGTTGAAGGCGGCCGGCAAATTCTCGCTTCTCATTCGCTCTCCCTTGATAATGGCGTCGAAAGTGGCGCTGCGACCAGTGATATCATCAGACTTGACGGTCAGCATTTCTCTCAGGGTGTAGGCGGCACCATGTCCAAGCAGGGCCCAAACTTCCATTTCACCAAATCGTTGGCCTCCTCCTTGAGCTTTACCTCCAAGTGGCTGCTGGGTAATCAGAGAGTAAGGTCCGATCGAACGCATATGGATCTTGTCTTCAACCATGTGGTCGAGCTTGAGCATGTACATGTAGCCGACAGCGGTAGCTTGTTTGAAAGCTTCGCCGGTGCGGCCATCGTAAAGTTGAATTTTGCCGTTCTCGTTCCAGCCAGCTTTATTCAATTCCTCCTTGATTTCTTTGTCGGTTGCTCCAGCAAAAGGAGGTACGACCGCTTGGTAGCCGAGAGTTTTGGCCGCCAAACCTAAGTGTAGTTCCAATATTTGACCCAAGTTCATTCGAGACGGCACACCAAGTGGCGTGAGTACCATGTCGATCGGAGTACCATCTGCCATGTAAGGCATGTCTTCAATCGGCAGGATTTTTGAAATAACTCCTTTGTTACCGTGGCGACCAGCTAGCTTGTCACCCACGGAGACGTTGCGGATCTGGGCAATTTCAATATGAATTCTCTTGATGATGCCAGATTCTAGTTTGTCGCCTTTTTCTCTTGAAAATACTTGAATATTGACGACTCTCCCCTTCTTACCACCCTCCACTCTCTTAGAAGTGTCCTTGATGTCTCTCGATTTTTCACCGAAGAGTGAACGAAGCAATCTTTCTTCTGGAGTGAGCTGGGTCTCGCCTTTCGGAGTGATTTTACCAACCAAGATATCACCTGGGTTTACTTCGGCTCCAATGCGGATGATACCGTCCTCAGCCAAGTTTTTCAGTTTATTTTCGCCGACGTTTGGGATATCGCAGGTGGTGACTTCCGGACCAAGCTTGGTGTCGCGTACGTTGACTACCACCTCATCGATGTGAACAGTCGTGAATTTATTTTCTCTGATTAGTCTCTCGGAAAGGATGATGGCGTCTTCATAGTTGGACCCTGACCAAGAAAGGAAGGCGATCAAGATGTTTTGACCGAGTGCCATTTCACCATTGACGCTAGTGAGAGTGTCAGCCAAGACATCACCTTTTTTGACGTGATCTCCAATGTTGACGATTGGTCGCTGATGGAAACAGGTAGCGCTGTTGGTTTTGGCGAAATTGACCAGTTTGTAAGTAGTTTTGTTATTTTTATTGTCAGTTACTTCTATCAAGCTCCCGTCTACTTTTGATACGATCCCGTCGCTAAGCGAGATGACCAGTCGGCCAGTATCGCGCATCGCCTGACCCTCAATGCCAGTTGCTACCAAAGGAGCTTCCGGCTCCACGCAAGGGGTAGCCTGCTTCTGCATGTTTGAACCCATGAGAGCGCGGTTTGCGTCATCGTGGTTTAGAAACGGGATCATGGAAGTCGCGATCGAAAAGGCTTGGTTGGTCGCCACGTCCATGTATTCAACTTCTTTTTTAGCGACCATACCAGGTTTGCCATTGATTCTCGCCTCGACTACCTCTTGGCTGATGTGACCTTTTTCGTCGCGATCGATCGCGGCGTGGGCGATGATAAACTTCTCTTCCTCAAGAGCGTTTAGATATTCTATTTCATCGGTCACTACCCCGTTCTTCACTTTGACGTAAGGGGTTTCGATCATACCAAATTCGTTGATTCGGGCATAAAGAGACAAGTGCAAAATGAGACCAATGTTTGGACCTTCTGGTGTGTGGATTGGGCAAAGTCGGCCGTAGTGAGAAGGGTGTACGTCGCGCACTTCGAAACCAGCTCGGCTTCGGTTTAGACCGCCAGGACCGAGAGCGGAGAGTAGACGCAAGTGCTCGATCTCAGCGAGAGCATTCTCTTGAGACATAAATTGGGAAAGCTGGTTGGTGGTGAAAAATTCTTTGAGTCTGGCCTGCAGCGGTTTTGGGATAATAAACTGTACCGGCAAGGTGACGTCAGCATCGACGGTCGACATGCGATTTTGCATGTTACGTTTGATCTGAGCCATACCCATGCGAAATTTTTGCTGCAACATTTCACCAACATAACGAACGCGGCGGCTGCCGAGGTGGTCGATATCATCTTCGAGAGCGTCGGGGTTGGTGTTGAGAGTGATGATATGGTTGACCACCAAGCGGATATCGTTGAGATCAAGAGTGCGTCGATCGGCATCTTTACCTGAAGTTGGCAAACCAAAGCGAGAGTTGAATCGGAAGCGACCAACTTTCTGCAAATCGTATCGCTCTGATTCAAAAAGACTCTTGAAAAATTCGCGAGCATTTTCGGCGGTCGCCAAGTCGCCATCGCGCAATCGGCGGTAAATTTCGACGAAAGATTCGTCAGCAGTCTTCGCGTGATCTTTGGCGAGAGACTTCTCTATATATTCTTTAGCAGCTGGATTGTCTTTAAATAGAGAGAAGATTTCTGAATCAGTCTCGGCACCAAAGGCTCGGAATAATGAAGTGACCGGAAACTTCCTTTTTCGGTCGATACGGACATAGATGGATTTATCGACATCAGTCTCGATCTCGATCCAAGCACCTCTTGATGGGATGATCTTGGCACCAAAGAGGGCCCGGCCTTTTATTTCGGTTTTGGTGAAGAAAACACCAAAGGAACGAGCCAGCTGTGGGACGATCACTCTCTCGATACCGCTTACAATGAAAGTACCGTGAGAAGTCATCATCGGAAATTCGGTCATGAAGAGCTCCTGCTCTTTGGAGGTGTTGAGAGTTTTGTTGGTGAGGCGGACACGGGCTTTGAGCGGGGCTTCATAAGAGAGCTTCTTCTCTTTGGCGTAGTATTCGTCGTATTTTGGTTCCTCGAGTTCAAAACTCAAAAATTCAAATTTGAATTTTTTGCCGGAGAAATCGTTGATGACTGCAAACTCGTCCATCACCTCTTTGACTCCGTGCTCGACTAGCCATTTGAAAGATTCTACTTGGTCTTTCACCAAGTTAGGCATCTGAGCCAACGGCTTCTTGAATTTACTGAAATATTTTTTGGGCAGTGCTTTGAGCGATCCAATTTTTTCTTTTGTGGCGGCCGTCATAAAATGATTTTTCTATTAATATTTATAAAAAAGACACAAACACACAAAGACACCCCGATTCAGGGGGCCTACCAAAGCTCTCCTTTTTAACTTTTTATTTTGCTATAAGCCAAGCCAGAGAATTTGCCTGTAATCCTCTATTGACCCTGTTAGATAGAAATCCTAGATTTCTTCTAAAATGTTATCAACATTTTGTTATCTAACGGGGTTGACAACCACAACTCATCCGTCTCAATAGTAAGTACCAGTATATTCCCCCGATCAAATTCTGTCAAGTTTTGCAATCTTGACTGTGGATAAGAAAAAAGCCCAAACCGCAAGGTTTGGGCGATGATGGACCAGTTGTCGGGAAGGCCCAAAAGAGCCAATGTATATGTAGGTCCATAATTAATGAGAACAGACTATTACGAGGCTTTCACCAGATCTTCCAAAGTTCTCATCAATACCTTAAAGGATAAATTTAAGGGAGCACCAACCGGTCTTTAGGGTTAACCAAAGTTGACATAGGTGCTCCCTGGGTAGCTAGGACACTCGGGTCAAAGGTTTGTTAACCAGTCGATAGATGGTCCTAACTAGAGCTTGTGCTTCGACTTCTGAAAGATCAGAGAGTCAAGTTGCCGAGCGATTTCGGCTGGGCTCGGAAAGATCGCATCTGGTCCACGGAATCTTTTGAAATCCCAAGCGTAGCGTTCAGCGCAAGATAGCAGACCTTTCACTCGATTTTCTTGCGGCCTAGACAGACCTCCCTGCTTCAGCCACAAAGCCAGAGATTTTTTGAATTGCTGGCCAACGACTGGTAGCAGGATGAGCGACTTCACCCCCTCTGTTCGCCGCAGAAAGTAGTTTTGGGGATCACTCCATTCCTTTGGCCAAATTTCTTTGGCTGCAGAGATGATTCGGAAGACAACTTCTTGTTGAACTTCCGCATCCTGTTTTAGGATTACAGAGTGAGCCGAAGATACCACTTTCTTTAACTCACCAAAAATACTACCAACATTTATGATGCCGAGAGTGTGTTCGCGGAGCATCACTGCTGGAGGTATAGAAGAGAGCAAGGGCGCAAGGCGCTTGGCGTCTTCTTCTGTCGGATGCTTTCGCGGAGGTCTTTCCTCAAGGCGGATAAGACCGAAAAGAGGAGAATTAGGGTCGTTAGCAAGCCGTTTCCCCAAGGCATACGCCCTCTCGCTGATGTTGTCAGGAAAGAGACCAGTCTTGTCTTGCAGTTGTAAGACCAATTGACCGTCAATCTTCAACCGCTTGGTTTGTTGCAAGAACATTCGCACTCTCTGTTCATAAGAGATGCCGAGAGTTGCGGTAACCTTCAGTTGCCACACGCTCCTCTCTTCTTCAGAGAGGAGGTGGAGCGCAGCAATCCTCTGTTGACCGTCGTCGACCGAGAGATAGCCGTCCCTATTCCCCATGAGCGTATTCGTGTCTTTATCAACGATCCACTCCCCTTCCAAATTGCCGAGAATTGGTTCGGCGAATGTGGCATGAGATTGCCTCATTGCGTCGCGGATCTTTACGACTTGCGGATAATGAAGCAATCGCTGAACACCTTTGTGATTCGGGTCTTCGTTAAACCTTTCCACGCGGGCGATTTCCAAAAGTGTCGAAGCCGATACTACAAACGTGTAGAGTTCCGACCCCGGTTGACCTTCGCGAATGAAGTGGAATTCTCGCACTTCTTTGTCTCCTTGGTTTGGATTAAATCTCCGTGAGCATGCTGAAGGCAGAGGCAACGGGAGATACCAAAGGGTGGTCTAAGATTTAGAGCTTGCCACATTCTCAATAGGCTATGTAGCCATTAATCCGTTAGGCTCCATTTCAAAGAACTACCCCGTTTTTATTTACCATACTTTGTAATTTAAATCAATCTTTACAAAATATAAAAAAATCGCCCCGATTTTTGGTCGGGACGATTTGATGAGACCGCCCTTCTGATAGGCGGATTGCCAAGATAGAAAAAGGCCTCATCTTTAAACAAGAACAGAACAAAAGCGCCGGTACATCTGCAGGTTTGAAACCAAAGGAGTGCAAGACGCTTTTTGCTCATCTCACCATTTGAGTGTTAGGCCAAACAGGCCAGGGTGGCTCTAGGAAAGAACATAATAATTGCAGGAGCGCCAAAGTCTTTCTGGGTAAAAACCAAAGTTGGAAAAGGCGCTCTCGTTTGCAGACCAGGCTCCACTAAGGATTGAATCAAAGATTGGATAGGTCTGCGATATAGACATCTTAATCTACCATATATCAAAATATAAAGCAACAAAAATCGCTCCAAGACTTGTCTGTTTTTCAACAGACAAGTTGGAGCGATTACAAGACCATAGCCCGTTGAGGCTATTTGCCGCAGCATGTAAAGGTCTTGCCTGTGAGGACAGCTATGTAGAAGGCTTGTAGCCACAACATGTATAGTCCTCAAAATTAAAGAGCAAAATTTGGAAAGGGCACCAGAACTTCCTTAGGCTTCGCCATGATGAACTCAGGTGCCCTTTTTACAGGCTCGCAATCACATTTGGATGTTGGGCCTGTATTTTGTGCAGATCACTACGATCGAAGGTTTACACCAAGCTTGGTTTAGATCTACACAGGATTGTTGTGATGTGGTTCCTCAGTGATTCCTTCAAACTGTCGCCAGCCGTTCCAGACGTATTGCAGGAACTGTTGACCGAGCCAGCGCATGGCTCGTCTCCGAGCATAAAAAGGGATTCCTTTGTAAGCCTCAGGAAGCTTGGTGATTTCTCCTTCTTCTAAAGCCTGAGCCCGCATTTCAGAGACCCACGACAAAAATTTTTCTGCTGTCATCTCGCGCGGGATCTCTTTGCCGGTATTCCTTCTCTCGTCGATCAACTTGCCAATTTCATAGGCATACCGTTTTTCAAGCTGAGCCTTCCAAGGGTTCTTTTCGGGCTTTTGCTTGTTGGTTGCTTCGGCAAAGTAGTTGACCGCTTGTTGTAGCACCTTGTCCCAATTGGACGGTTGTCCTTTTTTGGGCTTGGGAGCTATCCAATGGTCATTTTCTTTCACCAAATGGTACCCGGCGAAAGCGCGAAGTTTGCCGAAGTACGCGAAGCGACGGATATCGAGAATTTGGGAAATCACATATCCCGTGATTCCCGGTCCGCAACCAGGTAAATCTTTGAAGACTGCATGGTAGAGTGGAAGTTCCTCGAGTTTCGCTTGAAGAGCACCCGAGAGTTTATTCTCGAGACTCTTGTAGAATTTAACTGCCGTGCCAGTCTTCTCGTCGATATCCACTTCCACTTCTTCTGTCGCCGGAAGTGTCTCGAGTACAGTGTCGATGGCAGTTTGGATCACTGGCAGACCTTTTACCCCTCCAATGAGGTCGAGATCTTGTTGCAAGTGGCGCAGGCGGTTTGCTGTCGCGATGCGGATCTTACGCTGGACGGTCCAGTAACTTCTCGAAATGAGTCGAACCTCCAGGTAACGCATATCGTCGACTTCTCTGAACGGATAGAAAAGCTCAGGGCTTTTCAGCGCGTAGCGATGAAGTATTGAGACTGCGCTCTCTACCTCCTCGCCCTTCTTTTCCTCTTGCTTCCTCTGGCGTTTCTGCTCGTCGCAGATGACGCCGGACGGCAAGCGAAGGAGCTTTGCTTTGCGTCGGAATGCGGCGATGCAAAATCGATCGTTCTGACCGCCGAGCTCGGTGAAGATCGTGTCCTCTTCTCCGAGTTGCTCCAAGAACTCACTTGTCTTCATAGACGTTGCAAGTTTGCTTTTTCGGCGCTTCTTTGAAGAACCTCCAAACACTCCTGTTTTTGCACCGGGTTTCTTATCGCTTTTTAGAACGATATGAGTTGGCTCGGAACCATTGTTCCAAGCGATTACTTCCGAATTCCCTACTGGGGCGTAGTCGATAACGTAATTCACTCGTTTCTCCTTTAGGCCTAAGCCACTTTGATTGGAGGAGAGGCTCTAAGTCTTCTACCACTTCAGAAACAGGTTAACCACCCGTAAATAAGGTTGAATTCAAAGAACCACTCCATATCTGCTCGCCAGTATACATACCACAAAACAAAAGTCAACAATCATCAATATTGCAACATATAATTTAATGATGTATTATTTTAGAGGAGGTTCTATGGGAAAAGTGGTGGTAGTCGGGTCGAAGGTGACTGTCGAGGTGTATTTAGGGGAGGTCAAAATTGACTATGGCGCTAGGAGAAAATATCTACACTACGGCAAGGTTTTCAGGGTTGCAACTTTTTTGATCGAAAGAAACAGTCCTAACAATAATTTCGGGGAGCATTTGCACCCGAGTTCTTTTTCTGGGAGGGCTCTTGTGGGGCGTAAGGTTGGCGACGACGTGGAGGTAAACGTCGGCGGTCTCTCGGTCGAAGAAGCGCGTGTCGGTCAAACTACCGGCAATCACTTGAAATACGTAATCGTCGCGATCGAGTAATAACAAAGCGGAGCTCAACAGCTCCGCTTCTCCGATTCAGTGCCTGTCACTGTATTTCTTGTGAAGTTTTATAAAATTTAAAAGCGTTCGGCAATCTGCATTTCTGCTTCATACCGAACGCCCTTTTATATAAAGGTACAGAGTTCTTGGCCATGACACACCCTCTCTGATACCGTTTATGATCAGCAACCAAAGAAAGAATCTCCATGGCCGTTCTTTAGCCATAAGGCACATCTCCTGGTTGGCTCTAACCATTATTTGACCTTGGATATCATTTTCGTGGTAGACGATCCTTTGATCCAAGATGGTCTTCTGAAGATGACCCCTCTTCACACCGTCGTCTAGCCACTTTTCGCCATTTTGGGCGACACATCTTGGATTATGAAAAATCTCTCTATTCCTCCAGATGTTTATTAGTGCTATCCCAAAGCCAATTAATAAGCTAGTTCCTGTGTATGCCAGTATGTACCAGAGCATACTTTCCTCCTTCCTTAATGACTATAACACAGAAATAATTTTTAGTACACCACCTCTAAATCTTCAGGAGGTATTGGACCATCCAGTAATACAACACCATGGAATGATTTATCGGGGCCTGTAAATCTGGGCTGTATATTGTGCGGATCTATTTTTTTAATACGGACCAAAACTCTTTTTCCCTCCTCTGAATTTGGTAGATAAGGTTTTCTGCCTAAGGTACCCACAATAGCGTTCATTCCGGGTATCCACGAAGAATAAGCCATCAATCCTTTTTGTAACGCAGCTAAGTATTTTTCAGGAACGCTTACACAAGGAACCTCCCCTTGTTCGATGAGTGTGTAAACAAACTCCCTTGCTTCTTCGGGGTCTGAAATAGAGATATTCTCACTCTGTATTTCTTTGTCTTGAGGAAATCCTTCCATCATATATAAAGTATATTCTTATTTCCCCGCTTTTAGCAATGCGACCACAAACAGTGATTCGGCCCAACCCAAGGGGGTATTATCATTGGGAAGGTCGGAGTCGGAGTAATAAAGTTCGGGGATCTGGTCATTGTAAATGGTTTTATAAGACTTTTCTAAATACTTGTGAGCTTTTTCTAGATAAGTCTCTGAGTTTTGCCTCCCCTGATTAAGGGTATGCATAAGTGTTCCCTTAGGTGGGGTTGCCATCTCACTATAAATAATCGAAAGCCAAGGAAAGCCGAAGCACCACTCCGCTTCTTCACTTACTCCATCTTCATTTTTATTATAATACCGATCATTTTTGTAGCGGATCACGCCCCGATCTTTTTCTAAATGGTATTCGAGGTGGCGCAAAATCTCAGCCCGCATTTGAGAGCCGACAACGTTGAATGGATAGATGAGAGAGAGGAGGGCGAGGTCGGTGAATTTGGTTTTCGACTCGCGAGGCAAAAGTTGTTTGAGGGCTGCCTCCCCTTTTTCGATCAGGTGGCTCCTCATGGTTACAAACCCAGTTTTCCCGATCGATTTGAGGCCAGCGACACAGGCACCGACCGAAGAAGCGTGTACCTCTTCATACTCTTCCCAGACGCCATTGTCGGCATCTTGCCAGTATTCGATCGAACTTAGATAGTCGACTAGGATCTGGAGAACCTCTTTTTCTGCCGCTGTCTCGACTATCCCGACCCCCTTCTGTTCGAGGTCACCTATTTTGAAAAGGATCGCGCCCACTGCATCGTTTTGTTTGTTCCCCCATTCTTCCCAAAACTCTTCAAAGGTTTCGGGGTGGTAGCGAGCATGGATGTATTGGTAAGTGTGGTAGGGTTTGTTTTTCACTGCCCAACTGATCTTGTCTTTATGTTTGACGAAGATGGCGAGGAGCGCCTTCCATACTCTGCGTACCGTATCCCAATCTTCCATTTCCTCAAACGCTAGGCAGGTGTAGAAGTTGTCTCGAAGCCAAGCTTTGTTGTAGCCGGTAGAGACATCACTACGGGAAGCGAGAAAGAGGCCGCTCGATGATTGGAGTTTGCGGATATTGTTTAAATGTATTTCTAAAATGTCGTCAATTATCATTCAATTACTCTAATTATACTAATTACTCTAATTATTCTAAATAAACCCTAATCCCCAATTTTTTAATTTGTAAATTTTTTAGGTTAATTAGAAATTAGAACAATTAGGTCAATTTCCTAATATTTCTTTCTCATAAAGCCTTTTTGCTTCTGCCAAGACATCTTTTAAATATGGCCGCTTGTTTTCCATGAGCTCGGCCAGTAAGGGATAATTTTTCTTGGCTTCAGCATAAAGGGCGATCACCCGCTCTTCTTCTTTGAAAAAATCGAGCATTTTGAGGGCCAACTTTTCTTCGTAATAACCGCTCGCATTGCTGCCCTTCAAAAATTTTTCTTCCTCCTTATTTTTGTTTCTGATATTCTCGACTATTTCTTTGGCGATCTCAGTTTCCGTCTGAGTCTGAGCTACCAAGAAATCCACCTCATCTTTTATTGGATATTTTTGCATCAAATTTTAGCCATTAGTTTGTTCAATGCTATTGAAATAGGGGTTTGCGCCTATTCGTTCGAGAGTTTTTGCTAGTGCTTCTTCAAACAAATAACACACTCGTCCCTCTGCTTGTTTCATTTTCTCAGCTCGGTCTGGACCTTGCTCCAAGTTTGTATTTGGTTGATTTTCGAATGACTCCATGTTTTATAAAGCTACTAATAATGCTCCAATACCTAATTTTATCCTGCTGGTTTGTAAAAAGCATCCACAGATTTGTGGTGTAGGAGTGTTTTCCACTTTTAAATTTATATTTGTGTGCTAAAATAGCAGCAGACTCAGTACGTTTAACTAAACCAAGAGAGAAGTCCACCGTTGGTTGGCCAAAGTATTTATGGCGGGCATGGCCAAACCACAATGCATTTCTCCCTTGGCTTAACTAAATTCATAAACACTAAAAACAGCGCGCGCTGTTTTTAGTGTTGGATTGGTTGAAGCAAAAACCGCCCTTTTTAGGTGCGGTTTTTGCTTATTTCGCTTATTTTGCATATCTACACTATTTTCAGACGGTCGTCTTATTTTAGTGTAGTGCTATTTTCTATTTTGATTGTTGCGCCACTCCTCTATTTTTTTATGATCGCCGGAAAGGAGAACTTTGGGGACTCGGTATTTTTTACCTTTATATTCTAAGACTGCTGGTCGGGTGTAAACTTCAGAAGAGGAAACTCGGTTTTCTTCTACCGATTCTATTTTACCCAAAACTCCAGGAATTCTGCGGGCGATTGTGTCCAAAATCACCATCGCTGGCAATTCACCACCAGTCAAGACGTATGGCCCTACCGAGATTTCTTTGGCTCTCAATATTTTTTTGACTCGTGCATCCACTCCTTCATATCTCCCACAAATGATGACTATGTCAGTGTACTTGGTATATTTTTGAGCCACCCGGTTGTCAAATTGTTCACCACTTGGCGAGAGCCAAACAATCAGCTTAGAGCTTAGAGGTTTTAGCTTGGAGGTTTTAATTTGCTGTTTTGACTTCCCTCTTAAATTAAGGGGGATTGAGGGGGTTATTTTCTTTAAAGCCGCTTCAACCGCCTTGATCACAGACTCGGCTTCTAGCACCATCCCCGGACCGCCACCATATGGTTTCTGATCCACTCGCCGATGCTTGTCTTTAGTAAAGTCTCGCGGATTGTAAAATTTGATTTTAATTTTTTTGTCACGCAAAGCTCGCCCAATGATGGAGGCATTGGTGTAAGACTCAAAAGCTTCTGGAAAAAGCGTTACAATGTGAAATGTCATTTACTGATAGTACCACAATATTTTAAAAAAAGAAAGACAGGCCGATATTCTCGCCTGTCTTATTTCTGCCCCTTGCGCTCGCATTCTCACTCTCGCGTGGGAATGTTTTTCATAAAAGGCATTATCAGTTCTCGAAAAACCTCTTCTTTTTCATTGACTACTGCAATGATATTTCCTTCTGCCAACTCTCTTATGGTCCATTCAAGAAGAGTTAAGGCAGTGTTAGTCAGCTCTTTGAAGTTGGGGAATCCACCCATAGCTTCCATAACTTTAAGTGAATCCCACATTTCCTCGCTAACCTCTAACTCAAGGCTAATTTTTTTCATGGGCCTCCTTCTTATACTCTTTTAACACAAAACTACTCCAAAGTCTATTAGAGTGGTTTTGCTTGTTCTTAGTATCCTTTTTAACCCTTTGTTTTGAGTTTTATAATTTCAAATCTTCCATCACATCATCTACCGTTTTCATGGCTGGAGACTGGCTGCCAGATTCGCTTTTGCGGCCACCTTCTGGTTCGTTGATCTTGAGGTTGACTCGAGCGTTGTTTTTCATGCCGACTACTCGCAAAAGGATGCGGATCGCTTTGGCAGTGTTGCCCATGCGACCAATGATCTTACCCATATCGTCCGGGTGTACATCGAGGTTCAAAAGTACTCCCATTTCATCGACTGTCCGATTAATCTTGACTGACTCAGGATGATCTACCAAACCTTTAACAATGTAATCCAAAAATTGTGCGTCGTTTTCCATTTCGGTTATATAACTTAATAATCATCTACCTGCTAGATTATATTACAAAAGCGATTTGAGCGCAAAAGCTATTCAGCGGGAGTAGCTTCTGTCTCTTTGGTCTCTACCGGTGATTCGGTGGTAGTTTCCTCTGCTGGCTTTGATTCTGGCTCTTCAGTGGCTGGGGCGGCAATTGGCGCGCTTTCTTCTGCCTTTTCTGACTTGATCGGAGATTTTTTAGGCAATTTATTGATTTTTTTGCCAGTAATAACCTTTTTATCGATCAGTAGGTTGTGGACAGTGTCCGAAACCTTAGCTCCCTTGCTCAGCCAGTGCTTCACCTTCTCATCATTGAAAACCGCCTGGTCTCCCCTACGGGCGTCATAACTACCTAGTATTTCTAGGAATTTGCCACTTTTGGGGCTGTTTTTAGAATCAGTCAAAACAAGCCTAAAAACAGGCTCGTGCTTCCTTCCGACTCGCTGCAATCTGATTGTTAACATAGCCCTAAAAGACTAACAAAACAGTCTCTTTTAGTCAAACTGAACACAATACTACTGAAGGCTTCTGAGCTGGTCTCGATACTCTTCAAGGTTTGCATGGTCTGGGTGATCAGGGTTAGCTTCAATAGCTACAATCAAATTTTCCAAAGATTCTCTGGTTCTTCTAGATTCTTCTGCTGATATACCTTCAGCCTCAGTCACTCCTCCGGGTGTTTCTTTTGGGATGGCCATAAATGTCCCTCCTTCATTTCCTGCTACCGGCTCTGGCTTATCCTCTTTTTTTCCAAATCCTAGCCATTTTTCTAATCCCATAATCTTTAATTTAATACTAATGCCAAAATTATATAATTTGTTATAGTGGGTTGGCAAGGGTACGTGGCGGAATTGGTATACGCGTACGCTTCAGGAGCGTATGCCGCAAGGCTTGGAGGTTCAAATCCTCTCGTACCCACCACGCTTTAGCGAGGACGGGCTTTGCCCGCCGTAGCTTTAGCGAAGGCGGGGTGTAGTACAGTGGTAGCCCCGAAGCAAAGCAGAGCTTGCTACGGGGTAAATATACACAACCTGCCCCGTACCAAATTAACGGACTGTCGTATAGTGGAAATATACACGATTCGGGTTCGTGAGCCCTGGGTTCGATTCCCAGCAGTCCGAAGGAATAGTTAATTTTGGTTCGGGGTTCGGGTTCGTGAGACGGGAATTCGATTTTCCCCACCCCGACCAGGGATAGTTTTCCCCTTCACTTTGTTTCTGAAGATATTGGTGAGTGATAAAATGAAGGCAAGGTGTCTATTATTTTTAACAAATGGGATCTCCTCCGAGAAAATCAGGGGCTGCGTCAAGATGCTTTGGATATCCTCGAGGCTGGTTATGGGGCCATCAATACCGAAAAAATACTAAAAAGTAGAGTTACTTTTGAAAAAAATGAGGCCGCTAATGACGGAACGCTTTGTATAGAAGATACTGGTTTTCAGTGCAATTTTTACGAACGCATCTTTTTTATTGGTATTGGCAAGTGTGCTTTCGATGGTGCCAAGGTGATAGAAGAAATTTTGGGCGACAAACTGACTGACGGCATTGTCCTTGATGTCCGGGCCGGAGTGCTAAAAAAGATTCGATCATACCAGGGTACTCACCCGTATCCTTCTGAGATAAATATTTCGGCTACTCGCCAGATTTTGCAAATGATCGAAGGGGTGACTGAACGTGATTTGGTATTGATACTCATTTCGGGGGGCGGCTCTTCTTTGCTTTGTTTGCCTCACGAAATGAATTGTGACACCCTTGTCAATATCACGAAGGCTTTGACCAAAAAAGGAGCTGATATTTACGAGCTCAATACTGTCCGCAAACACTTTTCTGAAATTCAAGGTGGTGGTTTGGCCAAGCTTTGCTACCCCGCTCAAGTGGTTTCTCTTATTTTTTCTGATGTATTGGGTAACGATCTCGGCATGATCGCTTCTGGCCCCACTGTTTATGATCGGACTACTGTCGCTGACGCCGCCAAAGTCTTGCTCAAGTACGGAGTTCTCGACGTTTGTATCCCACCGAATTGTCAATTTCTAGAAACCCCTAAACATCCTAAATATTTTTCTCATGTTAGGAATATTCTGGTTTGTAGCAACGAAGACGCGCTGCTCTCTATGAAGCAAAAAGCTGAAGAATTGGGTTTTGACGCTTCGATCGAAACAACAACCCTCTCTGGTGATGCAGCCGAAGTTGGTCGGCAGCTCGCTAGCCGAAAGCTGAAACCAAAGCAATGCTTACTTTTTGGTGGAGAGACCACAGTGAAAGTCAAAGGTAAGGGTGTTGGTGGTCGCAATCAAGAGTTGTCGCTCTCGGCTTTACCACACCTTTCCCCGGGTACAGTGCTAGTGGCCGCTTCTTCTGATGGTTGGGACAACACCGACCATGCTGGCGCTTTGGTTGATCAATATTTATTGACCGAAGCAAACAGATTGAAAATTTCTCCGGCCGAGTATTTGGCAGAAAATGATAGTTACCACTTCTTCAAAGCTACTCATGGCGCGATATGCACAGGTCGGCTCGGGAGTAATGTGTCTGATTTGTATATACTTTTACATGAATGATAAAAATATTTTTTAATGCTGATCATAAAATCTTATTAGTATCTAAATCTATGCAATGAACGATAAAGATAAAAAATTTATTCTTTGGTTCGATCAAGTGGGAATTGGTGATGTGGCTTTGGTTGGTGGTAAGAACGCTTCGCTTGGCGAAATGTATACTACCCTAGTGCCAAAAGGTATCCGCATACCCAATGGTTTTGCGGTCACAGCTTATGCTTACCGGTATTTTATTGAGAAGGCAGGCTTGATCGATTTTATCAAACAGACGTTGCTCGGATTAGATACAAATGATGTTAAGAAATTACAGAAAGTTGGCAAGACTATCAGGGAAAAAATAGTAAAGGCTGATTTGCCGGAAGATTTGAAGGTAGAAATTAGAGAGGCTTACCGCAATTTGTCCAATGCTTATCAAATGTCAGAAACTGATACAGCGGTACGTTCTTCGGCAACAGCAGAAGATTTGCCGGGTGCCAGTTTTGCTGGTGAGCACGAGACTTACCTCAATGTCGTGGGAGCAGAAAATGTGATTCAGGCTACCAAAGAGGCGTTTGCTTCTCTTTGGAATGATCGGGCCATTTCCTACCGAGTAGACAAAGGCTTCGATCATTTTGAGGTAGCTCTTTCGGTTGGGGTCCAAAAAATGGTTCGATCTGACAAAGGTTCTTCGGGAGTGATGTTTTCGCTAGATACGGAGAGTGGTTTTAAAGGAGTGGTGGAAATAGATGCTTCTTGGGGGTTGGGTGAGATGGTGGTCCAAGGTAAAGTGACCCCTGATTCTTATCTTGTTTTCAAACCGACTCTGAATCAAAGTTTTACACCGATTATCAAAAAAACCATCGGTTCGAAGGAAAGCAAAATGATTTATGTTCAATCTGGTCGCAACGCACTTTCGGCGACCAAAGCGATCAAAGAAGTTGAGGTGGAGAAGAAAGATCGAGATTCGTTTGTACTTACCAATGAGGAAATACTCACTTTGGCCCGTTGGGCGGTAGAGATAGAAAATCATTATACTCAACATGCCGGCAAAGATACTCCGATGGACATGGAGTGGGCTAAAGATGGGATTACCAATGAACTTTTCATTGTTCAAGCTAGGCCAGAGACTGTCCAAGCCGAGAAGAAGCATCTCGAGATTACCGAATATAAACTCGAGACTACCGAATCCCCAATTGTCACTGGTATTTCGGTTGGCACCAAAATTGCTGCCGGTAAAGTGCGGATAATTACTGATGTTAAAAAATTGGGCGAATTTAAGGATGGTGAAATTTTGGTGACGGAAATCACTGATCCTGATTGGGAACCGATCATGAAAATGGCTAGTGCCATCATTACCGAAAAAGGTGGGAGGACCAGCCATGCGGCGATCGTCTCTCGCGAGCTCGGTATTCCAGCGGTGATCGGTACTGGCAATGCCCTTTCCAAACTCAAAACTGGCCAAGAAATTACTGTCGATACCTCGAGTGGGACGGTAGGCAAGGTCTATGCCGGCAAGCTAGAATGGCAAGAGACAGTGCACGATGTTTCTAAATTGCCGGAAACAAGAACCAAAGTTTGTATGAACATCGGTTCGCCAGAGAGCGCTTTCATGTATTCATTTATTCCAAACAAAGGAGTGGGGTTGGCTCGAGAAGAGTTCATTATCGCTTCTTTGATCAGGGTGCACCCCAATTCCCTACTCGATTTTGATAAATTGCCGGAGACTTTGAAATCCAAAATAAACAAAATCACTGTTGGTTATGAAGACAAGGTTCAGTTTTATATCGATAAGCTAGCAGAAGGGATCGGTCAGATAGGCTCTGCTTTTTGGCCAAATGATGTGATAGTGCGATTTTCTGATTTCAAGACCAATGAGTACGCTACGCTACTTGGTGGTGCCGGATATGAACCCAAAGAAGAAAATCCGATGCTTGGTTGGCGCGGTGCTTCCAGATATCATGATCCAAAATTTGCCGAGAGCTTCAAACTCGAATGTCGAGCCATCAAAAAGATCAGACAAGAATTTGGTTTAAAAAATGTAGTACCGATGATTCCATTCTGCCGTACTCCAGAGGAAGGGAAAAAAGTTTTGGAAATAATGGAGAGCGAGGGTTTGCGTCGGGGTGAAGATGGTCTCAAGGTTTATGTGATGTGCGAAATTCCGGCCAATGTTTTGCGAGCTGATGAATTTCTAGATATTTTTGACGGATTTTCTATCGGTTCCAACGATCTAGCCCAGCTTACTCTTGGCCTCGACCGTGATTCTGGTATCGTAGCTCACATCTCCAACGAAAATGATCCGGCAGTCAAAACTCTAGTCTCAATGGCGATCCAAAAGTGTCGCGAGCGCGGCAAGTACATTGGTTTCTGTGGCCAAGCCCCTTCCGACTACCCAGACTTCTTGCGCTTCCTGATCCAAAACAAAATCGAATCGGTCTCTCTCAACCCCGACTCGGTGATCCCAATGCTTTCCGCTATCGCCGAAGAAGAATCAAAGCAAAATTTATAAAAATAAAAGCCGGACCCTTTCGAGTCCGGCGAACAGCAAACCAAGATGCCACCGCAGCTCTCCGTACTGGCCTGGAGGTCTCCCTTTTCCCAGACAATCAGGAAAGTTCCCATACGGTTCCTTATGAACGGGTCGGGTTTGGTATCACACCAACCCACCCTCTTCTGTGAGAGAGCTTGGTCATCTGTCTAAAAACAGACTACCACCCCGTTTTTTTTTGCAAGTCCCTTGTATTTTTATACACTTTCCCACGGTCGTGGAATTTTGTATAAACACCCTTTTTGATGTCAAGGGTGGAGCAGAATATTTATAATTGGTTTATAATTATGGATGAGTATGAATGTTTTATTTCTATACAAAGAGGATTGGGAGAAGGATTATGTGGTAAACAGGTTGACCGATAACAATTTGCAATTAACTTTTGCCAGCAATCTGGATGAAGTGGCTCCCGAGGTTTTGGATCAAGTAGGGGTTGTTTCTGTTTTTGTCTCTCATCAATGTAAAGCGGCGGAGATGGAAAGATTGCCAAACTTGAAGCTGATCGCGGCTCGTTCGACTGGTTTTGACTATGTCGACGTGGCTTTGGCGAGAAGTAGGGGCATCGAGGTGGTTTACGTCCCCTCTTATGGTGAAAATACGGTGGCAGAATTTGCATTCGCCCTGCTCTTGTCTCTTTCTAGGAAAATACCAGAAGCACACGAGCAGGTGACCGAGACGGGCTCTTTCTCTCAAGGAAATCTTAGAGGTTTTGATTTGTGCAGCAAGACTGCGGGAGTAGTCGGGACTGGTCGGATTGGTAGCAATTTTATAAAAATGGCGAAGGGATTCGGTATGAATGTGGTGGCTTATGACCCGTTTCCTAAAAATGGCCTGGATCAGGAACTTGGTTTTAGGTACGTTGGTTTTGAAGAATTGCTGAGTCTTTCGGATGTGATCAGCCTCCATGCGCCATTTTCCGAGCATACCAAACACATGATCAACGAAAATAGCGTCAATCATATAAAGCGTGGGGCTGTTCTTATCAACACCGCCAGAGGTGGTTTGGTCCAGACCGTGGCTTTGGTCAAGGCGCTGGAAGAAGGTATTATTGCTGCCGCTGGGCTAGATGTTTTAGAAGAAGAGGGTGATATGCAAGACGAGATGAAGCTTCTAGGCGATTCTCATCCAAAACTAGAAGAGCTCCAAAATGTTCTTTCCAACCATTACCTCATCAACCATCCTCGAGTGATTGTCACTCCTCACATTGCTTTCAATACCAACGAAGCCGTCGCCCGCATCCTTGATACCACAATCGAAAATATTCTCAGTTTTATTAAAGGCGAAGTAAAAAACCAAGTACCATTTTAATACTGATCGACTTTGTAGTTGTACTCACCATTATCAAAGCCAACCCTTAGTACTGGCGCTCCTTTATTCACCCACTTGGAAGTTTCGCTTTTAAGAATAGGATAAACTCCATAACCAAGAGTTAGATCGCGTGCATCTTCTTCATTTTTACAAACTGGCACCACAATAGCCCTTGGTCTATAAGCAGAAATAGCTCGAGCCAGATCGACGATATTTTCACAATCAACAATAATTGCCGATACCTCTTCTTCGTCCGCTGTTGCCACTATCTGTCTGGCAGCTTTATATTCGGTCGTTTCAAGTTCTGGTAGTTGTTTGAAATGAATCAGTTCAATCCGCTTTCGCTCCGTATAATCCATGATTCTCTTCATTATGCTGACTGCTTGAATGGGATAATGACCATAAGCTGTTTCCCCGCTTAACGAAATACCACCGGCACCGTCTAAAACTGCGTTTGCGACATCGGTCACTTCGGCCCTGGTCGGTCGTGGATTTTTGATCATACTATCTAGCACTTGGGTGGCGTTGATACAATATTTGCCTTTGCGCAAACAACTTTCAATCATCTTTTTTTGCATGTACGGCAGTTCTTCCAGGGGCACTTCGGCTCCCAGATCGCCCCGGGCAACCATCAGGCCATCGCAATGATCAAGAATTTCTTCTACATTGTTGAAACCTTCACGATTTTCGATTTTAGAGATTATTTTGGCCTTGTAGTCTGGATATTCATCGGTGATTTTTGTAATTTCAAAAATATCTTCTTTGCTGCGGACAAAAGAATGGATAATAAAATCTATTTTGTTTTTGGCACAGAAATGGATGAAAGACGCATCTTTCTCAGAGAGAGCCGGTAAATGAATGTGGACACCAGGAACATTGAGACTTTTTTTATTTTTGATCGCTCCCGCACTTTGAACACGACATTTTATCCCATGCTCGGTTCTTTCTTCCGCGATGAGTTCGATCGAGGCATCATCATAAAGAATGCTGGTTCCGATTGGGATTTCATTTTCAAAATTGTGATAACTTACGTGCACTACATTTTGGGTGTGTTCGTGAACGTTGCCGGTGAAAGTAATATAATCGCCCGCCTCAACTTCAATATTGTTTTCAATGCCTTTAGTGCGGATCTCTGGCCCTTTAGTATCCAAAAGGATCGGGGTAAGCGGGGAAATTTTTCGAATTCGCTCTACTACCTCTAGTGTCCCAGCTTCGTCTTGGTGAGCAGTATTGAGCCAAGCGACGTCAGCCCCAGCGGCGAAAAGTTCTTTCAGGAAATCTGGGTCAGATTTGTTGTCGGCGATTTTGGCCACTATTCTTGTTTTTTTGGTCATAAACGAAAATTAATAAAGATTAAAATAACTCATCAAATTTGAAGAGCGCTATTTACTACCTAATTATTTATTGAGTTGCTCCTCGATCCTTAAGAGTTGGTTATATTTGGCGGTTCTGTCGCTACGACAGAGAGAACCGGTTTTGATCTGACCAACACCAAGACCAACTGCAAAATCAGCGATAGTCGAATCCTCGGTTTCGCCGGAACGGTGCGAAACAATTGAATTGAAACCGGACCTTTTGGCTATACCAACGGTGTCTATGGTTTCGCTTACGGTACCGATCTGGTTGAGTTTGATGAGTATAGAATTAGCAGCCCCCTCATCAATACCCTTTTGTAACCTTTTTGGATTGGTTGCAAACAAATCATCACCAACGATTTGAAGCTTAGCTCCCAACTTCTCTGTCATTTTTTTCCAACCGCCCCAATCGTCTTCCGAGAGACCATCTTCGATTGAGATTATCGGATATTTTTTGAGCCAATCTTCATAAAGATTGATCATCTCTTCGCTGGTGAGTGATTTCTTCTCAATTTTTAAATCATATATATTGTTATTGTAAAATTCTGATGAAGCCACATCGATAGCGAGGGCGACCTCCTCTCCGGCCTTGTACCCAGCTTTTGCGATGGCTGCCATAATTAATCCGAAAGCCTCTTCGTTACTATTGAGTTTTGGTGCAAATCCCCCTTCGTCACCGACAGTGGTTGGTAGACCTTTTTCAATCAAGATGTCTCTAAGGGCATGAAAGATCTCAGCACCACAACGCAAGGCCTCTCTAAAATCTGGCGCCTTTGGTACTATCATGAATTCTTGAATGTCGGTTGAGTTTTGGGCATGGGCTCCACCATTTAGAATGTTCATCATCGGCCGAGGCATAATAGCCTTTTCGGTAGTCGAGATGTCTTTAAAATATTCCCACAAATTTTTATTCTCAGCTTTAGCTGCCGCCTTAGCAAAAGCCAGAGAAACACCTAAAATGGCATTAGCCCCAAGCCGACTTTTATTTTCTGTACCATCGAGCTTTATAAGCAGCTCATCCAAGCTTTTTTGATCAAACTCTCTGTTTTCTATCTCTTGAGTAATTAGTTTGTTTATATTTGAGACTGCTCCCAAGGTACCTTTTCCTCCATATCTGTTTTGGTCGCCATCTCGAAGCTCTATAGCTTCATGGGTACCAGTGGAAGCTCCGGATGGTACCGCTGCCCGGCCGAAACTTTCATCTGTCAACCACAAATCAACTTCAATAGTTGGGTTACCTCTCGAATCCAATATTTCTCTCCCCCATACTTTTTTGATTTTGTGCATGATGTTTACAATAACGCTCATCGTGCGCGCGCCAGGATTTGAACCTGGGACCCCACGAGTATCAGTCGAGTGCTCTACCAACTGAGCTACGCGCGCACGATGAGAACTACTTTTTTATTTTTCTATAATAGATGAGAGAAAGTTTTTCTTTCGCTCATTCTGCGAGCGCCGTCGAAGCAAGCTTTGCTTACCAACTGAGCTACGCGCGCGAAATTTTAAGGAGCGAAGCGACTATAAAATTTCAGCGTCCGGCGTAGCTCGAATGAAATGAGAGCGAAGCCGGGCAGAAATTTCCTCTAGAATATACCAGAAAATCCAAAAATATAAAAGCGGAATTTTTTAAAAAGGGAAAACCCGTGCATCGCAATCTCTCGCAACGCACAGGTTTTGATTACCTGATCCGGCCCCATTTTTTCATGGGGTCTGGCTGAAACGGGTTGGTGACCCGCTCGATCATCCGTTTTCTCCGATCTTCCTTTCGGAGTTGACGGTAGACCCACAGGCCCCCCGCCAACACCACTGCTGAAAGAAAAAAGTCGGTTTGGGCCGGCATTTGCCAGCTGTCCTCTGGGTCTAAAAATGTGAGCAGACCTATGCTCACAAAAAATGCCACTGGTACTGCAATTGCGAGCAGGACCAGAAATTTCAATACACCAGCCATGGACACCTCCTTTTTCAATTATACCACAGTCAAAAATAAATGCAAGTAAATTGGGGATAACTGAAAAATGGCTTAAAAAGAGGCTAATTAATCAAAAGGCCGCCCCGTGAGGGGCGGCCTTTTGATTAGGTATCCTTTGTTTTGTTCCGTTCGATTATTTGTCTTTCCAAACTGCCAAACAGTTTAAGGTATCTGTTAAACCATTATGTGCCCAATTGGAACACACAATAACGACTCTGTAAGACCCGTTGGATAATTTTCATATCCAATGGGTCGTTGTTCACCTTGAAATATTCCACGAGCAGCTTCCGCTACCCGTGCCTTGTTACGACTTACTCCTTGTCATTGAGTTTACCTTAAACCGACTTACATCGATCTTCGGGTACTCCCAACTTCCCTGAGTTGACGGGCGGTGAGTACAAGACTTGAGAACGTATTCACCGCGGCATGTCTGATCCGCGATTACTAGCGATTCCAACTTCATGGGGTCGAGTTGCAGCCCCCAATCCGAACTGGGGCCACTTTTCTTAGGATTAGCTCAAGCTTACGCTGTCGCAACCCGTTGTAGTGGCCATTGTATTATGCGTGTAGCCCAAGGCGTCAGAGGGACATGCTGACCTGGCGTCATCCTCGCTTCCTCCCAGCACTTTGCGCACAAGCGCAAAGTGCAACTTATAACTTTTAACTCATAACTATAACTTTTGGTTATCGTTAATTGTTATTGGTTATTTGTTGCACGCTGTGCGTGCAAAGTGCTGGGTGGTCTCGGCTGATACTTGTAACAGCCAATAAGGGTTGCGTTCGTTACCCCACTTAAGGGAACAATTCAAATCACGAACTGACGAC
>CAZVUY010000005.1:0-79977 GCA_964630525.1 uncultured Candidatus Saccharibacteria bacterium
GGCGCTTCGCGCCGACCATATTTTTGGTTCCGAAACCCTTTTCGAAAATTTGCGGTATTCATTGTACAAAATTCGAACCTTTTTTGAAAGCAATCCTGATGAAGAAATCTGAAACAATGCGGACGAAGTTTTGCGGAAACAATTTTCTGGGGAAAGGATTCCGCAAAACTTCGGCTGATTCCTTTTTTCTGAATTCGGATGTCGCAAGCGGAGGAGGAGGGGTCTGGGGAGGAATCCTCCGCTTGCTCCTCTTTTTGTTTTGGCGAAATTCGGGCGGGCTTAAATTGAGAAAAGGTTAAATTCATGTTAGTATAATTATGAGAGTTAGTTTCAACGCTCATACTTATACTATCATACTATGGAAAGTAAACAAAATAAAGAAATTGGGGATAAGATAAAAGTCTTTCGAATAAAACAAGGACTGACACAAGACGCTCTTGCTAGAAAGTGTGATATTCCATATACAACGCTTACGAAAATTGAATCAAATGTAATAACGAAACCGTCAATCCAAACGGTGATGAAAATTGCTAAAGGTTTAGGAGTTAGTATCGATAATTTGATAAAATAAATTATGGCAACCAAACAAGTCAGCAATATAAAACTTACTATAAATACCGCATTTTTTATTGCACTCAAAAGCATTCAACGTGGTTCTTTGACGGTAAAATTAGTTACTGTTTTTATATTATTGTTAACATTTCTTAATTTAATCGTAGTTGGCGGACTTCTCATTGGTATTACTGAAGATGTCGGTATTAAGGTGAAAAATTCTCATGTTGGTGATGTATTTATTGAACCAGCAAAAGAATATGATTATATTCAAAATACAAATGAGATCTTTTCTATCTTAAGTGGAATCCCAGATACACATTATTCTCCAAGATTAACTACTGGGGCTACTATAGAATATGAATATAAAAAAGCAACTGGTGGAAAAAACCCAGCAAGAGCCAGCGCAGTAATAACTGGAATTGATCCTTTTTTGGAAAAACAAGTCACAATTATAAATAAGCGTATTATTTCAGGATCATTTATTGATGAAAGAGATTGGGATGGTATTGTTCTAGGTTCCTCTCTTGTAGATGGATATACATCTGGCAAACAAGGTACCGATGCAACATTAGGTCATGTAGTAGTGGGAGAAAAAGTTCGAGTTCGATTCCCAAGTAACAGATTATATGAATTTACCGTTGTTGGTATTCTAAACTCCAAATCATCAGCCGTTGATCAAAGGGCATTTATTAATCAAAAGATATTATCTCAATTACTTTCGACAGATAGATATAATTATTCTGAAGTAGCTGTCGTCACCCACGGCAACATACCACCAACATCAATTATTGAAATGTTAAGGAATGTTAATTTAGGAGATAGAAATAATATAAAAACATTTGATCAAGCAATCCCTTCAGCAGTTAATGATATTAAAAAAGCTTTCGGATTGATTGGAAATATTGTGAGCGTCACTGCACTTATGGTTGGTATTGTAACTGTTTTTGTTATCATTTTTGTAAATGCATCAAGTCGTAGGCGATATATTGGTATTTTAAAAGCACAAGGAATTTCTGCTCCAACTCTTATTTTGTCTTATATTTTTCAAATTATCTTTTATGTATTGGTTGGCGTGATTCTTGGAGCGCTTACTCTTTTTATTTTTTTGCAGCCATATTTTGCAAAATATCCTCTCTCTTTACCAATGGCAGACGGTCAATTATTACTTACGACATCCTATGTTTCAATACGTGTTGTTATTTTATTTATATCTTCAATTATTTCAGCATTTATTCCGGCGTGGTTTATTATTAGACAGAATACACTCGATGCTATTTTAGGAAGGTAACTAATAATATTATGATTGAAATTAAAAAAATAGTAAAAAATTTTATAAATGGAGATGTTGTCACAAATGTTTTAAAAGGAGTTAGCTTTACAGTTCCTAAAGGACAGTTTGTTTCCATAATGGGACCATCTGGCGCTGGTAAATCTACACTATTATATCAAATAAGTCTGTTAGATAAGCCGACAAGTGGATCGATTATCATTGATGGAGTTGAGACCTCCAAATTTGAGGAATCTGAAGCAACAAAATTCCGTTTGAAAAATTTTGGTTTTGTTTTTCAGGATTCTGCATTAATTCCTGAATTTACAGCATTAGAAAATACATTATTACCCAGTCTGATGCTTGGAGATGATTACACGGAAGCAAAGAAGTTTGCCATAAAAATATTTTCATCCCTTGGTATGATTAATCAAATAGATCATTTACCAAGTCAACTTTCTGGCGGAGAACAACAGCGCGTAAGTGTAATTCGAGCAATAGTAAGAAAACCCAAAATTCTTTTTGCGGATGAACCAACAGCGAGCCTAGACACTGAGAGGTCCCATGACCTAATGTCAGTTCTCCTTCGACTACATCAAGAAGGGCAAACAATTATTATGGTTACGCATGAAGAGGAATTTGCAAGAATGGCACAGAGGTTGATTTTTGTACGCGACGGGCAGATTGTTGAAGATACAATTTTGTAAATGAATTTTTAAGTAGTTTTATTTTGCCCGCCCGAATTTCGCCAAAACAAAAAGAGGAGCAAGCGGAGGATTCCTCCCCAGACCCCTCCTCCTCCGCTTGCGACATCCGAATTCAGAAAAAAGGAATCAGCCGAAGTTTTGCGGAATCCTTTCCCCAGAAAATTGTTTCCGCAAAACTTCGTCCGCATTGTTTCAGATTTCTTCATCAGGATTGCTTTCAAAAAAGGTTCGAATTTTGTACAATGAATACCGCAGACGCTCCCGTCGTTCAATGGATAGGACATGACTTTGCGGAAGTTAAAATGTAGGTTCGATTCCTACCGGGAGCACATGAGAGAAAAATACAAACTTCTTTGTATTTTTCGATACATGTGCTAGTCGGAGTTATGTTTTGTTAGCAAACAAAACAAGCGAGGCGGGGTCGCGGAAATTTTGTTTTGACAAAAACAAAATTATCTGTGACCACAGGACACAAAATATTCCTGACCACTTTTACCACTTAGCGAGAAGTTGGTCGAACCATTTGTGAAGGATCGACTCTTGCATAAATTCTTCTTCTAAAAATTGAGTGAGGATTTCTTGCACCTCATTGAGATCTAGATCTTCGGCTACTGGGATGCTGGCCATGGTGGCAAGGTTGCTCACCGGATGCATCAAAATGCGTGCCCCGTGGATGTGGTCATCTTCAATCCAAAAAGAACGATAGTCAGTCCAAAGGTGGAGTCGGTTGCCGAAGACAACTCCCTTGGTGGTGAGCTTGATATCCACCACCTTGGTCTCGCGGTAAGAGAGGGTGCCGACGGTAAGTCCGGCGATGAGAATGAAAATACCGAAAAGCATATTGTCGAAATAGAAAGCAAGTACCGCCGCTCCTAGGCAAATAATGCCAAGGATCCAATACCAATCAGTACTTTTACGATCAAAGCGGTGTTCGGGCGAACGCCATTCGAGAATGGTTTGCATAAACTAAATTTTATCATACTTGTGAGACTGCAAAAGAGTTGGTGTGTGTAACTGAACTTGCACAAAATAGTTCTTGAGCGTGCCTTGCGAGGCTCGACTGGAGCGAGCACGAGGAATTTTTCAGCAGAAAAATATCCGTGCAAAGTGAAAGAAGCTATTTTGTGCAAGTCATGATTTTAATTAATTTTTGTTCCAGGAGGAATGTCGGGTGAAATTTTTAGCAGGGAGAATTTTCCTTCTTCAGTCGAGGCGGCCATGATCATGGCTTGGCTCTCGAGACCCATGATGGCGCGCGGCTCTAGATTGGTCACAAAAGCACAAGTAATACCCACCAGCTCTTCCGGGGTTATAAACTTGCTGATGCCCGAAATCACTTGCTTTGTCCCGCCGTAGCCTCCGGCGGAGGCGGATCCAAAATCGACACTCAACTTGAGCAATTTTTCCGACCCCTCAACTTTCTCGGCAGTGAGTACCTTCCCAGCACGGATCTCCACTTTCTTAAATTCATCGATTGATATCATATGTTTTATGAGGATTCTAGCATATTTTAAATAACAAAATAGTTCTTGAGCGATTTAAGATCTGAATTTAAATTTGATATCCACCAGGTCGCCGGCCAAGATCTCTGCTTGTTTGCGAACTTTAGCTTTCAAAGCAATCAAATAGGCATTTTCTTTGGTGTGGGGGAAGAGGGCAGTGTCCCAACTGGTTTTGCCCACTGTCGCCCTGATGGCGATAAATCCCGAGCCATATTTATATTTTGCTCCTGCTTTTTTCAATTCTTCTGTGAGCTTTTTGTCTACATAAACAAAATGCCAGCCTCCCACTCCCGGCCACACCCACACCTTTCCGCTAGTTTTATATATTTTGGCCATAGGAACGATTATACTAACAATTTTAAAATTATTCCCATACTTAGCTTTTTTTGCTACTATATCTCGGTACTCTGGAGGAGTGCCTGAGTGGTTTAAAGGAACAGTCTTGAAAACTGTCGTATCCGAAAGGGTACCGTGAGTTCGAATCTCACCTCCTCCGCCCACACTTTGCCTAGGAGAAATCCTGGGCTGGTTGGGTATATGAAAAAAGATACCAAAAATAGAGAGGGTGAGGAGAAATTGATCGTCAAAGGGGCGAGGACTCACAATCTCAAAAATATTACGGTTGAAATGCCACGCAACAAGATGGTGGTTTTTACCGGTCTGTCGGGCTCGGGCAAATCGTCGCTTGCTTTTGACACTATCTTTGCCGAAGGTCAGCGACGTTATGTCGAGTCGCTTTCTTCTTATGCCCGGCAGTTTTTGCGCCAAATGCAAAAGCCTGATGTCGATGAAATCATCGGTCTTTCACCAGCGATCTCGATCGACCAGAAGTCTCGTTCCAACAATCCACGCTCGACGGTGGCGACTATCACTGAAATCTATGACTATCTGCGAGTCTTGTATGCGAGGATCGGCCGACCGCATTGTTTGGTCTGTGGCGATGAGATCAAGAAGCTCTCGACCGACGAGATCAAAAATTTTATTTTGGAAAAGGTTAGAACATTCAAAAGCCTACCCTCAACCCTCTCCCAAAGGGAAGGGGTCGAAAAGAGAAAAGTTCGCAGTTCAAAAAATCAGGGGGATGGGTTGAGTTTGCCTAAATACCTCGAACTCTGGGCGCCAGTGGTGCGTGGTCGCAAAGGGGAGTACTACCAGCTCTTATACGATATGTTGGGCAAGGGTTATACCGAAGTTATCATTGACGGTAAACGCCAGAGTTTGCGCGAACGAGTCGAACTTTCCAAAAACAAACGCCATGATATTTCTGTGTTGGTCGACTCGATCAATGTCGATGACTTCGTGACCGAAAAAAAGAATACTGAAGAGAGGCTCGGTGAATCTTTGGAGCTCTCGTTGACCGAGGCCGATGGTTTGGTAGAGATCTCTTTTCGCGACCTAGATTTGGAAAACAAAGACCCAGAAGCGGCCCAAAAAATGGTGACCGAAAATCGGACCACCATGTCTTCAAAATTTTCTTGTCCGAAAGATGGTTATTCTTATCCAGAAATCGAGCCTCGACTTTTCTCCTTCAACTCGCCTTACGGCGCCTGCCCAGAGTGCAATGGACTTGGGACCAAACACCTCTTTGGTGATGAGCCGTGCCCCGTCTGCCTCGGAGCGCGCTTGCGACCAGAGGCCTTGCACGTCTTGCTTGGTAGCGCGAGTGGCGGCGGCAAAGGTATCAACGTGGTTGATTTTGTAAATATGTCGATCGAGAAGGCCTATGAATTTTTAGCTGGGATCAAACTAACCGAACGTGAAAAAAATATTTCCAAAGTAGTGCTGCGAGAGATCGAGTCTCGGCTCAAGTTTATGCTCAATGTGGGTATCGAATACCTCTCGCTCAACCGTCGAGCCCATACCCTTTCTGGTGGTGAAGCGCAGCGTATCCGACTTGCTAGTCAGCTTGGTTCGGGCTTGGTTGGCGCGCTGTATGTTCTCGATGAGCCTACCATCGGCTTGCATAGTCGAGACAACGATCGGCTGATAAAAACTTTGATTGATCTTCGAGACATGGGCAACACCATTTTGGTGGTCGAGCATGACGAAGATACTATTTTTGCTTCTGATTATATTGTCGATATTGGCCCGGGCGCCGGGATTCATGGGGGCAATGTGGTGGTCTCCGGCTATTTGGATGAACTCATCACCAAGAAAAACAATGATTCTGGTTCGCGCACCCTAGCTTACCTACGTGGTGAAGATGTGGTCGAAGTGCCGGAAGAAAGGCGCAATCAAGACAAAGGTCAGATCAAGATCAGGGGCGGACATGCTTTCAATATCAAAAATATGGACGTCGATGTGCCGCTGGGCCGCTTCGTTTGTGTGACCGGAGTGTCTGGTTCAGGCAAATCATCTTTTGTTTACGAAATTTTGTACAAAAATCTGCAAGCTCGCTTTGAGCGCAAATATCGTACAGCCGAGCTTTTCAATTGCAACTCTTTTAGTGGGACCGAATATTTGGGCCGCTCGATCTTGATCGACCAATCTCCGATCGGTCGGACTCCACGCTCTAATCCAGCCACTTACACTGGCGCTTGGGGCTTTATCCGAGAACTTTTTGCTGAGACGGCAGAAGCGAGGGTGCGAGGTTGGGGGCCGGGCCGCTTCTCTTTCAATCGGCCAGGTGGCAGGTGCGAGACTTGTGAAGGTAATGGAGAGATCGCTGTTGAAATGCACTTCTTGCCGACAGTATATGTGCCCTGCGATGTTTGCGGCGGCAAGCGGTTTATGAAAGAAACTTTGGAAGTAAAGTACAAGAAAAAGAATATTTACGAGGTTTTGAAAATGACCGTCGAAGAGGGTTTGAAATTTTTTGAAGACATCCCGGCTATCTACGACCGACTAAAAACGATGGATGATGTGGGCCTCGGGTATTTGGAGCTTGGCCAGTCAGCCACCACTCTCTCAGGCGGGGAAGCTCAAAGGGTTAAAATTTCGAGCGAGCTTTATCGACCACACATCCAAAAAACAATTTATATTTTCGACGAACCAACGATCGGTCTACATTATGACGATGTCAAAAAATTTATCGAAATTTTGCAGAAGTTGGTAGATAAGGGCAACACGGTTTTGGTGATCGAACACAATATGGATGTGATCAAGAGCGCTGACTACATCATCGACATTGGTCCAGAAGGGGGAATTGGGGGCGGGAAGGTGGTGGCGAAGGGGACGCCCGAACAAGTGGCCAACAATAAAAACTCTCATACGGGTAAGTATTTGAAGAAGAGTTTGAAGATATAAAAATAAAAGCCGCAGGTGGATGAAGTCTGCGGCACGAGGTTTGTCCTTGTTTTTTTATATCATCCAACCCCCACGGTTTCAAAAAAGGGGGTTTTTGCCGAGTAATAGCTCGGACAGGACTCCTCTGGCTCTCCTTTTTAATCACCTTTCGGTACTAGCTGTGGCGAGAGTTTTGGCTCCGGAAGCAACCACTTGCTAGATTCTTTCTTAATTGTATCATACTCATAAATTATGTCAAGTGTTTTTGCATTTTGTTTTGAATGATGGTAAAATATGGCTTAAAATAAGATGATTTTCAATTTGTATAAAAATCGAGGAGAGACACCGCTTCAGGTCATTGAAAGATTTAAGGAAGCAAAGATTGAAAGATTTGGCGACTATGCGGACCAAAAAATGACTTACCTCGGTCGGCTTGATCCACTAGCGGAAGGGGTGCTTTTGGTAGCGAGTGGGGACGATATAAAAAGAAAGGAAGAATTTCTGAATCTGGATAAAGAATACGAATTCACTGCTCTCTTTGGTTTTGCTACTGATACTTATGATGTGATGGGTAAAATCATAACCCCCCTAGCCCTCCTTACCTTAAGGGGGGAACCAGAAAAAACCCAGACTCAATTTGAAATGGATTTGATAAAGCTCTGCAAAATCTATGAAGGCAAGCGGGAGCAAAAATATCCACCTTATTCTTCCAAAAATATTGCCAAAAATAGAGACGAAAAAGGGGATATTGTGCACGACTCGCTCGCTGATGAATCAGAGGTTAAAAGTATTGAAATTTATGAGTTGAATTTCTTGAAACTCAGTACGCTTTCAGCTAAAGAACTTTTTGGTCGACTACTCATGGATATTTCGAGAGTCAGGGGCGATTTCCGCCAAGCCGAAATTTTGGAAGATTGGAAAGAGATTTTGGTGTCAAAGGGCACCTTTGACATTTTCCTGGGGTATTTCTCCGCCTATGTTTCCTCAGGCACCTACATCCGTAGTTTGGTTAACGATATGGGTCAAACCCTTGGAATCCCGGTGACCACACTTTCAATCAAGCGTACCCGCGTCGGAGATTACAAAATCGAAGATTCTTTAAGATTTTAAAAGAAAAAGCGGAGGTCCTAAAGGACTATTCCGCTTTTGAAAAGTTTATCGAGCTCAGCTTTAGGATTGTCGATACAACTGATAATCCATTCGGCCATGTCTTTGATCTGGACGGTCTTCTGCCAGTCTTCTTCACTCAAATGAACCAATCTTGGATTTGCTCTATTTTTGGCCGTGTCGACGAGTTGGGAAATCGCTCGAGCCACCACTACCTTAGAGTCAGGACCATTTTCAGCGCGCAGGTTTTCAATAAAAGATTTCACCGCTGCTTTGGCTGGTGCGTAGGTCAGATTACCCGGTAAATTTCCTTCTGCCGCATGCGAAGAAATATCTACCATCAATCCGCCACCGTTTTCTTTGAAATATTTGTTGAAGACGAACATGGGTGCCACTGAAGGTCTAACGAAGGCCGCAAAATCTTTATCGAGTTGGTCAATAAATTTTTCCGGTTCCTCTGATACATCGATTTGGACCCATTGGCCGACACTCGTGATCAAAGCGTCAAACTTACCAAAAGCCGCAAGCCCATGATCAAACACCACCTCCATGTCGTCAATCAAATCTTCAGAGCCAATTTCGAGTGTCCTCATTCGGGGTTTGAGGGAGTCAAGTTCCATAAGTTTGCTGGTGTTGCGACCCACCGCCACGATATTGGCTCCCATTGAGTGGAGATACCGGGCTAAGTTGCCACCAATGTCGCCAGTCGCTCCAATTATCACAAATGTTTTTCCTGAAAGGTCTATCATGATAAAAGTTCCTCTACTACCTTTTTTACCACAGCGCCGTCGGCTTGACCAGCACACTCTTTTAATACTGCCCCGATAACTATCCCAATTTTTTCTTTAGTGCCGCCCATTGCTTCTATTTTTGATTGGGCGATTTCTCTTATTTTTTCTTCAGACATTTGGGCGGGCAAAAATTCTTCCAAAATTTTGAGCTCAGCTTTTTCGTTGTCAGCCAATTCTTGTCGACCCGCTTTTTCAAATTGTTCGATTGAATCTTTTCTTTGTTTAACCAAACGTTTGATCACGGCCAGAGCCTCATTGTCGGTCAATTTATCTTGCGGAGTTCTTTTGAGAGCCACGGACTCGTTGGTAAAGGCGGCCAAGACACCTCTAAGGGTGGTGAGTCGCAACTGGTCTTTGGCGCGCATCGCGTCTTTGATTTGGTTTTGTATATTTTCGTGCATGCAAACATTATACCTCACCCCTAGCCCCTCTCCTAGATTCAGGAGAGGGGAAAAGTAATGTATAATTTAATTATGCAAAATTTGTTAATAATAATATTAGCAGCTGGGCTTCTGGTAGCCATATTTGCTCTTTTCAGGAAAAAAGAAACAAAACAAGACGATACCGGGCTTCGGCTTCTTTTGGAGCAGATGAACAATCTTTCGCGTACGGTAGATGAAAAATTGGGCGAGTCTTCAAAGGTGGTCCATGAGTCACTGCACCGTCAGTTTGGCGAGTCTCAACGGCTTATCAAAGACATCACCGAAGAATTGGCTCATGTGAAGGATACCGGTAGGAGAGTTGAAGGATTTGCCGAGCAACTCCAAAGTCTGCAGGATATTTTGAGAAACCCAAAACAGAGAGGTATTTTGGGCGAATATTATTTGGAGACTTTGCTTAAAAATGTTTTGCCGACGGGGAGCTACCAAACACAATACCCGTTTAAAGACGGCACTATCGTGGACGCAGTGGTTTTTGTAAAAGACAAAATAATTCCCATTGATTCCAAATTTTCACTCGAAAATTACAATCGGCTGGCAGAAGAGAAGGATCCAGTCGAAAAGAGCAGGTTGCAGAAAGTTTTTGAAGGAGATTTGAAGAATAGAATAGTAGAAACTTCAAAGTATATCCAGCCACAACAAAACACAATGGATTTTGCCTTCATGTTTATTCCACATGAAGCAATTTATTATGACCTCATCCTTGGTAGAGTGGGGGTTTCTGAAGAAAACCTTATCCAGCGAGCCGCTGCTAAGTATAAAGTTATAGTTGTTTCTCCGACCAGTTTTTTGGCTTATCTTCAAACTGTCCTTCAGGGATTAAATGCAATGAAAATAGAAGAAAAAGCAAAAGATATAATTGTAAACGTGATTAAACTCGGAGAGCATTTAAAAAGATACGATGAATATCATTCTAAGTTGGGGACATCGCTTTCTACCGTTGTTAACCACTATACAAATTCAAGTAAGGAGCTTAACAAAATAGATAAAGATATAGTAAAGCTAACTGGAGAAAAAATTGACTTCCAATTGCCGTCGATTGATCGTCCGGATATTGATTAACAAAAAACCACCTATTTGGAAGGTGGTTACTATCAAACCCTTTGCTGTTCTCCTCCAGACATCTGGTACCCCACCACCCTAACCTTCGGAAGGTGGTTACTATCCACCCACAAATATCAGGAAAGAAATCAGACGTACCCCACCACCCTATCTTTTGGAAGGTGGTTACTATCGAAGCAGAAAGAATACGATCGGCTTCGCCTTGGTACCCCACCACCCTATCTTTTGGAAGGTGGTTACTATCGAACCGATGGCGAGGTTTTGGGGGTCAATCGGGTACCCCACCACCCTATCTTTTGGAAGGTGGTTACTATCTGGGCAGATTTGGAAACGTTATGCTCATAAGTACCCCACCACCCTATCTTTTGGAAGGTGGTTACTATCTGGTACGAAAGCCATTACACGCTAAACCTCGGGTACCCCACCACCCTATCTTTTGGAAGGTGGTTACTATCTGTCGCCCATGCGACGTGCTTTCTGGTTATTTGTACCCCACCACCCTATCTTTTGGAAGGTGGTTACTATCCAGTTTTTGGTGGTTTTCTCGTCCAAAGGACGAGCATCATCCTAGGGCCGTACTGGAACGTCCCTAAGCGGCCGGGTACATGGCATGGGCCCTCCCTAAAGAAGGGCTTGCTGTTTATTTGAGAAATATACCTGATTCCGCCATAGAGACGGGATATTTTTCTCAAATCTGGCGGATGGCAAAGTGCTGTCCTACCTAAACTATATATTCTAAAGGACTGTTTTGTCAAATTGACTATATAGATGTTGTATGTTATACAATGTCAGGAGAGTGAACATTGCCACAAAAATATACCGCGCCAGTAAAGGTTAGGCCTAAGGCGTTCAAACAGCGCTTGGTGCTAGACGAAGAAACAAAGAATGTGATCTTCAGGTTGTCCAAGATGATGGCTCACCTCTGGAATATAGGGGTGGAGCAGAGCAAGGTTTGGCTTGAAGAGGTCGCCACGGAGCGTAAAAAGCCGGAAGAAGAAAGAGGCAAAACGACACCGGTGAATAGCTTTTCTTTCAACCTCTGGTTGAAGAAATTGAGAGATGCCGGCACAGAAGTGGAAGTGAATAAGGGAATGAAAGAACTTCTTTCGTTGGCCTCTATTGATGTGTCACGCCAGGTATTGGCCAGGGTTGCTGATGGTTGGAAAGCTTTCTTTGAAGCCAAAAAGAGGGGGGACACGGAAGTAAGGCCACCCATGCCGATGAATCCCGATCACTTTCAAGCTCTTCAGTGGTCAGCGCAACATATCAGGTTGGTCGACGGGGTTTTGAGTTTACCGGCTTTTTCTGGTATCAAACTCAAACTTTCGCTCCGGCAGGTAGTCTCCAAACAAAGAGGAGATAATCGTCCTCAAGAGAGTAACTATCTTGAGAGGATGGTTGGCGAGAAGAGTGTGCGATATCTGACACTCACTTACGATTGGAGGAAAGACGAATTCTTCCTGTCTTGTGTCGTGGGATTACCCCCGACTCCGCTGAAAACGGAGAACCCGTCCCTGTATCGAGCGATTGACTTAGGGGCGGGGGATATTGCCGTTACAGATTCGGATGGGAGTGAGTTTTTGATTCCATTACGTCGACCAGACAAGTGGCATCAGCCGGAAATTGCCAAAATCAATAAACGGCTAAAGAAAAGGAGGGGGTCGAAAAAACTCAAGCGAGCACGCAACCACGCTTTTGAGCGTCAGAGCGATCAGTTTGAGACTTTCCAAAAACAGCTGGCTCACAAGTTGGCTGAACCAAAGGTTGAGTGTATTGTGGTGGGGATGCAAAAGATCCGACTGGGCCTCGCTCAATCGGAAGATGGCACCCCTAAGCAGCACTACGGAGTGCAAAATACCGGAAATTTGTTTCGGCTCGTACTCTTTCTCCGTAGCAAATGCGAGGAGAGGGGCATCCGATTTGTTGAGTTACCAGATCCTCGGCGAGAAGGGAGTCTGGACGATCCTGAAAGCAAATTTCAGGCGAGTCGCAACCTCTTGACTCAAGCAGTCGAAGGTACTGGCGTTTCTGTTCCGGACAAGTTTGTGCGCAAGGGGTTCAAGTGGTGAGAGGATTGTCCATTTCAAGTCCCGCCTTTGCCAGGAATGGCAAGGTGCGGGACTTTTTGTATAATGGATTTATGAATGCTAAGTTTGCTGAAAGATTGTTGATTTATAGAGACAAAAATAGATTGTCTTTTTCTAAAACCATTTTGCTTCAAAAAATAGAAAATCAGTTTTCAATTGTCAGCAATAGACGGAGGTTTGAAAAATATAGAATGGAAATTGTCTCGGCTCGTGACATACAAAATTTGTTATTGATTGAAGGTAGAGCAGCCAGGGAATACTGGAAATTGTTTGGCGTAGAGGTAACCAAGGGTTCAAAAATAATATGGTTTGGGAGAAAACCCCACAAAGATGACGTAGCAAACAAACTTTTGGACATAGGATATCATTATCTTACTCAAAAAATAACGGATTTATTTGATTCCTTGGATTTTCCGGTTGAATTTGGTTTTTCTCATAAAGCACAAAGCAAGAAGGCTGTTCCTCTGGTCTATGATTTTATTGAATGGTTAAGGCCGTTTATGGTCGATGAAATACTTCTGCGTTTTGTACACAAAAAGAAAAAATCTATAGATATGTCGAATAAAAAAATTATTCCAATTTTTCTTTCTAAAATAAAACAAAAATTTGAGCAAAAATATTTTCATAGAAACCTTGATTACTGCATTACGTTAGAGTATTGGATTAAAATTCTAATACTCGAATTTATGGGGGTGGTAAATGGAGGTAAAGAACAATACAAACCCATTTTCCCAAGTTTAAGACATGAGACCAGATGTAAAACTTGCAAAACAAAAACCGCCTAAGCTTGTGCTTGGCGGCTAACCTTTGGAAGGTGGTTACTATCCAGAGAAAGTAGTAGTGGCAACCCATGAAGGAGTACCCCACCACCCTATCTTTTGGAAGGTGGTTACTATCTATTTGCGATACATATCAGCCAATTCTTCGGTACCCCACCACCCTATCTTTTGGAAGGTGGTTACTATCTAGCCAAAAAAGGAGCCAAAAACTTCATGGCGGTACCCCACCACCCTATCTTTTGGAAGGTGGTTACTATCCAGCGTAGGACCCTTATAAAGTATATTTTTCGTACCCCACCACCCTATCTTTTGGAAGGTGGTTACTATCAGGGTTAATCAAAGTTTTTTAATTTCATACGTACCCCACCACCCTATCTTTTGGAAGGTGGTTACTATCAAACGAATTGCCAAAAAAGAAATCCGAACAGGTACCCCACCACCCTATCTTTTGGAAGGTGGTTACTATCCTCCAAACAAAACCACAATTAGCACTTCTCGTACCCCACCACCCTATCTTTTGGAAGGTGGTTACTATCCAGTTTTTGGTGGTTTTCTCGTCCAAAGGACGAGCATCATCCTAGGGCCGTACTGGAACGTCCCTAAGCGGCCGGGTACGTGGCATGGGCTCTCCCTAAAGAAGAGCTTGCTTTTTATTTGAGAAAAATATCTTTTCCCTCGCAAGAGGGGAGATACTCTTCTCAAATCAGTCGGATGGCAAAGTGCTTCTCCTGAGCCCAATTATGCATAAAAACAAACTATTGTCAAATGCTTGCATAAAATAAGGAAATCCGGTAAAGTATCCCTGCTATGGCAGAAACCAAAAAAGCCACAAAAACAAGCCCTAAAAAGACTCCTGCCAAAACAGGAGAGTCTCACTCCGCTAAAGTTATGCGGGACAATAATAGCTTTGCCATTATTGAAACCGGAGGCAAGCAATACCGTGTTTCTGTAGGTGACTCGGTAAAGATAGAGAAGCTGAAAGATAAAGAATACAAAGAAGGTGACGCTCTTATCTTCGATAAAGTACTCTTGGTTGATAACGGTTCTGATGCTACCGATATCGGTACTCCTTATGTGAATGGTGCCAAGGTTTCTGCCACTCTAGTTGAAATCGGCCGCGCTCCGAAAGTGACTGTCATCAAATACAAACAAAAGTCTCGCTATTTCAAGAAAAACGGCCACCGCCAACCTTTCTTTAAAGTCAAGATAGACAAAATTTCATAAATGAAAAGGTATAATTAAAAAAGGGAGAATATTCTCCCTTTTTTAATTTAATACAAGAAAAAATCTCGGAAGCGTAGGAGGATAGTGACGATGGCCAGGAAGTACCAAGAGGTTAGAAATTGAAAATGATGTTTGGAGACAAATCCAAAAATGTTATCAACGATACTTTGCCTGCTCACATGGCCACGGTGGGGTGGCAAAATAAAATGATCTTCTTTGAAATTCCAAATGGTAGTGTAGAGAAAAATCGGCCAAGTGACTGCCCAAACCACCATACAATAAATACAGAGTGAACCAATATTAAAAATGCTTTGATAGAAAAACCAAAGAACAAAAATCATGGCTGCCAGGGTACCCAAATTTACCAAGAGCCAAAGTGGTTTGCGAGCTCGACCACCAGAGAAAAGCATCACTCCTACTGCAAAAAGCATTGAAAAAGCCATCATTCCCAACAGAGAATTGGGGAAGCCGAAAACTTCACCTTGCCAGGAAGTGGCCGCGCTAGTGCAACTAACAAATGGATTTAGGTTGCAAGGAAGGTCGGTAGCTGGGTTCTCGATCAGTTTGATAGTGTCTAAGGTTAGCAAAAAAGAGGCGAGTAGACCGATGATGCTACCAACCATCAATATGTAAGAATATGATTTTTGAATTGTCATTTTTTAATTCCTATTCCGAAGAGCATTCTTCAGTGTTTCAGGATCAGTATACTCTAATTCAGAGCCCATCGAAAGCCCTTTTCCCAGGTGGGATATTTTGATCTTATATTGCTCGGTGATCGGTCGCAAAAAGCGCTCGACGAAATACCCGGTATTTTCGCTCTCCGGATTCCAGTTGACTCCGATAATAATTTCTTTTAAACCTTGTTTAGCTTTGCCTTCAACAGATTTTTTTAGTTCTTCAGAACGGATCTTTGTCTCTGGTTCCTTTTCGAGGATCGGTATCGAGCCACCCAAGACGAAATAAAGACCATCGAAACCACCATTTTTTTCGACCGATTCCAAGTCGACATCTCTCTCGACAATCATTAATACCGAACGGTCACGTCTTGGGTTGGCACAAATTTTGCAAATTTTTTCTTCTTTATCTGGTCGGCTCAACTGAAAGAATCTTCGACAATCACCACATACTACTACGTCATTTTTTAAATCCTGAATATTTTTGGCCAAATCTGTGAGCGAACCGTTGCCCCTGGTCAAGAGATAATAAACAAAACGTCTGGCTTGCCTCGGTCCGATCCCGGGGAATTGAGAAAATATTTGAATTAATTTATCTATACTATTCATTTACATGACACTAATTACAAATTTGCACGAATTACACTAATAAAGCAATAATAACAAAAATACCATATTCGTAAATTCGTATGTATTCGTGGATTGGTGTCGCGCTAGAAATCCCTAAACTCGGCTTCGGCGCCGGTAAACTCGGCCTTTTCGAGTGACTGGAAGGTGGCCTTCTTTTCGTTGAAGAAAAGTTCGATACGACCAGTGGCACCATTGCGGTGCTTTTCGAGCAATATCTCGGCGATATGTGTCTTATCGGCGTCGTCAGAACTTTTGGACTTGTCTTCGCGGTGGATAAACATCACCACGTCCGCATCTTGTTCGATGGAGCCCGAATCTCTCAGGTCAGAAAGTTTGGGTTTGCCGCCACGTTGCTCCACTGCTCGAGAAAGCTGAGAGAGGGCTAATACCGGGACGTCGAGCTCTCGAGCCAAGTTTTTGAGAGAACGAGAAATTTCGGTCACCTGATTGACCATCGAATCATAATTTTTGGTGGTGGTGATGAGCTGAAGGTAATCGACGATAATAAGCCCCAAACCTTTTTCATTTTTCAGCCTTCTGGCGACCGAGCGCATTTTGAGAATATTATTGCCTGGTTGATCGTCAATAAAAATCGGTGCTTTAGAAAGAACATCGAGTGAACGTCGGATCGCCGTGAAATCGTCCTCTCTGATCATTCTGCCGGTACGCAGCTTCCAAGCATCGACACTCGACTGGGAAGCGAGCATCCGATCTACTAGCTGCTGAGAGCTCATTTCGAGAGAAAAGATACCGACCGGAGTATTGTGATTTACGGCGGTTTGACGGGCAATATCGAGAGCTAAAGCTGTTTTACCGACCGAAGGTCTAGCGGCTAGAATGATCAAGTCTGACTTTTGGAAACCAGAGAGTTTGTCATCTAACTCTTTGAAACCAGTGGACACACCACGCAAACCATCACCCGAGTTGTGGAGCCGATCAAGTCTCTCCCAAGCTTCGTCAAGCTCTGATTTCATATCTACAAACTTGTGAACGCTCGCAATATTGGTGACATCATAAATCTTTTTCTGAGCCTGATCTAGCAATTCTTCCAACTCACCAGCTTCGTCGTAACCGAGGGAAGAAATGAAGTCTGCAGCCCCGATCAGATTCCTGGCAATATGTTTCTTTTGGATGATGGCTGCATAATAAGCAGCATTGGCTGAGGAAGGGACAGAGTTTACTAGTTCGCTCAAATAGCTGTTGCCACCGATTTCTTCTAACAGATTTTTTTCTTTCAAACGAGCTGAGACTGTGAGTAGGTCGGTTGGGTTGCGTTTGCTAAAAAGTTCTAGCATTGTTTCAAAGATCAAACGATGCTTTTCAGAATAAAAAGAAGCAGGGTAGGCAAGATCGGTCACTTCGTACATCACTTCTGGTCGAAGCATGATCGAGCCGAGCAAGGCCATCTCGGCTTCGGTGTTGTGAGGGGGGACACGCAGGTGTGTTTTTTTGGTCTCAGCCATCACCCCCAATCATATCCCATCGCTTGCGGACTTCAAATATTCATTTATCGCAAATTGTGTTTAATCGGTTGATAACCCAAATTCTCAAGGGAAAAACGATTCAAATCAACAGGAAAAAATGCTATAATCAAGTCATGAATTCTATTTATAGTCACCAAAGTGCCAATGTTGCCAAAACCTATTTTTTGATGGCGATTTTCTTCGCTTTCATCGTTCTGATCGGTTATTTTGTCTCTAGCTATTACGGTGCACCCGAATTGCTCTATATCGCAGTCTTCCTGAGCCTTTTTATAAATATTTTGAGCTACTGGTTTTCTGACAAAATCGTCCTTTCGATCGCCGGGGCGAGACAAGCAAAGAGAGAAGAGTTTTTTGATCTCTACAATCTAACCGAAAACTTGGCGATCACCGCTGGTCTGCCAATGCCCAAAGTTTATGTTATCGAAGACACCGCCCCCAACGCTTTTGCCACCGGTCGTAACAAAGAACACGCTGTCGTGGCAGTAACTACCGGACTCCTGGCCAGACTGGAAAGAAACGAGTTGGAAGGGGTGATCGCACACGAACTTTCGCATATTGGCAACCGCGATATTCTGCTTATGAGTGTAGTGGTGGTCCTGGTCGGCCTAGTTTCCATTCTTTCAGACGCGCTCCTTAGAGGTATGGCTTTTGGTCGAGATCGAGAAAATAATAAAGCGGGTGGTATCCTAGCAATCGTCGGCCTGGTACTGATCATCCTCTCACCGATTATTGCTACCCTGATCAAACTAGCGATTTCGCGCAAAAGAGAGTTTCTGGCCGACGCTTCGGCGGCCCTCTTGACCCGCTATCCAGAAGGTCTGGCAAGGGCACTCGAGAAAATTTCGACCTACAATGCTCCGCTCAAAGACGCTCACACCGCGACCGCCCATCTTTTTATCGCCAATCCTTTTGGAAATAAGAGGGCAGCACTAAGTAGTCTTTTCGCTACTCACCCACCTGTGGCAGAGAGGATCAAAGCCTTGCGGTCAATGATTTGAAGCCAAAAATCAGAAGAAACAAGGGTTATCCCCAGATTTGAGACTTTTTTCTTAAAATATGGTATAATTAAGCTAGGAGGTTTTATGGAAACCCAGTTGGCCACTCTGTATCATGGGCCAGTTTTGGCCCAAACAATGGATGACTGCAGACTTCATTCCAATACCAACTTCGTTTTTATTTCAGACGGGCAAAGAGGTGTGGTGAAAGAGTGCAAGTTGTGTTTGGATCAACGGAGGTTGGACGACGATGACGATGGAATGTAGATACCTGCTTTAGGGATGGTGCGATTCTCACACCATCCCTTTCCTGTTGTTTAAATTATTTTATATAACTTAGATTTTATTAAAATATCTGCTAATATTTTAATGGAGGATTTTCCAAAATGTCAGTTTTCAAGGGTCTGAGCGTCAGGACTGTTTTAGAAATTTACAACAACCCTGATGATCTTGCTTTTTCCCTGTGGGAAAGAGGAGGAATGTGGGGTTTTGCCATCTGCCGAGGCAAGGAGGGTAGATATAAGCTGCTTATCACCAGCCAAGCCATCGCTACAAATTCTGAACTTGCAGCGATGTGGCTTCATGGTCTCCTGACATCAATGTTGGAAAGTTTTAAAAGGGGCTGTATCAAAAGAAAAGACGGAAAAAATAGAAGCAACAAATCAGTACCAACTTTTGATGCCAATCTGGTAGATCGAATCCGAATCGAATTGGTTCGGTCTCACAGCGTGGATACGGCTTCATTGTTTGCCACTCCGGCAAACAAAAAAGCTCTCTGAATCCAAAGGCCAGCGCTCTCGCTGGCCTTTGTCTTAATCTGGCAGAGGGTAGTGGACGATGTTAGAACCTGTTTCCAGACTGCCACTTCCAGTTTCTATATACCAAGTTTAGCGTTAAACTGTGCGAATATCAATTAATTAGAAACAGAAAACCCCACACTGATACAACGGGTGTGTTGTTTTCCGTGCGGGGCTAATGCCAGAAAAGAATGATGGGAATGTCGTCGGGAAGAGCATCCACGAACGCCTTGATTGCCTTGTTCTTCGGCGTGGCGTCTGGTGTGAGTTTGAGCTTTTTCAGCTTTTGCGCGTAGATGAACGTGAGGTTAGTTCCATACTTGTCCTCTCTCGTCCGTCTAATTCCTTCGCCCTCGTAGGTTTCCACCCACATTTGAGGAGGAATTGGAAGCGGGTCTACCGTCCGCTTTACCGACGTGTCGCCGCTCTCTGGGCATATCTGGTTGAATATGCGATAGTCGCGGTCAAAGTCCAATCGGTCATAGCAGAGGACGGATTTTTCGCCAATACTGCTTGCGTCCCGTAAGGGAAGAAGGGTTAAGTCCAGTCCCATATACTATCTCCTTTCAAAGGGTAAATCCGTTGTTTATCCTATCATAACAGCAACATAATGTCAATAGCGGAGGTTCGGATGTCTCCTACCCCTGTTCCAAATGATGCTTATAAATTAACATAATTTTCGCTGCGGAGGGTAAGAGATTCGAACTCTTGGTGGGTTTCCCCACACCCGCTTTCCAAGCGAGCGCACTAGACCGCTATGCGAACCCTCCATTGGCCGCCTTAGCTTCAGCGGCGGCGACCTAAATTTATACCCCATAATCTACCACCTAATCATACTAAACAAAATACCCCTTTACCTGAACAGCTCTACTCAATCTTATTATTTTATACGATATATCGTAAGAAATAATATTGATTGCTATTCTATCTCCACAAGTTATGCTGACGGAGTATTTAAATAACACCGAAACAACTTTAATGATATGTCGCCAATTGTACTTCGGTTATTTTAGAGTTAACAATGAGTTTACATAATGAATAGCTATGCCGCCAAAATTTTCGTTTTTGCCAAAGGTTTGTTGGAGACGACCAATCTGTTTATTGAGATGCTCCTTTGAAGTCCGATGGAAAGTGATATAAGGCGGCGGCACATCACCGGTCTCTTGGGCGATGATTACCTTGGTCGTATGGTTACCTCGTAGAGCAGTTTGCATCTCGTTTTGAGAAATCTCGATCGAACCATCGTGCCCATCGGCAAAAGTGCGGTAAGACATGACAATGATCGAGCTGTTGGCTCGCTGATCCAGGACGTTGAGTAAATGTTTGAACACCGCCGCCTTATTTTTCTGGTAGGTAAATTTGGGGGTGGATTTATCCTTCTCATCATAAAAATCTGGCACAACAACGGAAAAACGCAGATCACTTTCTTCTAAAAATTGTTGGGTTTTGTCGACCAGCTCCACAAACCTGTAAAGGACTGCTGCCGGATCTTCGACAAAAGCATCGAGTAGGTAAGGTTCGACATCGTATTGAAAGCCTCTGAATTTATATTTTCTTGTCTCATTAAAATTTTTTACATAGTTGGCGATCGCGAAAGCCTTATAAGTATGGTCTGGCTCGGTCCAATTTTGCCAGCCTGCCTCAGCATCTACTGCGATCCCAAAAGAATTGGCTTTGCGAATAAAGTTCTCGAGTTTCTGGCTGAATTCTTCTTTGAGTCTTTCCCGTTCTGACCCTTTGGGCATGGTAAAAATGTCGAGGTAGCTATCTATCGAAATATAAATGGTATTTATACTGTTTGCAGCGGCCCCTTCGATGATCGAGCTCGTATATTCTGGCGTGAGCTGCATAGTCGGCGTCCAGAGCCAGGTACCACGCTCTTCAACATCTTCTGTCCGCGGTTCGGTCATTGATTTGAGTGTTTTGATAGCTGCTGCTATTTGATTCTTCAAGCTAAATTTTGGCTTGGCTGGAGTCTCGAAAGTAAGCTGTTGGTACTCCGGATTTGCGACGACGGCGCTCACGTTGATCGGCTGGTTTGAACGCAGAGAAATTCTTTTATCAACGGAGTTGGAATGGGGGACTGACTGATTTTGCCAAAAGAAGCCCACAGTCAGAATAAATATCATTAATGCTCCTAATCCCCCAACCAAAAATCGTTTTTTATTTTTTGAGATTTTTTTCCTTCTCACCTAATCATTATAACGAAAAAACAAGATCAATTTCTAACATTTGGGGAAATTGAAGTTGAAAAAATTGAAAAGACATGATTATATTGAGAAAATAATAAAGGATGGGTTCATAAAAATGCGCGGTTAGCTCAATTGGTAGAGCGCCACATTGACGTTGTGGATGTTATAAGTTCGAGTCTTATACCGCGCACATACTCAGCCCCGACGTGTAGTCGGGGAGCCGACCGAAAGCGTCGGCTTTGGTAGAGCGCGTCATTGACGTTGACGATGTCAGAGGTTCAAGTCCTCTACCGCCCACCCAGTATTTGACTTTTTGTTTGTGGGGATTAGAATGGCTGGCAACACAAAAACCCAGAGTGGGTGCCAGATCTTTCTCAAAAAGGTTGCGCAAGCAATGTTTTTAGAGAATTCCCCGGTCCGGTACCCATTCTGGGTTTTTGCAAACTAGAAAAAGTAATGGTTAATGCAATTATACCAAAATAAGGGGTAGCAAAACAATTCACAGTTTTAGTTGACATAGATTTGCTCTATTATAAAATTTGGGGGTGCTGATACATTTGGTCTGACCTTCTTTTGGGGAAGAGGAGGTTTTGGAAATAATCTCATGTTTCCCCAATTTTTCAACCAAAAAAACAATCGGATAAACAAAAAAGCCACTCGGCGCCTAGCCTTTTGAGTGGCTTTTTTGTTTGGTCGATACTTCTCTGCTTGGAAAGCTAGTATGCATAATCCAAGCAGGGAAGGAAAATCAGGGTTATTAGAAAAATTAATTTAGAAAAGTTATGAAAAAACTTATAGCAACAGTTGCTTTGGCAGCTTTCGCTCTTTCGGCTTCAAGCGCTTCTGCTTTTTATTTTCCTTATTTCCAACAGAGCAACGATATTGAGGTCAAAAACGCAAGTTTTGCTAGCGTAACAAATGTCGTAACAACTTCTGCCAACACAGGAGCTAACAGCTCTTTTGGTGGTAGTGCTAAAAACAAAGTATTCGGCAAGGGGACCAATGGTAGCAACGAAGCTACTGGTGGCGACAGCGATGTAGCTACTGGTGACGCTTGGGCTGCTTCCATGGTTGGCAATGATGTTAATACCACTAAAACCAAAGTATCCGCAGACTGCGGCTGCAAAGGTGATATCACTGTCAAAAATAAGAATTCAGCCTCAGTAACCAATTTGGTTGATACTTATGCCAATACTGGATCCAACGTATCAGCTGGTGGTGATGCCAAAAACAAGGTTTCTGGTACTCAATACAGCTGGTGGTGGGGTAACAACGGAAACAATGGTAGCAACGAAGCTACTGGTGGCGACAGCGATGTAGTCACTGGTGACGCTGGCGCAGAAGCCACCGTCGTCAACACCGTCAATCACACTGTAACCAGGATTGTTCGATAGTTCTTTTTCCGAAAGGTTCTGTTTTGCAGAGCCTTCGGGCTGAGCTCGGGAAAAACTGCTTTCCTTGGTTCATCCGGAGCCATGATCAACATCTCATTTCGAGTCAACAAATATCGTCTGACAAAAATCACTTTCTCTATTTTCTTAATGAGCTGTCTTTTGAATTGGGCGCTCAATCCAAACCTGACCACCTTTGCTGAAGATGCAAGCCCGCCGACAGCGGATACACCCACCCCCACTCTAGAGGTGGCTCCAGAAATAACCGAGTCCACGCCAACTCAACCAACTACTGAAAGTACACCTACTGAGACTAGCGAAAATCCTGAAACTACCATAACCATAACGACTGAGCAGCAGGCAGAAATATCGAATGTGACAGAGACTGTTGCCGATAGCGGCAACAACGAGTCTGGTCTTGCTGAAAGCCAGAATACCGACGCTACTATATCGACCGGGGAAACTGTTGCGAGCGTCGATGTTCTCAATGTTGTAAATACCAATATTGTGGATTCGGAAGGGGTAGTCTTGGTAAAAAGTGGCGATCTAGCAGAAACCTCTCTTGACTTGAGAGCGGAAATCGGTGAACCTGGCACCGCTACTCCCGATTGTAGTGACTGTCAATCTTCAACTACCATAACAACCCAAAATACAGCCATCGTGGACAACCAAGTCTTAGTGGTAGCAAATAGCGGGGGCAACCTGGCTTCAAGCACCGAAGAAAGTAGTGTCACAACCGGTGACGCCTATGCAGGAGCCAATGTTGTCAATTTGGTCAACACCAATTTTGTACAGTCCAAATATATACTCCTAGTCTTCAACAATTTTGGCGATTGGTCGGGCAATCTGGTCTTACCAAACGGCAATTTTTTCCAGGACTTCCTCTCTAGTTTTAGCAGCTGCTCCGACTGCCAATCTGATTTAAGCGTAGCAAACCAGAGTGAGGCGACGGTGACCAACTCAGTAGCTACTCTCGCCAATAGCGGGGAAAACGATGCAACAGGAGAAAATACTACGATATTTTCAGGGGGAAGTGCCGCGATCAGCAATGTTTACAATCAAGTGAATACTAATATTTATGGAGACTCATCTTTTCATTTATTGATAAAAGTGTTGGGCGATTGGAGTGGTAATATTTTCAATTTGCCACCCAATATCGATTGGCAACAGACTCAAGAAGGGATAATTTTGTTTGACAAAAAATCAGAGCCCAATTTGGTCGACCCCGATCAAAAAAATAATAGGGGAGGGAAAACTACCATCAACCAGGCAAATAGTGCTTTGGTAGCAAATAGTATCCAAACCATTGCTAACACCGGTTCCAATGAGGCAATTGGTGGCGATGCAAACATCGAGACCGGCGAAGCTTATGCGGCTTCCAACGTGGTAAATATCGTCAACACCAATATTGTCAGCGCCAATTGGACAGCGGCTATTATAAACGTTTTGGGTGATTGGCGGGGTAACATCTCTTTTGGAGAACCAGATTTGTGGGTAGGAACAGTCGCAGAGTCCGCCGGTAGCCTAGGCCCCGGCAGTTTGATCAAATTTACCACTACTATCAAAAACAATGGTGATGCCCGTGCCAGCGCTATCAAGGTTGTGACCAAGCCCAGTCTGCCCTGGCTACTGTTCCAAGGAGAAAAAGAGTGGTTTGTAAGCCCGCTTCAGCCCGGAGAATCCACCACCATTTCTTATTATGCGAATGTGGATCAGAATGTGCCGGAAGGCCGCACCAATATGAATGCTGCCACAGCCGTTTCTTTGTTTGAAGATGATGGCAACCCAGGGGACAACCAAGACACAATCAGCCTATCTATTTACAAAGAACCAACTCTGATTACCCCATACACATCGAGAACTGCCAGCTACCCCAAAATTGAAGTTTCGAAAAAACATATAATCAGAAGCTCTGTAGTTATCGATAACAAAGAGATGGTACCTTTTGCTGGTGAGGTTGATTATGAAATAGTGGTCAAAAATAAAGGGGGCGATGCTGCTCATGGTATTCTTTTCGATCAATTAAAAGACGAGAAAGGCAAGATTATAAGCACTCAGAGCTGGAGTCTGGGTAAAATACTCTCTGAAGAAGAGATAACTATCAATTACACTTCCAAATTCAATGAGAAAAGTGCGCCAGGAGTATATACCAACTACGCTTGGGTAGAGGCGCTGGGAGGGGATTATGAGGCCTTTGACGGGGCTTTGGCTGAAAGAGCAGATTCAAATGTTGCTTCTGATTCAGTCGTTTTGGCAGCGAAACCAACTGTCCCTGAAGTAATCGTCAATATACCAGAATTAATACAAGAGTCAGAACCGGCAGTCCTTGGGGTCTTTACCGAAAATGTTTCTCTCTTGTCAGAACCAGAACCGGAAATCCGACCAGAAATACTCGGGGATTATTGTTTCGAAACCGCTGACAAACCGTCGGATGGCAAACTAACCCTTTCGGAAAGTGTCCTACTGGGGCTATCTTTCGTACTAATCATTCGCAAGAAAGACAAGATACCTTTCAATATCTTCCTGATCTAGCAAGCTAAGTTTTTTGTGCTAGTATTTAAATGAAATGAAAGTTTCAAGAAAATTGGCACTCAAAAAATTTTATGTCGGCATTATAGCCGTTCTTTTGATATTGATTATTATCGTGCCGAGTATCCGCCTTTCCATTTTAGATTCCATCTCGGCGATTTACGCTTCTGTTTTGGTCAATCTGACCAACCGCGATAGGGTGCTCAACAATCTCTCCGAACTCAAAATCAATCCGCTGTTGGAAAAAGCGGCCCAAATGAAGGCTGACGACATGGCTGCCCGAAGCTACTTTGCGCACAATACCCCTGAAGGCAAAACACCTTGGTACTGGCTCGAGCTTGCCGGCTATGAATATCTCTATGCGGGTGAAAATTTGGCGGTCAATTTTCAAAATAGTGAAGAAGTGCAGACCGCTTGGATGAATTCGCGCGGGCACTTTTTGAATATCGTAAATCCTAAATTTAAAGAGATCGGCATCGCCACTTCCACCGGCGTTTACAAGGGCAGGGAAGCGATCTTCGTCGTCCAAATGTTCGGCACACCGAGGTAATAATTCTACCTACACAGATCTGCTACGACCGCGAGAAATGTGTGTAGGTGATTGGGAGAATATTTAAAGATCTAAATAAATATCTTCGAGGGCTTTGACGGCGTCGCCGGCGGCGATATTGTTTTGGTGGTAGAGAGTATCAGTACAGTCGCCGGCGGCCCAGATACCAGGCACGCTGGTGCGTTGAGTTTTGTGATCTATTTTGATTCGATTGAGTTCGTCAATCTCCACTCCAACGGTTTGAGCAAAATCAGTCGCTGGTACATGACCAATCTCCACGAAAATGCCGTCGGTTGGGATCTCCACATCGTCAACGAAAGGTTGGGTGGTCTCATAGAAAATTGATTTTACGAAACCGTTACCTTTGATCTCGATCGGCGTGGCATGCGGAATCGCTTTCATTTTGGGGTTAGAAATCGCTTTTTCGACGGTGACCGGATCAGCCCTAAATTCACTTCGACTAAGGAGAGTTACGCTTTTGCAGTAGGCAAGTAGTTGGAGAGCGGATTCAAAGCCAGCATTGCCGCCACCGATCACTACCACATCTTTGCCAGTAAAAAATGGTCCGTCACAAGAAGCACAGTAAGTAATGCCTTTACCCTCAAACTCTTTGGCGCCCTGCACCTCGAGTTTGCGACGTGAACCACCAGTCGCGATCAATATTTTTTTAGTCGAATATTCGCTTTTAGTGCTGAAAACTTTGAAGCCGTCGTCACTTTTTTCTATTTTTTCCACCAGCTCACCCTCGCGAATATCGACCACGTTGTCAGCATAAAATTTGACGTGCTCCTTTAAACTTTTCGCCAAGTCCATACCAGAAATGGCGACCGTACCGATCCAATTTTGGATTTCATTTGATTCGATACTTTGACCACCGAAAGATTCGGCGATCAGAGCGGTCTTGATCTGCTTCCTGGCAGCATAAACACCAGCCGCCGCTCCAGCCGGTCCACCACCAATAATAACTAAATCGTAATTCATGCTTTGTATGATAACACAAAAAAGTCCTCACCCCAATCTAGATTTTAGTATAATACGAAGTATTGCTCGCCCCTCTCCTTGCCAAGGAGAGGGGTTGGGGATGAGGTCGATGAGGTTATTATTTCAATTTCGAGCGTCGTAAGAAAGCTGGCACGGCGCCCCATTCGTCATCATCATCAATGATGACATTGCTTTTCTTTTCTTCTGGCTCTTCTTGGTTTTGAGTAGGTTGTGGAGCTTCTCGTCGCTCTTCTTTTTTGAATACAGAATTGAAAATCTTGCCCTTGCCAGAAGCATCACCTTCTTCTCTGTCTTTGTCAGCAAAAAGGCTATTTTTGACACCGAAATTCTCTGGGAAACCAGAAGCGATAACAGTGATCTTGATCTCGCCCTTTTTGAGTCGCTCATCGCGAACCGTACCGAAGATGATTTTGGCATTTGGATCGACTGATTCGGTGATCAGTTTAGCGGCATCGTGGATTTCAAACATGGTGAGATCATCGCCACCAGCAATAGAGAAGAGGACTCCCCGAGCACCGTTGATGGAAACTTCGAGAAGTGGGGAATTGATAGCAAGCTTGGCTGCCTCTTCGGCTCTCTTTTCACCTGAAGCCCGGCCGATACCCATGAGGGCTCCGCCAGCTCCTTCCATCACAGCTTTAATGTCAGCGAAATCGATATTGATCGTACCCGGAGTGGTGATGAGGTCAGAAATACCTTCCACTGCTTGTTTCAAGATATCATCACACATAGAGAAAGCACTTTTAGCCGAAGTATCTTTGCTGATGGTCGCCAACAAGCGATCGTTTGGAATGACGATAAGAGCGTCCACTGACTGGCGCAAATTTTCAAGACCAGCTTCAGCGATCCGCATTCTCTGGTTGCCTTCAAAGGCGAAAGGTTTGGTGACTACTCCTACGGTGAGAATACCGAGCTCTTTGGCAGTCCGAGCGATCACTGGTGCTGCGCCGGTGCCGGTGCCGCCACCCATACCGCAAGCGATAAATATCATATCCGCCCCTTTGAGCGCTTCTTGGATCTCTTCTTTAGTTTCTTCTACCGCTCTTTTGCCCAAGTCAGGGTCCATACCAGTACCCAAACCCCTGGTCAAATTTTTACCAATATGAATTTTCCTTTTTGCTTCGGAATGGTGCAGGTCTTGAGCATCGGTATTGACTGAAATAAAATCCACTCCTCGCACTTTGGAGTTGATCATGTGGTTCACTGCATTTTTACCCGAGCCACCAACCCCGATCACTCTGATGCGGGCAAAGGCTTCTACTTCTGGCTTGATTTGAGGCATATTTGTTGCAAATTAAGATTGAAATTACAAAGACAATTGAATATTAGCAGAAAAACTAAAATTACAATACTTGCCAAAATCCCGAGCCATGTTCTAAATTAGGGCAAAAACTGCTTCAATACTCTCCAGGCATTTTTGAAAAAATTTTGGCTATGTTTCTTCAGACCCAAACCCTCCTCTTCGTCTGGCATATTACCAACTACACAAAGACCGTAGGCCACTGACCAGGAAGAATCTTTGATTTGGAAACGGTTGTTTTGGTTGTTCTGCTGATTGCCGGCACTGACGTTGAGCGAGGCGATCCTGGCCGGCAAACGCAAGTAGCTACGTGCCAAATCTTCGATCAGCCCTATCGAAGAAGAGCCGCCAGTGATCATGATCCCGGCCGGCAACAAACCAGACTTACCCATTTTTTTCAGATGAACTTCGATTAGTTCAAAAATATCGCTCAATCTGGCAGAAATTATTTCTTCCAACTTCTTTTTAGAAAAACTAGTGGCCGTGATTCCGCCCAGTTTGATACTTTCCGCTTCATCAAGCGAAACTTTGAGACCAAGAGCGATATCGTTGGTAATGTCGCTGCCACCGATCGGAAAAACTTCAAGAGAAATCGGTATTTGGTTTTCAAAAACAACGATTGAAACAGTCTCGGCGCCAATGTTAGCGAGGACGCAGCCAGCGATCCGTTGGCTTTTGGTAAGTGTGACGAACGAAGCAGCGATCGGTGAAGCCACCACATCGATTACCTTGATTCCCGCTTCTTCCACTGCTTCTACTAGGTCATCGAGGTGGTGTTCAATACAACTAATAAAAAGCACTTTGGCTTCGATCTTTACCCCCTTCATTCCAAGGACTCGGCCCAAAACCGGCTTACCATCAACCTTCCAAGCGGTTGGAATAGAATAGATAATTTTCCTATTTTGGATTAGGGAGGGGGGAATCGATTCTTCAGCGGCCAGCATGGCCTGCTCGATATCAGCCTCGCTGATGGTTTGGTCAGCCCGGCCAATCATAGTAGAGCCTTGAGAGTTGATTCCGGAAAGACCAATTCCACCAACAGAAATAAAAGCTTTTTTGACTTTTATACCGGCCATTTTCTCGGCCTGGGCGACAGCCAAGCGAACACTCCTTTCCACGTCGGCAATGTTGATGGTATAGCCATGGCGCAAGCCTTTGGACTCAGCTCGACCGGTGCCCAAAACAGTGGGGAGAGCATTCTCATCAGTTTGCTCGGCGATCACAACACGTACTTCATAGGTACCTATGTCTATACCGGTTGTAATACGCGAGCTCATATCTCTCCATTTTATCACCATGATCTAGGCCTTTCAAATGAAGGAGGGCGTGGATAACCAAGAATAATAAGTAATTTTCATAACTCATCTCAAAATTTTTTGATTTGGATTGAGCCACGTTTGGATTAATGAAAATTTCACCCAAATTTTTATCGGCAGTGAAAGAAAGTACGTCGGTCGCGTAATCTTTTTGCCGATAAACCTTGTTGAGAGTGCGCATCCTTTTTTTGCCAATAAGAGTGATCGAAAGTTCATACTGACGACCTAAAATTTCATCTTTTATCTCTTGAAAAGGGATTTTACTGAAACTTTTTGGGATCAAAAAAACGTTCTTGAGAGTGGAGTTCACAAAAACGTTCTGACCCTCTTTGATGGTTCTCATTTACTGGATTGTACCGGGCATTTTGCCCATTTTGATCAGTTCGTGAATCTTCTCCTTAGCGGCTAATCTCTTTAAAGTTTTCTTCTTTTTTACATATTCGGAAAGATTGCGAGCACTGTACCTTTTGCTTCTAAGACGAGACAAAATACCAGAGCCCTGGACTCTTTTGGTGAATTTTCGGATGAGACCGAGGTTGTTGTCGGTCCCGCTTTTCGTGACTTCTACGTTTGTTGCCATAGTGGAAAATATACTAACATGAGGTTAAGAATTGTGCAAAGCCAATTCCTTGACTCTTTGGGAAAGCTCGCCGATTGGCACCAGCTGCTGAGCCCTAGTCGTAATATCGCGGATAACTACCGAACCTTCCAGAGCTTCCTTTTGACCGATAAGCACGATATGGCTCGCACCAGAACTTTCGGCTACACTCATCTGGCCACCAAGCTTGTCTTTATCGAGAGCGTGCACGATCGGTACTTTAGCTTTATAAAATTCCCTCAAAACCAAAAAACTCTGCAGCTTGGCTTCAGTGCCAAATTGAATCAAATAAAATTTTGGTTTGATGAGTTTGTGTTTAGTGATTTTTGGCTTTTTGATCAATTTGAAAGACAGGTTGAGCATGACCGAGGGCAGCTCTTTTTTGAAACCGATCCTTTTTGCCAATCGATTGAAACGAAAACCAGAAGCCAAAATAGTCTCCGTGTTGTCAGAGGTATCAACGATGGCAAAAACCGTCTCCGAGCCGACATTGAGGTCAGTGAGTAGGGTATGGTCTATGCTGTAGGCTATATTCATCACTTCTAGAAATTCAAGTATTTCTTTGAAATGAAGGCGGCTGGACTCGGACAAGAAATCAAGCGGTTTTGGACAGGCATTTTGAAAATTTTTCCACTCTTCTTTGTTGTTTTGAACAATAATTAGCGGATCTTTTTTGATCGCTTGTCGTAGTTCAGCTGGGAAAGAATTGATATTTTTCCTGATATAGAGCGTCAGATTTCTTTGGAAATCAGCCAAGGATTCCTTGTCACCAACCGAATTTAATCTAACTTCCAAATTTTTATAACCAGCCTGCTGAAGGATCGAGATCGCCGCTTGCATCGACAAACATTCACAGACTGGTCTCATCGAACCTAGACACACGATCGAACTCTCGAGATGCAAAGGTTTTTTCCGCAGGGTGGCCTCTTTTGAACCTGGGAATGGTCTGTTGCAGTAAAGCAGGGCTGGCAGGGGAATACCATTGCTCTTTTCCTCAAAAAACATCCTAATCATCGCTGCTTTTTCAGCCGCCAAATGATCTTGATCGAAATTTTTTACCGCATCCAGGTCTTGTTTTAAAACAGAAGGTGGCAGAAATGGCTTAAAGCCATAAAACCTGGCGGTATCAGCTGCTTCAGAAAATTCTCTGAGCTCTCTTTCGTTGTAACTAAGTTTGTCGGTCATTGATTATTGTTGATCGGACTGGATACCTGGCCAAAGACCTATTTTTTCAAGTGGCAAAAGCCTTAGAATCGGCTGGCCGATAATATATTTTTTGGGTAGAGTGCCCCAAACTCTAGAATCAGAGCTATTGGCTCTGTTATCACCCATCACGAAATACTCATCGTCTCTTAATTGAATAGAAAAATCATCACCTTTTTTGTAAACAACATAAGAGTCATCGAGCACCAAACCCTGTTCTTGTTTCTCATTGAAGATCGTTACGACACCCTTTCTGATCTCAACCCGTTCATTTGGGAAAGCGATCAATCTTTTGATGAAAAATTTGGAAGGATCTTTAGGATATCTAATAATAACCACCGATCCTCGTTCTAGCTCCTCGAAGCGCTTGCTTAGCTGATCAACGATCAGATAATCTCCATTTTGGAAAGTCGGGTCCATTGAGGAGCCGCTCACCACATAAGGTTGGGCGATGAAAATACGAAAAGGCACCACTATCATGAGCGCTACGGCGGCATATTTTACCAATTCCCAGAAGGAAGAAGGTTCTTTTTGGTTGTTATCTTCTGTCATTTGAGGCATTATATTACACATAGCCTCTAATTCAAAATTTATGTTTTATTTGGTAGGTTTGGGCAATCCAGGCGAAGAATACAAAGAGAGTCGGCACAACACCGGCCGGATGGCAATACTGAAGCTGTTGAAAGATTTGAAGATAGAGGATTTAAAATTTGAAAAGAAGGCCAACGCTCTGATCAGCAAAAACGAGCTTGGTAAAGAAAAAGTTACCTTTGTTTTGCCAGAAACTTTCATGAACAAGTCTGGCAGCGCTATTTCTTATTTTATTAAACCAAAAACCGGCAAAAGCAAAGCAATTGAGAATCTAGTGGTGATCTATGACGACATCGACCTACCTATCGGCACCATGAAAATTTCTTTCAACAAAGGCAGTGGGGGGCATAGGGGAGTAGAATCAATAATCAAAGCCATCAAAACAAGAGAATTCGCCCGCATCCGCATAGGTATTTCTCCTACAACTCTTTCGGGTAAAATTAAAAAGCCCGAAGGAGAAAAAAAGGTGTTAGATTTTATACTAGGCAATTTCAAACCAAAAGAAAGGGAGATTCTGAAAAAAGTTTTCAAGCAGGTTGCACAAGCAGTTGAAACCATGATCACTGAAAGCAGGGAAATCGCTATGAACCGCTTCAACCAATAGTCGCTAACTTAATTTGACAAAAAATAGGAGTTGCCCTAGTATTTACTTTGGATGTGGGTCCAGGGTTGACTCGATTGGCAGTCGGGTGCTTCATGAGTTTCCCCCCTGGGAGGATCCTTCGGGATGGTCAGATAGCTGCTGCCAAGGCTGTATGACGCTTTAAACTTGGATCCACGCCCTTATGGAGAGTTGAGGAGTGGCTGTACTCTGCGGAATCGCATCGCATTGCAACGAACAGAGTACGATCATTTCTCACTCTCCGCCAAACACGCTCACAACGTGTTTTTTTGTTATTGAAAAAGGGGAGTGAATCCCCCCTTTCCTTTTATTATTTTTGAAGATTATTTCTCGATAAAAGACAGGGCCATTTTTTGCTCCTTAGGATCAAAGATATTGATCTTGAAGTTGTAGGTTTTGCCAAGTTCGAGCTTTTCGCGCAACTTCTCTTCTGAGCCAAATTCGGAGACATGCACTAGTCCAGCTACCCCTTCTTCGATCGAAGCGAGCGCACCGTGTTTGTTGAATTTGATGATCACCCCACTCACTACATCATCCTTTTTATATTTTTTCTTGGCTTCGCTCCATGGGTTTTCTTTGAGTGCTTTCATTGAGAGGGAGATCTTGCCATCTTTGACTTCGATCACCTTCACCTTCACCTTTTCGCCGACTTTGGCAAATTTGTGTGGATCATCCACTAGACCCCAATCAATCTCTGAAATATGGACCAAGCCTTCCAAACCATCCTCGATCTTAACAAAAATACCGAAATCCACTATTCCAGTGACTTCACCATCAAGCTCATCACCGAGTGCATAATGATCCATGATTTTCTCTTTCTCGTTGCTGCTCGGGTCTTTTTCAGAAAAGATTAACTTACCCTCTTTGGCATTTACACCAATGATGGAAACCGAGAGTTTAGTACCAACCAACTTTCGCAATTCTTCTAGGATCTTGTCTTTGTCACCATCGGCAATTCTTGGATAATGTTCTGTCTTGAGCTGAGAGGCTGGCAAGAAGCCGGTGATGCCTTGCCAAACCATCATCAAACCTCCCTTATTAGCTTCAGTAACAGCGAGTTCAAATACCTTCTTATCTCTGATGGCCTCTTCGGCATCATTCCAGATCAAGGCCTGCTTAGCTTCTTTGAGAGAAATTTCAATATAATTCTCTTTGTTGTCACTACCTATAACCTTGCCAGTGATCTTGTCACCAACATTTATTTTCTTTATCAAATCTCTGGCGTTGATATACTCTCGCCCGAAAATCACCCCGGTACCCCAAGGTGGCAAGTCGACAAAAACAGCATTTTTACCGATAGTAATAACAACACCCTCGACAATAGAATCTTTCGCTGGTGGCAAAACCGACTGATCGACGAATTTGACCATCGAATGTTCTTTTTCTAATTCCTTTTCTTTAGTTTGCTTTGGCATAAAAACAAAAAACCGCAAGCTTTTTCGCGTCACAGCATCGATCGGTCTTTGCGAAAGGTTAGGCTCTTGGAGCTAATAATGCTTGAAGTTTCCCTCAAGCCAGCTTATAATACTATAGAGTAGAGAAAAAGCAAATTATTCTTAACCATTTGTTTTTATGAAAAATTCTTATCTGATCGCTGGTTTGGTAGTCCTTGTCGCTATCTTGGGATTAATCCTATCCAGCAAAAAAACAGAGGCTCCGCTTGAAAATACTTTGGAAAAAGAGAGTGATGTTCCTGTTTTAGCTGGCCCAATCACTGATGGTGCTTACAAACTCGACACTGAGGCGAGCATTCTTTACTGGGAAGGAGAGTACCTGACTGGTTTGTCAGAAAAAGGTACCGTTAACCTAAAATCAGGTGAAATCACGGTCGCTCAAGGCTTGATATCTGGTGGTGAGTTTGTGATCGATATGAACACGATAGACAGTAACCCTCGCAAAGATAGGCTAGTAACACACCTCAAATCAGATGATTTTTTTGGTGTTGAGAATCACCCGACCGCTACCTTTACTCTTAAGAGCATGGCGGCCACCAGCGAGATTGGCGCAAAAGAGGGTCGTTATGTGATAGCTGGAGACCTCACAGTCAGAGGTATTACAAAGCCAATTTCTTTTACAGCTAACCTAAAACCAGAAGGTGACACCCTTTCTGGTACCGCCTCTTTCGCCATCAACCGAGCTGATTGGGAAATAAAATATAATTCACCGACCTTTTTCAAAGATCTCGGCGACAAAATCATTAGAGACGCAATAACGATAGGCCTTGACTTAAAAGCCGAAAGGGTGATACAATAGGGAGGTAAGCGAATTTCTCTTAGTTTAGTTTGTTTTGCGAAACTCGAAGTTTAGCGAAACAATCAAGCTGGAAGCGCTTGGTCGTTTTAGTCGCTAAATAGAAAAGTACACAATGAAGAAGCTTTTTGTGGGCAATTTGCCCTACAAAACCACCGATGCCGACCTTAAAGACATGTTCTCTAAGGCTGGTGACGTAGCTGAAGCTGTCATCATCATGGACCGAGAACGCGGCCTTTCTAAGGGCTTCGGTTTCGTCACCTTCAATGATGACTCTCAGGCTGACGCCGCCGTGGATATGTGGAATGGCAAGGAACTCGAAGGTAGGGCTCTCACCGTAAATGAGGCTCGCCCAAAAGAAGAGAGGCCTAGCCGAGACAATTACAGACGATAATATCTTCTGAAATTATTCACAAAAGACCACCCATTTGGGTGGTCTTTTGTTATAATTGGGATAATGAGATTTTTACTTTTTATTTTAATAATAGTTCTTATATTCGCTCTATTGATTCGCGGCAACGCTTTCGAAGATAAAGAAGGAGTAAGTACCCTAACCATTGGCCCCACCACGATTCAGGTAGAGGTGGCCGATATCGATGAGGAGCGTACGCTTGGGTTATCCGGCAGGGAATCTCTAGCAGAAAATACTGGTCTTTTGTTTGTTTTTGAAACGGAAGGGTATCATGGCATCTGGATGAAAGATATGAATTTCCCGATCGATATCGCTTGGTTGGATAAAAACAAAAAGATCATCCACATCGAACACAATGTTGCGCCAGACACTTATCCGAAAGTTTTCAATCCGCCCACCCCTTCTTTGTATGTCCTCGAAACCAACGCTGGGGTTTTTAATTCTCATCAAATCAACCTCGGTACAGAAATTGAATTTGAGATTGACAATTTATAAAACTTATGTAGTTTTAGGAGCAGGAGGTACTTTGTTAAACAAAAACGAAGAAAAGATCTACGTCTTGGCAGGGATAGTTTTCCTGCTGTTGGCGTGTAACGTGATCCGGACGGTGCCGGATACAATCGAAGACGTTTCGACTTACCCAGACATGGATTACTCGGCCATCATAGCCGAGTATAAAGCTCTCCACGTTGAGGTCCAAAAACCTCTTGCAAGTGGAGACGCCTATTACGACTTCCATGAACGGCTTGGTCGCCTCGAAAAAGGCATCAAGAAGTATCACCGGAGTAACCCGCGTATCATGGATCCGAGAATCCGAGATGCGGGAGTCTTGGGTTCAGAGCTTAGCAATATCCGTGAGGATCATATCAAGCGTGGTGGAGGAATTGATTGGAACGAAATCCAGCAAGCACTCAAAAGGTTTGATCAGAAACCAAAGGACCCAATCCGATTTGAAGATAATAGCGCCAAGGTTCATAAATTTTTAGAAGCGCTTCTCTTCTTCCAATTCGGATTTACCCCTTTTATCCTTTTGGTCTACGCGATCAGGGTCAAAAACATGGGGGGTTCTGTGCTATTTGAAGCATTGAGTAATCCGTGGTTCCCAATCTACCTGTTCGTGTGGGAGATTGGGATCTTCAAGTACAATGCGACCGGCTTGCGGACTCAAATCCGCATGATGGTACGCTACGCTTCGCTAACTCTTTCGGCCGTTCTTTCCTTTGGAGCGACAACGCTCAAAGCACAAACCAAAAATGAGAAAGACGATACAGGTGGAAACAACGGTCACACCCTCATCATCTCCGGCTCGACTCACTATTTGAGCAAGTACTTGGGACTGGATGGAGCAATTTTTCACCCAGAATCGGTACTCCAATCTTCGACCACCATCGCTCACAAGAGCGGTCTTTACGGTAATTTTTGGAAATCGGTAGCTCTCACCGATATTCGAATCAACCCAAACTTTGGCCGAGAAGAAGACTACACTCTCGGCTACAATCGAAAACTTTTTGGAAGGGGATTTGACACCAGTATCACCTGGTTCAATGTAACCCCGCTAAGAAAGTTGCCGAGGGGAGACTTGATCCAAATTTCGCTGATGATCTCTGATCTGACAGCGAAGTTGCCGGTTTCCACCTATCTATGGGTGCGTACCGTCGAACCCATCAAGGATGGCAAACCACTAGGTGGTTGGTTTGCGCACTTCGGAGTAAATAAGGGCGTGAAGCTCAACAGGAAGATTGAGCTGGCCCTAAACGCGGAGGCAGTGAGAGACAGTGGAGCTTTCGGCTTCAAGAAGGCTGGCATCTTCCGCTCCTCGGTCACTCTTCGAGTGCCATGGAAAAAAGTTGTATTTGATCTACCGACTTTTCGGATGAGTAGCCAATTTACCCATCCAGGAGACGGTCGAAAATTTGAGCAAGTACTCGGTGTAGGTATGACATTTTCGATTGCGCGATAGTGTCGCGCAACGCGGGGCGAGGTTGCAAGATCTCGCCCTGTTTTTATTAAATGAAAACTCTTTTCCACCTCATTTTGATTTGTAAATCTTATTTTTGAAAAAAATATTTTGATAAAAATAAATTCTTTTTTAGTATTTCAAACAAAAGGTTATTAGACCATGCGTTTTACATAAAAGTTTTTTTATTTTGAAGTAGATTTTTTGGTCTACTTTTTTGATTATCCACAGGGCACCGCTTTGTTAAAAATTGTAAAATATTGAGGTTGATTTGAAAAAAATCTCAAAAATTTAGCAAAAAATTATAAAAATAATTAATTTTATTTAAAAATATGGCGAAAACAATCAAAAAATCAGCGAAAAAGTCGGCGATGGAAGATTTCATCAAGAAAGTGCAAAAAAGAGACGGCTCCATTGTCCCGTTTGATTTTGAAAGGATTGTTACCGCCATCAACAAAGCCATGGTCGCCTCAAGCGAAGGTTCTGAAGCTGAGGCGCGGATGGTAGCTCACAAAGTACTCGCTGATTTGGTGCGCATCAGCAAGAAGTTCAAAAACTTTATGCCCAATGTCGAGGGTATCCAAGATAGCGTAGAGAAAGAGTTGATCCTCTCCGAATACGTCAACACCGCCAAAAACTACATTATTTATCGCCAGAAACGCTCAGAGCTCCGAGTGAAAGGTATCCGAGTACCAGAAAAAGTCCAAAAATTGGCCGCTGAAAGCAAAAAGTATTTCAAAAATGCCTTGGGTGAATTTATTTATTACCGTACTTACTCAAAATGGATCCCGGAAGAGAGTCGCCGCGAGACCTGGATCGAAACTGTCGACCGCTATGTCAGCTTTATGAAAGAAAACCTAGGTAACAAGCTCAAAGAAGAAGAGTACGCGGAAGTCCGCGAAGCGATCCTCAAACAAGAGGCGATGCCTTCGATGCGGCTTTTGCAATTTGCCGGCAAAGCGGCGCGTGCTACCAATGTGGCTGCCTACAACTGTTCCTATGTTGCTCCTTCTTGTTTCCAAGATTTTGCCGAGATTATGTACATTTCGATGTGTGGCACCGGCGCTGGTTGGTCAGTAGAGAGTGAAAATATTGAGAAGCTGCCTCAGATCAACAAACAACTTGGCGGCAAACCGATCAAACATGTTGTTCCTGACAGCAAAGAAGGTTGGGCTGACGCTCTCGCTCTTGGTATGAAGACTTGGGCTGAAGGCAAGGATGTCGAGTTTGATTTTTCATTGCTTCGACCGGCCGGCGCTCGCTTGGCGACCATGGGCGGCAAATCAAGTGGTCCTGAACCGTTGCGCCAGGTACTCGCTTTCACCAGAGGGAAAATGCTGGCCAGACAAGGCAAGAGGCTTCGCACCATCGACGCTCACGACATTATCTGCAAAATAGGCGAGTGCGTGGTCGCTGGTGGTGTCCGCCGCAGCGCCATGATCTCCCTCTCCGACCTCGAGGATGAAGCGATCCGCGACGCCAAGAAAGGCCAGTTTTGGAATACCGATCCGCAACGCATGCTCGCCAACAATAGCGCTGTTTACAATGATAAGCCGAGCAATGAGCAGTTTCTCGATGAATGGATCGCCCTCATCAAGTCCGGTGCTGGCGAGAGAGGTATTTTCAATCGCGGCGGTCTCACTCAAACTTTGCCAAAAAGAAGATTGGAAGTTTTCAAAGAAATGGGTGTGATCTCCGAAGAGGGCCGTTTCCTCAAACCGGTCGGCACCAACCCTTGCGGTGAGATCATTCTCCAATCAAAACAATTCTGCAACCTCTCCGAAGTAGTAGCGAGAAGCAATGACACCTTGGAAAGTTTAAAGAGGAAGGTGCGCGTCGCCACCATTCTCGGTACTTACCAAGCCACTCTGACCAAGTTCCCGTATCTTTCTAAAGAATGGAAGGAAAATTGCGATCGAGAAAGATTGCTTGGGGTCTCGATCACTGGCCAGTGGGATTCGCCTACAGTCCGCAAGCCAGAAGTAATGAAAGAATTGAAAGAAGAGGCCATCAAGGTCAATCGCCAATTTGCCAAAAGATTCGGTATCAACGAATCAACCTGCATCACCTGTACCAAACCATCCGGCAACCTCTCTCAAACTGTCGACTCTTCCTCTGGTGTGCACCCCAGACATTCAGCTTATTATATCCGTCGAGTGCGCATCGCTGCCACTGACTCACTTTTCAAAATGATGCGCGACCAAGGTGTACCTTTCAATCCAGAAGTAGGGCAGACGATGGAAAATGCCACCACCTTCGTGATCGACTTCCCAGTCAAATCTCCCAAATCTTCTGTCTTCAAGAATGATCAGACGGCGATCGAACAGCTCGAGTATTGGAAAGTGGTCAAAGAGAACTTTACTGAGCACAACCCTTCGACCACCATCTCAGTGGGAGAAAACGAATGGATCGAAGTGGCCAGTTGGCTCTACAAAAATTGGGAAATCATTGGCGGCCTCTCCTTCCTACCGCGCGATAACCACGTCTACCAGCTCGCTCCTTATGAAGAAGTGGATGAGAAAAAATACAACGAAGTCAGCAAGCGTTTGGCCCATATCGACTTCGCCAAGATCGTGACCTACGAAGGGACTGACGAGATCGACTCCAAACAAGAACTCGCTTGTGCTTCCGGTGTCTGTTCGATCGATGACATCGTCACCACCGCCGCTACTGAAGTAAAGGCGTAGAACTTGCGGGAATTTTGGATTTATTTATAATTCAAAGTAGATTGACCCGTCTTCCTCCGAGGGCGGGGTGGTGGCCAGCCTCAGATGACCCATGGCCGCCTTCACCTCCATCCCAGTGGCCGATCGCAAGATCGGCCACTTCCTGTTTTACTCTTTATTTTAAATATGCTACATTGGTTCTGGCAAACTCGTGGTTTGCCACTCCGACGAGAGATGGCGGTGGGTTCTTAGGACTCACCGCCATTATTATTTTGATACTGTATTTTTATACCTTCTTTATAGTTGTAAGTTATAGTTGAGGTGAGTTATAATTTACTCATGGAAAACAATGGTTCGACAAACTCACCACAAGGAACTATTCGCGCGGCGATCAATGGAGCAGGGAGGATCGGCCGAGCATTTTTGAAATTAGCTCAAAATAATCCAAGAATTGAAGTGGTAGCTATCAACGACTTGGGCGAGATCGACAACATTGCCTACCTAATCAAATACGATACTGCTTATGGCGCTGCTCAGTTTGAAGTGAAAGTGAAGGAGGACAAAAAAGCTTTGATTATTGGCGGCAAAGAGGTTGAGTTTCTTTCTGAAAAAAATCCGGGTGATCTGCCATGGAAATATTTGAATATCGACGTGGTGGTAGAGGCAAGCGGCGCTTTCACTAGTTTCAAAAAGGCCAAAGCTCATGTCGATGCTGGTGCCAAACGAGTGGTGATCACCGCCCCAGTCAAAGATGACCCGGCCGACGAAACTCAGGCTACTATTCTTATGGGTATCAATGACGATAAACTCAAATCTTGTATCGTAAGCTCCAATGCCTCTTGCACCACCAACGCCGGCTCACCCCTAATCCAGATTTTGAATGAAAAAATCGGCATCGAAAAAGCTATTTTAAATACCGTGCATGGCTACACCGCCAGCCAATCTATCGTTGACGGTCCAAACAAAAAAGATTTCAAAGAGGGAAGGGCGGCGGCGCAAAATATTGTGCCCACTTCGACCGGAGCTGCGATCGCGGTGACCAAAGCAGTGCCAGACCTCACCAACAAATTTGATGGTGTCTCCATGCGAGTGCCGGTAGTTGCTGGCTCAATCGCCGACGTTACCTTTATCGCCAAAAGAGAAACTAGTGTCGAAGAAATAAATAAAATTTTGAAGGAAGCAGCTAGCGAGGCTAGATGGCAGGGGATCTTCACCGTCACCGCAGACCCGATCGTCTCTTCTGACGTCATCGGCTCACTCTACGGCTCGATAGCCGACCTGGGACTCACTCGTGTCGTTGATAAAAATCTAGTCAAAGTCTGCGCCTGGTACGACAACGAGATGGGGTACACTTCGACTTTAATAAAACATGTGATAAAGGTCGGGGAGTATATCAACAAGTAACTAATAACTGGTGAACATTAACCAAAAAGAAAATAATTTTAGGTTTTTAGGATGGAAAGTTTATGGGGATGCAAAACAATTTGCTCATGCGAGTTTTAAGATAGTTAAAACACTTCCCAGAGAATACAGATTTGAAATCGGAAGTCAGATTATAAGGTCTAGTATATCTGTATCCTTAAATATTGCGGAGGGTTCCGGTAAAAATTCAGATAAAGACTTTAACCATTTTCTTAATATTTCTTCTGGTTCACTATTTGAGACGATAGCTTCATTTGATATTTTAAGAGATAATAAACTTATAACAGAAAGAGAATTTGAGGAATTAGTAGAGCTCGGTAACACAATCAGTGCTCAATTAGGAGGTTTTAAGAAAAAGTTAAAAGGTTATAGTTAAAGATTATTTGTTATGACTGTTTATTTCGCGAGCGACCATGCTGGGTTTGAGATGAAAAATGAACTTTTGAAGTTTGTCAAAGAGCTTGGTTATGAAGTAGAAGATTGTGGTGCCTATAACTTTGATCCAAACGACGACTACCCAGAGTTTATAAAAAAAGCGGCCAAAGCAGTTTCCGAAAACCCAGACGATACGAAAGCTGTTATTTTGGGGGGTTCGGGGCAAGGGGAAGCGATAGTCGCTAATAGATTTAAAAATGTACGAGCAGTAGTACATTATGGACATCATTTTAATTTGAATTCTCTTTGGTCACTTTTTCTGATTGATCTAGGGTTAGTTTGGAAACCATTTAAAATCCTAAAATTAACTAGGGAGCATAATGATGCGAATGTTTTGTCTATTGGTGCCAGGTTTATTTCTAAAAAAGAAGCCAAAGAAGCAGTCAAACTTTGGCTGGAAACACCTTTTTCCGGAGAAGAAAGGCACCGAAGAAGGATTGATCAGATCGACTCATAACTTAAAACAAATGACTATAACCAAAGATTTTTACCTTATTATTTGTTACTTGTTAAATGTTACAAGTTAATTGTTTAGTAATTTATGAACGAAATTATTCCAGCTCTGATACCCCAAAATCTCAATATTGTCCGAGAAAAATTCGGCGAAATTTTGGGTTTAGCCAAAAAAGTACAGATCGATATCGTGGATGGAGAGTACGCCCCAGTCAAAAGTTGGCCAGTGATCGATAAAACCGACGACAGTCTCTATCGTTTTGGCCGGGGTGAAGACAAATTCCCATATATCGATGATTTCAAACTTGAAGTCGACCTGCTCGTCCTTCATCCGATCGAGTACATCTCCGAGCTTTTAGGAATGGGCACTTCAAGTTTTGTGATCCATATCGACTCTACCGACCATGTGAAAGAATGTATCGAGACGATCAAAGGAGAGGAGCGAGAAGTTGGTATTGGGATCAAGCCTTCAGTCGACAGCGCACTTTTGGATCAATTTTTGTCTCAGATCGACTTCGTGCAATTCATGGGCAGCGATCGAGTAGGCTATAGTGGTGTTGAGCTCGACCCAATGGTTTATGACAAAATCCAAAAATTCTGCAAAATCCATCCTTCTATGCCAGTGCAAATAGATATCGGAGTAAACGAGGAAACCATACCCAAACTCAAAGAAATCGGCGTCACTCGCTTCATCTCCAACTCTTCCATCTTCAACACTCCCAATCCCCGAGAAGCCCTCCAAAAACTCCAGAATTTATAGACCCTCATTATGAACAGAATAAGGTTTGTTACAAGTGATATCTATGGTTTTTTAAAATCTTTTGATGATCACTTGGTTACTAAAATATTTGGACTATTAGAAGCATTGGACCAGTTTGGCGTATATCTAAACCCAACAAGATTAAAGAAAATTAATAAAGATATCTATGAACTCCGAATCACCGGAAGGATTGCCATCAGAATATTTATAGTTTTTAAAAACGATATTGTTTATATATTGCATGCCTTTGTTAAGAAAAGCCAAAAGTTACCTAAAAAAGATCTAGAAATCGCTATCTCTAGGTTAAAATATTTGCAATAAGATAGCGTATTTGCTATCATTCAAGTATGAAAAAAATAAACGTAAAAAACATGAAAACTCTGGAAGACTTCAAAAAGGAAATATTTAAAAGGCCTGGAGTTAGGAAAGCATACGAAGAAATGCAGCCAGAATTTGAGATTATCCGTAGCTTGGCTCGAGTTCGCATGGAGAAGAAGCTTAACCAAAGACAGTTGGCAAAAAAAGTGGGAGTGACTCAGTCTGCTTTAGCACGATTTGAATCCGGCAAAGTTGATCCTCGACTTACTTTTCTTAAAAAAATCACAGCTGGGCTTGGTTTGAAACTGATTGTAAAGTAAAATTACTTCATGCCTCCCCAATTTGAAAATAACGTCAAGCCAAATCCTCTCCACCTTCAAATTCACAAAATGATTTTCAATTTTTGAATTTCAATTCTATAATGTAAGGGTGTTGCACCTCACAGATGAAAAAATAAAATGGTTGGAAGAGAAAGCGAATGAGATTCGCCAATCGATCATTGAAATGTTGATCGAAGCGGGTAGTGGCCATAGCGCCGGGCCTTTGGGAATGGCCGATGTTTTTACCGCCCTCTATTTTTATATTTTGAAGCACGACCCGACCAACCCGATGTGGGAAGAGCGCGATCGGCTCGTCCTTTCCAACGGCCATATTTGCCCGGTTTACTACGCGACCTTGGCCCATGCTGGCTACCTCAAACTCGAAGAACTCAAAACCTTGCGCAAATTCGGTTCACGTTTGCAAGGCCACCCGCATCGAGAGTACCTGCCTTTCATCGAGACTTCTTCAGGGCCGCTCGGCTCTGGGCTTTCCCAGGCAGTCGGTATGTGCCTCGCCGATCGGATTGACAATGGTAAATATTCGCCAAAACAATTTTACTGTCTTCTGAGCGATGGGGAACTCGAAGAGGGCAATACTTGGGAAGCGGTAATGTTGGGAGCCAAAGAGCGATTGCAAAATCTGACTGTTTTTGTCGATCGCAACAATATTCAGATAGAGGGCTATACCGAAGATATCATGCCGCTTGAACCACTCGCTGCCAAATGGGAATCCTTCAATTGGCATGTACAAATGATCGATGGCCATGATTTCAACCAGATTGTCGGAGCGGTCGGTGAAGCTCAAGCGGTTTTCGATCGGCCATCGGTCATCTTGGCCAACACGATTCCCGGCAAAGGGGTTTCTTTCATGGAACGCCGCTTTGAATGGCACGGCAACCCACCAGGTAAAGGCCCGGAGGACGTAGTACCGAAAACCAAACAAGGCCGAGAAGCGTTGCGAGAATTGCGTACGTTGCAGGGTAAGATAAAAAGTGAGCATGAGTAAACCTCACCCCCAACACCAGGAAGAAAAAAAATTATGTTAAACAGAGAATTAAAACTAAATCCAAAAATATTTGATACTGATGTGGAACAGCTACCGATCCGCAAAGGTTTTGGCGATGGTTTGGTGATCGCGGGAGACGAAAATCCGAACGTGGTCGGTCTTTGTGCTGACTTGACGGAAAGTACCCAGATGCACCTTTTTGCTCGCAAATACCCGCTCCGATTTGTCCAAGTCGGCGTCGCAGAACAAAACTTGGTGACAGTGGCAAGTGGTATGGCCGCTATGGGCAAAGTTCCTTTCACTTCTTCTTATGCCATGTTTAGTCCGGGCCGCAATTGGGAACAGATCCGCACCACTATTTGCTACAACGACCGCAAAGTAGTGATCGTCGGTAGCCACGCTGGCATTTCAGTCGGACCAGATGGTGGTACCCACCAAGCGATTGAGGATATCGCCATCATGCGTGTTCTGCCCAACATGACGATACTCTCACCTTGCGACGCCATCGAAGCCAAGAAAGCTACTATCGAAGCGGCGCGGATCAAAGGGCCGGTTTACATCCGTCTTGCCAGAGAGAAAACACCGATCATTACCACCGAAGAGACTCCTTTTGAAGTTGGTAAAGCGCAAATTTTCTTTGCCCCACCTATGACTGCTCAAGTGGGGATCATCGCGACCGGCGCCCTACTTCACAAAGCCATTCTGGTAGCCAAGATGTTTGCTGAAAAGGGAGTGGCCATAAAAGTTTTAAATATTGCAAGCATCCGCCCGCTCGATTTTGAAGCGATCAAAAACCTAGCCAAAGAGGCTGGGGCCATAATCAGTGTCGAAGAGCATCAGGTGGTCGGCGGTCTCGGCTCGGCAATAGCTGAAGTTTTGGCCCAAAATACTCCAGTCCCAATGGAAATGATCGGCGTCCATGACAAGTTCGGTCAATCCGGCACCCCAGAAGAATTGATCGAGCATTATGGGATGGGGGTCTCCAGTATTGAAAAGGCAGTTGAGAGAGTTTTGGCTCGCAAAAAATAATCCACAATTTTAAACATGAATTCATTTTTTATTCATGTTATTTTTAATTTGAAAGGAGGTTCCACCCATGGTATGGGATGTAAAGGAGGTGATCCAGCCCTAATCGTGTTTGGTCTTCTTAGGCTTCTTTGTTTGGAGAGGAGGTGCCATCCAACCTTGTAGTCATGGGCTCGCGCAAAAGATCGGCTTGCGCGAGCCCCAAATTTTTACATAATCTTCTGAGGATAATAGTCTTGCGGAGCACTAGCCAAATGCTTCAAAATTTCTTCTTGAGTCAGTAAACCTTTTTGAGCGCCAACTTGTTGGACCACCGACATCGAGTTTACTGGCGACCAAAGAAAAGCATCAAAAAGAGATTTACCAAGAGCAATCACGGAAGTAAAAGTAGAAGCAAAAGCATCGCCAGCCCCAGTCCTTTCATAAGGAGGTTTTGGATCAGGGAAAGGCTTCATGAAATAACCTTCATAACCGTCATAACCATAAGCCCCTTTCGGCCCATCGGTAATCACAACCACGTTTGGCCCAAGACTATGCATGCCTTGAAGCAAATTTTTGATATCTTGCTCATCCGGCTTTTCCAAGATCCTCCTCGCTTCGTCGGTGTTACAGAAGAAGATATCTGATCGGCTATACAAATCTTTCAAAACTTCCTTGCCCATCTTCATTTGAAAAGTGCCTGGCTGAAAAGCGAGTCTGGTATCTTGATTTTGCCTTAAATATCCAACTAACTGTTGATGGTATTCTAGAGTCCCTTCACCTAAAGATGAAAGGTAAAGCCATTTTGGCTTACCAATGTCCGGCAAGTTATATTCGTATTCATGATGCTTAATTAAAATAGTGCGTTCTTCTTCAAACCACAAAACATAGTGGTAATTTGTTTCTTTGTCTTTGTGGACCTTTACAAAATCAGTTGCCACACCATTTTTGTGCAAAGTGGCAATACATTCGTGACCATTGTGATCATCACCCAGATTGACCACGAGCGCCGAATCCAAACCAAGCCTAGCTGCCGCGACCGCCGCATTGGCCGAATTGCCGACCGCTCGCACTTCTTCCATAAATTCATATGGCACCTTGTCACCGAAACGCAAGATCAGCTCGCTTTTTTTGCCTTCTGGATCGCGATTCGCCTTGGCATCACGGAGTCGAATGAAAGCATCAGTGGTGATATCACCAATCGCCACGAAATCAAAATCCTTATGTCTATTGAAAAGATTCATTCGAGAAAAATAATTTATCTAAATTATACACTGCTTTCTTTTTTTAACTAAAAATTTTTCCTGTGTATAACTTTGTTTTGGAAAAAATAAGAGTTAATATGTAAAATATGTTGCCAAAAAAAGATTATAAGATTTGGACTCCAGAAAAGGAGAAATTGCATAATGGTGAAAATCCGCGTCCTGGATTTCACGAAAGGGAAATTTGGTATTGTCATTTAGGGGAGAACGCGGGGTTTGAACAGGATGGAAAAGGGGATAATTTCTTGAGACCAGTAATTATTTTAAGGAAATTCAATAATGAAATTTTGTGGGCTATTCCGCTTACTTCTGCACTCAAGGATTCATCATATTATTTTGCTGTATCTTTTGGAGAAGGAGAAAATATGAGAAAAAGTTCGGCAATCCTTTCGCAAATACGTCTCATTGACGCAAAGAGATTGGCCTATACCATTGGCGAAGTTGGTAAGGAAGAGTTTGAAGAATTAAAGAAAAAACTCAAGGATTTGATACCTTGAGTTTTTTCTTTTTTTAACCTCCGCTTTCGCGGAGTCGGCCCGAAGGCATTTGTAAGTGCAGTATACACCCCTCTAAATTAAAGTCAATTAGGATGTCCATAGACTAAAAACTCTTATTTTAAGGCCTATATTTGATGTTTATATAGACAAAATGCCAAAAGTATTGACTTTTATTGTTCTGAGTATAAGATTGAAATAGGAGTGCACAATGGAAATCCTGACTGGAAAGTATATTAAAAGCTGGGCGGCAAAGTCTGTTCCGGCCAAGAATTACACGCTAATTGGCGTCAAGTTTAAGAAAAACAGAATCATGCCGGTTCTTGATGCCAATCTAAGTCATGACACTGGTGAACATTCACCTGTGTGGATGGTGTTCAATTACGGCGCCAAGATCGTCAACCATAAAAAGATTGAATTTGAAGACAGCTTGCAACCTTTCAAGCTTTTCTTTCCAGATGTAGCAGTTCCACTTAGCTACCTTTTTGCCGACTCTTCTAACCTCGAGCAAGCAATGCTTTCTCTGATGAATCTCCGGGCAAAGATCATGATTGAACGAATTTCTGACTATGATGAGACTGAGGAAAAGAGAGTCCAGATCGTGTTGACCATCGGTGAATTCGTTACTGTAGCTACGTGTCCAATTTCAACGCTTTCCAGTTTTCTTGAAATCGAGCCGGAAACCGAAGAGTAACAGTTAGCTCATAAAGAGAAAATTCTGGAATAGATATTGAAGGGCGGCCACACGGTCGCCTTTTTTGTTTACCCAACATAATCATAGTGAAATTGGGCTTGTCCACATTCCGCAAGCCAATTTCATGCTAAAATAGGAGTATCAATTTAATATGGTTTGAGTTTGGTATCCTCTCTTGTTGTAAGAGAGGAATCACGAGATAGCGAGAAAGGTGAGTTATTTAAAGATATGAAAACATTACGAGAACACATTGCCGAGGCGGTGGAGAGGAAGGTCGCGATCGGCCATTTTAATATTTCGGACAGTCAGGGATTTTGGGCAGTGGTCAATGCGGCCAAAAATTTGAAATTGCCGGTGATCGTCGGCGTCTCAGAAGGCGAGCGCGACTTCATCGGTATCCAGCAAGTCAAAGCTTTAGTAGACAGTGTCAAAAATGAAGGGTACCCCGTTTTCTTGAATGCTGACCATACTTATTCGGTAGAAAGAGTGAAAGAGGTAGTGGACGCCAATTTTGATGCGGTCATTATCGACGGCGCCGAAAAAAGTTTTGAAGAAAATCTAAAGATGACCAAAGAGTCAGTGGAATATGCCAGAAGTAAAAACCCGCAGATGCTCGTCGAAGCTGAGCTTGGCTTCATCGGCAAATCATCCAAAGTGCTCGATGCGATTCCAGAAGGTGCTGCTGCCTCCGAAAGCAATATGACCAAGCCAGAAGAGGCGAGGGAATTCGTCGTCTCAACCGGTGTTGACTTGTTCGCTCCCGCAGTCGGTAATATTCACGGCATGATCAAAGGTGGAGACCCCAAATTAAACATAGAAAGAATAAAAGAAATAAAAGAAGCGGCGGGTATCCCACTCGTCCTGCACGGCGGATCGGGCAACACTGAAGATGAGTTCCGAGCGGCTATCGAAGCCGGTATCTCGATCGTCCATATCAATACCGAGATCAGGCTCGCTTATCGTCAAAGCCTCCAAAAAACCTTGGCCGAAAACCCCGACGAAGTAGCTCCTTACAAGTTCCTCCGACCAGCCGTCCAAGCCATGCAAGCCGTCATCGAGAAAAAACTCGCCCTCTTCAACAATTTGTAAAAATAAAAATTCAATTTGTTATAATTGAGAGATGATTGACTATTTGGAGATCAAACACGACCTGGCGGAGCTACTAGATGGGGAAGTTTTGGACGACAATGAGACTCTCAAAAGATATAGTCGCGACGCTTCGCTTTTCGAAGTGTGGCCCAAGCTGGTCATCTGGCCAAAACACAGCGATGATATCAAAAAGGTGGTCCGTTATGTGAGCCAAAAGAGATCAGAAAACAAGGAGCAGTATGCGGAGCTTTCGATTACGGTGAGAGCGGCTGGTAGCTGCATGTCGGGCGGCTCGCTCAATGACTCGATCATCCTCGACGTCTCCAAATATTTAAACAAATTTACGATTGACTCGATCAATCATACAGCCGAGATAGAGCCCGGGGTATTTTATCGCGATTTTGAGGTGGAAACTCTCAAACACAATCTTATTTTACCCTGCTACACTGCTTCCAAAAATCTTTGTGCCCTAGGCGGCATGATCGGCAACAATGCCGCCGGTGAAAAAACACTTCAATACGGTAAAATGGAAAATTTCGTGACTGAAATAAAAATGATCCTCAAAGACGGCAACGAGTACACCTTCCGAGCGATCCAGCGAGTCGACCTGATTCGCAAATCTCATGAGCACCACTTCGAAGGTGAGGTGTACGAAAGAATGATGCGACTTTTGGATGAAAACAGGGAAGAGATAAACAAGGCCAAGCCAAAAGTTTCCAAAAATTCGGCTGGTTATTATCTTTGGAATATTGAAAAAAATGGTTTATTCGACCTCAGCAAGATAATCGTCGGCTCTCAAGGCACTTTGGGTATCGTGACCAGCGCCAAACTGCGTCTAGAGGCAGTGAAGCCCAAATCAAAACTGCTGGTTATTTTTATGAAAAAAACTGATCAATTGGGAGACTTGGTGAATGCTATTTTGGCCCACAAACCAGAAAGTATAGAATCCTACGATGACGCTACTTTGAAATTGGCGATCCGTTTTCTACCAGAAATGCTAAAGATTATGAAGGCGGGGTTTTTGAAACTTGTTTTGAGCTTTATTCCTGAAGCCTGGATGGCGCTCGTAGGCGGTATGCCGCATTTGGTACTCTTGGTGGAATTTTCTGGTAAAGATGAGGTGAAAATAGACCAAGAGATCATTGACTTGATGCAAGACATCAAGCATTTTGGTTTCCAGATGAGGGCTACCAGAAAACCAGCCGAAGCAGAAAAATACTGGACAATCCGTCGCGAAAGTTTCAATTTGTTAAGAAAACACGTGAAAGGCAAAAGGACTGCTCCCTTCATCGACGATCTGTGTGTTGAACCCAAATATCTACCAGAATTCCTGCCAAAATTGCGCAAAATGCTTGATGAAGCTAAGCTCACCTACACTATCGCTGGCCATGCCGGCAATGGCAATTTCCACATTATTCCACTTATGGATATGAAGGATCATCACAATCGAGCCATCATCCCCACTCTTTCTGAAAAAGTTTATAACCTAGTCAAAGAATACGGCGGCTCGATCACCGCTGAGCACAACGATGGGATAGTGCGCACTCCTTATTTATCAAAAATGTATGATGACAATATCCTCAAACTTTTTAAACAAACCAAAGAAATTTTTGATCCGCAAAATATTTTCAATCCGGGCAAAAAGGTACCAGTTGCCGAGTCGGGTGGGCCTGGCACCATAGAATATATGGTCGGCCACTTGGCGAAGAATTGAGGTTTTGGAGATAAAGTTGCCTAAATTTTGATTTCTGTTAATATGTTTGGGACATGACAATCGAAATAAAAGCGGAAAAAAGAGAAAAAGTAGGGAAAGTAGATAGCCTGAGGGCGGCCGGTTTTTTGCCGGGAGTCTTTTATGGTCACAAAAAAACTTCAACTCCAATCCAAGTAAAGAAAGTTGATTTCCTGAAAGCTTGGCGCGAAGCCGGAGAATCAACCGTGATCAGCCTCAAAACCGCAGAAGGATCAGTAGAAGCATTGATCCATGATGTTGATATCGACCCAGTGACCAACGAACCGAGACATGCCGATTTTTACGTGTTTGAAAAGGGTCATAAAGTAGAAATATCTGTACCAATCGAATTCGAAGGAGTAGCACCGGCCGTCAAAGACTTGGGTGGTATCTTGGTAAAAGTTTTGCGTGAACTAAAAATCGAGGCCGAGCCAGCCAACCTACCTCATGAAATCAAAGTTGATATCAGTGGTCTCGTTGACTTCCAGAGTCAAATCTTGGCAAAAGATGTAGTCTTGCCCAAAGGTGTAGAGCTCATAGAAAATCCAGAAGAGGTAGTAGCCGCCGTTACCGAAGCCAAGGAAGAAGCGGTAGAGAGCGCACCGGTAGACTTAAGCCAGATCGAGGTAGAAAAGAAGGGTAAGAAAGAAGAGGAAGGTGCCGCTGAAGAGAGCGCTTAATTGACCTAATTTTTAATTACTTTAAAATAGAACTGTATGAAACGCAGTTTTATTTTTGCTTTGGTGTTTTTTGTAAGCTTCAGTTTCCAATTTTCAATTCCCAATCCTGCAGAAGCCCTCTCTGAAGCAGAGATCCAAGCTCAAGAGACCAAGTGGCGAGCCGAGCTCGAAGCGACAGAAAAAGAGATTGCCGAATGGGAAGGTATCTTGAAGAGCACCAAACAGGGCACCGCTTCGCTAGAGCGCGATGCGGCTGTTCTGCAAGCCAAGATCAACGAGGCCAAAGCCTTTATCAGAAAACGTCAGATCCAAATCGAACAACTCACTCATGATATTGGCCTGAAAACCAAGACGATCGCCGAACTCGAAGCCAAAATCGGTCGTGGCAAAGAGTCACTCGCGGCGATCATTCGCTCCACCAACGAAATGGATTCTTACTCCTTGGCTGAAGTGGTCCTTTCAAACAAAAACCTATCGGAATTTTTTGAAAATATAGATTCTTACGACTCGATCAAAAAATCTCTGGAGCAACAGTTTGCCGAAATCAGAGATTTGCAATCAAAAACAGATAGCGAGAGAAAGGCTCTTGACGAAAAGCGTATCCAAGAAGCAGACACCAAGGCGAAAGTTGAGGCTGATAAACGTAAGGTAGAGCTGGATGAGAAAGAAAAACAGCGCCTGATCAAAATCAACAAAACCCAAGAGAAAACCTATTCTCAGGTCATTGCCGAAAAAGAAAAGAAAGCTGCCCAGATCAGAGCAGCCCTTTTCGCCTTGCGAGATACTGAAGGAATCGCTTTCGGTGACGCCTTGAAATACGCAAATTTAGCTTCAAACAAAACAGGTGTCCGACCAGCTTTGATCCTTGCCATTCTTACCCAAGAGTCTGACTTGGGTAAAAACCAAGGCTCCTGTCTGGTAAACAACATTGATACTGGCGATGGGGCGGGTAAAAACACCGGAACCTTTTTTGAACAAGTAATGAAAGCCCCGAGAGACACTGTACCGTTCAAAGACATCACCGAGAGACTAGGCAAAGATTGGAAGATGACCCCCGTCTCTTGTCCACCAGGCACTAAATACACATTGGGTAGAGGTTTCGGTGGAGGAATGGGACCTTCCCAATTTATTCCTTCCACTTGGGAACTCTTCAAGAACAGGCTCGGCAGCAACCTTGGCATCGAAGCTAACAGTGTCAACCCCTGGAACCCAGAACACGCGATCCTCGCTACCGCTGTCTATATGGCTGATTTGGGCGCTGCTGGTGGTGGTTATAGTGCTGAGCGTAATGCTGCTTGCCGATATTACTCTGGGGCCAAATGTACTCCCGGTCGCAAACCGGCCAACGTCTTCTATGGTGACCAAGTGATGGCTAAAGCTGAAAATATCCAACTCACCATGATCGATCCGCTGGAAGGGTTTTGAACACTTGACATAATTTTGGCGGGGGTATATTATCGTATTCAGGACACTAGTTTTGAAGCTGGAGCACATCGTGCTCCGTGCTCATAGGAGGAAAAGACTCGGAACCCCGACCGTTTGGGAAGGGCTAGTCGAGCTAGAAAGACAAAAACCCGGGAAGCAGAACCCGGTAAAAAATACTGAGAGATGGGCCACCGACCGATAATCGCGACTGCATGTCGCTATGGTGCACAAAACACCGGGGTCAAGGGTGGCCTTTTCCCTTGTCCAAAAATTAAATAAATTGACTAAAAGGGGAGGATTTGATACATTTAGGCCATATTTAAATAAATAGAATGAAAACTGATATTCACCCAGAATACTATACAGACGCCAAAGTAACCTGCTCTTGCGGTAATAAATTTACTATTGGAGCTACACAAAAGGAGATTTCTGTTGAAATTTGTAGCAGCTGCCACCCATTCTTTACTGGCAACGAAAAGGTTATCGATGCCGCCGGACGCGTAGAGAGATTTAAGGCCAGAAAAGCAGCCGCCACCAAATCTAAAGCAAAGAAATAACTTACCCGACACCAATACACGAATTGGATCGAATAACACTAATTAAAAATTTAGATTCGCGACATTCGTGTGAATTTGTGGATTAGTGTCGCATTTATGGATCTAGAAAAATTCAAAAAAAATCCAAAGACCCAATATTTGGCTGAAAGTTATGAAAGACTTCTGAAAGAGGAGGCTGATCTTTTGACATTACTAGCAGAAGACCCAAATGCCTCTTTAGATTCAATGAAAGAGTTGGCTGAAGCCGACCTCAAAAATATCGATATTCAAAAAAAAGCTTTGACTGAACAGATGGATACTATTTTGAAAGAAGACGAGCAGAAAAGATTGGCTGAGGAAGAATTTCCAAATGAGATCGTACTAGAAGTCCGAGCGGGGGTGGGTGGGGAAGAGGCGGCCCTCTTTGCCGAAGAATTGGCTGATATGTATCGCAAATACGCCGAAATGAGGGGTTGGTCGGTACGGGTGCTAGACGAATCAGAATCGCCTCTAGGCGGCTACAAAGAGGCGAGTTTCGAGATCAGGGGTAAAGATGTCTATCGGGATCTCCGATTCGAAACTGGTGTTCACCGGATTCAGCGAGTACCGAAAACCGAGAAATCGGGGAGAGTACACACCTCGACCGCTTCAGTCGCCATTTTGCCTATCCGCAAAAAATCCAGCCTCGTTATTTCCCCAGCTGATCTGGAAGTCACTTTCTCTCGTGCTGGCGGAAAGGGTGGTCAAAACGTCAACAAAGTAGAGACTGCTGTGCGACTGACCCACAAACCGACCGGTATTGTGATCAGTTGTCGAGCCGAAAGAAGTCAGCAGGCCAACCGAGAAAAAGCGATGGAGATATTGAAAGCCAAACTCGAAGCTCTCAAAGCCGAAGCCGAGGCTCAAAAGTACGCCTCCGAAAGGAAAGAACAGATCGGCAACGTCGATCGTTCAGAAAAAATCCGCACCTACAACATCCTCCAAGATAGGATCACCGACCATCGCCTCAACAAGAACTGGCACGGAATCGAAACCATCCTCAAAGGAGGCCTTGACCCGATCGTTGACTCATTTCGAGCAATCTGATAACATTTAGACCCGTATGGCAGAAATAACCAAGAAAGAAGCTAAACTAGACGATCTCTTCAAAGCAGGAGCCCATTTAGGTTTTGGCAAATCAAGAAGACACCCGAGCGTTGTCCCTTTTATCTTTGGTTCTAAAAACAGAGTTGATATTTTTGACTTGGAAAAAACCCATGATTCGCTTGAAAAGGCGCTTGCCTTTGTGGCCAACCTAGCCAAAGAAGGTGGTCGTTTGCTCATGATTGGCGGCAAACCAGAAGCTCAAAATATCATTCGAGAATGCGCCGATAAAATCGGAGTCGCCTATGTCGCCAGTCGTTGGATAGGGGGCACTTTGACCAACTTCCCTGAAATCAGCAAGCGAGTAGAAAATATGCTGAGCCTCCTTTCCCAAAAAGAAAAGGGTGAGCTCGCCAAATACACCAAAAAAGAGAGGCTTTTGATCGATCGCAAAATCGAGAAGTTACAAAAAATGTTCTGGGGCATCAAAGATATGAGCGCTCTACCAAAAGCCATATTCATAGTTGACCCAAGATACGAACAAACCGCCCTCAAGGAAGCCAAAAGCCTCAATATCCCAGTAGTGGCTCTTTGTGGCTCAGACAATAACATTGCCGAAATAAATTACCCGATCTCAGCCAATGATTCGAATATGGCGAGTATCAGATTTTTCACTGAAGCGGTAGCCGAAGCTTACCGAAGCAATCGCCCAGCGTAGTTTGGGCTTTTTGGTTGGTTTTCGTAAATGGTTGGTTATTTTAAATAGAAGTAATAGTTAGTCATTAATATATCCTCATGATCACTACTGAACAAATCAAACAATTGAGAGAAGAGACCAATGTCTCCGTGATGCAGTGCAAAAAAGCACTAGAAGAGGCTGGCGGTGACGTAGAAAAGGCCAAGATTATTCTCCATAAGATAAGTAAGCAGTCTGCCGACAAAAAAGCAGATCGGACTTTGGGTGCCGGGGCTGTAGTCTCTTATATCCACAATAGCGGCACCGTCGGTGTCATGCTTGAACTTCTCTCTGAAACTGATTTCGTAGCCAAAAATGAGGATTTTAGGATGTTGGCCAGAGATATTGCCATGCACGCTGCTGCAATGGCCCCTGAATACACCAAAATGGATGACGTGAAGCCTGAAGATAGAGAAAGGGCTAAAGAGCTATTTGAACAAGACGCTCTCGACAAACCAACCGAGATTCGTGCTAAAATAATAGAGGGTAAGCTGGCCGCTTACTTTGGGGAAAAAGTCTTGCTTGAACAGCCCTTTATCAAAGACCAAAGTGTCACTATTGGAGGCCTTTTGGAGCAAGCTATCCAGAAATTTGGAGAGAGGATAGAAATCGGCCGTCTTTCCAGATTCTCTATAAACTAACAAATAGAAATGACAACCATTATCATTTTTGTCTCTTCTCTTTTGGTTTCGACGGTGCTGGTCCTGGTCAAAGCGATAGAGCTCAAGTTTGGCAAGAAAAACTTCTTGCTCGAACTAGTTTGTAAGCTTGACCACAAAGCAGTAAACCTCATCAATACCGTCAAATTTAGAAACTTGCAACTCATCCAGACTATTCGCTACATCATTCTGATCCAAAGCAAAGAATGGTTCCGCGCCATCTGGCATAGGCTCCAGGAGAGGATGGCTCTCGAATATCAGCTTCGCCAGGAAATAATGATGGGCAAAAGAAACATCAGTAGTCGTGGCTCAGTCTCTTTCTACCTCAAAAAGATTGGGGAAGAGAAGGGCACCAAAGGAGTGATCGAAGACCATCTCGATATCGCTCAGTAGAATATAAGCCAGAATAGCTCAGTTGGTAGAGCACCCGTTTTGTAAACGGGCGGTCGTCGGTTCGAGCCCGACTTCTGGCTCCAATTTCACAATTTTACTCCGTCGTAGTGGCCTGTTTGGATTTAGCAGATTCTTCCAAAGCTTTTTGTTTATCGATTTCCTTGAGGGCGGGGATTATTTCCTTGATCTCTTCGATTGATTTGAAGCCGTAGTACACCTTGCCGTTAATGAGGAGTGCCGGCAGTTTGTTTTCAATATTATAAATACTGATCAGAGTCTCCAGAGCTGACAGATCTAGGTCGTAGTCAAACGAGTAAACCCGAAGTTCCGGGTAGTCTTGTCGCAACTTGGTGAGGACGAAGCCTTCGCGCTCACAGTCTTCACAAGCCCCCTCTTCATTGGAATAGAAGTAGATGACCGAGGGGCCGCTACTAGTCTGAGTATTGCCGCCACAACGCTCTTTTATCTTCTGCATCAAGAGAAAATCTTTGATCTGGAGGAGAGAATAATAACGTTTAAGATTTATGACCTCTTCATCATCGGAGCCACGATTTTGCTCGGTATAAGAGAGTTTATCGCCCAAAGTGGCCAACTCTTTGGAGAGAAAATTGTTGCCAATGTCTCTACAGGAAAGCTCGGAGAGCAAAGAAAACTGAGTCTCTGAAGCCAGGATATCGACCGCTATTCGACTTTCGATGTTCTTGATCTCATTGATCTTTTTCTGGCTGAAATAGTTGCTCAAAAAGATAGCTGTCGCAAAGATGGCAGCTGTGATCAAGAAGGTGTAGGCGTATTTTTTCCAACTTATCTCCATTTGGTAGTTTTAGCAAAAACAACATTATAAATAGCTCTGGTCATCCACAAAGGAGCGATCATTGTATAGAGCATGAGGAAAAGAATGCTATCAATACCAAATTTCGTTTTCTCTTCAGCCAAACCTCTTGAGGTAACAATGATGAAGAGGGTACCAGTGATGGCAACGAGGGACACAAAAACGATCATGTTTGTGTTGAAGTAGAAAAGGTCAAAGTTGAAACCGTTGAAAACAATTCCCACCTCAGCGATTTCCCTGATTTTGGTTAACCCCAGATCCAGCCACTTCAGAATGGTGGAACCAAAGAAAAACATGGTTGAAAAAACAGAAAAACCAGCCGCCGGTAAAACCGTGACTCCGAGATGGCCGTATTGAGGTTTGAAAAACATGTCTCGATAATCGATAGCATTCTTCAAAAAACCGTAAACCCAGCGCAACCTTTGTTTATAAAGGCGGTAGAGGGAAGTCGGAGCTACTGTATAAATAAAAGCATCATGGGCATTGCTGATTCGCATTCTATTTTTCTGCATTCTCATGGCTATCTCCATATCTTCGGTGTTATGCGCCTTACGATAACCGCCTATCTCTCGGAAAACTTGCCGACGAAAAATAGAGAAGGGGCCAGGGGTGATGTAGATCGCATCGAGATGAGCGAAAACTCTTCTTAAGAAAATACCGAACATATATTCTGATTTTTGAACCATTCCCAAGATACCTTTTGGGTTGAAAATTTTGACTGACGGGGTGACCGCCATCACATCTTTCTCTTTCAAAAATCTAGCGACAATCCTCTTGAGTGCCTGTGGGTGTACGAAGGAGTCGGCGTCCAAGCAGCCGACCAAATCAGTATTGATAAATTCGAGCGCATAATTGAGAGCAGTATGTTTGCCCCCATTTTCTTTGCGAAGTAGCTTCACTTGTTTATTGCGCACAAATCTCTGCACCACTTTCCAGGTATTGTCAGTACTACCATCGTCGACAATAAAGATAGAGAGCTTGTCTTTAGGATAGTCGAGCTTGAGTAAAGAAAAAATGGTCTTGAGAACGGTTTTTTCTTCGTTCCAGACCGGCACAATGACTGAAACTGTAGGTAGTTTGCCAGTCAAAACAGAGAGGGTCTGGGCCTCTTTTTTATCCTTCTCTTTGATTTCAAAATAAGTGATCAGGAAAAAGACCTCGACATAGAGGGCAATAAAAAGCATGACATGGGTAAGCACTTCAGCAATCATGGGTGTTCAGTCTTCTAACTATAGCACAACTTATAGCAATATAATAATCAACCGGTTCGGTATTTAACGGATCACTGCTCCGTAGGCTTCTTTGGTCCTTTCTTCCAATTTTTTATGGAGAGCGTCTACTTCGGCGCCAGTCAGAGTCTTATCGAGCGAACGGTAGATGATCCGGTAAGCGTAAGATTTTTTGTCAGAACCAAACTTTGTATCATTTTCATATTCGTCCAGAAGTTTTACCTCCTCGATCATCTCCTCTCCGACCGTTTCTCGGATTAGATCAAAATAATCGTTCGGTACAAAAGATTTTGGCACCACAAAGGAAATATCGCGCACCACGGGCGGGTATTTGCTCACTTCCTGGAATTTTTGACCAAGGACTAGCTGTTTTTTGACCCTCTCATCGTCCGACCAGAGCAAGCGGATATCAGGCAAAGACATCGAAGCGATGGCGAGTCTTTCTAGACCAAAACCGAAAGCCCAGCCATGATAGCCTTCCAAACCAAAGTTTGAGAGTACACTTTTGCGAGCCATCCCTGAGCCGAGCATCTCGATCCACTGCTCATTGATAAAAGCTTCCATTTCAAAACTTGGATCAGTGTAAGGAAAATTGTGATCATAAAATCTAAATTCTGTATTTTCACCAAAAATACTTTTGGCCACTTCCGAGAGAGTATTTTTCAAATCTTCTGGAGTGATGGTCTGCTTGTCGTCAGGAGCAATATAGAGGCCGCCAAATTGGTGGAAAACATTCATGTGGCGACTATCTATCTCGTCTTTGCGATACACTTTACCAAAGCAAACCGCACCTAAAGTCTCCTTGTTTGCGATCCGCTTCTTTATTTCGGGATGATTCAAATAGTAATACCAAAAAACAGTGTCGTGAGTGCGAAGCACGTTTTCTTCATCGATATAATAAGTGTCTGACTTGCTACGAGCTGGGTGGCCTTCGGGCATGTTGAAAAGATCGAAGAGAATTTTGGCTGGGATGATTTCAGGAATCTCGATCACATCAAAACCAGCCAGACTTTTGACCTTCAGCGCTCGGTCAACGATCTCCTTGAGCGGACTGCCTTCGGTCCTCGAAAGGTCAGGCATCGATAAATAGCGCTTGATCCGAGCCGCCTCGGTATCTTGCCTTTTATCCAACTCATTTATCAATCTTTTCTCCTCCTCTCGAGAAATCGTGTAGTAACTCATTGTGTCTAAAATTAAGCTTTATTTTATCTTCAGGATTTGCTATAATATAGCAAAATATGGACAAAAAGAAAGCTAAAAGCAGCGATTACAGCGCCGAATCGATCACCGTTCTCGAAGGATTGGAGCCGGTGCGCAAGAGGCCCGGCATGTACATCGGTACGACTGGTCCAGACGGTCTCCATCATTTAATCTGGGAAATTTTTGACAACTCTCGCGACGAAGCGATGGGTGGCTTTTGTGATGAGATCGAGGTGGCTCTTTTGCCTGGCAACCGGATCAGGGTCGTCGACAACGGTCGCGGTATCCCCGTCGACGTCCACAAACAGACCAAAGTGTCGGCCCTTGAGACCATCATGACCACTCTCCACGCCGGAGGTAAGTTTGGCGGCGATGGCTACAAGGTTTCCGGCGGTTTGCACGGTGTCGGTGCTTCAGTGGTCAACGCTCTCTCAGTTTATATGCGAGCCGAAGTTCACAAGGACGGCGGTGTTTATGTCCAAGAATATTCAAAAGGCAAGAAAAAGGCTCCGGTCAAAAGGGTGGGTTCAACCAAACACAGTGGTACCATCATCACTTTTGAACCTGATATCGAAATATTCAAAGAAATAGATTTTGATTGGAACAGGGTAGTGGCTCACCTGCGCCAACAAGCCTATCTAGTCAAAGGTCTCAAAATTTCCACCCTTGACCTTCGAGAAGCCAAAGAAAAAATAAAAGATACGGAAACTTTTTATCTAAAAGATTTAAAAATCGACGCTCCTTCGATCAGCTTTTATTTCGAAGGGGGTCTCATGTCGCTCATTCGCTTTTACAATTACACTCAAAAGCCAATTCACAAAAATATTTTCTACGTTGAAAAAACCAACGAAAATTTTGAGGGAGTGGAGATCGCTTTGCAATACGTCGATGACATTTCGGCCCGTATCATGCCTTTTGCCAACAATATTTACAACAGTGAAGGTGGTACTCATATCACTGGTTTTAAGACCGCTCTCACCCGCACCCTAAACACTTACGCCAAGAAAAACAATCTGATCAAAGAAGGGGAGGATGCTTTTACTGGAGAAGATGTGCTCGAAGGACTCACCGCCGTCGTCTCGGTCAAGCTACGTGAAATCCAGTTTGAAGGTCAGACCAAAGCCAAACTCGGCAGTGTGGAAGCTCAAAGCATGGTCACTAGCGCTTTTGGCGACGCTTTTGCCGCTTTCCTCGAAGAAAACCCTGACGATGCCAAAGCAATGATCAATAAAGTAGTCTTGGCCCTTAGGGCCCGCAAAGCCGCCAAGGCCGCCAAAGACTCGATTTTGCGCAAAGGCGCTTTAGAAGGGATGACTTTGCCGGGTAAACTGGCTGATTGCCAAAGCAAGTCTGCCGAAGAATCAGAGCTCTTTATAGTGGAGGGAGATTCAGCCGGTGGTACCGCCAAGGCGGGTCGCGACCGCAGGACTCAAGCCATTTTGCCTTTACGTGGCAAAATTTTGAATATAGAACGGGCTCGATTGGACAGAATGCTTGCTTCGGAGCAAATAAAAAATCTAGTGGTCGCTTTGGGTACCGCGATCGGTGATACCTTCGACATCGCTAAACTTCGTTACCACAGGATCATCATCGCCACCGATGCCGACGTGGACGGCGCTCACATCCGCACTCTTATTTTGACTTTGTTCTATCGTTACTTCCGACCACTCATCGACGGCGGCTTCATTTATATCGCTCAACCACCACTTTATAAAATCAAAAAGGGGAAAGAAATCCATTACGCCTATGGTGACGAGGAAAAAGCGAGAGTTTTAGAAAAGCTGGGCGTTAAAAAAGATACAGAGATTGAAGAAACTACCGATTCAGAAGAACAACAAGAAGAAGAATCAGAAGGCTCTAAGCTCCAAGCTTCAAACTCTAAGCTGGCCAAGGTTTCGGTGCAGCGTTACAAAGGTCTCGGAGAAATGAATGCTGAGGAACTTTCAGAAACAACTATGCATCCCAGAAATCGTATCTTAAAACAAGTGACTGTCGAAGAAGCCGGCGAAGCTGACCGTATCTTTGATATATTGATGGGTACCGACGTCCCATCCCGCAAATCTTTCATTCAGTCGAATGCCAAACTGGCTACCATTGACAGTTAGTAGATTACTGATAGGTTTTAAACAGAAAGGAAATCTCTGTGTCCTACGATCCAAAACCAGATGCCACTAAAATAATAGTGGTGCGTGGACGTCTCAGTGAGATAAAAGAAGAGGCAGACTTTATTGCTTTAGACCCAGAAGGTAAAACCCTAAAATTCGTGAGCCACGAAACCGGTCTTACCTACACCTATCCATTAAGCAACGTGCGCTCTATCGAATTTATTTAGAATGCGGACAGTACGAGCTCCCATTGTTGATGGGAGCTCTAATTTTTTCTTTCCTTAATTTCTGCTTGAATGTTGGAAATGAAGTTTGCAAGCGGCATGGTGCCGAGTTTTTCATTGCGAGACTCGACGGTCACTTCTTTGGATTCAACTTCTTTGTCGCCAACGACTAGCAAGTAAGGGATCTTTTGTATCTTGGCATCGCGAACTTTTTTGCCCAAAGTTTCGTTTGATTCGTCTATTTCAACCCTGATGCCTCCTTCTCTCAATTTTTCAAAAATAGATTGAGCATATTCGTTGTGCTTTTCGCTCACCGGCAAAACCTGCACCTGCACCGGCGAGAGCCAAGTAGGAAAGGCGCCTCCCAGATGTTCCAGCATTATAGACATAAAACGTTCAAAAGAACCCATGATAGCCGCATGAATCATAACAATTCTCTCTTTCTCATTTTTTTCATTTACACAAGTGAGATCAAAACTCTCTGGCATATTTACATCAAGCTGAATAGTGGCCACCTGCCAATCCCGGCCCAACGAATCTTTACTCATAAAATCTAGTTTTGGTGCATAAAAAGCTGCTTCACCAGATGCTTCAAAATATTCTGTTTTATTTTCGGACGCTACTTCTTTTAAGATTTTTTCTGCCTTTTGCCATAACTCCGTATTACCTAGATATTTTTCGAGATGATTCATGTCTCGCAAAGAGAGTCTTAAACGCAAACTCATACCAAAAGTCTCATAAAAGATATGTACAATATCCCAGATTTTTTGGATTTCTTCTTTTGCGTCTTGAATGCGACAAAAAACATGAGCATCATCTTGAGTAAAAGAGCGTACTCTTGATAAGCCATTCAATTCTCCCGATTGTTCATCTCGATAACACATGGTTGAGTTGGCGTATCTTTGTGGAAGTTCGCGATAACTCCAAGGTTTACGAGCATAAATTTGTGTGTGATGTGGGCAATTCATCGGCTTCAAAGCAAACTCATCACCTTCACGAGTTTTTATTCTAAACAAGTCATCTTTGAATTTGTCCCAGTGACCACTTGTTTGGTATAGGTCTTTTTTTGTTATATGGGGAATTTCAACTTTTTCATAACCTCTGGCTTTACGCAATTCCCAAACAAAATCATCTAATAAATTTCTCAAAATTGTCCCTTTTGGTGTCCAAAGCGGTAAACCACTTCCTACCAAATCAGAAAAAGTAAAAAGGTCCAACTCGCGCCCGATCTCCCGATGGTCATTTTTGTTTAGTTCGCTCATGGTTTTATGGTAGCAATTTATCAAAATTTTTGCTACAGTCGAGATGATCCAACAACCCAGACCCAGAGGGGACATGACTGGGAGCCTTTCGCGAAGAACGGGTCAAACCCTACAGAGTTGCGACTCTGTCATGCCGTGTCTAGTGGAGTATACACGCTAAACACGGCATTTTTAATTTAAGAATAAATTTTAAGCCCGATTGTCCACTTTATCGCGGTCGCGATATTTAGTACAATCTATTTATGAGAGATGAGACTAAGAAAAAGTTGGCTTCAGTCGGTAAAGATATTTTGATCACAGTGGGTATTTTGGGGTTCGTAGCAATTGCCGCAGTCTCAGGGAATGCAGTGCAGTTGCTCAAATACACCCCTCTGGGTAATCACAGGCGAAGATACAAAACTTACGAAATAAATAGGGGTATTAAAAAACTTTTAGACAAGGGATTTCTGAGTAAAAAATCACATAAAAACGTTGAAAGTTTGGTGATTACCGAAAAAGGAAAGAAATTGCTTCAAAAATATGAATTGGAAAGTTTAGCTAAAGAAAAGCCACCGAAGTGGGATAAAAAATTTCGAGTTGTTATCTTTGATATATCAGAACAAAGAAAGAAAACGCGTGACCGCTTGAGGATGAAGCTCCGTGGTTTTGGATTTTTATGTTTACAAAACAGTGTATGGATATACCCTTATGATTGCCAAGAAATTATCGAGCTACTAAAACAATATTTGGAATTAAAAGGGGAAGTGATTTATATGAGTGTTGATTCTATTGAAAATGATGCCTGGCTAATAGAGAGTTTTGGATTAAAGAGGTGAGGTTGTTCTTTTTATCGCGACCGCGATATTTTGGGCAGTTGGTATTTCTGAGTATTTTTGATTAATTCGAGTTTTGATAATACCAACTCCGCAAAAATAACACTGTTGATTTATTTATTTATTTGTAGTTATATAAAAAAGGAGGTAGTACTTATGAGTGACAACATTGAGACTGACATGGTCAGATCTTTGGGGCTTGAAAATATGGCCCTAGAGGACCTTATCGGTTTAAAATTCAGAGCCAAACTCTCTGGTGGTCGGTTTTGGGTTGGGACAGTAGTTGGAGTGTCTTTCGGGGGCATAAGTTCTTTTTGTTTGCACACGTCCGTCGGCACTTTTTTCAAAAGAACTGACGGGTGGGCGACCAAGGAAAATTCTTGGCCAGTCACCTTTGTTTGGAAGTAACCAAAAGGCTCCGTATACATCATTGGGTATGCGGGGCTTTTTCATTTACAACTTCTTCGTTTTTTCGACAATCAGCGACTTTTCGCCATTGCGTAGAGACACCTTGGCCTTCACGACGATACATTCATCTGGACTAAAAGTGTTTGGGAATTCTAGCAAAGTGCGGGGAAAGACCACCACCTCGATTTCGTCAGAAAGATCAGCCAACTTGATAAAAAGCATTTTTTCGCCTCCTTTGGTTAGGATCTCCTTGATATTGGTGACCAGCCCCGCGACCACTACTGTCTCATTTTCTTTTGATTTTTCTTTGATAGTGCTGATATTTACTTTTTGGGTTTTGAGTTTTTCGGCAAATTGCTCAAGTGGGTGACCAGAAACATACAGACCCAGCAATTCCTTCTCCCAACTCAACCGCTCCCGCAAAGACACCGGATCGGCCTTTTCTAAATGCAGCGGGGAATAGCCGCCGCTTGAAAGCGAAACAAAAAGAGAGTCTTGGTTGTTGTTGGTATGAGACTCTTTGTTGTACTCAAGCAAGCGATCCATGTTCGCCAGCAGCGAGCCGCGCTCACCAAAAGCATCCATTGCCCCAGATTTGATCAGCGCTTCCAAAGATTTTTTGTTTAGATTGCGATCTTGAATCCTCGTCAAAAAATCTTCCAAAGATTTGAACGGGCCGTTCGTTTTTCTCTCTGTCGTGATGGTTTGAGCAATACCTTCGCCAAAATTTTTGATGGTGGTGAGCCCAAAACGAATCGTTTCGCCTTCCTTTGCCAAACGCTCGGAATCTTTTTTGATCAGGGTAAAATCGGAAAAACTTTCATTGATATCAGGCGGCAAAATTTCAATACCCATTCTTTTGCATTCTGCGACCGAACGAGCCACCTTTTCGGTATCGCCCGATTCGGCGGAGAGAACAGAGGTCATGTATTCACCGGGGAAATTGGCTTTGAGATAGGCAGTCTGATAGGCGACCCGACCATAGGAAACCGAGTGGGCTTTGTTGAAACCATAGGCAGCAAAAGGTTCGATCCAAGTCCAGACTTGTTTGGCTTTTTTCTCAGTCCAACCAGAATGTTCGATACAACCTTTGATAAACTTCTCCTTCTGTTCCTGCATTTCCTTTGGAATCTTTTTACCGACCGCTTTTCTAAATTTATCGACTTCACCCCAAGAATAGCCGGCCAAATCGTGCGCCATCATCAAAAGATCGTCTTGATAAACCAAAACACCATAAGTTTTTTTCAAAATTGGTTCGAGAGCCGGATCCAAATATTTCACTTTTGACGGATCGTGCTTGCATTCAATATAGGTCGGGATAAATTGCAAAGGTCCCGGGCGATAAAGCGCCACCATTGCGTTGATATCATGAATAGAAGAAGGTTTGAGTTCTACCAAAAAGCGGGTCATGCCATCGCCGTTCAATTGGAAAAGGTCTTCCGTCTCACCTCGCGCCAACATTTCAAAAGTTTTTTTATCGTCGATTGGAATCGTATCTGGATGAAAGCTAACCCCTTTCGTTTTTTGAGCAAGAGCAATGGTCGCCGCAATAATCGAAAGATTTTTCAACCCCAAGAAGTCGAATTTCAAAAGGCCAGCGCCATTTTCGTCGACACTATACATGTCGTATTGAGTAATAATTTTCCCTTCACCCTTTGGATCAAACTGAAGGGGAGTAAAGTCGGTCAACGTGGTAGGACTGATCACCACCCCAGCCGCATGGACCCCGATATGCCGAGCACAACCTTCAATTTTTTTGGCCATATCGATAATTCTTTTCGCATCTTGGTCGGTTTTGTAAAGTTCTGAGAGTTCTGGTACTTCAGCCATCGCTCGATCGATCGTCATAGGGAAGCCCTGAGCTCCCATCGGGATCAATTTGGCGATCTGATCACCAACGGTGTAAGGAAAGCCGAGCGCTCTCGCTGTGTCGCGTACACTACCCCGCGCCATCATGGTACCGAAAGTTCCGATCTGGGCCACCTTATCTTCTCCGTATTTTTGGCGTACGTATTCCACCATTTCATCCCGTCGATCGTCGGCATAGTCCATATCAATATCGGGGGCCGAAGGCCGATCGGGATTCAAAAATCTTTCAAAAGGGATCTCGTATTCAAGCGGATTGATGTTGGTAATATGCGAAGCATAAGTGACCAAGGAACCAGAGACCGAACCTCTAATGTTGCTCAAAATACCGTGAGCATGAGCGTAATCCAACAGATCAGCCACTACCAAAAAGTAAGGGGAATAACCTTTGGTTTTGATAATCTCGAGTTCATAATTGAGCCTTTTGACGATCTCTTCTGTTTCTGGCAAACCACGCCTTTTTAAACCTTCAAAAGCCAGGTTGCGTAGCTCCTCGTCATAACTTTTGCCAGACTTGAGCTGAATATCGGGGAACGCCCACTTGCCCAACTCAAGCTCCAAATTGCAAAGAGCGGATATTTTATGATTGTTGAAAATAGCTTCCGGCAAATCTTTAAATCTTTTTGACATCTCTTCGTCGAAAAGAAAAGAAAAATCCTCCTCTTCATTGTCCCAGCCACTTTTTTCGCGACCACCACCCTGCTGGACAGCCATCAGAGTGTCGCGCGCTTCTCGATCTTCCGGAGAAAGATAGTAAACGTCGTGCGCAGCGACGATCCCTACCTCATTTTCTCTGGCAAAATTTGCGAGCTCAGCCATATGTTCGTTGTGACCAGTGAGCTCGGGGTGTTTGGTAATTTCAATAAAAAAATTATCCGATTCGGCAGTTTTAAAAATTTTCTGGTACTTGCGCACCAACTCTTTGGCCAAATCAAAATTTTTATTGCGCACCGCTGTCGAAATATCACTACTCCAAGAAGCCGCGATACAGATCAATCCTTCCGAATATTTTTCTAGCAGATCAAAATCAATTCTTGGTTTATAATAAAATCCTTCAAGATAAGAAGCGGTGACTAGCTTGAGCAAGTTTTTGTAACCTTTTTCATTTTTGCAAAGCAAGATCAGCCTGAACCGATCCTTATCGACCCCGCTCTCTTTATCAAAACGGGTCCGACTTGCGAGATAAGCATCTACTCCCACGATCGGCTTTATTCCAGCCTTTTGACATTCTTTATAAAATTCGATAGCTCCGTAAAGATTGCCGTTGTCGGTGAGAGCCAGAGCCTCCATCCCATCCTTTTTAGCCGCTTCGACCAACTCTGGAATCTTGGGTAGCGCTTGCAAAAGAGAGTAGTGGGAATGGGTATGTAGGTGAGTGAGCTTCATAGTAGACATCCTACCATATTTCTAATCCCCCTCACCCCCTTTACTTTAAAGGGGGAACCACGCAACATATCTATCATTATTACTAAACTCTAAATTGGAGTCACCCCTTCTTTAATGTAAAGAAGGGGCTGGGGGAAGATTATGAAATTGATAATCGGTATAGATGAAGCGGGGAGGGGGCCACTCGCCGGGCCGGTCACAGTCGGAATTTTTGGGGCCGAGGAGAAAATAGGGAAGTGGCTACTCAAAAATATCTTTAACAGCAAACTCCGAGACTCGAAAAAGTTGAGTGAGAAAAAAAGAGAAGAGATTTATAAAAAATTTTTGGAGTTAAAAAAGGATCATAAAATTAATTTCTCTGTTTCGCATGTTTCAAATAAAATTATAGACAAAATCGGGATTTCAAAAGCAATACAAAATGGAATCAATAAATCCCTCAAAAAAATTAACCTCACCCCCAACCCCTCTCCTAGAATTAGGAGAGGGGAGAAAGAAAAAATATACATACGGCTCGATGGGTTGTTGAAAGCACCAAAAGAATTTAAAAATCAGAAGACAATCATAAAAGGAGATGAAAAAGATGTTTTTATTGCCTGCGCATCAATAGTGGCTAAAGTCTCTCGCGACAAACTCATGTGCCATTTGGCCAAAAAATACCCAAACTATGGTTTTGAAATCCACAAAGGCTACGGCACCGCAGCTCACCGCACCCAAATCCAAGCCCTAGGCCTTTCTGCAATTCACCGTACATCGTTTTGTAAAAAATTGACATTCAATTAAAAATGATTTATTCTTTTCGCTAGAAAGGACGCTTATTAATGATACCGCTAGCAGATACACTCGTTGGAGAAAAAGGGATTTTTAAATCCCAATCTGACTTGGCTCGACAGATCTCAAATATCTCGCCTAACGATTACCCCACTGCAACTGGGGTCAGAGCACTCATCAACCAAATCTGCTTGGGGCAAAGAAAAGTCCCAGACAAACTCCGGCGAGCAATAATCGACCTGCTCAATGGGAAGTCCGATCATTACGTCTCTGCCATCAAAAAGGAAATCGATAATCACAACCAGGTTATCGTTCCTATGATGAGGAAAGCGGAACCAAATGCGCGAGCTAGTTGTAAAAACTATGCCGTTCAGGACAGACTCTGTAGGGCCTTAGTAATGGCTCGATTCAGAATCATGTTCCAGGAAAAACCCCTCGAGGAAGCCGTAGCACTCTTCAGGACAGAGTGTTTCGAAGCAGACCCGGAAAGTGGCGACGGTTGGGAAAGTCTTTTTTCTGACCTACTGCGAGAGATAGTCAGAGAAATAAAGTGATTCCATCCTACCACCCTAGCACCCCGCCTATAAAGCGGGGTTGCCTTTTTATACGGGTAGGTTATACTGTGATTTATGGTAGTAAGAATGCGACATACAAGGAGCCAGCGGGGCAATACCCGAAGCCATCATGCTTTGGTAGCACCCGTCTTGACCCTTTGCAAAGATTGCGGCAGCCCAAAGGCACCTCATTCTCTTTGCACCACCTGCGGCAAATACAAAGGCCGACAGGTTTTGGACGTACACGCTAAAGTCGAGAAAAAAGCCAAAAAGGCTAAAGCTCGAGCTACCAAATAATCTATAAATTAGGAAGTTAACAGTAGCCAGTAGTCAGTATCTAGGCAAAAATAATTTGTTTTTGTTATACTAGATACTAGCTACTTGCTGCTAGCTACTAAATATGGCAAATCGGCACCTTGCAAGACAGACTGTTCTCCAAACTCTATACGAGTGGGATTTTGGTGGCCAAAAAGACGATCCCCAAGAAATATTGAAACGCAACATAGGAGAGTTTGCTGTTGATATCTCTGATACTCAGTTTATGTCTGGTCTCACCAAAAATATTGTTTCCAAACAAAAAGATCTTGATGATATCATAGTCAAAGCGGCTCCAGAATGGCCGATAGACAAGATAAGTCTGATGGACCGCAATATTATCCGAATCGGGCTTTACGAGCTCATCTTTGCTGATCGAGAACAGGTACCTCCCAAAGTGGCGATCAATGAGGCGATCGAGCTAGCCAAAAAATTTGGCGGAGAAACTAGTAGCAAGTTCGTCAATGGTGTCCTGGGCGCCGTTTACAAAGAAATGGGCGAACCAGGCAAAGATGACAAAGGTAAGGAAGCAAAGCCGGTACCACTTGAAGCTCTTGCGGGAGCGGTCATTTATGCTAAAAAGGATACGGATGTTTATCTTTGTTTGGTGCATGATGTATTCGGTCATTGGACTCTTTCCAAAGGTCATATAGACGCGAGTCAGGACATAAATCCAGAACTCAAGCGAGCCATCAAAGAAGAGTTGGGGATAGAGATAGATATCAAAGACCATTTGGGTCATACCGAATATGGCACCTTTGACCCCGAAAAAGGCAAGATCAAAAAAAGAGTCGAATACTATTTGGCTGAGACAGAGTACACAGATGTTGCTCTCCAAAAAAGTGGTGGCCTCGACGATGTCAAATGGTTTAAGCTGGCTGATATTTTGGATCTAAACTTCTACAACGACATCCTGCCTATAGTGACAAAAGCTATTAATTTATTAGTAAAGTAACTCGACACAAATTGCGAATGAAAACGAATGTCACGAATAAAAATTAGTGTTATTCGTATGAATTAGTGGATTGGTGTCGCAAAAAACATGAAAGACTTTTCAGAATTTGAGAGCAAGATCGGAACGAAATTTAATGATCAGGAGATTTTGCGCCAAGCCTTCACTCACCGATCATTTCTCAACGAAAACCGTGGACTCAAAACTGGCCATAACGAAAGATTGGAGTTTCTTGGGGACGCCGTACTAGAGCTGGTAGTGACCCATTGCCTATACAACCAATATCCAGAAAAAAATGAGGGTGATCTCACCTCGATCCGAAGTGCTTTGGTCAACGCTCAGACCTGTGCTGAGGTAGCCAAAAAATTGGAGGTAGAAAATTATCTACTCCTTTCAAGAGGCGAGACGAAAGATGTGGGCCGAGCTAGACAATACATCCTAGCCAACGCCCTAGAAGCGATCATTGGCGCTATCTACCTCGATCAAGGTTATAATGTGGCTCGTGATTTTATAATTGCACACATTATGCCTCTGACTGAGAAAATCGTCCGGGAAGAACTTTGGATCGATGCCAAAAGCAAGTTTCAAGAAAAAGCCCAAGACGTGGTCGGCATCACTCCTTCGTATAAAACTTTGCGTGAAGTCGGACCAGATCATGACAAAAAATTTACCGTCGGTGTTTTCCTTGCGAATGACTTGGTCGCCGAAGGAGGAGGCGACTCCAAACAAGATGCCGAACAATCCGCCGCCCGCAAGGCTCTCAAAGAAAAAGGGTGGTGAAAAATTGCGTAAAACTATTTTAGGTGGTATAAAAAATTCAGGAGATGGCAATGAAAGAAACTAGGTTAGAAATTTTAGATGGCAAAAATGCACAAGAGTTGAATGCCAAAAAAAGAGTTCTGGATAGGGAGATGTTAATAAATGGGTGGCGACACAAGGAGGTGAGTCTTACCACTAACAACACCGGTTTTTGTATAGTGGCCATGATTTACGAAAGAGACCACCAACCACCACCTCCAATGGTAGGAGATTGATCCATAATCCCCGCGGTCGTACGACCGCGGGGATTGACTTTTTTGTTTATATACTTTAGTATATTTCACAGAAAGGAACGACAATATGATCACAAAGAGGGTTGGGAAGTACTCAACCTTGTACATACCGGATTTCCCGAAGCAAAACTGGCTCGGGATCTGGGCGGCAATCGGCGCACTATTGGCCGGTGTCTGCCAACATCATTTGTTTTCCCAACTTGCAAAAATGGAGGGAAAAAGATACGAGATAATTCCCATCGTATTCTTCATGGGTATGGGACCTATTCTGTTTTTCTTTTGCTTTTCATTGGGGGAGCTCCCACGCATCAGAGCTTTGGTGCTTGGTTTCTCAAGCTGCACTATATGTGCATTGACGCTTTGGTGCTATGCCGAAACTAAAGATCCGCGATATGTCGCGGAAATAATCCAAAGGCAAAAAGCACTGGAAATTGCTCGTGAATACCAAGGAAAGAAAAAAGGTGAGGTTGGAGTGATAGAAGAATGGCGAGTGGTTTACGCTTTCGAAGAAGCTGCTCCCAATACCGGCTCTGGTGTTCAAATGCTCATAGCCAGTGACACTGAAGGCAAACATCACGTTGTGTTTTTTGGTATCAGTGGGTGTGGCCAAACTATGGAAGGAAGGGCTAGAGTTGGTCGCAAGATAAAGGTCACCAAACAGGTGATCTTTGCTGACAGCGAGTGGCATCCTTTGGTGGGAGAGCAAGTTGTTTACTTTGCAAACAACTGCGCCGAAAGTAGGTAGCAACATTTGATACCCCGCGGTCGTACGACCGCGGGGATTGACTTTTATATTTAGGTATTTTATGATTGGAGATAGAAAGGAAACCAAAATTGATAGAAAACAAGGATCAAGTTTATGGTTTAATCGGTTCAATAAATGATGATTCTGTCAGAGAGCTTACCAAGTGGTTCACTTTGGTAGCCCCCGCAAATAAAACACGCTATCTCATTATCAATTCAGGGGGCGGTAATGTGTCCGGCGCCTTCGCTCTAGTCGATATGCTGATGGCAGGACGCGGCACCAAACTTGTCACAATTGCCCTCGGTCAAGTCAGTTCGATGGCAATCCTGATTTTCCTCTGCGGAACCGAAAGACTCGTAGGTCCCAGATCAAAGTTTATGATCCATGAACTTGGACGAGGATTCGAGAAAGACGATCGCTGGAGTACAGTCGAACTCGGCCGGTCTCACAAGGATCTGGAAAACAGCCAGCGGATGTATCGCGAGTTTGTGTCAGAAAGAACTTCGATATCTGAACACGATATCAAGGACTTTATGATCAACGAGCAAACAATCTGCGCAGAAGATGCTGTGAAGCTTGGTATTGCCCACGAAATCTTGACCCCCAATAATTACACCTTCTAGGGCCTCGAGTTCTATCCCGCATTCGCAAGAGTGCGGGATTTCATTTTTATTTTTATTTTTACCCTCTCCTGCATTTAGGAGAGGGTCGCTTGCCGAAGGCAAGCGGGGTGAGGTTATGCTAAAATATTTTCATGCTCAAATCGCTCCAAATCACTGGTTTCAAAAGCTTTGCCAAAAAGACCGATTTGCATTCCAAATCAAAGGTGACAGCCATCGTCGGCCCCAACGGCAGCGGCAAATCAAATGTGGCTGAAGCTTTCCGATTTGCCCTCGGCGAACAGTCCATGAAATCAATGCGCGGCAAGCGCGGCGAAGACCTGATCTGGAACGGCTCGACCGAAGTAGGCAGGGCCAATCGAGCTTCGGTCAAATTGGTTTTCGACAACCCTCCCAGCGAGACTGACCAAAAAAATATTTTGGGTGTTGATTTTAGTGAAGTGACGATCGAGCGCGCTGTCAATCGCGATGGTGTCAACGAATATTACCTCAATGGCAGTTTGGTACGACTCAAAGACATCGTCGAACTTTTGGCTCGGGCTCACATTGGCGCTTCCGGGCACCACATCATTTCTCAAGGCGAAGCCGATCGTATTCTTTCTGCTTCGGACAAGGAGAGGCGAGAAATGATTGAGGATGCTCTAGGGCTCAAAATCCATCAATACAAGAGGGAAGAGAGCGAGCGCAAACTTCTCAAAACAGAAGAAAATATCAAACAGGTTGAATCTTTGAGGAGAGAGATCGCGCCTCATCTCAAATTTCTAAAGAAACAGGTAGAGAAAGTCGAGAAAGCAGAGGAGTTGCGCATCAAATTAACTGGTTTTTATAAAGAATATTTAAAAAGAGAGCTTAATTATATAGAAAATACTAAAAATAGACTTCAGTCTGAGAAAGACCCTCTCGAACAAAAAATACAGTCGCTAAACAAGGAGATGGAGGAGGCCAAGAATATTTTGAATGATTCCAAAAACAAAGACAAGAAAAGTGACGAACTGATAGAAATAGAAAACAGAATAAAAATCGAACGAGAAAGCAAAGATCGGCTCTATCGAGAGCTTGGTCAGGTAGAAGGAGAGTTGAGTGCAAACCAGAGGAATATTGAAAAACTAGAAGCTGAACAAAAGTCAGAAGAGAACAAAAGCATCCCTCTCAAAGAAGTGGAGGAGCTCGAACGAGCAGTGTCCTTCCTTTCAGAAGTTGGGGCTATCTTGAGTAAAATTAGAGATTTTATTCGAAATCATCGCCAAAATACAGATGATCGGAAGCTTGGTGAGCTGACTTCCGCTAACCACTCTCTTTTGGAAACCAAAAATTCACTTGAAGATCGAATCAAAGATTCGGAAGCAAGCCTTTTTGAACTCTTGGCCAAATATCAGGGCATCAAAGATTCAATCGAGCACGAAAAAGACACTAGCCGAGAAGCTGAAAAAACCATTTTTAGGATCGCTAGCGAAGAGGGTGAGGTAAGGAACAAATTGAACCTACTACAAATGGAAGAGCGTAGCCTGCGGCTAATAGAGGAAGACTGGAAAAGGGAAGTTCAAGAAGCGGGTATCTTACTTGGTACAGCGATTATCGGTTTTGAAAATATCGAACTGGTAGCCGGATCCCACTCCGCAGAAGCTCCGCGGGAGGAGCTCCGTAAAGAACTCGAAAGAATGAAAATCCGACTCGAAGAATTGGGAGGTGCCGGCGGAGCTGAAGTCCTCAAGGAATATCGAGAGACTACCGAGAGAGATGAATTTTTAGCTAAGGAACTCGAAGATTTGAGTAAATCGGCCGATTCTTTGCAGGTTTTAATAAAAGATCTGTTGGAGCGCATCGAAACCGAATTCAAGGACGGAATCGAGAAAATAAACAAGTCTTTCCAAGAATATTTCTCACTCATGTTCGGAGGAGGGAACGCCGAACTGAAAATTGAAAAATTAAAAATTAAAAGATTTAAAAATCCCACCGACCTTGATGAAGCAAGTGAAATTAATTCGGCCGAGCTTGTAAATATACTAGACAAAACTGGTTTAGAAAAAGAGAAGGAAACCGAAATTGGTGTAGAAATCGCTGTTTCTTTGCCCAGAAAAAGGATCAAAAGCTTAGAAATGCTCTCCGGCGGCGAGCGAGCACTCACTTCGATCGCTCTCCTTTTCGCCATCTCGCAAGTCAACCCGCCACCTTTCATTATTTTGGACGAGACCGATGCTGCTCTCGATGAAGCCAATTCTAAGAAATACGGCGATATGATAGAGGAGCTCGCCAAAGTCTCCCAACTTATCCTTATCACCCACAATAGGGAGACTATGTCGCGCGCCGGTGTGATCTACGGTGTCACCATGGGCAAAGACGGAGTTTCCAGATTATTATCGATAGCATTTGATGAGGCCGTAGCGGTAGCGAAATAAGCGGGTCTATTGAAAAATAATTAGGATATGTTATAGTGCGGATGGGAGGAATACGTGGATAGCATAACAGAGTTCAATGGCCCAAAAGGCAAAAAGCATGCGGTGGCGGTCCACCACCACCGAGAAGTAAATTTGGTGGTCGTGATGTTCATGAGACCAGCGACCCCCAAAGAAAAAAAATTCTTCGGGCAACGACCCAAAAAAGAAAGGAGGATGGATCCCATTTACCTAGGAGAGGGGGGTGTGTTGGTAACAAAAGTAGTCCTCACTATTGAGGCCTACAAGGCGCTCAAAAAAGCTGTCACCAACAAGCTCTGATCGAACACGACCCCAGCATAAGCTGGGGTCAAACTTTTATTAAATATTTATGAAAATAAAAAGGTGCCAGCACTCAACCGAGTCTGGCACCCGTGATAAACGGGTGGTTCATAGCCTATCCCTGTTCTGAGGACGAACCCGCCCAGCAACCGAGCTAACCCAGTTGCCGGTGTAAGCAAGATCGCATCAACCCTTGCGAGCCAGAGGCTTTCATCGGAATTTTTAAGTCCGAGGCTTACCAGGGAATGTGTTCCACCAGTGGTAACTCTAACAAAAAAATAAAATAAATCAAGCCAGCTTAAAATCCAAAGTTTTGCGATCCAAGTTGGCGGCGAGGAGTTTGACGCGGATGGTGTCACCAAGAGAATATTTCTTTTTAGTACGAGTACCAACGATGCAATAATTTTTTTCATCCAGCTCAAACAGATCGCCTTCAATCTCCTTGAGTCGGACCATGCCCTCCACTTTGGTCGCCGGATCTTCTACATACATACCCCATTCGGTGACGCCAGAGATCACCCCATCAAATTCGGTGCCAACCTTATCCTTCATATATTCCACCTGCTTGTAACGGATACTGTCTCGTTCGGCCTCGGCTACCGTAATCTCTTTTTCACTTGCTTCTTCGGCAATTTTTTCAAATTTAGCAAATTCGTCTTTAGAAATTTTTGCACTAGTTAGATGATTTTCCAAAATCCGATGTACCAAAAGGTCCGGGTAACGGCGAATGGGGGAAGTAAAGTGAGTATAATATTCAAAAGCCAGACCAAAGTGGCCAATATTTTTGGTCGAATAAACCGCTTTGGCCATACTACGGACCGCTGCTGTCTTGACCAAAGACTCAGCCGCATGACCCTCGATTTTTTGGAGCAGCAGGTTGATATCCTTGGCAGTCACTTCGCCATTTCTGATCGGTAATTCATGACCAAGGGCTCGCACAAACACCGCCAACTCTTCAATCCGTTCCATTTTTGGCAGATTGTGAATTCTAAAGATGGAGGCACCGACACCTTTTTGCTTTATTTTATCACTCAAGAATTTGGCTACTTCTCGGTTGGCTAGGAGCATCCATTCCTCGATCATTTTCATCGTACCGAGTCGTGGCTTTTTATAGATTCTGATTGGTTTGCCAGTACTATCGAGTTCAAATTTGACTTCATCAGTCTCAAACTCAATCGCCCCATTTTTCTTATTTTCCGCTCGATAAATATTGGCGAGACGATTGAGTTCAAATAATTCGGGAGCAAAAACCTCACCCCCAGCCCCTCTCCTAGAAGCAGGAGAGGGGAAACCAGCAGCAAAATTTTGATCTCCGTGGGAACCCTTTAGGGAGGAGGAGTCAGAATTTTGCTGCTGGTTTTGGATTGTGTCCAAAACTTCCTGAGCTTCCTCATAACTAAATCTTTTGTTTGAATTGATGATAGTTTTACCAAACCAGCGAGCTAAGACTCGGCCAGTATTTTGTTCAATATCAAATACCGCACCGAAGGCAAAACGGTCAACATTTGGATTGAGAGAACAGAGGTCGTTGCTTAAAACTTCCGGCAACATTGGAATAGTTCTGTCCACCAGGTAAGTAGAGAAGCATCTTTTGCGCGCCTCTCGATCCAGAGCACTACCAGGCCGAACAAAATGAGAAACATCGGCTATATGAACCCCGATCCGCAACTTGCCACCCCCTAGATCTTCATAGGAAAGGGCGTCATCAAAATCTTTGGCATCTTTTGGATCGATCGTGAAAGTCAAAATATCTCTAAAATCCCTCCTAGATTCTGAAGAAAAACCAGCAGCAAAATTTTGATCTCCGTGGGAACCCTTTAGGGAGGAGGAGTCAGAATTTTGCTGCTGGTTTTTTATAAATTCTTCCGCTACTTTTTGTGCCTCTTTTTCAACATCTTCCGGAAAATCGTAGACAATACCCTTATCCAAAAGGATGGACTGCATTTCAGTCTCATGTTCACCCTTCTGACCAATCACTTTCAAAATCTCGCCAACCGGATTCAGGGCAGGGTTGCTCCAATCTTTTATTTTTACCAAAGCCTTATCGCCGTCCTTGGCTTCTTCCGGGATCACTCTTATCTCCACTTTCTTATAAAACTTCCAGTCGTCCGGCAGAAACACAAAACCTTGACCAGCTTTCTCTAAAACACCGACGAACTCTGTTTTATTTCTTTTTAGTATTTTGGTGATTTTACCTTTAGACCTATCTCGATCGCGCCCCACAATCTCCACTTCCACCTCATCCCTATCTAGTGCGCAATTTAGATTTTCTTCGAAAACCACGATATCATCATCGCTTTTCACCCCACCCACCATCACAAACCCCATTGGTTTGCTAGTTATCTTTATGACCCCTTTCACTTTTTTAGTTGGTTTTTTATGCACAGAAGCAATACTAACACAGTTTTCATTTTTATGTTATAATTGTACCCATAGTATTAACCAAAATCTCATGTTCTCAATAAAGTCTGCAGTCAAATACGGTTGGACCAAGTTCAAAGAAAATCTTCAACCAAACATCCTTTGGACACTCATTTTGCTCGCTCTAGGTTCAATGCCTAGCCCCAAAAAAGGAATTTCTGCTATTTTCTTTGCCATTGCTGTCACCATCGTGATGATCATTGTGCGAATCGGTTACACCAAAGTATTCTTGCGAATTTATGATGGTGAGATGCCAAAATTCACTGACCTTTTCAAAGAATATCGCTATTTTTGGAATTATTTGGGTGTTTCTCTACTGGTTGGTCTCGCTGTAGTTGGAGGTGTTATATTTCTGATCATTCCAGGTGTTATCTTGGCGGTCCGTCTTTCTTTCGCTCCAATCATCGTGATCGATACGAAAATAGGTCCAGTAGAAGCGATCAAGGAAAGTTATAACATCACCAAAGGTGTATTTTGGAAAATGCTTCTCTTTTGGATCTCAATCGGCTTACTCAACTTAGCTGGTTTTGTTGCCCTAGTAGTAGGGCTTCTGGTCTCCATACCGGTGAGCACTTTGGCCACTATTTACGTCTACCGAGAACTAACCAAAGCCAAAGCTGGAGTCTCAACCACCCCACTCGAAGCCCCGATGGTCACCACGAATTAAAGCAGGGTTGACCCCGTAGTGAAAAATCCCATAGCTTTGAAAAAGCAGGCAAATGCCAATGGGATTTTCTACTACAGGGTTGACTTGTATCTTCATATGTATATAATGAACAGGCTCTTATAAAGAGCTTGTTTTGAACTTTGACAAATAACACAAGAAAGAGAGGTTGCTTGCTTTGAACCCTTGGTAAGGTTTGGCGAGTGGCCGCAAGTTTCTAGCCCCGACGATTTGTCGGGGAGCCGATTATAAACATCGGCTTTAATATTTACAGTGATTTCGTAAAACTGTAGCTAGGATCAAATAGAGGTATTTTCTGTTTTGTTCCGTTCAAATTTTGCCTACGAACTTTTGTGAGTAGTTGCAAAATTTAGAACTCCGACCCGTAAGGCGTCGGAGTAACTAAAGTGAATGAAATACTCCGACGTTTCAGTCGGAGTAAAATAAAAATTTCATTTTTATTTTAGAGTTTGATCCTAGCTCAGGATGAACGCTGGCGGCGTGGATAAGGCATGCAAGTCGAGTGGGTTTAGACCCACGGCAGACGAGGTAGTAACACGTAGGTACGCACCCCAAAGTCTCGCATAACTAGCCGAAAGGTTAGATAATTCGAGATGGTATCCGTTGGATAAGAGAATCTGAATCTTTACAAATTCTAGAGTGTAAATTTCATTCTAGATTTGATAGAAATCGGGTTTTGTTATCCAATGGATTAAAGATTTATCGCTTTGGGAGCGGCCTGCGGAGTATCAGCTAGTTGGTAGGGTAATGGCCTACCAAGGCGATGACGCTTAGGGGAGCTGAGAGGCTGACCCCCACCGATGGTACTGAGACACGGACCATACTCCTACGGGAGGCCGCAGTCGAGAATCTTCCGCAATGGGCGAAAGCCTGACGGAGCGACGCCGCGTGATTGACGAAGTCCTTCGGGACGTAAAAATCTTTTATGGATAAGAAAGTTTATTGATCTGTCCATGAATAAGGGGCTCCAAACTCTGTGCCAGCAGGAGCGGTAATACAGAGGCCCCAAGCGTTATCCGGAATCACTGGGCGTAAAGGGTGTGTAGGTGGTTTTGTTAGTCTTTCGTTAAAACCCGCGGCCTAACCGCGGAAATGCGAGGGAAACGGCAAAACTTAGAGGATGCGAGGGGTCTGTGGAACTCATGGAGTAGGGGTGAAATCCGTTGATATCATGGGGAACACCAAAAGCGAAGGCAGCAGACTGGCGCACTCCTGACACTGAAACACGAAAGCGTAGGTAGCGAATGGGATTAGATACCCCAGTAGTCTACGCCCTAAACGATGATCGCTGGCTTTTCGGAGTATCGACCCTCTGAGAGGCGAAGCTAACGCGTTAAGCGATCCGCCTGGGTAGTACGAGCGCAAGCTTAAAACTCAAAGGAATAGACGGGGACTTGCACAAGCGGTGGATTATGCGGTT
>CAZVUY010000006.1:0-5821 GCA_964630525.1 uncultured Candidatus Saccharibacteria bacterium
AGCCTGTTTCTCCGAGCCCGGCTCCGAATATGCCGAAGCCGCCGATGCCACAGCAGCCGCAGATGCAGCCGCACGGGGAGCACCGCCACACGTCACTTCTGTGGGGAATCCTTCTCGTCATTATTGTCGTTGTCGCCGGACTCTGGCTTCTCGGAAAGAGCGAGAGCAATGTGAGCTACGATGAAGAGGGGAACAAAATTATCACCGCACGCTCAGGGGAATTTATCGACGGTTTTCCGATGGAACTTATCCTCGAAGATGGGGTAAAGCCGGAAGTGAGTTATGTGATTGCCTACGACGGACGGGGCCAGCGCATGCCGGTTGCTCGCTTTACTTCAAAGTTGCCGTTTGACCAGGTTATCGGATCGTACCGGCTGTTTCTGAAGGAGGCCGGCTGGACCATCACAAAGGATGCCAACATGAATGAGGGTACGGTGACGAATTTTACGGCGATGAAGGACGGCGCGGAGGCAAATATTACGATTATGTTCCAACCGGATGCCTCGGTGGTTATCGAGATTGCATATCTGGCGCCGACAACGAACCCGGAGCAAATATAGGCCGCGATTTTTTGGTTTTCTAAAACACCGCCTTCGGGCGGTGTTTTAAAATTGCAGTGCAATTCTGTTTTTGTCACAATAGGCCAATGGACAAGTCAATCTACCTATCTTTTGAATACTCAAAAACTCTTGAGAAAGAAAGGATCATTAACACAATCAAACGTCTTGGTTGGTATAAAGAAAATAAATATAACGTTGATCTGATTGGTTTTCCAAAGGTGCTCGACAGAGAGAACATTTTTTCTGTTTCCGATACTGATATTTTGAACGCCATTGATGCTGAATATGATGAAACAAAATTTGTTGAATCAGAAAAATCATTAAAAGAACTTTTCTCTTTTTATCATGATCAGCTTGTAATTTTCTTGAATGAGACAAAACTTTCAGTGATTTCACCTATCGTCGTCCAATTGACCATGTATGGTATGGCCGGAAGCTACTCTTTACCAAACAAGGCAATCGTAAATGTTTCAAAATTCTATAGTGTCGGCCTGATGAGGAATGTATTGCACGAGATTGTGCATCTGCACATCCAGCATCTTATCGATACATATAAAATTGGTCAGTGGCAAAAAGAACGGATTGTCGATTTGCTTATGGAGAAACTGGTTCCAAAATTGGCTAGGCGGCAGCGGATGCCGATAGATACGGAAAAAATTGACCAGACTTTTGAGGCCTACTACCCCAACGTCTCTCATGTCTTGGAAGTTATTGGTACTGAAGAGGGCAGCGCCTGATGCGTTTTCGGCAGGTGCGGTGATTGACTTTTGTGGAGAAATATGCTATAAAAGCGCCAGATGGTGGAATTTCCACAGCTTAGGCACAAAACATGCCTTGACGCTGTGGTTTTCCCTTGCCTCGGCTCTATACTGGAGCCAGGTGGATCTTTGAGAATGGTTACTACACTAGGGGGACTGTGTCCTCCGAATGTACAAAATACGGAATAAAGGAAACAAAGGAAACCGCCGCTGCCCAATTACGGGACGCGGTTCGCAAGAAAGGAGCAGCACAATGAACGCCAAGCGCATTGCTTTGCTGTGCGCGGTCATCCTGCTGTTCGCCGCTCCTTCGTGGGCGGCGGGCATCATGCCGGCGGAAATGCCGGAAATCCATGCACTCTCCACGATCGACGAGCCCGCTTTCGAGCGAGCGTTCGTCGCGGACCTCTCGACCGGCACTGCCGGTCTCGAGATGGTCAAGAAGTTCGAGTGGGGCGGAGCGAAGGTCGGAATCATCGAAACCATGGGCGAGCAGTTCATCGCTCGCGAGTGGCCGAACGGCGCCCGAACCATCGAGCACGTTGATCGCAACGCTGACTGGGAGTGTGGGGTCATTCGACCCGCGCTCGCTGAGGCGAACAAGATGGAAGAGCGTGTTGCCTCGGGCATCTCGGATGAGGTGACGACGCCTCCTCTCCCGACGACAATCGACATCCTCGTACAGTATGAGCCGTCCGCAGCTGAAGAGGCTGGCGGCGACGACATGTTGCATGCCGAGGTTCTCCTCGCCATGGACGGTCTCAACGAGACCATGCAGAATTCGGGCCTTCCGTGGCTCTCGTTCCGCATCGTCGCATTTGTTGACCTGCGGTATAATGTGCCGGCAACCAATGACTGGTGGCCGCTCAGCGACGTCAACATCCAGTTGAATCGGGATTTTTATCAAGCAGACCTAGTTTCGGTAATCGTGAGCGATTGGTACGTTGGGGGTTCCGCAAGTTTTTTCTTCAACGGAGACTCTCAATTTGGCTACAGCGTTGTCGCTCGCGGCGCTCTTCCCGGGGGCACCTTTGCTCACGAGATTGGGCACAATTTGGGCTTGGACCACGAGCCTGCCTATTCCCAGGACGAAGGTTTTGGCTTGCCGGACTTTAACAAGTCCATGTATCTCTGTTTCGGCAGTGATCCTGACATATACCACGAGTGCAACATTCGTGGAATTATGTCTTACGGTGCCGGTCCGGATTGCTATGGGTACAGTCCTCGTCGGAACAAGATTCCCGGTGACAGTGTGTACCAATGCGGTGTCCAGTTTTGGTCGGACATCGCGCGGCAATCCCAAGTTGTTGAGATGTATGCCGCGACCATCGCGCAGTATCGCGAGGCCATTGTGACGGGGCCCTGTGTCCCCAACGAGGCGACGTACTGCCTCGATTCAGGACCTGATGACAATCGCTTCGAGGTGACGATTCAGTACGCCTCGTCACTCGGCGGTGGCATTTCAGGCGTCGGCAGAAGGGTCGTTGGAGTTGCGGGCGAATGGAATTCGTCCCAGACCGCACTCTTCTACTTCATCGCCCCTTCGAACCTCGAAGTGACAGTGAAGGTCATCAATGCCTGCGGATTTGACACCCCGCGGTTCTGGGTGTTCATCTCAGATATGACCGACATCGGTTACACGGTGACGGTCAGAGATACCGCTTCGAATGCGACGCGGGCGTACACCAAACAGGACCTTCTGTTCCCGTACGGAGTGAAGGACTTCTACGCCTTCCTCTGTCCGTAACCATTCTCATTTCTCGGCCGGTTCTCCCCGCAAAGGAGCGCCGGCCTTTTCTTTTTGCTTGTGTGCACAACTGTCGCCTGTACGTGCAAAAAAGACGGTATACTTAACATACGTATTTATACGCTTACATTATTATCATCTCTCTTTATCTATGACTTTTGTACGTCGTTTTTCTTTTGTCGCTCTTCTCGCTCTCTTCGCACTTGGTTTGGGGGCACATTTTACGCAGGCGGCATGTAGTGTTGAGACGGAAGGAGGATATCCGGCTCAGATAGTAAATATGAGTAACTCGCTAAGCGCCGATCAAAATACACTCACGGTTAACTACACAGTGAATGCTGGTGGTGGGTGTGATGGTGTTGCGAATCAAATTGAATATCAATTGACTGTGAGTGGATCGGTTCCGGGAGCAGGTTCGGATTTTGACACATTTTCCGGGACAGGTCGCGGACTGGGCATTACTGGCTCATTGAGTATTGGTGTTGGCGCTCTTTCAAATGGACCATATACGGTAACACTCACAGCGTCTGGCGATACTCCTCCTCCGGCTACCCAGTCACAAACGTTTACGATCAATCGTACGGCACCGCTTTCTGTCGGTTCCTGCTCAGGAAGCCCGAACCCGGCAACGACCGGTTCCTCAATGACATGGTCGGTGCCGACACCAACCGGCGGTACGGGAAGTTACACCTATGCATGGAGCGGGACGGATAGTTTGAGCGGTTCGACGCGTACCGTAAGCAAAACATATTCAACAACGGGAACAAAAAACGCAACAGTCATAGTGACATCGGGTGCTGAATCAGCGACAAAAAACTGCAGCATTACAGCCAACGCCCCGGCGTCAAGCTACACCCTTTCGGTTTCAAAAGCCGGTACGGGATCAGGAACAGTGTCAAGTTCTCCCGCAGGAATTGACTGTGGTGCAGATTGTTCTCAAAGCTACACGAGCGGCACATTTGTAACACTGATGCCGTCTCCTACCGAAGGCTCAACATTTACAGGATGGAGCGGCGACGCGGATTGTTCTGACGGTTCAGTAACGATGAATGCAAATAAAAGTTGCGTAGCGACATTTTCTGGTTCAGGGCAGCCGTGCAACAGCGTCTCAGTAAACTCAAATATCGGAACAAATTGGCTCATCGGGGGTGATGGTTTGAGTCAGGCGCTTTACTCTCCCGGCTATCCGGCGTATGTGACAAGTGAAACTTATTCGTCAGATCCTGGCGATGGTGGACCGCTCAATGCGGGTAGTTATGGAATTACAGTCGACACACCTGCGGGATACAATCCGCCGACAATCACACCTTCTGCGACACAAACGTGTTCTTCTGGTGGTTCAATAACTTTCAACCTCACATACAACAGTGTGGAGTGCACTCCGGGAGATCCCGGATGTGAGCCGCCTCCAGAAGGTGCGCTGACCTGCAGCGGACCGACATCTCTCGCACAGAACACAAACGGAACATTCAATGCTTCGGGCGGTTCCGGTACATACACGTGGTCAGCATCAGGTGCGTCTCCTGCAAGCGGTTCCGGTGTAAGCTTTACCACAAAGTGGGCGACAACCGGACCGAAGACGGTGTATCTCAACGGACCGACAGGCGACTACTGTCAGGTTTGTGTGGGCTCGTTCGGCGCATGTGACGATGACATCGTCCACAATCTCTCCTGTACTCCCGACCAGACAGTTGTACTCGGACAATCAACGGCAACCATGAGTGCGAGCGGCGATCCCTTCGCAAGATATTCCTGGGATGCAGATGTGTGGGGGACGGATGGAACTCCGGCAACGGGTTCGGGAACAACATTCTCGACAACATACAGCTCAACCGGTCTCAAAAAAGTAAAAGTTTCGCACAGCGGTATTGTTCCCCCCGGACATACCTACAACCCCGGATACTGTGACGTAACAGTAACCAATCCTCCTGCGACGGGAACAATCATTGCTAAATCAAACCTGCCGACAACATGGGCAATCACAAGCACAGGGAGCCCTCTCAGTCAGGCGACACAAACTGTAGGACCGGTAACATACGCAAACCAGACAGCAAGGCAGTACACTATGGCTCCGGCGGCAAAGGACGGTTACACAGTTGAAGTTCGAAACAGCACGGGAAGTGAGGGGTCATCCCAGCTTCTTTCAGCCGGCGGATCAATTACATTCGACATTGTGTATACGGCAAGCGGAGGAACGGCGAGTGTCGACATCAAGGCAAACGGATCAAATACACCGGAGGCTGTCGGTGCCGGTCCAACCATTAACCTCAGCTGGACAAGCAGCGGTGTGGTCGCAAATTCATGTGATGCGAGCGGCGACTGGACGGGGAACAAGCTTCCTGCAAACGACCCTGACCACGATGTTACGGCGGTAGCACAAGTGAGCATGGCATTTACGATTACCTGCGACGCGACAGTCGGCGGAACAGTTGAGGACACCGTGACGGTACCGCTTGCACAGTGTAGTGACGGTATCGACAACGACGGCCAAAATGGAACCGACTATCCTGCCGATGCGCCCGGGTGTTATGGTGCCGATGACCCGACAGAAGCGAGCGGTACGCCCCCAACGGAGCCTCCGTTTGAAGTGACGGAATGTTCTGACAGGCTCGACAACGACGGTGACGACACGCTCGGCGGAGGTATCGACTTCTCCGCACCGTCAGGGCACGACGCAGACCCGCAGTGTACGAGCCCTCAGGATGACAGCGAACGAGGAGAGCCGGACATTCGGGAAATCTAGAGTGGAAGCTAGA
>CAZVUY010000007.1:0-4404 GCA_964630525.1 uncultured Candidatus Saccharibacteria bacterium
ACGCGAATAGTAGCCCAGCGCCCTTTCTGCTGCTGCGCTTCTACTGTTTCGTTTGGGTCGCTCGAGCCGCGAATAATATCAGGCAAGCCGATAATTTGCTCAAATATCAAGCTCAAGCAATGCTGTTGATATTGCATTAAAGGCGCTAGCGCTGCTACGGCGTTCTCTATTGGTAGCCAATCAATTGAGCCTTTAAAACCGCCCTGCTCTGCAAAGCGCGCCCAATTCTCAATAGGGAATAACTGCCCATCTTGCAAGCGCAGCATGTTCTTAATATCGCCATTTACGCCAGCAGCTGCCGCGCCGACTAAGCGCACGCAGTCCATGATTGCAGCTATGCGCTTAGTAGCATAATCAACTTCATCAGCGAGCTTCTCGTATATTTTAAAATCAGGCGTTGGGTATGTGGTATCGGTGACCGTGGTGGCGAGTAGCGGAATGGGGCATGGATAAAAGTCTTTGAGCCTAAGCGTGTCGCGCTTAGCGTCTAGCGCGCCTTGCCGATAGCCTTTAGATACCCAAATAACTAACTTGTTTTCTTCGTCCCAAATCTCCCAGACTTCAGCTTGCTTGACTAGCTCGTCGTCATTTTTGCGGCGCTTATCGTTCTCCTCTCCTAGCTGTACTTGCTTGCCGATTTCGCCGAATCGCTTAACTAGTGCGTCGCGCGTCATGTGTGCGCGTCGCGCCCTGAATCTTATTTCATACTGATTGCGTGCGGGGCTCTCTAAGTAATCGAGCCAGTTCACTGGGTCAATATAAACTTTTTCAGAATACGGCTCTATTATGTTGTTAGCCGCTTTGACTTCGTACCTAAGCCACACTTGCCCACGACCGGGAAGCAATCTATCGAGCACAGCGGATTTAACTGCGTAGCTAAATCTATCCTGTTGACATCGCACCGTGTAGCTAGTCGCGCGCTCAGCGCCCATAGCGGCTACGCGCCCTACGGGGTCTTTATCTTTAAACTCACGCTCTACTACAACTTGAGGCAACCTTGCGTAAAGAACAGGCTGCATAATCTGAACAACCGTCCATAACGCGTTAAGCATAACGCGCGCCCCGCCCGTAGCGGATTCATATAGCTGAATCGCATCAGAATTGCGGTACTTTTTAACAATGCGCTCGCCGATACGCTCGAAAGCTTTTTGCTCTTTCGACGCTTCGACTGATTCAATTTCTTTGAGCCACTTTAGCCCAAGCGATTGCAAGTCTAGCTGCTCTACCTCCGACTGTTGTTCTGTGTCTGCCTCAATTCCCATAAGTCATTTAATGTAGGCGGTTTGAATTTCTTTTGTAACGGAAGCTCTGCCACGGGCTGATTGCGCACAAACGGACGCGCTTGGCACATATAACGCACCATATCGGGGTCGTGATCATCACCTGCTGCGACATCGCTAGGATTATTTAAATCGTGCTGCAAGTTTGACAGCAATTCGAGCCCTTCTTGGGTTTCGGTGGTCCAGTATATGAGCGGATCACCGTCTTTGCCAACTAGTCTTTCTCGTATCTGAGTCCAACCAGTTACGCGGCGCATATCGGCGCGCTGAAAGTGGATGCCTTCGGCGTCGAATATCTCAAAAACCGATGGCCCGGTACCTCGCTTTTCTAAGATGTCGCCGCCCGCGTGCCGAGACACTATGCGCTCATTTTTCTCTCTTTCTTTAATACCTTGCGCTATTTGATGCGCCGTAATCTTGGGCAAGCCTCGACCGTACCAGCGTCGATAGCAAACTAAGCTCCCTCGAGGTAAGTATGTGCCATCGGATACGGTCCACCAGCCGATAGCGAACGGGTCGCCTTCGCCGCACGCTCCCCAGTCCATAGACATAAAGCGTGGCCAGTAGTCGGGGATAGCGAACGGCGGGATAATGTGCAGATCGGGAGAGGCCTCGGGGTAATATGCACCGATGACGGCGTTCCAATTTCCTTGCAAGATAGCTTCGCGTAATAGCGGCGGTAATCCGCTCATGCTCGCGAACACCTGCGATCTATCGAGACTAGGGTTATCGTCTAATCTTGCAGGGATATATTGACGCAAATATCCGCCGTCTTCTTTCGGTGCGCGGTGTAGTTCATACGGCTTCGCGGCTGTAATGAAGTTTTTCTTGAAATAACTGTGCCCAATACCTCCCGGATTTGTAGTGTAAATAGCGCGCGGGAATAGCCCCTTGTACTTTTCGGGAATCTTTACGTTGTTAGGAATGCGCAAACGCGAGCGCAAGAAACGAATCATGTACTCGCTAAACTGCGTAGCTTCCTCGATGAAAAGCACATGAAACTCAGGACCGTAGTATTTTGTGATGTCTTTTTGGTGCTGCAAGTGACAAAGGAAAATCTTCGAGCCGTTCCAGAAACGGATTTCACCCTGCACCATTTCGGCTAATCTACCAGCAATGAGTGGGGATTTTGCACTGCGCCCGTTTAGCCACGGCGCAAGCATAGCGCGAAAGCCGTTACCGCCTTCGATGTGATTCTTAACTAGATCGTCGTATAATCTTCGAAAGAAATAGACTTGAAGGCCGGGGATTTCTAAGCACCATTGAATAGCGAGCACTCGGGATAGGTGCGACTTGCCACCTCCACCTGCCCCGCCATAAAGCAGTTCAGTCGCAGGGCTTAGCGCTGCTTCTGATTGCCGCTCGTGCAAATCAAAACATACAGTGGCGTCTTTGCTTTCATTTGCCATCTTTCTTCGGCGCGTGCAGATTCACAATTAGTTTAGGAATAAGCTCTTCGCCGTCTTTGCCTGTAACTTCCAATCGATCCGTTTCGCGCCATCGCATACGGGTTTTGGCCCAGAATATGGCGGCGGTTAGGTTTTTAGTGGCTTGCTGATAGAGGAATTGCGAAACGCGGCTGTTGGCTTTGGCTACGCCATCATCAAGCTCTTTCCGAAAATGCCTGTTTAAAGTATCGACTGAGCACTTAACTAGAGATGCGATCTGCTCCTGTGGTAAACCAAACCCTGACAACATTTCCACCTGCCGCCGCTGCTCATCCGTAGCCTCAAACTTTGGATTCCCCTTCCCTGCCACTTTATAGCTCCGCTGGATTAAATGGCTCGCCGTTGATTTTGACCTGCGCGTCCTTGCCGCTATCAGCGCAATACTTAATATATCGCTCTAATATTACTTGACAGTATTTAGGGCTAATCTCCATTCCGTAGCAAACACGGCCTAGTTGGTCGGCTGCAATAAGTGTTGTGCCAGAGCCAAGAAACGGATCCGCTACTATCCAGCCTTCTTTTGAACTATTGCTAATCAAATCAGCCCAAAGCAAAACAGGTTTCATCGTCGGATGCTCTTTTGATGCTTTTGGGCGATCTCGGACCAAAACGTCCGTTTTGGTCCGATCATCTGTGAAATAGTGAGCTGCGCCAGGCTTCCAGCCATAAAGAATAGGCTCGTGCTTATAGTGATAATCACTGCGCCCCAGAACCATCGAGTCTTTTTCCCATACAAGCTCTTGGCGAAGGATTCCTCTGTCTTTTAATTCTCCAGAAAATATCTGTCGCAGCGGTCCCGGCGGGACCGCTGCGTAAAATGCCCCCCCGGCTATTAATCGTGTAAGCCAGGCATCGAGCGTGCTTGTCCACATTGTAGCCAGCTCTTCTTCATTTAAATCATCATTCTCAATCTCTAAGGCTTCTTTAGTTTTCCCAACATAAGAAACGCCATAGGGAGGATCTGTTATAATCATATTTGCAACGACATCTGCCATAAGCGTCGTAACCTCTTCTGCGCTTGTGCTATCACCGCACAGCACCCTATGCTTACCCATCTCAAGCAAATCCCCTTTTTTAATAAAAGGCTCTTCGGGGAATTCTCCTGGACCGGCATCTTCGTGCGCCTCTTTTTGATCTTCAGGGGCTAACGCTAGCAATTCCTCCAACCCCCACGGCTCAAGCTCAAAGCCCAAATCCTCTAGGTGCGCTAGCTCTAGCTCTACGTTTGCAAAATCCCACTCGCTATCGTTCTGAAGCTTGTTATCTAAAATGCGGTAGGCTTTTTTCTTGGCTTCCGTCAGCCCTAGCACTTGTAGAACTGGCACTTTGTCGAGCCCTAACTTTAGAGCTGCGGCTAGTCTACCGTGACCAACTAGCACAGTGTTGGTTTCGTCTATAACAACGGGCTGGTTGAAGCCAAATTCGCGAATCGAGTTAGCGATACGATCGACTTGTTGATCGCCGTGCTTTCGATTATTGAAAGCGTAGGGAATAAGGGAGCGCGGATCAGCTTGAATGATATTCACTATAGAACCTTGCAATATTGCTTTGTGTTCGTTCTGCCCACACGTTCGCCATGGTGCGCAAAGCGTCATGGGGTAGCGTGCTACCGAATCTCTCGAAATAGTTATAGCGCTGCGGACTCATCTCAAGAAGCTGCGCTGCTTCGCGCTGAG
>CAZVUY010000008.1:0-3669 GCA_964630525.1 uncultured Candidatus Saccharibacteria bacterium
TCCACACTGCATACAAGGTTACGACAACCCGAAACGCATACGGTGATTTTTTACCCTCTGGAGAAACGTCACTCAAGTGTCATTTTAGGTATATCACAGAGCAGGTATCGTTAGGCAACAACGAAGCTATTCAGTCTGACGCAATGGCATGGTTTGAATCAGACAGCGGTGTAGACAGGAAAGATATTATAAAGTTCGAGGGCGAGCATTTTAGAGTCGAGAGAGTTATAAAAGCACGCAAGCTTAGAAGCCCAGAGGTTCAATTTATAAAAGTTACCTTGCTTAAATACGGGGTTATATCATGAGTGGTAAAGCTGTAATCAATGACAAAATGCCGCAGTTTAGACGGTCTATGCTTAACGTAATGGATAACGCACTTCGAGAGGCTGCTAGAGACACCTTGATCAATGCTAGAATACGAACGCCATATGGCAAGACTGGTCACTTACGATCTGAATCTGATATTAAAAAGGTAGGAAACTTAAAGTGGCGAGTCTCTTATTATAAAGTTTACGCACGCTTTCAAGAGTTTGGCGGTGATAGCAAAAGGCGAGTAAGGCGATACACTACTTCTGGCACTGGCAAAGCTTACCTTAAGACTGCTGGTGATGACGCTGTTAATAGGATAAACTTTACACTGATGAAACATGGAAGAAGAGCTAGACCATGAGTGATGTGTCGTATGAATTTGCTAATTACTTGCAGGGGGCTAACTTTGGGACTGTTGGTACAGATATATTTGTTGGTCAAATACCAGATAATACAGAGGGAGTTTTTGTTGTTAGGTCTGGCGGTCAACTGAATAACTATGTGCCAATTGAAGAAACGGTGCTTGATGTTTATGTAAAAGACCACAGTGCAGTTGACGCTATAGCAAAGATTGAAAGTATAAAGCGGTTTGTCCACAGAATGCACTCAACACTAATAAATAACACTTATGTCTACACGTTTCTTGTGATTGGCGATGTCGACGATGTTGCAAGAGACTTAGAGTATGAGAAGATATATAAGATAAGCGTTCAGGTCTTGCATAGAGACAAGAACGTGATAAGTTAAAGGAGAATAATATGGGATTAACTATTGAAGACCTAAAACCAAAGAATTTTAAAGTAAAAATTAAGGGTGTTGAATTGGATTGCAAACCTCTACGAATGAGTCACACTTTGATAGTATCGAAAATCGGAGAAATCTTTCAAAATATAAATATATCAACAAAGAAAGAAATCAAACAAGCCGAAGTCGATATGGACGAAGTTATTGCTGAATTGATACCAGAGTTAGACGGTGTAAAACTTGACATGGAGTCTGTGCTGGAACTGATTACTTCTATGATGGAAAGTATACAACCATCTGACAACAAAGAACTTAAAGAAAAGGGGGTGGCATTTGACACAGACCCAAAAGCAGAGGGGAATGGCTAGACATGATCCCCGAGTTCATAAGATTTTATCAGTACACTTTATCACAATCTCTTGATGAGTTGGCTGTTAGCTTTTTTGCTCTCATGAACTCAATGTATCGGATTCAGGCTAAAGAATCGCTCGACAATATTCTACAGATAGCTACTGGCACGAATGGCGGTAAAGAATATATTGATGGTCTGCAAAAGCAAGAAAGAGGCATTAGTGGCATCGTTGAAGAAGTAAGGATTATAAAGCCATGAGTACAAATGTCGGTTCGATTCATTATGACTTAGACTTACAGACGTCAAAGTTTGACCAGGCTAATAAAGGCGTACAAACAAAGCTTGGTGCTGTTGTTGGTGCAGTAAAAAAGGTTGGTCTTTCAGCTCTTGGTTCAGCAGCAGTCGCTGCTGGCGCACTTGCAGGGCTTGCTGTCAAAGGTGGTTTTGAGCGTGCTTTAAATATTGAGAATGCAAAAAAGAAACTGGAGGGCTTGGGACATTCGACAAAAACTATACAGGCTATAATGGATTCGGCTCTTGCATCTGTAAAGGGTACGGCGTTTGGTATGGGCGATGCTGCAAGTGCCGCTGCCTCGGCTGTAGCTGCTGGCATTGCGCCCGGTAAAGAATTGACCAGAGTCCTATCATTGACGGGTGATGTAGCAACAATCACAGGCAAGAAGTTTAATGAATCTGGCGGTGTAATAAACAAAGTTCTTGCTTCTAACAAACTTTCAATGGAAGAAGTCAATCAATTACAAGACGCTGGTTTGCCGATACTTGCTATGCTAGGCAAAGAATACGGTAAAACTGCTGGCGAAATGCGAGATATGGTTTCAAGGGGCGAGGTTGATTCTAAAAGGTTCTTGAACGCTCTTGAAACAAATGTCGGTGGCGCAGCACTAAAGTCTGGCGAAACCACAAAAGGTGCTTTTGAGAACCTAAAGGCATCTATAACGAGATCTACTGCCACTATCGCAGACAAACTATTGCCAAAGATTAGAGACGGCATGGCTTCTATGACAAAGTGGGTTGACGCAAATGCGCCTAAACTACAAACAGCTTATGAAGGGTTTGGTAACGCCCTAAAAGCTGTTGGTAGGGCAGTAACCACTCTATGGGATACGCTTAGACCGTTTGTTTCATTTTTAAGAGGACAATTAGCTGCTGCTGGCAGAGACTTACAATCAGCTTGGAATACTATGAGGCAAGCGATAGCACCGTTTCAGGATCAGATAAAGGCTGTTGCAACATTTTTAGGTGGCGCACTTGTGGCTGCTATTGTAGCACCGCTTGCAGTCTTGTCGTTGCTTGTAGCTGGTATATCACGACTTGTTGGCTGGCTTGCTCAGGCGTATAGCTGGCTTGCCCAGAAACTCGGACCTGCTTTATATGCTATAGCGCCACTGGTCAACGGTCTTGCTAGTGCGCTTGGTTTGCTAGGCACAGGTCTGCAACTACTCGGTCTATCGTCTGACACTGCTAAAAGTGCAACAGATAGGCAATCTGTTGCACAAAGGGAACTGAAGACAGCATTAGACAATGCCAAAACGTCTACCGACACTTTGCGAGACACGCAGTATACTTTAGAGGGTTCAAATCTAGCAGTAGAAAGAGCGCAAAGAACTTACGCTGATGCAGTAAAGCAATTTGGTCCCAATTCGTTAGAGGCTAGAGAAGCACTTCATGGGCTAAGGGGCGCACAAGACAGGCAGCGAGATGCGTCAATAACAGCTCATAAAGCAACAGCCGACCACAAAACTAACATAGACAAACTTCGAGATACAAAAGCTGCACAGACAGGATTAGGTCAGGTTGCTCGCAGCGCAGAGAATACAGGTAACACTTTTACAAGACAAAACCATAAGCCATGGAGTTTACGATCAAGTATACTCGCAGCATTCAGTGGCGCAAGTAGTCTATTATTCAATTCAGGCGTGCAGATAGTGCTAGGTCTTGAGGCTGGCATGAACTCAGTCGCTGGTCGAGTTAGATCAGTGGCAAGCGCATTAGCTTCTGGTGCAAGTAAAGCCTTTGCTGCTGCCGCACAAGTAAAATCACCATCAAGAGTGTTTATTGAGCATGGTAAAAACATAGTTGCCGGTCTGGTTCAAGGCATAGATACAAGCAAAGCAATAGCTGTTCGAGCAACCGCTAACATGGCTGACGCAATTGTGCCTGCCAAGACACAAAGCTTGACAAATGACATGAAGATATACGGAAACATTAACATCGGCGATAAACAAGATGCCGACTACTTCTTT
>CAZVUY010000009.1:0-1137 GCA_964630525.1 uncultured Candidatus Saccharibacteria bacterium
AGAAACGCCACCAAGACACGGCGGCGTGACACCAGCCGTGAGAAAATGAAAGGAGAAATCACGGAATGAACAGCAAGACAGCAAGCCGCCTCGCAGAGGCCCGAAAGGAACTCTCCCTTGGGGGAGCGAACCGCAGCATCCGGTTCACTTCCAAGATGGAGGAGACCAAGTACGGCTCGGTCGAAAGGCCACACCGCGTTTTCAGTGTGGCGGGCTATTCCGGTACACCGGAGACCATCCGGTGCCGCACCCACAAGGACAAGGGAGAACGCAAGTACGGCACTCCCTGCCCGCACTGCCGATAGGAAGGAGGAGATCAGTCGCTACCCCGCCCATTGCACTGTTAACCACAAACGGAAAAGCCGGGGCCTGCGACAGCCCCGGCTCCTCCAAAAGAAAGGCAACAACCGAAAGGAACTTCCGGTCACAAGTAATGGTAGCACAACTCGAACTCCAGCGTATCCCCGTCCTCCCCGGTGCCGGGATGAGCGACGACAACCTCCCCGTCCTGTTCACCTGCCCCACCTGTGGGCGCGGGATCAACCGGAAGGTCAGCCGCTACGCCTCGGCGTGGGAACTGCTGAACGGACGGACGTACCCCAACCAGGATCGCAGTGTGCCCTGCGAAGACCACGAGGCAGCGTGATGAACCCCATCACCCTCGACCGCGACACCTACCGTGCCAACCTCGAACGCAGCCGCGCAGACCTCTGTGTACGCATCCGCGAGTTCGCCGATGTGTGGGGCATGGAGGAATACGCCCAGACGATGCTGTCCTCGGCCCGCCTTGTGGCGGAGGACCGCGTGAACGAGAACCGCGAACGATACATGGAGCGTGCCGAATGAGCGCCAATCCCCGATGCCACGAATGCAAGCACAAGCGAGGCCCGCGCTCGACTACGCCGATGGCCGCACCCGGAATAGTCGGAACCAAACCGGGGACTCACCACGGCGAGCAGCCAAAGAAAGCCCCGTGCGGATGCCGGTGCCACCAGTGAGTAGCGACGTTCTACCCGCCGCGTTCTACCGGGCCGAGGCCGACTACCTGACGCCGCCATTTAATCCCTGGTGGGTATGCCTTGACGAGTGCCCGCAGTGTTCCGCCAGTAGCGAATGCGACGAGTGCGAAGTGTGCGC